>NZ_JACJRE010000103.1 GCF_014697075.1 Tolypothrix sp. FACHB-123 | reverse complement strand
TAAATGTCTGGTTCCTGGTTTTTAATTGTATTATTATTTACCTTTTGCTTCAGTACAGCTATGTAGTTCTTTATGCTTCATAATGAAGTGCGGAATACGGGTTATACAGAATTTCTGGTAATTTTATCTTTAAAATTACGATAATTCAGCTTAAAATTACTAACTTTTTGTTGTACAAAATTCTTAGTCTGATTTTGCAATTGGGTAAACCGACTGGGACGCCAAAAGCTTTTTGGTCTAGTTTCTGGAGATTTTAAATATCGATAATGCAAAAACACATCTCGATAAGGAATATCAACATCTTCACCTTTACACAGCCGCGTAAAATCTGAAGAAGCTACACTCATATAGTGAAGATAAGTGATTGGGTTTCCTTGGTCATAAAGTATATTATCAACAACATCAAATTTAGAACTCCAGTGACAACCAGTCCCTTGACTGTGATACGCGTAATTATAATAAGAAATACCGCTACGTAAAACTAGATAGTTCATCACTGTTTGATCCGAGTCAGCCCAAGCTAATACATCAGCTTCACCAGCCTCTAAATTTTCTAGTAGCTTAGCTAAGGTTTCTTCATTAAAAACTCCCTTTTTAGAAGCAAACCAACCAGAACAAAAAATATGCTTGCTGATATTTTTTAACTTAAAAGTATTTTCTATTTTCTCTTCAGACCAGTTAAATATATAATTCAAATCTGATTTATATTGATAGTCATTAGCTATCCAATCATAATCATCTAATTTTTGGTAGACATCATCTAATGGCTTCATTAACAATGTATCTCCATCAAAGAAAATAAACTTGTCGAATGGGCCATCTAGACAACAAAGTTTGCGGTGTCTTTCGAGACGATAATTTTCTGATAAACCATATTCTTTCCAGAGCTTTAATGCTCTTGGGTGAGCTTGCCAAATCCGAGAACCAAAGTTTTCCCAACGGGATATGGAAGTATAATCTGCAAATAAAGTAACATTTTCTCTAGTTGCAATTTCTGCTTTTACCTTATCTAATTGTTGATTATAGGGAATCACACAAACAGGAATTTTTCTACCAGCATTAGCGTCTATACTGTTGAGTAAAGCTACTAGTTGGTCATAAACTATATCATTAGCTAAAGTGTAAATACCATCAATCATGGCAATACTCCGGTTATTAAATACGGGCAGTGACAAAAGGAAATAAACGACGAGTTAGTTTGGGAATAAATGCAAATTTCCCTTCATGCAGATAACGATAGTATTCCCATAATTCCCAATAAGGGCTATTCGCTTTTATTTTGATTCCCGCCCAATGAAGATATTTCAGTCGTTGTCCTCTGTCATAAAGCGCATAATCTTGTTGTTGAAAATTTTGGGAACCAGCCCAACTTCCAGAACCTCCCCCAGGAATTTTGACAAGATTACCGCGTTTAGCTATTAGTTTGAGAACCAAATAATTTAAAATTGGTTGGTCGGTCACGCCTTCAGAAAAATCAAAGTATTCGCGATGGGATGCACATTCACGCAAAGCGTTATCCATCTGTTGCTCAGTAATAATACCTTTTTTGGAAGCCCAAAACCCACTATTAAAAACATCTTCTAATTGACTATCGGAAAATATTTGTTGCTCTTTTACTAATGGAGAAAAGATATTACGTAACTTGTCATTCGCATGATGATAATCGCAGCAGAAGAAATCAACTTCAGATAGTTTGTCTAAATTGTCAGCAATTTTTTCAAAAACAACAATATCAGTGTCAATATAAATAAACTCGTCCAAAGGCCCAAACCATGTAACTAGTTTGCGCATTTTATTAGGTAAAGCGAGAAAATCTTTATCAAAGATATCACCTATCCGCTGAGTAAATTGTTCAATTAGTTCTAGGTTGGGGAAAAGTTGCACATTATGCAAGGTGCTGAGTTTATCGGCAATATTATGATAATTCTCATTAAAAGGTATGAGATAAATTAGCACCTCTTGGTCATAGAAGCGAATACTATTAAGTAAGGCGATCGCATTATCTATCACCTTGTCATTAGCAACTATATAAATACCTCGATTCATAAATTATCCTTGGGGAATTAACTTTAATTTTCTTAATGCTCTGGTAAATAAATTAGGTGCTGGAGCATTATAAGGCTGAGGCGGATTAGCAAATATTGGACGCTTTTCTGGTTCGTGTAGGTAGCGATAATAAAGAAATAATTCTCTATAGGGAAAATCAATATTTTCTCCCGCACATACTGCTTGATGAATGTGTGGAGGAACGCCAATATAATGCAAATACGTTAATTGATTGCCTTTATCATAAAGAATATGTTCTCTTTCCTCAAAGTGCTTTGAGCTTACAGAACATCCTGTGGCTGCATTTGCTGGTAATTGTTGAGCGAAGTTATAAAAACTCAAGTTAGACCGCATTACCATATAATTAAGTAAAGGTTGTTCTCCTGCACCTGCATACAAGATTTCTCCTTCACCATTTTGCAGATATTCTAGTAAAAATTTTCTTTGTTCACTATTAAAAATACCTCGTTTAGAAGCGTAAAAACCGGAACAAAATATTTCTGTATCTATACGTTGTTGCGGAAATATTTCTCGCAGTTTGAGAGAATTAACGTTATATACTTTACTAACGTCTTTAAATTGGAAATCATAAACAACAAAGTCATAACTATCTAGTTTGGCAAATACTTCTGCTAGTGAGTTCATCACTAAAGTATCTGCATCTAAATAGATAAATTTATCAAAGGGGCCATCAAAAGCACAAAAACGACGGTGAGCACCATAGAGGCGAAATTTACTGCGATTCAAGCGTTCTGGTGCTGCTGATAGCATAAATCGATCCCAAGAATTGATGGATTCTCGATCGTCGTAAATAAACACATTCGGTCGCTTGCTGATTTCCTCTGTAATCCGTTGTGTCTGGTCATCAAAAGGATAGATGCAAACAGGAACATCTGCACCTAATATGGCATCAATACTGTTAAGTAAAGCTATTAATTGATCGAAAACATAATCATTAGCAAGAGTGCAAATACCATTCATAGTTTATGAGTATTGAATAACAAAATTTGATAGCCAATTCAATAGATTCAGTTTGTGTAAAATGATTTGGCGTGCTTCCGCGATCGCATCTTTAGCTGCATACCAAGCATCGGGGGTAGATGTGACTTCTTGAATGTAGGCAATACCTTTTTCATCTAAACTAGGTAATCTTAAAAAACTACCCGGTGGTAATAATTTATCGGCAGCAGAGCCGCCATAATAAATTGGTAAACACCAAGCAAGTAAACTATCCCAAAGTTTCTCGCTGACATACCAATTATTCTCAGCATAATTTTCAATTGCTAAATTGTAATAATATGGTGCCATGCCATACCATTTATTACTCAATTCTCCCGAAATATTTGCCCATTGAGGTAAATTTCGTCCGTATAAATCAAACTTAATTTCCCTTGATTGTAAAGTTTGTAAAAACTCTAAGCGCTGGCGATGATTTACTGTACGGCTAATACCAGAAGTAATCCAACTACAGGTAGAAATTTTTGCCGGACATGGCATCTCATTTAAATCCTGGAAGGAATTAGAATGATACCAAATTGCTGGCATATAATCGGGAATTGGGGCAAAATCATCGGGGCCGGAAACGTAACCACAATAATTTTGTGCTTGTTGATAATTATATTTAGTAATATCAATAATTTCTGTTAAAGGTGGTTCCCTTAATAAATATATGATGCGCTCTTTATTAACGCCACGCAGCAATGAGCTGACATCAATTACTGATTTATTTTCTGGGTTGCGAAATTTATCTAACCAAGATTTTTTGGAAAATAGTGGAGCAAAATCAAACTGATACATTAATAGAAAATCTGGTTTGGATGCTAGTGCTTGCATTTGCATATGACCCCACCTACCAAATGGTTGTGGTGTTTGTTGCCATAGCCAATCAGCTCTAGTTTCTAAACCTCGATAGCTGCTAATCATTCCAATAGTTTGAATATTCATATAATTAAAATTTAGTTAAATAATAAGTGGAGGAAGTAGGGATTTATCGACGTAACTTAAGATTTTGGCAGCGCGATTTTCCCAAGAAAACTGCTGTACAAATTCCACACTATCGGCATAACCTTCTACTTTTCGGGGATGGGTTGCTAAAACTCGCTGTAAAGATTCAGCAAATTTTATGGGGTTATCTGGTTCGCACCAAGCAGCTATAGCTTTAGTATTTTTAAATTCGATTAATGAGGGAATTTTTGTGGCAACAATTGGAGTTCCAGAAGCGAAGTAATCAAATAGCTTTAATGGAGATGTAAAAGTTGCAGCGGCTCCTAAACAATGGGGGTGAGCTAAAATATCAGCAGCTTGCAGTAAAGATGCTAATTCATGATGCAAAATATATCCTAAAAATGTAATGTTAGGAACTTGCTTTTGACTGGCTAATTGCTCATAATGTTGGACTTCTGTTGGCTTTCCACCTGCACAGACAAATTGTACACTTGGCATTTGGCTAGCCACATCAATTAGGATATCAATACCTTTAAATTGCTGTAGCGCTCCCGCATATACTACTAAATGTGAGCGTTGATTTTGCAGTAATTTACGCCGCCATTCTGCTGCTTTTTCTGGTTGTCTCTGCATAAATAAGTGATTAAAACCATTGTGGAGTTTAATCACTTTGTCAGGCGGCATACCATTTTTAATCATGGATTCACGAATTGTATCTACAACTGTGACTGCAATTTGAAATAATGGATGATTAATAATTTCTGGCTCAAATTGCTTATCTTCATGATGATGGTGTTCGTAAATTGCTGGTACACCATTTTTAATCGCAGCTTTGACAAAATTCCAGTTACGACTATGGACAAGTTTAGTAGTGGGGAGAATGTGAAAGGGTAAATAATATTTACAGGCAATGGTGTTAGAATCTGCGAATTTATGCTGAATGCGATCGATAGGCCAAAGCATGGGTAAGGGAGAAACTTTTAACCGATCGTGCAAGTTGTAATATTTAATCAGTTCTATTGGTGTGTTTTTTGGTTGAAAGGGACGAAGAAGATTAATTAAATTCTGCGGTTTGGGTTTGGTTTCTGGATAAACTAAAACAGTTGAGTAACCTAGGTTAGCTGCACCATTAGCAGCATTTGTAGACTGGACTAAATGAGCTTCTGGCTTAGGTAAAGTTTCTCCAATAAAAAAAATATAATGTTTTTTTGTAACGGTCTGATTCATGATTTTAATTGCTGATAATATCTTCGATTTTTTGTAATTTCTCTAATAAAGATATGGCAGATTCATAGGATTCTGCTATCAATTGATTTTGAGTTTCAGGATTGTCTAACGTGTTATCGCCTAATAAGCGGAGAGAGCTACGTATAAAATTAAGAGTATGACGAAAATCATCCGATATCTGAATCAGACTTGGCTGTTGGAGAATTATGCTGTTTGAATTGCCTTCAACAATTGCCACTAAATTCCTATTAGTTTGCATGTTCAAAATGTCATCAAAAATGTCAATAATATTCAAAATTCTCCAAGCTGATTTGTAAGCTTCTTCAATTATTTCTTGCCGTTCTTGAATATCGTCTACAAGCTCATCAATTAATAGATGTAGGAACCCAATTATGGAATTTAGCTGCGTGCGAATTTCGTGAGAAATGCGGATCAAGCTTTGATTTTGGGAAACTGCAACTTCCGGGGGTTGGATAATCTGCGTTGAATACTTACGCATTGCATTCAAGATTTTTAAACGTGCTGAGTTCTTTTCTGGAGATTCAGCAAATTGCATTGAATACAGGCGTGAGTAATAGCCACCTTTGTCTAAAAGTTCGTCATGGGTACCTACTTCTACTACACGTCCGCGATCTAAGACTGCTATTTGATCGGCTTTTTGAACTGTGGACAGACGATGCGCAATTACTAAGGTTGTGCGATCGCGGCTTAAATCGTCCAGTGCGGTTTGTACTAGACGTTCGGAAACCGTATCTAAGGCGCTGGTGGCTTCGTCAAGGATTAAAATTTCGGGATTTTGTACTAGTGCGCGCGCGATCGCTAATCTTTGTCTTTGTCCCCCAGATAACATGACGCCGCGATCGCCAATTAAGGTATCAAATCCTTGAGGTAATTTAGTAATAAATTCATAGGCGTTGGCTTGCTTGGCGGCGGTGATAATCTCTGCTTCGCTGGCTTCTGGGTTACCGTAGGCGATGTTATAACGCACTGATTCATTGAACAGAAAGGTATCTTGGTTGACAATACCCATCCGTTGTCTTAACGATAAAATATCGAATTCCCGCAGATCTTTGCCATCGAGGGTGATGCTACCAGCCGTGGGGTCATAAAATCTGGGTAACAGGTCTGCTAAAGTTGATTTTCCCGCACCGGAACCGCCTACCAATGCCAGGGTTTGACCCTTTGGTAAATATAAGCTGACATCTTGAAGGACTAATTTTTCCTGTCCCGGATAGCTAAAAGATAGTCCATCAAAACTTACTCCTTGTTCTAATTTGGTGTAAATCAGCTTACCATTGCCCATGAATGGCTTATTATCTAGGCTTAAAAATTCATTAATTACCTCTACGCTGGCGGCTGTACTAGCAAAGGCGCTACGCAAAGAATTTAATTGGGAAATTAATGGTAATACGCGCAACAACACCAATAAATATGTCAGGATGACGGTGGAAAGGGAGAGAATTTGATTAGCAAAAAAAGTTTTACTTAATAAGACAATCAGCATTAAAGCTGTAACTCCCATAACCTCACTCAAAGGTGCGATCGCTTCTGAGTTTACTTGAGATTGAAAGTCAGCTTTTTCACGCTCCCGAATTAAATGCTTAATTTTATGAAATTCTCTATTTTCATTACCCGTTGACTTCACTAAGCGTATGCCATTCAAGGTTTCTAGTACAGTGATGGAATATGCTTTCGACATCTCACTGAGCTGCTTACCAAAGTTTTTAGAACGAGCGATCGCAAACTGATTAATTAAGGTGACTAAAGATAATAAAACTGTAGCTGCAATCGTCATCTGCCAGGAAATTGACAACAATAATCCAACAAAAACAATAATTGTAATTATAAGTATAATTAGTCTGATTGTACTACCGACAGCAGTTGCTGCCCTGCCAATTTCTCCACCAAGTTTATGAATGACATCGCCAACTTTAGTTTTGGCAAAATAATCTATATCAACTTCTAATAATAACTTTAATCCAGCTTCTCGCATATCTGATGTCAGCATTCGCGTTAAAGAACTCGATGCTAAACTACTAGTATAATTAGCTAAATTTTTCAAAAAAATGCTAAATATAATTGCCCCTGCCATGACTCCGACTCGATAAGCTTCAGGGATGCTATCGAATGGAGACATAATAATTGTCAAAATTGGTGGGCCGTTGCTTAAATTGACTTCTTGCCCGACAATTTTTAAAATAACTGGCACAATTAAAGTTGTACTAACACCATTAAATAATGCTCCTGAAAACCCTAAAATTATTGTTAGAATGCTCAAGCCTGGATATGGCTTAGCAAATCTCAGCAGTAGGTTTTTAGTAGACATCAGTTATGCAGAGAATAATTTACTCATTATTAACACAATCTTTAAATTATTGCCAAATTAAATCATGCAAATTCTTTCTTTAAAAGTTACGTAAAATCACAGTTTTTTCTTAAACAAAAATAAATTAAATTGTGTTTCAAAAATAAACATTCATATCTATTCATTGAAGTATTCACAACCGAGAAATTACTGATTGCAGACTAGCAGCCATAGCTTCTATGCTATATTTTTCTACACATCTTTCTCTAGCTTTTTTACCTCGTTGATTTGCTAACTCTAAATCGTTAAATATTAATTTAATTTGTTCAGCAAGTTGTTCGGGCTTAGCTGGTTCAACTAAATAACCGGTTTCACCTAAAATTTCGGGAATATCTCCAACCCGCGTCGATAATACAGGCTTAGCCATTGACATTCCATCTGTCAGTTTTAAAGGAAATTGAGCACGGGTTTCTGGTGTATCTCTTTGGGGAACAACAACAATATCAGCAGCCGCTACTATATCAGGCATGATTTCAGCTGGATAATTTGGTAATTTAATTATCCAACGTCCCCACTTTTGTTGGAGTTGTTCATCATAATCATCATAAGGACTACCACCGACAATTACTAATTTTAAGTCTGGCTGATTAATTTTATCTAGGGCTAAAAGCACATCCTCTACACCTTTATAAGGTCTAGGTGCGCCAGGAAACATTAATATTTTATATCCTGATAAACCATAGCGAATTTTACTAGCTTCAGGATTATATTTAGTAGGATCAAATAAACTTGTATCTTTTCCGTTGGGAAGAAATTCACCGCCAAAACGTTTTTGTAAAAAATTTGTATGTACTGTTACTGCATCAGCATAAATGATGCAATCCTCCATCCATTTAACATATAAAGGATGTTGAGGACTTCTGAGCGCACCATCTGGTTTTAATAATTCCCTAGCTAACTGTCTGAAAGTAGGGCGATAATGCCAAGCATCGCCACCATGCCAACTAAGTTCCCAGTCATCTATATCCAAAATTACTGGTTTTTTGCTATATAGCTTTTTTAATAAAGCCACTCCAAAACTGGCTGTTTGAGGTTTAATTGCATAAATAATATCTCCATTAATAAGTTTTAAAATTTTCCAAATGGATTTAATGATTCCCGGAAAATTACACCCTTCTACAGTATATACATGAACCTCATTAGGGATTGCTTTATATAAGCTTTTACCAAACAAAAAACCGATAATTTCTACTTCATAGCCTAACTTAATCAAAGCTTTTTGTAATAAATAGGCACGAATAAAACCATCGTTAGTAGATAAGTTCCAAACAAGTAATGATACCTTAATTTTTTTGTTAGTAGTTATCATATTTTATTTAGTGCGCCAAGGATTAGTAATTTGATTAGGCAAGAAAATTTGAGCAATTTTATCAACTATTTTTGTATATAAAGAACGAGTTACATCTTTAGCATATTGAGGTCGATAAGGATAAGTACAATGCAGCACTTTAATTTCCCCATCAATTTTGTAAGCATCTTGCCATTTACTAAGATAATTGTAGTTTGGTGGTAGTACTTTCAGCTTTGGTTTGACAGATGCGATCGCAGCTGCAAAAGCACCTTGGTCTTTTAACAGTAATTTTTCTTGATTATTTTTAACAATTTCAAAAAATTGTCTAAATTCTGCAAACAATTTTTGACTTGTTTCACTTTTACGAAAAGCGATAAAACCACCGTTATACTGTATACTATCTTCTTCAAGTGGTAAACCCACAGCTTGTAAAGTTGGCAAAACTACTGATAAAGTTTCTGCTTGTTTTCCCCGTAATAAATTCGTGGCTTTAATAATTTTTGGTTGCACGTCTTCTGTTAATAATAAATCATACTTTTCTAAATCATCGAATACATCATTAATGTTTGATAATAAACAAATATCAGAATCTAGATAAATAGTTTGAGCAAATTCAGAATTGGCATATAGAGCTAATTTTGCCTCTCGTGAAGCTAAAACAGGATTTTTATTGGCAGGTGCAGGCTTTAAAATTACGTTCTTGAAACTTTTGAGCAGAGGATAAAGAATAAAAGGAACTTTATCAATTAAAATAATTATTGGTTCTTGGTGAAACTTCCTCACTGCTGCTAAAAAATGAATACAATCTTGAAATGAATAAATTCCTGTTAGAATGGTGATAAATCCTCTATTTGTGACTGCCATAAATTTACTTATTAAGTAATACGTGAATAATTTTGTATCTTTGGCTTAATGTGTCCATTCCCAAAAATTTTTACTCCAATCTTTATGGGTATAGTAGACTCCTTTCCATTGATAAAAATGAACAAAATCGTGAATTTTAAAATTTTTATTTATATCTCTAACCATATATATAGGTGTGTCTCCATAATATGAAGCCCACATTGTATAGCTACTAGGGGGGCCGATAATATAGTCACATTCAGCTAAAGCATACATATCTTCAATTATGTGATTATTACCATATACATAAGATAATTCTTGGAAATAACTTTTTTCATGTTGCTCATTTGAGCAAATTAAAAAGATTGTTTTTTGATGAGGAAATAGATTTTGTGCTAATTTCATGACTTTGACATACTCTTCAACAGAGTAAAAATATTGACCATTATGATGTTGTTGATAATCTCCATGACGAATGTGGACTCCAATTACTATTTCAGCCTGACTCCGTACCTGAGACATGAGCTTGCTAACATTTACTTTGTATTGATATAAAGGCTGAAAGTAAGCACAAATTTTTGCTCTATGCTTACCTAAAAGTGGCAGATCATTTACGAACCAGCCATCTCGAAATAGCCAACCTTGAAAGAAGTTAATTGACTTTAGATTTAAATCATTTATTATCTGCATATTTTGCCAATTAAATGTTTGCTGGCGCTGAATTGATAGCGTATTAAATTTACCGCTTTCAGCTAATTGGCGATTGAAATTATAGTAACATTTGCGTAAAAATTTATTACCATAAATCGGGCAACGAAGAGGCGGATATCGACATAAAAAATCTTTACTAGTTGACTCAAAAAAATCAGCATATTCTTCAAATGCTGGATTTATTACCGTCAAGTTGTTTTCAATAGAAAAAGCTATAAAATTAGCGAATGTTAACAATCTGTTCCCCAATTGTCCAGACTTGGCAGATATTACTAACATGTATAAGATTTACATAATAAATATATTATTAACTGATTGATAATGCTTGTTATCTAAAGAACAAGCATTATCTATTGGTTAGATATGTTTGGGCTTAATATGTAACCCTGATTGCAATATCACCTACTACCAATCCATTAACTTTAGTTGACCTGTTTGCACATGGTCAAATACACGATTAATTAGGCGACGGTCTCCATCGTTAATATTGCCATTAGCCAGAACAGTAGAGGTAAGTAAACTATGATCCTGGCGGCTCATTCTCCCTGATGAAAGAATGCGATCGACAATTTGCTGCACTCCTCTTTCTGGTTGACTACTGACGGTTTTGTACATCAATGTCTGATAATTCATAAATCTCCTACAGATGCAATAAACCATGACAATATTTGCTCGCCTTTAAATATGTAAAAAGGAGCTAGCCAAAAATTTAATATTTATTAAATTTTTACTAAATAGAGCAAATATTGCAGATTCCTGATGATCGACATTCTTTGTTGGATAAACCCAAAAAGAATAAGTTAACTCTAACTTCGCATTTTAACTACTTCCCAGAGAAATTGTACTGATTAATAACAACATTTATAATTGTTATATACTATCAATTACGGGTAAATACGGTTGTGCGTTGAGATAGTTAATAGGTTTTCCCGCTACAATGAACAAAGTATAAACACTCCCTAGAGCTAATGCACATCTAAATTCCTAAAAGCTGTCATTAGTTATTAGTCATTAGTCCGAGGAATTGGAAGTTATGCAGGTTTTTCGTCTGGAAGCACTTTCCGATAACTACATATTCTTGTTGTACAATCCTACTCAAAATATCGCTGCTGTTGTCGATCCAGCAGAAGCCGAACCTGTATTCACGAAGTTGGCTGAACTAAAAGCTGATTTGGTAGCAATTTTTAACACCCACCATCATCAAGACCATGTAGGCGGTAATCAGCAGCTAATGGAAAAATTCCCTGGGTTGACAGTGTATGGCGGAATCGAGGATCGTGGGAGAATTCCCGGACAACAAATCTTTTTAGAAGAAGGTTCTCAAGTCCAGTTTGCGCAGAGAGTGGCTGAAGTCTTCTTCGTTCCTGGACATACCCGCGCTCACATTGCTTACTATTTTCCCCCAGAAATAGCTGGGGAAACAGGGGAATTATTTTGCGGCGATACCTTGTTTGCAGGGGGTTGCGGTCGTTTATTTGAAGGGACACCTGCACAAATGGTGAACTCTTTAACTAAGCTCCGCTCTCTACCTGATAATACTCATGTGTGGTGTGCTCATGAATACACATTGAGTAATTTAAAATTTGCTCTGACTGTAGATGGTGACAACACCGATTTACAAAAGCGCTTTGAGGAAGTGACAGCTTACCGCAATCGGGGAGAAGCTACTGTTCCTTCACTGTTGGGAGTGGAGAAACTTACCAATCCTTTTTTGCGCTGGGAGGAGCCATCACTACAATTAGCAACGAAAAGTAATGAGCCGGTGCAGACTTTTGCGCGGATTAGAGGAATGAAGGATAAATTTTAGTTAGTTGTCAGTTGTCTTCCTTGTCCTTTTCCAGTCCCTGATATGTACTATAGCAACGCCTTTTCTCCTGACTACAAGACAGCAAGGAATCGGTTTCGTGCTGCGGGGTTGGCTTTGGGGTGTGGTTTAGAAGCCTACTCTATAGAGAAAACTGGGCCGGATGGGGAAGAATTAACTATTGATATGGCTATCCTAGGAAACCCTCAAGCGCAAAAGCTGGTAGTTGTTTCCAGTGGGTTGCATGGGGTAGAGGGGTTTTTTGGTTCGGCGGTGCAATGTGCTTTGTTGGAGGAACGCCTGAAAACCTGGAAACCATCTGCTGATTTGGCGTTATTGCTATTACATGCTTTGAATCCCTACGGCTTTGCTTGGTTGAGACGTTGGAATGAAGATAATATCGATTTAAATCGTAATTTTTTGCTACCCGGTGAAGAATATAAGGGTAGTCCGCAAATGTATGGCGATTTAAATGCTTTTTTTAACCCTGCTTCACCGCCATCTTGGCTTGAGCCTTTTTTAGTGAAAGCGATCGCGATTATTCTCCGTTATGGTATTACTTCTTTAACAAAAACCTTACCAGTCGGGCAATACGATTTTCCCCAAGGTTTATTTTTTGGCGGACATGCTCCCGCAAAAACTTACCACATTCTCGATGCAAATCTATCTCGGTGGATGGGAGAAGCAAAAGATGTAGTTCACGTTGATTTACATACAGGATTGGGTCAGAAAGCAACCTATAAACTTTTTATTGAAGATCCACCAGAATCCGAGTCTACCCAGTGGTTAATAGAGAAATTCGGCGCAAATTATGTGGAACCTTATCAAACTAGAAAGGTAGCTTATAAATTTCGCGGCGGTTTGGGGAATTGGTGTCAAGCAAAATTACCCCAATCTAACTATAGATATCTGACAGCAGAATTTGGTACTTATTCAGTTATTCAGGTAGTTGCAGCATTACGTGCAGAAAACCGCGCGCATTTTTTTGCGCCAGCCAATCACCCATCAAAACAATGGACAAGTCAGCGATTAAAAGAGGTTTTTGTCCCTGCGGATAAGGTTTGGCGCGATACAGTAGTCGCTCAAGGACTGGATTTGGTAGAACGAGCGATCGCAGCATTTTAAGCCAACACAATATTTTTGGCAAATAGTAGTTGCGATCGCACCCTACCATTCGCTAGGATCTTTAAGCTTTGGGATATAAGCCAAGCCACTTGGGATACAGCTACACATCTGTTAGCTATCCGGCTGCAACCCAAGTTAATGAGATTCTACAGGAAAACGAAAAAACAATGGCGAAGCGCGTACAGTTAGTTTTAACTCAGGATGTTTATAAACTGGGTAAATTAGGCGATTTAGTGGATGTAGCACCAGGCTATGCTCGTAATTATTTGATTCCTCAAAAATTAGGAACTCATGCTACTCCTGGTATTCTTAAGCAAGTAGAACGCCGTCGCGAACAAGAACTGCAAAGGCAATTAGAATTAAAACAACAAGCTTTAGAACAAAAAGCCGCTCTGGAAAAAGTTAGCAGCTTGCAAATTGCCAAGCAAGTTGGTGAAAACGAAGCTATCTTCGGTACTGTTACTGCTCAAGATGTTGCAGATGCAATTAAAGCAGCGACAAATCAAGAAGTGGATCGTCGCGGTATTACAATACCCGATATTAACCACCTTGGTACTTACAAAGCTGAAATTAAGCTGCATTCCGACGTAACCGCGCAACTCGATATTCAAGTTGTGGCTAGCTAAAGAAATAATTCGTAATTCGTAATTCGTAGTTCGTAATTGCTAATTAATTGAGGATGTCGGTAATTTAATTGATGCATGGATTTAGGATAAATAAATGTTTTTATTCGTTTCCATTTACCATATTCATCCGTTGAATAATTACGAATTACGAATGAATAATTACGAATTATATAGTCTGTGTGAGACCGCAAATTTTAAACTATAAGGTTAATAGCTAAACCCCCGATCGCAATTATAAATCGCTTATGGCTGAAGAACTAAGTTTTCAAGGCGATGGTAGCGAACGCCTTCCACCCCAAAATATTGAAGCAGAAGAGGCGATTTTGGGGGGAATTTTGCTAGATTCAGAAGCGATTGGTCGAGTTAGCGATCGCTTAATTGCCGAAGCTTTTTACATTAGCGCCCATAAAGAAATTTATCAAGCAGCCTCACGACTCCACGCGCAAGGTAAACCTACAGATTTACTCTCAGTTACCAGTTGGCTAGCTGATAACAATATGTTAAACCGCATTGGTGGGAGAAATAAATTAGCCACCCTTGTAGATCGCACAGTTTCAGCCGTTAACATTGACGCCTTAGCCGTATTAGTCATGGATAAATACATGCGGCGACAATTAATTAAAGCTGGTAATGAAATTGTCCATCTAGGTTATGAAACTGATAAAGATTTACCCAGAGTTTTAGATCAAGCAGAACAAAAAGTTTTTGGTGTTACTCAAGAAAAGGTACAGTCAGGATTAATTCATATTTCTGATGTCTTAATTAATAATTTTCAGGATATTGAAGAGCGAAATCAAGGTATTTCCTTACCAGGAATTCCCTGTGGTTTCTATGATTTAGATGCGATGACTAGCGGTTTTCAGCGTTCTGATTTAATTATTGTCGCTGCTCGTCCTGCAATGGGAAAGACTAGCTTTGCAATGAATCTCGCACAATATATTGCTCATTCAGAAGTTCCTGTTAAAGGTAGTGATATTGTTGAGATGAAAAAATTACCAGTTGCTGTTTTTAGTTTAGAAATGTCTAAAGAACAACTGGTACAACGTCTATTAGCTAGTGAAGCGGGAATTGAAAGCGGTTATTTACGTAGTGGAAGACTAAGTCAAGCACAGTGGGAACCTTTAAGTCTGGCTATTAGTAAGCTTTCCGATATTCCCCTTTTTATTGATGATACGCCAAATATTACTGTTACCCAAATGCGCAGTCAGGCGCGAAGATTGCAAGCAGAACAAGGGATAAATTTGGGTTTAATTGTCATAGATTACTTGCAATTAATGGAAGGCGCAGGTGATAACCGAGTCCAAGAATTATCAAAAATTACACGTTCTTTAAAAGGTTTGGCGCGGGAATTATCGGTTCCAGTTATTGCTTTGTCGCAGTTAAGTCGCGGAGTAGAAGCACGTACTAATAAGCGTCCAATGTTGTCAGATTTAAGAGAATCGGGATGCTTATCTGGTGATAGTTTAGTGACATTAGCAGATACTGGTTTACAAGTACCAATTAAGGAATTAGTAGGTAAATCTGGTTTTAGTGTTTTGGCATTAAATGAAAACACTATGCAACTAGAAAAGGCGATTGTTAGTCATGCCTTTTCTACAGGAGTGAAGCCTGTATTTACTTTAAAAACAAGATTAGGACGCACAATTCGTGCAACAGCTAATCATAAATTTTTAACTGTTAATGGCTGGCGTAGATTGGATAATTTAGCGATAAGCGATCGCCTAGCTTTACCTCATACTTTACCTAGTCATTATTTAAAAACCCAGAATTTGATTTTAGAGAAAGATTCTACATTAACAACAGTTACCAAATCACCAAAAATAAGTCTTTTAGAGAAGAACGATGTTTATTGGGATGAGATAGTTTCAATTGAATTTAGTGGAGAAGAAGAAGTTTTTGACCTCACCGTTCCGGGTTTGCATAACTTTGTTGCCAATAATATTATTGTTCACAATTCGATTGAACAAGACGCGGATTTAGTAATTATGTTGTACCGCGATGATTATTACAATAATGACACTCCCGATCGCGGTATTGCTGAAGTCATAGTAGCTAAACACCGTAACGGCCCTACAGGTACAGTAAAACTCTTATTCGATCCGCAGTTTACGAAGTTTAAAAACTTAGCTCGACCCAATAATTATTAGTCCTGAGCAAAGCCGAAAGGCTAAATATAGGAATCATATTTGATTTCTGAAAAAAACTGCGAGATAATACGGACAGAGATATCTGTCTAATAACGAACAATGATAAACCAGCATCTAGAAATGGCGATCGCAGAACTACAAGAATTTATAGATAGTCGCCCAGATGCTCGTGAGGTAAGAAAAGCTTTGGCAGTGAAGCTAGTTTATCAAGGCTATAAGTATGAAGAAATTCAAACAATTTTAGATGTGTCAGTTGGTTCGATAACAAGTTGGAAGCAAGCTTAGGGGAAGAGCTGGCGAAGCTGTCACCAAGTGCAAACTAAACAGTTTAGTTTAGAGAGCAGTCTGGAAATCAAGGGATGAAACTTTGTTAGCACCTAAGTTT
>NZ_JACJRE010000102.1 GCF_014697075.1 Tolypothrix sp. FACHB-123 | reverse complement strand
GAGAACGGATCATGGATGATCAAAATCAATCATGGATTGAAACACATATATTTAATTAAACGTCAACCCTAATTGTGCCAGTTTAAGGTGCGTTTGCCCTGGCAGTTAGCCCGACCTGTAAAGGCACAATTAGACGCTGATAGGGCTTATGAAATGGAGAAAGCCAAACATCTGCTGACTTATGGCGAAAGCGCAGACCTTGATTTAGTGCCTCGTAAGTCATTCACGACTAACAAACTAGTCCAAGCGTTCCGCACTGCTGTTTCTACGATTTTCGATTAATTCAAATAGCAAAATCCCCTACTAAGTTAGCGCTCAGTAGGGGAAATGATCATATCAGTAATAACAATGTTAGATGAACTTGACACCTCACTGCAAGACGGAGACACCGAACAATCACGCTTCTATCAAGACTTTCCTGACACTGCATTTACCCAGGATGAACAAGAAGCTATTAGAAGATTCAAAGCTAAAGAAATTGAAAAGCTTAATCGCAGTCGCGCTGTTCTCAAAGGAATTGAGTCCTGTGGCTGGGGTGTAACTTCCTATTGCTTGGCTAAGTATTTAGTAATAGCTACAGGCTCGTCTGGGTTGCTACCTGCGGTCGCTATTGTGTTGGGAATTAATCAAATAGTTAATCGGGATTTATTAGAGTTCTCCGTAAACAAATCTCCAGAAGGATGGGTTTTTACGGACATGGACAAGGCTATCAAATTTATATTTCAAACTATATTTGGATGCTTTATTCTGTGGACTGCTGTAGGCGATTTCTACGGCACATTGCAGCGTTCACATCAGACTTACGAGAATATCAAAGCAACTGTAAAAGACTTTAACCGTCTGCCAGCAGATGACAAAACTATTGTTTTTGTAGTCGGTGCATTAGTAGCTGGCGGCGTTGTTTACGCAATTAGCAAAAAATGAAAGCGCAATCATTGTTAAAAACGGGCGCTTTCATTGGTGTATTTTTAGGACTAGCAAGTGCCTACTACTATGGACAAACACCACGCCCTTATCAATTTACTGAAGTGCGATTTTGTCCGCTAACAGCTAACAATCGCCCAATGAAGCATTATGATAATCCCGCAGAATCACAATCAGCACTCGATAATAAATACTGTCGTTTTAAGTACAGATTACTAACAGAAGTATGGAACTCACGACAGTTTAATGAGCTAGTCTCACTTCCCGAAGATGCTTTTATTGTTAAAGATTTAGCGCCATCGGCTAACACTAGCTTATGGCTTTTAACTGCACCTGCTCTAGTCTGGATGGGTTATTACTGCTGGGCTGCAAAAGATGAGATTGACAATTCGGAAAGCTTTCAACGCCTAGAAGATTTCAAGACAACTATTAAACGCCAAGGCTTAGTTACTAGGACTGAGCGCGATTTGCAGTCACATGAATCAGAGCGTATTAAGGACAAGCATAAAAAGGATATAGACAGACGCGCTGACAATGAATTAGTTGAAGAAAGTTATATCTCACTTGATGAGTTACGGACACAATACCAACGACAAGCAGAGCTTGAAGATTTGCAATTTAATAATACTAAAAAACAGTTTACAGTTGCTGACTCAGTAGCTGATAAAACCGTTGCTCTTAATCTCCGAGATAAAGCTAAAGCTGAACAGGAACGCAGCAACATTGAAGGCAAAACTAAGGATGTGAGTGCAGACAGTAACAGCAATCAATCTGTTGACCAGCAACGAGCAAATGAACTCATACAAGCCCTCAAAGCTCATGAGGACGGCTGGTTATGGAAGATTATCGACAACCTAACCCCCCTGTGGTTAATCGGTCGTCAGGGGTCAGGTAAAACTTACACGAGTGCGGCTATAGCTCTTGTAAGAAAGCATTGTTTAGGAATTCCCATCTACTACTTAATTGACCGTCACGCGACTGGGGATAATTCAAAAGCATGGCGATATCTCGAGACTCAAAACATTGCCGAGTCAGAGCCAGATATCAGCACTGCACTTGATACTCTCTGTGAGCATTGGCTATTAAGAATTAAAGGTAAAAATGATTTAGAGCAATCTGTCCAGATAACGCCTGAACAAGTACTGATTGATGAGTACACCAACCTGAAATCGTTGATTGGTGAACCCGCAGAAAAGTTTTATAAACTGCATTTGACAGACACTAGGAAAGCAAAAGTTTATGTTACTGGCATTACTCACAATGACACGAATTCCAGCTATCCAGAAAAGACACAAGCAATGAGAGAGGCGGGTACAATTCTCATTCAAAAATTCTCAGCTAACGGTAAAACACCGCTGCCAAGAGCCAAGATTGTTCGTGGCTTGCTTGATGACAATGGTGAGGAATTAAAAGATGCAGATCGCACACTGCCAAACTGGTTTAACCCAGAGGATATTTACAACTATTTCAACGGTAAGCTGATTTGTTTTGATGCTTAATTGCTGATATGTAAGGGCAACTTTAAAGTTAATAAGGAGAAAATTTATGTTAAGTAACTTAAGGGTTATATTTTAGTAAATTATCACAGTTTGTACCTGATAATTCAATAATTTAGTGGAACCGGACTCTATTTATTACCAAATATTTAAACGCTGTTTATATGGGAGAATGTCACTTGAGAAAGTGGTTAAGGCAAGACGGTTTATAGACCAAATATTCACCATACGGTGCGCTACACGCAAATGTCTCCACAAAGGTTTGAATCTTTTTGGACGGACTGAATATGGTTATAACTCTCTCTGTGTAACTGCTTCACGCGATATGGCAGAATTTTTTATGCATCGTTGCAATACCCCTAGTTCACTAAACTGCAAATTTCCACTATGACTGTGAAATCAGAATTAGTGGAGTTTTAGAGATTGTTCGGTGATGTTTGACTCAAAATAATGTGCTTTTTGTTACTCATAAAATCGCATAAGAACGTGTTAATACGCAATAAAGGTTAAATTAAAAACCAGAAAAATTACTGTTATTTTTTTTAGCCTATATTTCGTAACATAAGTTACAAGCAAAAAAAACAAAATTTTGCTAAAACAAGAGAAATCCAGCTTTTGCAACGCATTGAAGAAATTCAAAATGATTAATTTGTACTAAATATTCAGCATTACTTTGTAGATGATTAGAATAATTTATTACATTTGCTTTCAATGCCAAGGTAGAAACTCAGTTTGTCATCCAGACTCTCACTAACAAAAATTACACTTCAACAAATTCAGAGGCATTTACTATGGTACGTCGTTTTACTCTAGCGTCTGCACTACTCGTTACTGGTTCAGTTTTTGCGTCTGTTGCTATTCCCATGACTGCAATGGCTGGTACAGCAAGTTCTAACTTGAATGTTTCAGCTTCAGTTACAGCTAACTGTACTATTTCTACTTCTGCTCTCGCCTTTGGCGCTTATGACCCAGTAAATGCTCATGCCAGCAGTGCTTTAGACGGTACTGGCAGCGTCGAAACAACTTGTACTAATGGTGCTTCCGCTAGCATTACCTTGGGTCAAGGTAGCAATGCTGACGCAGGCTCTACTGATGCCGCGCCTTTACGTCGTCTGAGTGATGGTGGTGGAAACAACTTGTCCTATAGTTTGTATCAAGATTCTAACAGGACAACTGTTTGGGGAAATACCGCAGGAACAGGTGTTTCGAGTACTGGTACAGGTGCAGCTCTAAATACCATTATTTACGGTTCTATCCCTGCTGGACAAAATGCTTCCGCAGGTGCTTACACTGATACAGTTACGGCTACTGTCACTTTTTAGCCAGAAGTTTTTTAGTGCTTGTAAGAGCAGTATTGGTTTACTGTTTCTTAACTTTAGCACTAAGTCTTCTCATTTATGAGAATCAATTGTTTATGTTGGGTGGAATAATCCGCCCACATTTTCAATTTAGAAATTAATTAGTAAAAATCGAATTATCTCAAAACTAAATTTATGTATTTTTATCATCATAAAAGAGCTAGTTTAGTAGTTTTGGCTTTACTAGCTGGACTAGGAATAATTCCAGGGAAACAAGCTTGGGGTAGCAATTTTCAAGTAAGTCCTGTCAAAGTTTCTTTATCTAGTCAAGTTTCTAATCAAGTTCTCACTATACGTAATACCAGTGATGAGACTTTACGCTTTCAAATAAAAACTTATGCTTGGAGTCAAGATACTCAAGGTGAAATGCAACTCACTGCAACAGAAGACATAGTTGTGTTTCCGGGCTTACTTTCCTTAAATCCTGGGGAAGAACGCCGTATAAGAGTGGGAACTCTAACGCCTGTAAGTACAGTTGAAAAAGCTTACCGTATTTTTGTAGAAGAGCTTCCACCACTAAAAACACCTAATCTAAATAACCCAGGAATTAAAATTTTAACAAAAATGGGACTTCCTATTTTTTTACAACCAAATCAACAAGTTATAGATGGCAGAATCGATAATGTAAATATTAATTACAGTCGCTTATCTTTTAATGTAAAGAATATAGGCAACACTCATTTGATTGCTCAAACAATTAGAGTTAAAGGCACAGATATAACAGGTAAGACTGTATTTAATAAGGAACGAAATGGTTGGTATATTCTCCCTAGTATATCCCAACCTTACGAACTCCATATTCCTCAAGTGGATTGTAGCAAAACTCAAACCTTATTAATAGAGGTAAAAACTGAACAAAAAGTTTTAACAGAAAAGCTTGACATACCTCAAGGGGCTTGTAAAAACCCTAAATAATTATCTATTTCAGTTTTTTCAACAATGGGTTCAATATTTTTCAAAGGACGACATTTATTAAATTTGTTGTTCTGGGTATTTTTTTTAATATCTAGTTTGATGATCTGTCCTGTATGGGCAGTACAAGAGCAAAAGGCAATACTAGAACTAACGCTCAATGATGTTTCTCAAGGGGAAGTTTTTGTTATTTTACGTGACAAAGATGTTCTAATTCGTCGTTTGGATCTGGAAAAAGCAGGATTACAAAATTTTGCTGGTGTTCAAGAAACGATTAATAATGAAATTTATGTTTCTCTCGGCTCTCTAAATTCTAGTATTACCTACAAATTTGACGAAAAATCTTTAAGTTTGAGGATAACAGCCGAACCTCAATTACTAGGAACTACTTCACTTAACCTAGGAAATACTTTACCAAAAAATATAGTTTACAGTCAAGATACCAGTGCTTTTCTCAACTATGCTTTCAATATACCTTTGGATGAAGCAAAGTTAAATAGTTATACATTTTTTGGAGAGTCTGGACTCAGCCTCAATGGTAATTTATTATATAGTAGTTTCTCTCGAAAAGTAGACGGTAATATTGTCAGAGGATTAACCAATTTTACTATCAATAATCCTAAAAATTTGACTCGATGGGTAGTTGGTGACTCTTTTGTTAATTCTGGTAATTTAGGAGGATCACTATTTTTAGGAGGTGTGAGTGTATCCAAAGAATTCAACCTCAATCCTTATTTTAATCGTCAACCAACATTTGGATTATCTGGTGCTGTTATTACTCCTTCTACAGTAGAAGTATTAGTAAATGGACAAAGGGTTAGCCAAAGAGATTTACCTCCAGGGAAGTTTGAATTAAATAATCTGGTGCTACCTGTAGGTAATGGCTCAACCAAAGTAGTAATTCGTGATGCTTTTGGTAAAGAACAAGTAATTAATTCACCATTTTATTTTTCTACAGGACTACTCAAACCAGGACTATCTGACTATAGTTTTAATCTAGGTTTTCGCAGAGATAATTTGGATTCTGATAGCTTTAATTACGGTTCCTCTGTTTTTTTGGGTCGATATACTCAAGGTATAACTGATTCTCTAACAATTGGTGGACGTTTGGAAGCGTCTTCTGATTTAATCAGTGGTGGTACTACTTTAACAACTGCATTACCTTTTGGTGCTGTTGAATTATCTTTAGCTGCTAGTAATGAATCAGGAAATACGGGTACAGCAGCATCATTAGCCTATAGCTATTCTAGTAGAAGTGTAGGATTTGGAGGTTCTGTACGTCTATTCAGCGATCAATATGCAAATTTGAGTCTCAAAGCGGCAGATGATAGACCAAACTTAGAGTACAATGCTTTTGTTTCTTCCAATTTGGCACGGGGTCTGAGTGTAGGTTTACAATATGCTGCTGCTGATTTACGCGATAGAGGACACAGAGATCGCCTTTCTCTCTACAGCACAATTCAATTGAGCGCTCGCACCAATTTATCTATTAATGTTAGTCATAGTTCTCAAGATTTAGAATCTACCAACAACGAAATATTTATTGGATTTAATTATTATCTCGGTGATACTAGTACTGGTTTAAGCGAACAAATTAACGACAAACAGGCTACCACTACCCTATCTGTGCAAAAATCTACTCCTGTTGCGGAGGGTTTTGGTTACCGTCTTCAGTTAACCCCAAGTGAAGCAGAAGTTCCTGGTAATGCGCGTTTTACCTATCGAGCGCCTTTCGGTATATATGAATTAAACTATGATCGCAATAACAAGGGAGGAGAAGCAACTACACTGAACGCATCTGGGAGTATTGTAGCCATTGGCAACAATATTTTCTTTACCCGGCCTGTAACACAGAGTTTTGCCCTCTTGCAAGTTCCTGGAGTGGAAGGAGTACGTGGTTATGTTAGTAACCAAGAAATGGGAAGGACTGACCGGAACGGAAATTTGTTAATACCAGACTTACTTCCATACTATGGCAATAATATCAAAATGCAAGATGAAGATATTCCTCTTAATTATAAGATTGGTGCTAACGATCAAGTCATTGCTCCTCCTTTAAGAGGAGGGGCTATAGTGCGCTTTTATGTTCAACGTCTTCAGAGTTTTATTGGGACTATTGCTATAGAATCATCAGGAAAAACAGAAATTCCAGCTTATGGTCAATTAACTGTGAATACCACTAGTAAACCAATAATTTCTCCTATTGGTAGTGAAGGTAATTTTTATTTAGAAGATAATATTTCGCCTGGAAGCTACACAGCTCAGGTGGAATATGCTCAAGGTACTTGTAATTTTCAAGTAAATATTCCTCAGTCTGAACAATTAATAGTGAATTTAGGGCAGTTAAAATGCTTATTACTAAAAAAATAAGAGGCAATTAATGAAGGGGCAAAAATTATTATTAATATCAGGAACAATAATAACTAGCAATTTATTGATTAGTCCAGCTTTATGTCAATGTTCTTTTAGTTCTACTAGCGTCATTTTTGGTTCTTATGATGTTTTTAGCAATACCTCCACTACTTCTACTGGTACCATAACTTATGATTGTTCTTTAGCCAGTCCCACACCTACTTTAATAACTATTGACCTCAGCACAGGTAATTCTGCTGCTTATAATGCACGTGAATTAAGAAGTATTAATGATGCAATTAATTATAATTTATATTTAGATGCGGGTGGACAATTTATTTGGGGAAATGGAACTAATAGTCAACACTATACAAGTTCTAACCTCTCTGGCACTGTCACGATTTATGGCATTATTCCTGCTAGACAAAATGTCAAAGTTGGAAATTATACAGATTCAATCACTGCTACATTAAATTTTTAATTTGTTTACATATAAAAACCTGAATTCGGGATAAGAAAAGGGACAGGTAGTAAGGTGAAAATAGCCGAAATAAAACTGATATAATGTTTAGTACATCCTGCTGCTCACCAGTCATTTCAGCCTGGATACTTGAGATACGTCCTTGCATTTCTGATTTTTATGCCACCCTAAAAAAAATATCCTCCTCTATTTCCAACCCTTTTTTGCGGTGACTTGTACTAAGTTTAGAGGAAACGAAGGTTTATCGGGAAGCGAAAGCTGAGGGTCAAGAAAAAATATTGAAAGCGGATGTGCCACTGTTACTAAAAACAGGGATGAGTGTAGAACAGATTGCTCAACAACTCAATATTGATGTAGAAGCTGTTCGGCTTGCTGCACAGGAGAGCGCGTAACAGAGGGTCATCAAAAACAGTCAACAATTTTGGTGTAGCTGGAGTTTTAAAGCAGGCGAATATGCACACTGTAATTACACCTGAAAGAATCGAGTTGCCACCAGGCACAGTTGTTAGGATGTTGGGATCTTGGCAAGACTATCAAGTACTGAGTCAGCAACTTGGAGATCGCGCCTTCCCTCGGCTCAAGTATCGACCTGGAAAGATTTGGCTAATGGCACCGCTACCAGAGCATGGAAGAGATGCGAGCTTGCTGGCAGATATTGCAAAGGTGTTGCTGGATCATTTAGAGCAAAGATACGATTCATTTACGCCCATTACCATGAGTTTGCCAGAAGTCAGCGGCATTGAGCCTGACTTTTGCTTTTACATTGAAAATTGGAGATCCGTAGTAGGTAAAAGCTGTATCGACTGGCAGAGTGACCCTCCACCAGATTTAGTGATTGAGGCAGATGTTACTAGTTATACCGATATTAATGACTATCTCCCTTATAAAGTGCCAGAGGTTTGGCTATTAAAGAATAAGCAGCTATTAGTTTATAGATTGCAGGCTGAAAACTACGTAATTACAGAAAGCAGCTATTTTCCTAACGTAAGAGAAATTGTGCAGCAATGCCTTCAAATTGCAAATGAGCAAACAACAAGTGAGGCGATTCGGTGGTTAAGAAATTTGTTGCGTGGGTAAAGAAGCTGTCCGGTTCGCGGATTGGTTTTCGTATAGACATAGTATAGAAGCTAGTGTAGACTGCCGTTTCTGGTTTACTAGGGGTGAAAATCTTGGACTGGGGGTACTGGGCAGCGTTGCTATCACTTTTCGGTCAATTGATATCAATTGCTCCTAAATTTGGTATTACATCCGGCTTTTATAGTGTATCCAGCACACTCAGCCAGCGACTTAAGTAAAACTTATCAATCAACGAGATTATGAGGGTTGTGGGCAGTACGATTGATAAGTCTGAATTAAGTGTGTGGAGTCACTGACGAAAGAATAACCTTTCCAGGGATAATGAAGTGTAATAGTAGGTTTCTACTCATCACACACCCATCCCCTGTATGAGAACGCTGAGAGAGTTGGTAGAAGAGTGGTTGGACGTGCATCACGGTAAAACTAGGGCTTCTTATCAAAATACCATTCACAAGTTTCTAAGTTTTACATCGGTGGAAGCGATGGCTTCGCCCGCCTTCGGCATCGCCGACATTCAGATCCGCCATGTCCGGGAATGGTTAGATTCGCTTCAGGAAGCGGACACGACTAAGGTTAAACATCTCAATATCCTTAAGGCGTTTTTTTCCTATGTGACCAGTTTGGAGAAACCGCCGATTTCTCGCAGCCCGATTCCCAAGCAGTTCAAGTTGCCCAAGCCGAAAGATACTTTGGTGGAGCGTATTCTGACACCGGAGGATGTAGATGCGATGATTGCGGCGACGACTGACAAGCGCAATCGGTTAATTTTAAAGACTTTGTATTTAACTGGGATTCGGGTGTCTGAGTTGTGCGGGTTGAGGTGGAAAGATGCGATCTCTTCTCGTGGGGGCGGTGGGCAGATTAATGTTTATGGCAAGGGTGGGCGTACTCGTAGAGTCCATGTACCCCAGGAGCTATGGCTCTCCTTAATGTCACTGCGCGGTGAGGCGTTGAAAGATGCGCCAGTGTTTGCCAGTGCTAAGGGTAGACCCTTAGCCCCTTCTCATATTGACCGGGTGGTGAAACGGGCGGCGGCGGCGGCAGAATTAGAGAATGCCATGAATGTTTCAGCGCACTGGTTTAGGCACAGTCATGCTACCCATGCTTTAGATGAAGGTGTTCCAGTGCATTTGGTGCAGGCTACTTTAGGGCATACAAGCTTGGATACTACGAGTAAATATTTGCACGTTAGCCCTGATAGGAGTTCTGGGGAAGTTTTGGTTAAGCGATGGTCTGAGCCGTTTTAAATTTTCAGCTTTGAATTGGGTCATCAGGTGGTGGATGCCTTCCAATTTCTCTATCAGCAGCACGAATATTAATTATTCTGGCTCGGTTGAATGCTAATTCTGCGACTGTGGCGCGTCCTGTTGCTGTCAAGCCGATAATCAAGAGTGTATCTGTTGACCAAATAAAGTGTTGTTGCCAACTATCAGTGCGAGGATTAAATAAAGGTACTTCTGCTAATGACTGTTCATCAAAGGCTTTAAGTTTATCGGATTTTTGGCGATTGCAATGAAAACAAGCCAAAGCTAAATTATCAATTGAATTAGCACCACCTTTAGTAAGAGGAATTACATGGTCTACAGTGAAGGAAACATATTGCCACTGTTCCGATGCGTGACAGTATTCGCATAGAAATTTGGCTCGTTGTCGTACTTGATTTTGAGTAGCTTCACTAATGTAACGATTCGCAGACAAATCTCTAATTCCCTATAATTCACTCTGGTTTTGAGTTAGCGATGAATTTCTGATCATCCGATTTACCAAACTCAGATAATCGTCTAATTCTTCATATTCATCTAATTCTTTCTCTTCCTCTAAAGTAAGTGCAGATTCTTTTTGCTTAATTAATAATGTTTCAATTCGGCCCTGTACTAAGCTGGAAGCTCGAAATATTGGCACTCCTTCTACTAGCTCGATGCGGACAGCACCATCCAATGGTAAACTGTTGGGCAAGTGTGACAATTTCATAGGTAAATTGGTTGTCATGGCATTAACGAGGAGATAAACCTAACTGTTCACAGAAATTATTACTGTACTCTGCTGTTTCCCAATTTTGGGCAGATTTAACTTGTTCTATAGTTAAACCTTTAGTGTTCCAAAAATTAGCTCCTTCTATATTGGCGTTCTTAAGTTTTGCTCCTTCAAGGTTAGCATTTCCAAACTTTGCTCCTTTCAAATTTGCTCTTTGAAAGTTGGCATTTTTAAGGATTGCTCCGCGAAAACTAGCCTCTGTAAAATCAGATTCCTCAAGA
The DNA here is from genome assembly GCF_014697075.1 of Tolypothrix sp. FACHB-123. Taxonomy (GTDB): domain Bacteria; phylum Cyanobacteriota; class Cyanobacteriia; order Cyanobacteriales; family Nostocaceae; genus Aulosira. The sequence continues at coordinate 6,211 of NZ_JACJRE010000102.1, read as the reverse complement.
TTAGCTTCTTCAAGATTAACGCCCCAAAGAATCGCTTTTGAGAGTTTAACTTGTTGAAGAGAAACATGAGGAGCAATTAAGTGTGATCCTGCTGCTGCTGCGTTGAAACCTATTGGGAACTTGGTGTCTTCATCGTATAAAACTTCTCTGAGGTCGGTACTTTCCAATTTAGCTTTTAGAAGAGAAGTACCATAAAGTCTAGCTCTATAAAGTTTAGCTTTACTGAGATTAGCTTCATCAAGCATTGCACCAGTAAAATCAACCCCAGTGAGATTAGCTCCTACTAAATCTGCTCCAGTTAAGTCAATAAGTTTTAAATCAGCATTTTGAACATCTATATTTCGCAGAGAAACACCATCACTGGCTAATTCTTCCAGAGCAATTTTTCTAGCATAGCTAGTAACTGTACCAGAAGCCGCCGCCGCATCGATTGCTTTCCAATACTCGAAATGTGACCTCTGTCTTTCAGCAAGAATTCTTTCTTCTCGTTTTGGGAGTTCAAGTAAAAAAACCGTTACACCTATCAGCACTCCCAGTTTACTAAGAGCATCAAGAATTTTGATAAAAGCTAAATTTGAAAGCCAGTTAGCAATAGGGGTGGAAAAAAATAAGGTAATTATTAAAAGTATCAAAGCACTAAGCCAAACAGCCAAAAGTAAAAGTCGCTTTAGCCATAATAAAGATTTTAATTTTGGCTTTGAGTGATTGCTTTTCAAGATTATTTAGCCTTTTGCTGTCTAGGTGATTAATATAATAAGATATAGCCAAAAAAGGGGCGTGAGTAGCAACGGAACAGAAAACCGGGATAAGAAAAAAAATCTTGAAAAATCAGCCATTCAGCCATGTATATACATGATATAGTAAGACATCATGTATAACTTAGGACAATGGATCAATATTCAGGCACTAGACAAAAATCTCAAAGACGACCCCGTACACCAGATGGTAAATTTGAAACTGATTATGGAGATTCCCCCAAACGGTTAAGATCAATTCGCTTAACCGATGAAGCATGGGAGAAGCTGTTAGAAATAGCCGATAAAAATCAAGTAACCAGAAGTGAAGTCATAGAAATTTTCGCTCGCGGTGGCGAGTTATATTAAGTGCTATCTCTAGGTTATTTAGAAATAGAGTGTAATTTTTTACTAAATTTGCTGTCAAGCCATATTTTGGCAATCAAGAGTATTGTCTATTCTCTTGATAAGTTTTTAATTATGATAATTATCATGACGCAGTAATATACAAATTAAATGTATACTGATAAGTTATTGCCCTAAAGATGGGATTTTTTCAAAAGCATAAAGTGCTACTTCTTGCGCCCGTTGTGAAGTAACTTTAGAGTAGCGAAGAGTAGTTTGAATTTTTTCATGTCCCATCAAAGCACGAAGTTCCTCAATTCCCATAATTCCTACCCTAAGGGATGCAAAGGTGTGTCTCAGATGGTGAAAACCAACATCCTCTAACTCTGGAATATTTTTAACTGCGTTCTTTAGTGTAGAGTAAGCTGTTGCATAAGAAAGACGAGATACGTACTCTTGATTTGGTTTTTGAGCCGTAAATAAAGCATTTACATTCGGATGACGGTAGTATTTGATGTAATTATTCAAACAAAATTCAGTGTCTTCATTGTAGAAACACCATCTTTGCTTATTACCCTTACCGATAACTTGAAACTTACGAGCAGTAAAATCAATATCTGATAAATCCAAAGCCAGTATCTCTGCTATTCTGGCTCCACTGCTATATAGTAAATGCACCAGAGCAGAAAGTCTAGCATCTTTTTTAATAGCTTGGTCAAGAATACTTAATTGATTTGGTGTCAGATATCGCACAACATTATCGGAATTATGCTCTCCTATATGTGGATTTGGTTTACGCCGTTTGAGATGAGAAATGGGGTTTGATTTGATATAACGGCACTCAACAGCAAAGTTAAATAAGGCTGTAATTACAGCTTGATGGCGATGATGAGTGATATATGATACGTTATTTAAATCATTGAGGTATTCAACCAAAATTTCTCGGTCAAGAATGGATAGTGACCAACTACCGTACAGATGGAGCAAAGGCATTAAAGTTGATTCGTAAGAGCGAATCGTAGAGTCAGCCAGTCCATGACGCTCTAAAAACTGAGTGACTAATGATGCTAAATTAACACTCATTTTTACCTGAGCAACTTAAATTATTGAACTCATGGACAAATATTAACTTAATATTAATAGGTAGCGAACTAGATATATTTTTATGAATGTATCTGTGACCGATGCAGCTCCTCAACCAACAGAGACGTTGGGTGGTTACATTCAACGAATCCGTAACTCTCTATCTTTAACTCAGTTGGAGTTAAGTACAAAAGCGGGAATCCATGTTCAGACTATCCGCAAAATTGAAGCAGGAGGAACATCACGACTCAATCAAAAAGCAAAATCTGGTTTAGCTGCGGCGTTAGGTATTCCTCAAGAATATTTAGATGTTGTTGTCAAAAAAGTAGCACTTGAAGTTATCAATTCGCTCAAATTTTGTCCCAAATGTTGGACACCGGGGACAACTCCTGACCCAATGTGGACTTCTTTACGGTCAAAATATTGCTTTGCCTGCGGTACGCAATTGCGTTCTAGATGTTTGACTTGTCATGAACCAATTGTGTCGCTCAAGTTTAAATTTTGTCCACATTGTGGCAAATCCTATAAGCAAACTGAATAAATTTGTGAAAAAATCCTTCCCTAGATGCCAGTTGAATTTTTAAGTGATGAACAAGAGAAAAGATATGGGTGTTACAACGGTGAACCATCGCCCCAACAACTGGCAAAGTATTTTTATTTGGATGATCTTGATCTACAACTGATTAAAAAACGGCGGGGAAATCATAATCGCTTGGGTTTGGCATTACAGTTATGTACCGTCCGCTTTTTAGGAACTTTTTTAACTGACCCAACGGACGTTCCTGACTTGGTGGTTGATTATCTGGCATCTCAATTGGGTCAGTTGGATGGAAGTTGCTTAGAACAATACCGAAATTCCGAGACCAAATGGGAGCACACAGCGTTAATCAAACAACGCTATGGCTATCGAGAATTTCACTCCCAACCAGAACACTGGAAACTGGTGCGTTGGCTCTACCAACGGTCAACTTTAAGCCCAGAATCGCCCAGTGTTTTGTTTGACCTAACAACAGCGCGATTGGCAGAACAGAAAATACTGTTACCAGGAGTGAGCGTTCTAGCAAGGTTAGTGGCATCAGTACGTGAACGAGCCGCCAACCGTCTTTTTAAGGTTTTGTCTTTGCTCCCCAGTCAACAACAAGTCGGCGCACTTGAAAAACTGTTACTTATACCCGATAAAGCACGTTATTCAACCCTCGACCGTTTACGTCACTCTCCAACTCGCGTGAACGCCAAATCAATGTTAGCGGCGATTAATCGTTTGTCAGAAATACGCTCGTTTGGGATGAGTGATATTGATTTATCGAGAATACCACCCACACGAGTGAAATATTTAGCACGTCTTGGAGCCGCTTCTCGCTCGGCAGCCATTGCCCGGATGCCTGATAATAAGCGAATTGCCACCCTGCTGGCATTTATCCATTTACTAGAATATACGGCAACCGATGATGTAATTGACTTATTTGATTTACTGGTGAAAGGGTTGTTGTCGAAATCTAAACGGGAGGGGGAACAACAACGCCTGCGGACGCTAAAAGATTTAGATGCCGCCGCACTTAAATTAGCGTCGGCGGTCGAAGTGCTGATAGACACAGAATGTGAGGATATCAATGTCAGAATGTCCGCCTTTGCTAAAGTCACTGAGTCACAATTGGCTCTGGCTGTAGCTAAGGTCAAGTCATTGGCTCGCCCAGAAGAAGATGAGTATTATGATTTGCTACTGTCTCGTTGGCGCTCCCTCCGTATCTTTCTGCCCTCACTACTGTTTCAAATTGAGTTTTCTTCTACTGAGAATGCAGCGCATATCTTGGAGGGGCTGTTATTTTTACGTTCTATTGAGGGTCGAAATCGACCCGACATGAGTGCTGCACCACTTTCGGTGATTACCAAAGGTTGGACAAGGTATTGCATTCTTTCCAATGGCACAATTGACCGTAAAGCTTATACCTTCTGTGTCTTACAATCCTTAAGGTCAGCGTTGCGTCGCCGGGATGTGTTTGTGGTAAAAAGTCAGCGTTACTGTGACCCCCGTGCCAAACTCCTAAGTGATGAAGCATGGTCAGCGCAACGGGCGGGTATATGTCGGACTTTAGACTTGCAGCCTACCTTTGATTCATCGCTGTCTATCTTAAAACAAGAATTGGATGAGGCTTACCGGCGGACTGCGGCTAACTTTGAGAATAATACTGCTATACGCATTGAACAAAAAGATGGAAAGGATAATTTAGTATTAACTCCTTTAGATAAACTGCTTGACCCACCCAGTTTGGTAACGCTCAAAAGGCAAGTGGCGGCCATGTTACCTCATGTTGACCTGCCAGAAGTAATGCTGGAAATTAATTCCCGGACGGGGTTTACCAAAGAATTTACCCATTTGAGTCAGGCTAACAGTCGGGTTGATGATTTGCACATTAGTATTTGCGCGGTATTGCTAGCCCAAGCTTGCAATATTGGTTTGGAACCACTGGTACGTCCTGAATTACCTGCATTAACTCGTGGACGATTATCTTGGGTGCAGCAAAATTATCTTCGTCAAGAAACTCTCGTCCGTGCTAATGCGCGATTGGTTGATACCCAAACTCACATTCCCCTAGCACAAATCTGGGGTGGTGGAGAAGTCGCATCGGCAGATGGGTTACGCTTTACTGTTCCTGTGAGGACTATTAATGCTGCACCCAATAGCAAGTATTTTGGTGTGGGCAAGGGTATTACTTATTACAATTTTACTAGCGACCAGTTCACTGGCTTCCACGGGATTGTCATTCCTGGTACTTTGCGTGATTCGCTGTTCCTGTTGTCAGGTTTGTTAGAGCAATTGACTCCTCTCCAGCCAGTCGAGATCATGACCGATACTGCGGGTTATAGCGATGTCGTGTTTGGTTTATTTTGGCTTCTTGGTTATCGGTTCAGCCCAAGACTTGCAGATATTGGTGAGTCCCGGTTTTGGCGCATCGACAATTCTGCTCACTATGGTGCGCTGGATGGATTGACGAAAAACAAGATTAATACTGACCTGATTGCGAATAATTGGGATGATATGTTGCGGGTGGCTGGTTCTCTGAAGTTGGGAGTGGTTAACGCAACTGATTTAATGCGTTCCTTGCAACGGGGTAATCAACCTTCTACTTTGGCCAAAGCTATTGGTGAATTGGGACGGATTAGCAAAACTTTATATCTGCTATCCTACATTGATGATGAGACATACCGCCGTCGTATTTTGACTCAAATCAACCGTGGTGAAAGTCGTCACAGTTTATCCCGAAAGCTTTTTCATGGTCAAAGGGGTGAAATCCACCAAAGATACCGTGAGGGTCAAGAAGACCAATTGGGGGCGTTGGGTTTAGTTGTGAATGTGATTGTGCTGTGGAATACTTACTATATGGATGCCGCAGTCAATAAATTGAGTTCTCTTGGTCAAGCGACAAATCGAGAAGACATTGCCCGACTCTCTCCGTTGGGACGCAAGCATATTAATATGTTGGGGCGTTATTATTTCTTGTTGGCAGAACCCATTTTGAAGGGAGATCTGCGTCCCTTACGTGACCCTGATGCTCGTGAAGAATTTGATGATTTGTTGTAGAGTTTAGAGCTTATCCCAGTTTTCTGTTCTTAAGTTATGTAACAAAACTATCATGTATATACATGGGAAGGCGAGAATAGTGACGCATTTTCAATCCTTTCACCTATGTATATACATGGTGGCGGTTTTTTCTAGTTTTTCAACTCAATTTTCTTATCCCGGTTTTCTGTTCCATTGATACTCACGCCCCTTGCTTTAGTCCAAAAAAGCGGCAGTAGGCTTCATTGACATAAACAATGGTGGTATCTGGTAGAAATCGGCAAATCAGCTCGGTTTGGTCTTCAATAATAGCACGATACCTTGCTTGAACCACCTCAGCCTCCTGCTTAGCTGTTTCAGCAGCTTGACGGAGTTTTTGTTCCTGTATAGGGGAAGAGCTGGCGAAGCTGTCACCAAGTGCAAACTAAACAGTTTAGTTTAGAGAGCAGTCTGGAAATCAAGGGATGAAACTTTGTTAGCACCTAAGTTT
>NZ_JACJRE010000101.1 GCF_014697075.1 Tolypothrix sp. FACHB-123 | reverse complement strand
ATTCGCTCAACAATCAATGTATTCATCCTGAAAATCATTGAACTGACTCATCTACCAGTGCATTATTTGCCTTCACTTTAAATTAAGATGCGTTTGCCCTGGGGGGGAGCATAAATGTTTACAATCCATGAACAGCTAAATCCGTTTTGCGGAAGTTAATGGGTGTTATTTAGCTATCTTGAGTATGTAATTTCCGGCTTTGATATCAAAATTGATAGCTAATACTTGGGCTTTTGGTGCAGCAGACGATGGACTACGCCAGTTAAAAAATCACCACCGCTGCTTTTTATGCCTAACAATGGCGATGACCTATGGTCGGGCGTAGCCCATCGCAGTAGTTTTTTCAAGCCAGGTTTTGTTTGTATATACGCTGTCTGCACCAGTTTCTATACAAGTTCTCTTGTAGTCAGCTATCTATCTCCCAATCTTCAATCAGCAAGTTATTAACACGCTGGAATTCTCTAGTGTTATGGGTGATGAGGGTTAAGTTATTGGAGAGGGCGATAGCGGCAATTTGTAAATCATACGCGCCAATTGGAGTGCCTAATATTTCTAGTTGAGAGCGAATTGTTCCAAATGTCATTGCTGCTAAATCGTCAAATGGTAGTGATATAAATTGAGCTAAAAATTCTTGCTGTAAAGTAAGATTACGTTCTCTGTTGGCACTTTTGATTGCGCCATAAAATAGTTCAGCTTTGACGATTGAGCAAACGGCAATATCGCTAGTGAGAGTAGATTCTAGTTTCTGCTTTAAGGTGGTATTTTTACCACGCATATAGATAATGCAGGTGTTAGTATCGAGCAGGAATTTCACAAGATTGGTTCGCGTTCTGGTTGTTGTCCTTGGGGATGGCGGAGGAATGTTTCATCTTGGATACATCCATAGAATTGAGGCTGGGGATATTCTCTTATTTCGGTTGGGGTTTGTGGTTGTATGGACTCAATAAGAGTGTTTAGTAATCGGGTAAGGTCTAATTTTTCAGTGAGTTCAGCTTCGGGAGATTCTCTTAGTTTGCTTAGTTGCTCTGGGTGGGTATTGTTTTTTTGTGTAGTCAGGCTTTGTGCCAGAAGTTGGATGATATACAGTTTATCGTTGGGGTCAAGTTGAAGAAGTTGCTGTTCAAGTTCTGGGATAACCATGTTGCTTTCTTAAGTGGAAGATAATTTTATTTTACGAAAAGCATTTGGTAGAGTTCCGAAAGTTTGTGTGACCTACACGCTAAGAGTCAGCACATTCCTTAGTGATGAGGTAACTGCCCGTAGTTTATCAGAAATGTTGAATCTCGTTTACCTGCGTAATAAACTCCTACACCCACTGACTCCAATTGGGTGTTGCTCAAGCAATAAAATTACGTGTTGCAGGTTGATTTTTGAAACAAAAGTAATTGCGTGTTGTACTTTTGTGGCTGGCCTTCTGATATCATCCAACGATCATAAGAGGCGTGGGACAGCCACTCTGCTTGAGGAATCCCTGCTTTGGTAGCACCATGAGCAAGTTGATATGCGCGGCGGAAATGCTCAGGGCAAGTACCATGCTGTAATATCAGTGCCGCATAGTATTGAGCCTCTGGTTTGGTGATCAGTCCTTGACGATCTAGGGAGAGTGTCCGCTTGAGCCTTGCCTGATCCCGACTGGAATCGAAAATCATACGACTTGTTAGCCGATCCTGCTGATCTGTCTCGAACATATAGCGCAGTTCGTCACTCGGACTATGAGCTTGAATTGATAGGGCTGGAGGTGCAAATCTAATTAAGTTGGCGATCGCCAGCATGATTACACCTGCCAGTATGGGTACATAACCTAACAGCAGTAACTCTATGACTGATTGTTTTTGTCCCAGGCTGAGAAACACAAGCAGTAAGGTTATGCCAACAAGAACTAAGAATGCCATGAGGATCAGCAGAAACCCAGCTAAACCACCCCAAGGAAGAATCCCACCTACTAGACTCGCTGTGATGAATACAATCACTACCAACAGGCGGATAGTCCTCGGCCTATTAGCGAGTAGCACCCACGTACTGGTTGCCGCCCAAGTACCTAGTACACCCACAAGTCCAACGCCCCAGTATGGGAACAGTGATGGTATAACGAACTTGGCACATATATATAAAGCTAAACCTGCGATCGCCAACCAACCACTTAATTTCAGTAATTTGCGAGCCTTAGTTTGCTGGCGCACTTCCTCTACCTCCGGGGGATTTTATTTTTTTAGGGATTATCTAGTGCCAACCAATGTCCTAAACCCAAGCGATGTATATTTGTTCATCCCTTACCAAAAAGTTTTACGTTCCGGAAAATAATTAGCTTCAACCTGACGCAAATACTGAATAACTTGATTTCGTTCAACCCAAGTCTCATACTGATGAAGATTTTTGTCATCCAATCTAGGAGTAATATTCTGCTTCAGCCAAGAAAGGTCTAGCTTGAATTGACGATGAATAAATAGAATGTTCATAAAGCTCTCAACGCCTGTTTTCATGTCATGACCGAATCATAAAGTCAGGCATCTAATTAAAACTTCCCACGATTGATTCACTCGGTTAACTCACCCGATTGGATGAATCGGTTGGGTGAGTTAACCTGTTAGTCCATTTGGGTGGAGCGAATAAGGCTTTGTAATTTATACAATCAAGTTTGTTATATCTCTTAGAAAAAACAATCTAAAAACATCTTGTAATAGTGCATTAAATGAATTTTCAGAATTTTCATACTAAGTTGCGCTCAAAATATTCCTAGTACCCACTCCCTACTCCCAGCCCAAGTTACTATTTTTGACTGCAACTTGGTATAAATAACTCCAGTTACATTCAACTACATAATGAAAAGTATCCTTACATTGTTACCAATAAAAATATTTGTAATTAGATTTATTAATCGGCTCAAAAGCCAAATTAAACCTAATTACGTAATTATTTCGTCAGAATTTTTGGGGTGGCGACAGCAATTTCTTTCTAGTCGAATTCTTTTACTTGCATGGGTTATTCTCATTATTTCGGTAATGGCGACAACTTTGAATCTCACCCTGATAATTCCTAGCTTGAATGCTTCAGGCGACCCCAAACTAGCATTTGATGCAGTCCGGATACGCCAGTATTTGGAAGTTGCCGTTACTCAAATTTTAAGTGTTGGTATGGGCTTGTTATTAGCTAAATCTCGCGTATTCTCCAAGTCTCCAGAAAGAATGTTTCTGTTGTTGAGTGGATTGGTGCTGATGCCGTCTCAAATTATCGCCACTGTGCGAGGACAAGCTAGTTTTGATGGAGGTGCGTGGATGTTGTTTTATGCAATTCAAGCCATTTTGATTCCTGTAAATTGGCGATCGCATCTGCTATCGCAAGTAACTGTGATTGGCTATTTTGCGATCGCCCTACTCTTTGGTTGGCGTGATCCAAATGTGATTGTCCCTGCTAGCTATGTCTTGGGCATATTTTATACAATGTTGATTTGTTTGGTCGCTGATGTTGGTGTATTTTTATATGAGCGCTCCCTACAACGGGAATTTGAATTACGTCAACAACTACGGGTTTTTCTCCATGCGGTATCTCATGATTTACGCAATCCTGTAATCGGTATGGTGATGACTTTAAAAACTTTTTGGCATCCTGAACAACACACTGCACAGATTCCCCAAGAATTACTCCAACAAATAATTGAAAGTGGCGATAGACAAGTCGCTTTAATTAACTCACTGTTAGAGGCACACGAAACCGAAGTTCATGGAATTGTACTACATCACCAAAGAGTGAAACTGCATGATTTAGTGAAATCTGTGATTACCGACTTACAACCCTTTATCCAGCAAGCAAACGCCACGGTAACATATACGATTTCCATTGATTTACCCCCTGTAAATGCCGATGCACTCCATCTGCGGCGAGTGTATGAAAATTTACTTTTAAATGCACTGCGTTATAATCGACCAGGGGTAAATTTGACTTTGGATGCTGTTGTCGGAGAACATCTCAACAACCAAATCCGTTGCACTGTTCAAGATGATGGTGTAGGGATGACACAACACCAGTGCGATCACTTATTTGAACTCTATATGCGTGGCCCTAATAATCGTCAATCACTCGGTTTAGGCTTAGGACTCTACATCTGTCGGCAAATTATTACGGCTCATGGCGGCAAGATTGGGGTGATCAGTAGTCCAGGTAATGGTGCTACCTTCTGGTTTACTCTACCTATATAGCAGTTTTCAGTTTAATCACGACATTAAGCCTGATCGCAATGCTACTACAGCTGCTTGTACTCGGTCATTGACTAGCAACTTATTCATAATTCCGCGAACATAGGTTTTGACTGTATGCTCACTCAGATATAAGGCTTTAGCAATTTCTGGATTACTGTAGCCTTCAACTATGAAGCGCAACACCTCTAGTTCTCTCTCTGACAATGTTCCTGGGGGAATAGACTGAGTAGTTTTAGATGCGGCTGTAACGGGTTTGAGTTGATCAACCACGGTTTTTGCTACTTGAGCATCTAAATAAGTAGCTCCTTGATGAACCACATCAATTGCTTTGACCAATTGTTCTGCACTCGTTCCTTTGACACAGTAGCCATCAGCACCGCTAGAAAGTGCAGCCACTACCTCCGTTTGCGACGTATGGGAGGTGAGCATGACAATTTTTATATTAGGTAAAGCCTTCTTAATTTCTTGTGTAGCTGCAATTCCATCTTTGTGTGGCATTCCCACATCCATCACCACTACATCAGGCTGGAGTGTGATCGCTGCCTCTACACCTAAATCCCCATCCTCTGCTATATCCACAATCTCAAGGTGAGCATAAGTAGAGAGTGTATGTTTTAGCCCAATCCGCATCATTGGGTCATCTTCGACAATTAAAATTCGCAGCATTAATCGCTTCAGTTCTTCACTCATAGATGATTCTGTTGATTTTATTAGCGATCATGCCAGATTGTGACGATAACATCTACAGAATACCCAGTTCGCTACATCTAGCTGCGACCTCTCAAAACGGTTGCACGATTACCTACGGCGGGACATAAGCCCATCACACTCAAACCAAATGCTTGCAGTGAGCGTACAGATGATTATGCCGAAGGCGAACTCGCAGAATTTATTAACTTTGATGGGTATGACTTACTCCTGCCTTAATCGAACTTTGTCATACAGATGACAAGACTACAAGTTATGGGAGTCGGAAACTTAAGTTTTTGTAATGGCTTGTTCTGCATCCAAGAGTACTTTAATTTGATTGAGCAATTTTTCCAACGCTTTCTTTTTCTTTGGGTTATCCCAGACTTTGGATGAACCGAGTTGTTTGCTTAATTCCTTGTACTGGGTTTTAAGCGATGGGGTAGTGTCTGCTTTCTCCTGAGCGAAGATATCTCGTATCAAGAGTTGGATTTCTGTAAGTGATAAATTTTCTTTGATTGCTGCTTGCAGTAAAGGAGCGCGTTTTGCATCCTCCTTCACTTTGGCGATCGCACGCGCTTTGGTGTACTCAATTGACCCCTTTTGCAGTTCCTCTTTAATATCTTCAGGGAGATTGAGTAATGGCAGGCGATTAGTACGGAATGATTCAGCAGAAAGCCTACCAAGAGAGGCAAATATACCTTCTACTACAACATTCTCTTCATCGCGGATAACGTTATCCGCTCTTTTATCATCTGAAGGATGGATAACAGCATCAAAGGTTTTGCTTTCTTTCTTTTCTTTTTGGCGGATAACGTTATCCGCTTGTTTGCGATTAGCCTTGGACATGCGGTTGAGCAGGCTGATTACCTCATCCTGGGTTGAATTGAGGCGCAGTGCCAGTAACTCCAAAATTCCGATTGTTTCCTCATACGCATTCAAATCTTCACGCTGGAGGTTTTCAATTAATTGCACCTGCTTAACCGTGTCGTCGTCCATTTCCTTGATGACGACAGGCACGAACTCCAACCCAGCCATAATAGCTGCTTTGAAACGACGCTCGCCCGCAATGAGTTCATAATTTCCATCTGGTTGAGAGCGCACGATTAATGGTTCGAGAATGCCTAGCTCTTTAATAGATAGCGAAAGTTCTTCCAACTTTTTGGGGTCGAAATAACGCCTGGGTTGGGTGGGCGGTAATTTAATTTCCTGGATGGGAATTGTGTTGGTTGATTTGTGAGATGGCGTTGCGGGTTCATCTTCGCTACCGCCAAACATTAAATCTATTGGGTTGGCGTGTTTGAGTTTTGCAGTGTACGCTGCGTCTTTTTTACTCACAGAACCTCCTAGTAAGTGTGGCAGACCTGTGGGTTTAGCCCGACGACTCCACTTTTAATTTGTCTAACTCTTTGGCAATCTTATTTAGGATTTTGACTGCGGGGTGTTTCTTATCATACATTCCCAACGGCATTCTGCGCTCGGAAGCATCCGCAAAGGCGATAGATTTGGGGATAGGAGGATATATCGTACCAATTTGGGAAAGTTGTTCTTCCACAGCTTGGAGAGTGCGGGTTTCTTGTGCGGTACGGCTATCGAGCATTGTAGGAATAAACCCAGCAATTTGTAGTCCTTTGTTGAGCTTTTTTTTAACCCTGGCGACAGTATCAAGTAGTAGGTCTGTACCCAGGAAAGATTTAAATTGACACTGAATAGGTACGAGAATATGAGTAGCAGCAGTTAGGCTGAGGATACTTAAAATGCCAAGCGACGGGGGACAATCAATGAGGATAAAATCGTAATCATCCCGGATGGGGGCAAGGGCTTCATGGAGGCGATATTCGCGTGCGGTGGCAGCTGGTAGGAGGAGTTCGGCGGCACTTAAATTGATATTGGTGGGTGCCAGTGCCATACCCTGGATTTTTTCAGGGTAGACAAATAATGGTTCTTCATCAATTATCGCGTTATAGACAGTTTTTTCTAGTTCTTCAGGGTCTACACCCAAGAAGTTGGTTAAAGATGCCTGTGGGTCCATGTCCACGAGTAGAACGCGGTGCTTGTTGGCTGCAAGATGGTAGCCCAGATTGTGGGTCAAAGTTGTTTTGGCAACACCCCCTGACTGGTTGAATAACGTAATGATGCGAGTTTTAGTCACGATAGTTGGTTGAGAATTTCTTTGTTATTTGGGGATAAGTCAGATTTGGCGGATAACGTTATCCGCAGAGCGAGAAGATGTAATGAAGTCTCATATACAGGTGATTGTAGCGATGAGGCGGGATCAATACAAAATTTTCTTGCATCTTATCGACCTAACTCATTAGAGGCGATCGCCTCCGGGGGGGCGTAGCCCATCGCTCTCGTTCTACTGGTATTGGTTTAGGCTTATATCTCTGTCGTCAAATTATCACTGCACATGGCGGAGAAATTGGAGTTCACAGTAGTCTAGGTAAAGGTGCAACTTTCCGGTTTACCTTACCTATTGCTTAAACGTGGATATGCCCGTAACCCATAGTTCAAAAATGTAATCTTGCCTGTTTTATCCCGCAGGAAAGCAGCAGTTCCCATCTGTGTGTTCCCTAGAAATACCGTAAATATGTCTGGGTGAAGTGATCGCAATTCGAGATCGGGTTGTCCTGGAAATTTAGACTTGAGTTTACCTTGTTCCAGAACAATTGCAAGAGTACCTAGTTGCCCTGTAATCCCAGGAACAGCATAGTTTCCGGTATAGGCTTTGAGCGCGTTATCATCTAGCTGAATTGGAGATGTAGGATTCGGTTTTGGCAGTTTCAGCAAAGATTGCGTAGCTGCTTCCAGAATTGGGGTCGAGTTAAATCCTGTTTTATTTGCCAAAATTACAACACCAAATTTCTCAGATGAGATGGTCTGTAGTGCAGCACTATAACCATTAATTGAGCCGTCATGCCCAATATTTGTAATGTTGTCATTTTTCGGCTCGACAATTAACCCTAAGCCATAGCCCACATTCAATGAGGCAATGTTTAACACAGGCGTTTTCATTGCTTGCATAGAACTTGCACTCAATACGGTTTTGCCATTGAGTTTGCCATCTTGTAGGAGAAATAATACCAAGCGGCTAAGGTCTTCTACCGATGAAAAGACAAACCCTGCGGGGTATTCAGCGACGTTATCAGGATTAGGGCGCACAGTTTCCAGTCCTGCTTTGCCTGGTTGATAACCCACTGCTAGGGGATAGGTCAAAGCAACATTAGGTAATAAAGTTGTACGCGCCATTCCCAAAGCTGGAAAGACATTTTTGTCCATGTAATCAGCATAATTCATACCGCTTACCTGTTCGATTAAGCGTCCGGCGACCGAGAAAGCCGGGTTGGAGTAACTTAATACTGTTTGTGGAGGTGCAAACGCGCTTTTTGGTGTCAAGCTGGTAACGTAATCTTTGAGCGCAGCCGCATCAATACGTCCGTAAGGCTCACCCCCATCAGCCAGTCCTGAGCTATGGGAAATAATTTGTCGTACTGTGATTTTGGGATTTACTTTAAACTCTGGCACATAGTTAACAACTGGTTCATCAAGCTTGACTTTGCCAGCTTCTACTAATTGCATGATACCAATTACTGTTAATGGTTTGGTGGTTGAGCCAATTCGGAATAGGGTTGCAGGTGTAACTGGGTCTTTAGTTTCAGTGTTGCGAACACCGAAGCCTCTTTGAAAAGTCACCTTGCCATTTTGCACTATCGCTATAGCTAATCCAGGGACATCTTGCGCTTTCATCTGCGCTTCAATGGCTGTGACTACGGGTTGAAATTTTGGATCAGTGGTCGGTTGAGCAATTTTAGGGGCGGCGATCGCCTTTGCAGAAACATTGAAGAATCCCAAAATAGCAGCGAAGGCAAGCACTACCCCAACCGGACGACGAATAGTGGACATTAAATCTTCCTCCATAGCGAATGGTAAATCAAAATAATTCGTAATGACGCTCCTGCGGACGCTCTTACCTCTCTACGAGACGCTCCGCGTAGCTTCCCCGTAGGGGTACGCTACCGCTTCGCTCTAAGCGCAGCTATGCCGCAGGCTCTACGTAATTCGTAATTAAAAGAATTACGAATTAGTAGTTATTTGGTCAATTGCTGATTTCACAATCGCTCTTTGAGTTGATTTTGCACTTCGCCTGACTGTGTCAACTTGCACCTCTGGTTGATTCACCCGATCGGATGAATCGATCTACTGAGACTAATCTGGGGAAGTTGCGATTTAATCACCGCTTTACTATGCAATCAATGGTGAATTTAACAGGAGGCAGTGATGAATACACAATCGCAAGACTACAAAAAACCTGAACTTCTTGGTGATGAGGTTCTTGTTCCTCAATCCAACTTGCAAAAATTGACAGAGCAACTAAGACGATTCGGGCAATGGATTTGGAATATACTCACCACCGAATCTGAGTTGAAAATTTGGCAACGCAAAGATCGTGCAGGGAATGTTTGGTATGAAGTTTACAATCCCAAAACAGGCCGCACCACTTGTCTAGCTTCTGAAGAAGAAGTGCGGATGTGGATCGAGGAGTCTTTTTACCGCCGGAATATTCAGAGCGATGGGCTACGCCCCGCCGGAGGCGATCGCCTTGGAAATGGTTTGGACTGGTATCAATAACAACGATTTTGGTGAACCAATCCCAACTGATCACAATACTTAAGAGGTGTGTATTTATGAACCACATTCCAGTATCTACTCAATCCCCTCGTGGACTGTTGAGTCAGGGTTTGACAATAACCGCGATCGCCATTTCTCTTCTAGCCAGTTATTCCCCAATGGCGCAAGCTAGATTTTGTCGAACGATCGCCAAGGACTGGGATGGCTATGTCGATGTGAGATCATCACCCAAAGTTCGCTTTAACAACATTAATACCATGCTTCCTAACGGCATAGTATTAGATGTTATCGGACAGCAAGGCAATTGGCTTGAAATTTATACACCGGATAACAAATTGGGCCCAAACTATGAAACTGGATGGGTAGCAGCATAGCAAACCCGGCGGATCTGTTCTAGGGATGGCAGACCCCACCGATATAACCAAAATTACGACGATTACCGGGATTACGAGCCTCGGCTCAATACCCTGTAAATCTCCTCAAACCATCAATTCTTTAATCAGCAAGCTTGCCATAATCGTTTTACCCGATCCAGGTTCATCAGCTAGTAAGAAACGTAGCGGTTGACGTGGACGCTACTAAGATTTGAAACCGGAAATTTGAGAGAGCAAATTTTTAGGCTATTGATGAATTCAATTGAGTACGAGAGAGAATGACCCAAATCATAGTGGGTGATCAGGAACATCTTGAGTCAGCAGAAGCACAGATTTAAGCGAGAAGTTTCCAAAGCCGGAATTTTTCAAGACATGAGGAAGCATCGTCACTTTGAAACGCAAGACAGAAAAATCCAAACGCAAAAAACAAGCTTTACAAAAGCAGGGTAAAAGACGTTTCCGCACTTGAGAACTGACATAGATTTTCATGAATGCCCTCATAGTGTTTATGAGGGTTTTCTTTATGGAATTTAGCAGCAGTAAGCAAAAATTAAGCAATGATAGTTCTTACTTGATTCAAAGCTATATATATTAACAGTTTTAAGAGCCAATGCTTCGCACCTTTCTTGCGTAGAATAGGCTATCTTCAAAAGATGGATGTACTAGTAAAGCAGAAATGTTGAATGTCCAGAAGATAACTTCATCAACTTTGGGCATGATCGTGATTAGATTTTTGGCTCAATGTTGGATTCTACTGAAAAAGCCACATTTTTATCAGATGGTGAAGAGAGTATTCATGAACTACAGTATTATCTTAATCCTCATGCAGAACAGATACTCGATTGCTACGACATGGAACGGGTGATTATTTGGCTAATCGAGGTACTGACACCTGGAAAATTCAGAGTTACTTAGGACATAAACATTCAGCACACAGTGTGTTATACCGAACTCACATCCGTCAGGTTTCAAGCTCTTTGGGATGATTAATGCCCATCTGGAAATTTTTCGCTCTGCTTTTTCTGCTAACTATTTCACGCAGAAGGAAAAAAGATAAAATCACAGAAATTTCACTGACTACTTTATTAAAGTTTTTATAAACCCGTCATGGATACTGAATTTTTCATCGTATTATTTAATGGCTAGATGAAGGATAAAACTGACGTTTACTTTGAAATAAGTATTGAATCCCTTGTGAGATAAACGTTTTTTTCAATTCATCGAGAGACCTTATTTAATAAATGGGTGCTGCCTCCATCTCTTAACTGTTTATAGATGATGGGGAAATTTTGTTGCCTCAAAAATTAGTTCTAAATTAAATATTGTATGGAAAATTCCCTACCCTACAGTGACAGTATTTCTTCAGAGAACTTGCCGAAACTAGAAATTAACTGTTCGCCACAGTTAGCTTGCTGGCTGCAAACTCAGGGTATTAGCCTTGCTTTCAGTACTTATCAAACTAATCGGCTGTTTTTTATTGGTTGCAATGACCAAGGTAAAATAGCGGCTCACGAGCGCTTGTTTGATAAACCGATGGGCATGTATGCAGTCAATAACAGCATATATGTTAGCACGCGATATCAAATTTGGCGCTTTGAGAATTTACTTGCACCAGGAGAAATATATCAGCAAAGCGTAGATGCGAAGCAGCTTGTCGCTAGACATTGCCTTTATATCCCTCACACAGCATACACCACTGGTGATTTAAATGTTCATGATGTCGTGCTGGATAATGCAGAAAATCTCGTATTTGTCAATACAGATTTTAGTTGCCTCGCCACCCTCAGCAACGACTATATTTGTGGGCTTGTCGAAATTGCGATCGCCTACTTTTGACCAATGACAAATGAGCAATGACAAATGACCAATGACAAAGCGCAAAGTCTGAGCGCCGGCTTCTGGCAATCAGAACTTTGTAAGAATAACAGCCCTCATTAAATTGCACCACTTTACTTATCTAAATCTCATTGCACCATGACTACAACAACACCCAAACTGGAAATTACCGCTTCTCGGCAATTTGTGCCTTGGCTATATGAACAAAACATGAGTTTGGTATTCACCACTTACCAAGCGGGGAAAGTATTTTTTATCGGTTTACAACCAAATGGCAAATTAGCCGTGTTTGAGCGCACCTTAGACCGATGTATGGGTTTATTTGCCACAGGTAACAGCCTTTACATCAGCACTTTGTACCAACTATGGCGATTTGAAAATACCCTAGCACCGGGAGAAACTCACAATGACCACGATGCGATTTATTTACCCCAAGTTGGCTACATCACAGGCGACTTAGATATTCACGATATTGTACTGGATAACCAGCAACAAATTGTTTTTGCCAATACCTTATTTAGCTGCCTCGCCACCGTCAGCCAAACCCATAGTTTTGTTCCCCTGTGGCAACCAGCATTCATTACTAAACTCGCCGCCGAAGATAGATGTCACCTCAACGGCTTGGCATTAAAAGATGGCAAACCCAAATATGTCAGCGTCATTAGTAAATCTGATGTGGCTGAGGGTTGGCGACAAAAGCGGGTGAATGGCGGCTGCATTATTGATATTGACAGCAATGAAATTGTTGTCGAAGGGTTATCTATGCCCCATTCTCCTCGGTGGTATCAAGACAAGTTGTGGTTACTCAACTCTGGCACAGGGGAATTTGGCTATGGCGATTTAGCCACGGGAAAATTTCAAGCCGTAGCTTTTTGTCCAGGTTATCAAAGAGGACTGGCATTTCATCACAACTTTGCGATCGTGGGGATTTCCGAATCTCGCCACACCAAAACCTTGAGTGGCTTACCCCTGGATGACAAACTGGCGGCAAAAGATGCCAGTGCCAGGTGTGGATTATTAGTTATCGACCTCAAAAGCGGCGATATTGTTCATTCCCTGAATATTGAAGGGGTAGTCACAGAATTATATGACATCGCAGTATTACCACAAATTCGCCGCCCAATGGCAATTGGCTTTCGCTCTGATGAAATTCGGCGAGTCATTACCATTGGTGAAACCGTTGCCTGAGCGCATCAAGGAGCTGGTTAAACATAGAGCCAGCAAGGTAACGGAAATACAAGCTTTTCCACCTTTTCCTCGCCGGGGAGAAGTTGGGAAAAGGGAGAAACCGAAAACATTAAATCTCGGTTAATCCCAAATATCAACTAAGTAGAAACAAAAAACAAACATCAATTATGGCAAATTCAACCTTTAACTTATTGAGCCTCAACGGCAGCAACGGCTTTATTATTAACGGCATCAACTCAGATGACTTATCAGGCATCTCAGTCAGCAGCGCGGGGGACATCAACGGCGATGGCATTGATGACCTGATTATTGGCGCATTTGGTGCCGACCCCAACGGCAGCTATTCTGGGCAGAGCTATGTGGTGTTTGGCAGTAGCAGTGGCTTCAGTAGTAGCCTCAACCTATCGAGCCTTGATGGCAACAACGGCTTCGCCATTAACGGCATCAACTCAGGTGACCGATCAGGCTGGTCAGTCAGCAGCGCGGGGGACATCAACGGCGACGGCATTGATGACCTGATTATTGGCGCATATCTTGCCGACCCCAACGGCAGCGGCTCTGGGCAGAGCTATGTGGTGTTTGGCAAAAGCAGTGGCTTCAGCTCCAGCCTCAACCTATCGAGCCTTGATGGCAACAACGGCTTCGCTATTAACGGCATCAACTCAGGTGACCTATCAGGCTGGTCAGTCAGCAGCGCGGGGGACATCAACGGCGACGGCATTGATGACCTGATTATTGGCGCAAGAAGTGCCGACCCCAACGGCAGCTATTCTGGGCAGAGCTATGTGGTGTTTGGCAGTAGCAGTGGCTTCAGTAGTAGCCTCAACCTATCGAGCCTTGATGGCAACAACGGCTTCGCCATTAACGGCATCAACGCCTATGACCGATCAGGCTGGTCAGTCAGCAGCGCGGGGGACATCAACGGCGACGGCATTGATGACCTGATTATTGGCGCATATCTTGCCGACCCCAACGGCAGCGGCTCTGGGCAGAGCTATGTGGTGTTTGGCAAAAGCAGTGGCTTCAGCTCCAGCCTCAACCTATCGAGCCTTGATGGCAACAACGGCTTCGCCATTAACGGCATCAACTCAAATGACGGATCAGGCTTCTCAGTCAGCAGCGCGGGGGACATCAACGGCGACGGCATTGATGACCTGATTATTAACGCAAGAACTGCCGACCCCAACGGCATCAGTGGCGCTGGGCAGAGCTATGTGGTGTTTGGCAGTACCAGTGGCTTCAGCTCCAGCCTCAACCTATCGAGCCTTGATGGCAGCAACGGCTTCGCCATTAACGGCATCAACTCAAGTGACGAATCAGGCAGATCAGTCAGCAGCGCGGGGGACATCAACGGCGACGGCATTGATGACCTGATTATTGGCGCACGATTTGCCGACCCCAACGGCAACGCTTCCGGGCAGAGCTATGTGGTCTTTGGCAAAAGCAGTGGCTTCACAGCCAGCCTCAACCTATCGAGCCTTGATGGCAACAACGGCTTCGTCATTAACGGCATCAACTCAGGTGACCAATTAGGCAGATCAGTCAGCGGCGCGGGGGACATCAACGGCGACGGCATTGATGACCTGATTATTGGCGCATCTACTGCCGACCCCAACGGCATCGATGCCGCTGGGCAGAGCTATGTGGTCTTTGGCAACGCTGCTTCTGTCCTCGACCTCAACGGCAGTAACGACAATGGCATTGATTTCAACACCAGCTTTACTGGCTCTGCCATCGCCATTGTCGATAACGACCTGAGTTTAGTTGACCGCAACTCAGCTAACCTGGTTGGGGCAACTGTCACCATTACTAACCTTTTAGATGGTGCATCGGAAACCCTATCTGCTACCCCCACAGGTAACATCACCGCTAGTTACAACAATGGTGTACTGGCGCTCTCTGGCACGGGTACAGTTGCCGAATATCAACAAGTCCTCCGCACGATTACTTACAACAATACTGAGGCTAGTCCCAATACCACTGACCGCATCATCACCTTTGTCGTGGATGATGGTGCAGCGCACTCCAATACCAGTGCAGTCGCAACGACGACTTTGGGATTTAATCAAGCACCTGTTGCTACCGATGACATTGCCACTACTGATGAAAATACTGTAGTCAACATTAATGTATTGGGCAATGACAGCGATGCCAATAACAACAGTTTAACTGTCACTCAGGTGAACGCTAACAGCATCGCCGTCAACACACCAATTACTTTAGCTTCTGGTGCGCGACTCACTCTCAATGGCAATGGTACTTTTGACTACAACCCCAACGGTCAATTTGAGTCTTTGCCTGTAAACGCAACTGCTAACGACAGCTTTAGTTACACCATCTCCGATGGCAAGGGGGGTACTAGCACAGCTACAGTTAACTTGACAATTAATGGTGTCAACGATAACCCAATTGCCGGCACAGACTCCTTAGTTGCTACCCAATTCATCCCCACCACTATTACTGTCAGCACCCTACTTGCTAACGATCGCGATGTCGATACTGGGGATACCTTGAAGATTACTGGCATTAGCAATGTTGTTGGCGGTGGCGCAGTTTTATTCAATAATTTCACCCCTGCCAATTCGGCTGATGATTTCATTGTCTTTTTGCCTACCACCAGTGGTACTGGTAGTTTCAAATACACCCTAGCTGACAATAATGGCGGTACAACTACAGGTACTGTCAACCTACTCATTGGTTCTACTCAACTCGGTGGTAATGGTAGAGACAGCCTCAGTGGCAATGATGGCCCTGACTTGCTCGATGGCGGCAATGGCAATGATACCCTCATTGGTGGTCTAGGTAACGATACTCTCATTGGTGGTAATGGTAATGACTTGTTAATCGGCGGTACGGGTGCTGATACCCTCATCGGTGGTGCTGGTGCTGATACTTTCCGCTTTGCTTTAACTGATTCGCTGCTGAGTAATTTTGACCGGATTCGCGATTTGCAAATTGGCAGCGATCGCATTGATGGCCCCAATACTGTCAGCGCGGCTAATCTCAAGGAACTGGGGGCTGTGACTAGTTTTAATGCTGCTGGTTTGGGGGCATTGTTGACAAATAGCAACTTTGCTGCTAATGGCGCTGCTAGCTTTAGCTTTGGTAGCCGCACTTTCCTGGCACTGAATAATAATGCTGCTGGTTTCCAAGAAAACAGCGATGCAGTAATTGAGATTACTGGGTTTAGCGGTAGCTTGACTAATTTGGCAATTGTTTAAGTGAAAATGAGCGATCGCATTTTGGGGAAACCTGGAGTGCGATCGCTTGATCTCATTCATTGCCCACAGAGAATGCTGGGCACTATATATTAAGATTATTATGTATTAAATCAGACATGAAACAAACTGGTGCAATTCTCTGGCTCACAGGATTAAGTGGTGCAGGGAAAACGACGATCGCTCAAAGATTATTACAAGAACTACAAGCACGTAATTACTCAGTAGAATTGCTGGATGGCGATCTCGTTCGCACCCATCTTTCACAAGGACTAGGCTTTAGCAAACAAGATAGAGATATAAATGTGCGTCGGATTGGCTTTGTGGCTAACTTGCTCAGTCGTCATGGCATAATTGCGATCGTTGCCGCTATCAGCCCCTATCGTGAAGTTCGCTCCGAACTAAAACAGACGACTACCAACTTTATCGAAATTTACGTCCAAGCACCACTAGCAGTTTGTGAATCCCGTGATGTCAAAGGACTTTACGCCAAAGCCAGGGCGGGAGAAATCAAACATTTTACTGGCATTTCTGACCCCTACGAAGCACCAATTAATCCAGATATTATCTGTCAAACTGATAATTTTACAGTTGAACAATGTGTTAACCAAGTGCTGCACTATTTAGAACGCCAAGGTTTAATGTCATTAGTGGAAAATAACAAATCTTCACAACGAAACTAATTGGATGCCTAACCCAGCTAGGGGCGTGAGTATCAATGGATGCTGTTGGCGAAATATTCCTTAACATTATTGGCAAAGGAAGCTTGATGTCTGGAAAAGTGGGAATTACGACATTAAAAACGCGATCGCAGTTTTCCCCCCCAGCCGCCCCAGCTACCCCTGCTTCTAGGTACGACCGAGCAAGGAAGTTAGGCGGTCGCTCCTAGCTTGAACCCTGATCAATCCAACGTCTTGCTAGTAAGAAATTCTATTGCTTACTTTTTCTTCTTAAAAACGCCCTGGACATAAGTGATTTCATAACTATTCATTGAGTAGCATTGATAAAAATCTATATTTTGGCGATCGCCTCAATGTTGCGCTCGCCTGTCCGCTGCCCGAACCAGAAAAACAATTAGATTTGAGTCGAACTTGGAGCGATCGCCTCAGATGAACGCACCTTGTCATCAACGCAAATTTATAAGTGGGCTGAGCAGACCCCTGGCATGGCGGGCATAAGAGTTACGCCAGATGGGCCTGTGCTTGAGTAACTTAATCTGAAGACTAGCTATTACTAAAAAAATCTTGATACATCCTTTTATTGTATTCGTAAATAGGTTGTACCTTTTCAAGAACAGTTTGAGAGTTATAAATGCTTTGCTGCATTCTTGATGAATGATGCATTGCATAAGCTGCTCCTTTAAGAGTCGCATCATCTACATGTTGATTAGCTAAATAAGTAATATAAATTTTTCTAAGCTCTTTAGGAGTAACAGGAACTCCTGTCTCCGTCTCAAATATCTTCCTTATACGAAGTGACCAATCTTGAGACTTTAAGGCATCATAATTTTGTGTCCCTCTAAAAAATTTATTATGATTACACTTCTGTTCGCACTCTCTTTCTTTGTTAATCCACCTATCTATATATTCATATAGTTTCTTGCCATCTTTGAAAACAACATTATCTATTTTTCCCCAATATTCTTTATATATCTTTCCTGTTTTATAGTCATTAGGTAACAAATGAATATACCAAAAAGCCTCAGTTTTATCTTCAAGCTTATCTGCCGAAATAAATATACTATCTTTAATAATTCCGTGTACTAAAGTTCTACCCATTTCTAGCTCATAATATGTTCTTGCTCTATCAGTAGGGATTAAAGTCATTAGAGCTACAGATAGAAAATCTTGTAAATCATTAAGCTGTTGTGCATTTAAATTGTGATAACAGCGTCGCCTTTATTTTTGAGTTTTCGCCCCCATTTAATAATTAACTCTCCTTCATTTAAAAGTTGATGTA
>NZ_JACJRE010000100.1 GCF_014697075.1 Tolypothrix sp. FACHB-123 | reverse complement strand
CATTCTACTTTTAGCATTCCTGTTTGATTTTCTACCACACCACCTATCCACAGTAATATGTTTTCTGCGAAAACTCCAGTTTTCAAGATGGATGAGGTTTAGTTCTGATGGAATTAGCTTTTTAGTTTATTTGAGTGCCTGGGTAGGGAAGATTTTCATCTCATTTGATTGTATAAGTTTTTCACGGCATCCCTGAAAGGGGAAGGTTGGTGTAAATTTCTCGGTGCTTGGTGTTTGGAAGGCGAAAGTTCGTGTAAATTTCTCGGTGTTTGGTGTTTGGAAGGCGAAAGTTCGTGTAAATTACTCGGCGCTTGGTGTTCGGAAGGCGAAAGTTCGTGTAAATTACTCGGAAGTCAATATAATTTTCAGGGCACAGCATTTCCTAGTTGTGTTAACTGAAGTTAAAAATAGCCTCTGTCTTAGCTTTGTCGCCCGCCTGGGAATTCATTCCCAGGCTAATAGCCCAAGTCTACTAAAAGTAGACTCAAGATTTTGAGGATATCTAGTCATCTTGAGATGACTTTCGCTATGAGCAAGGAACTTCAGTTCCTTGCGGTAAATGGGTTTCGCGTTAAGTTGACACCAATGAGCAATGCCTTGCCCCTACCTGTGGATTTTAATTAATCTAATCCGGTTGTTTGATGTCGGGATTCTAATTCAATTACTTGGCGGCGTTTTTCTTCTAATTCAATCTGCAAATCTACGGGAATCCTGATTCCATAGGAAGCGGCTTGTTCTTCTAAAATAGCTAATGCTCGTTTTGCTCTTGCGAGTGCAGGTGTGACGACTTCTTGATCCGTCATTATTTTAGGCGAATCTGGGATAAATTTTACTAGTCCTTTTCCGCCGCGCAACATGGCTATGGGGAAATCTTCCATTGCTGTATCAAAAAATGGCGTTTGTTCTTTCCTACACAGGGTTCTAGCGCTTTCTGGCACAGTTTTCCCTAAATGATTGATCAGGTTTGAGAGCATAACTGTGGTGTCTCCTGGCTTGTTAGCGGCTCCCTGCAATGCTTCGATGAGATGATAAGTGTAGAGGCTCATGGTTTTATCGGGGCGTATCCAAGAACTTTGATTACCTCTGGATGATGTAAATACTGCCCTTCCTTCTCCTTGCTTCAAGTCATCTATCACACCCTTGGGTAAGGCTGTGGCGATAAAATCTGCTGGTAGTTCGCCTTTGGAAGTAGCCATACCTTCTGCATGACAGCTATCAATTACTACCCACAAGCGCTTGGCTGGAATTTGTCGCAAGGCTTGTGTAAATTCTGCGGCAGATAGGGCGGTGTTAGCAATATCTGAGGATTTGAAGTCATGTTGCAGTAAGTAATAACACTGGCTTGCTAGGTCAAAGCATCCATGACCGGAGTAATACACTACTATTGTCGCATTGCGATCGCTGGCTGCTTTTTCTTGTAACCAGGTTAATCCAGCGATGATTGCGCTACGTGTTGTCTGCTCATTCTGCAATAAGCGAATATTTGCGGAATCATAGGCACACAAGTTTGCATCGGTTAGCACGGTTTTTAGTGCTTGCACATCTTTGACTGTAACGGGTAATGACCATTTTGGTTCGGTTGTTCTACCAACTCCAATTAACAAAGCATAACCGTGTTCAAATTGGTTAGACATAATCGTAGAGTCTAGAGAATAAAGCTAGTAAATCGACCATACTGTAGGGGCACGGCATCCACAATCTTCTCAGATATACAATAATCTTACTGGTGCCGTGCCCCTACTACTTTGTATTCTGTTTTATGGCTGAGGGTGTAGCAGCTTAAATTTTGGATGGTGCGTTGCGCTACGCGACAACACACCCTACGTTGGAAATTTTTCAATTATAACTACGACATTATTCTGCATCTTCTTCAATTACAGAACTGCGATCTAGTAACAGTAAATTGCGGAGTTGGTCGGTATCTAATTCTGTTAACCAATCTTCTCCAGCACCTACAACTTGTTCTGCTAGTTGTTTTTTACTTTCAATCATGTCATGAATTTTTTCTTCTAATGTGCCAGTACAAACAAATTTATGTACTTGCACATTGCGGGTTTGACCTATACGAAATACGCGGTCTGTGGCTTGATTTTCGACTGCGGGGTTCCACCATCTATCAAAGTGGAAGACATGATTGGCTCTGGTTAAATTTAAGCCTACACCCCCAGCTTTTAAGGAGAGAATCATAATCGGTGGCCCTTGGGGGTCTTGTTGGAAACGGTCGATCATTTCCTCACGTTGTTTTTTGCTAGTGCTACCATACAAGAAAAATATTTCTCGCCCTAGCTGTTTTTCTAAGTGGGGTTTAAGTAATTTACCCCATTCGGCAAATTGAGTGAAGATTAAAGCGCGATCGCCTTCTGCTAATGCTTCTTCTAGCATTTCGTCCAAGCGCTGAAGTTTGCCAGAATTATATTTATTTAGCGAGTCTGCTTTTAAATATTGGGCGGGATGATTGCAGACTTGTTTGAGCTTAATTAATAAGGCTAAAATCATTCCCCTGCGTTGCAATCCTGTAGCGGTGTCAATTTCTGATAAAGACTCTTCTACAACTTTTTGATAAAGCGTGGCTTGTTCGGGGCTAAGTCCGCAAAATACGGTCATTTCTTGCTTTTCTGGCAAGTCCTGAATAATATCTTTATCTGTTTTCAGTCGCCGCAGAATAAACGGTTGCACTAATGAACGCAATTGATTTAATGAAGAGGAATCGCCATACTTTTCAATTGGCATAGCAAACCTGCGTTGAAAGAATTGTTTATTCCCTAAATAACCAGGATTGAGAAAATCTAAAATAGACCAAAGTTCTTGCAGTCTATTTTCCACTGGCGTACCAGTTAAAGCGATGCGAAATGTGGCTTCTAATTGTCTAACTGCTTGCGATTGCTTGGCATCAGAGTTTTTCACGTTCTGGGCTTCATCTAATACTATGGCTTGCCAATCAACCGTCTGCAATGATTTGAGATCGCGGTGAATTAATGAGTAACTGGTGACGACTATATTGTATTTTTTTGCTGTTTCTGTAAATGTCTTACCTTTAGGGCGTTTGTCACCGTGATATTGTAAAATTTTGAGTGTGGGTGCAAATTTTTTAACTTCTCTTTCCCAGTTACCCAATACAGAAGTCGGGCAAACTAGTAGGGTGGGTTTTTCTAGTGCATCTTGTTCTTTTAGGTGTAGTAGAAAGGCGATGAACTGGATGGTTTTACCTAAACCCATGTCGTCGGCGAGACATGCGCCTAAACCCCAGCGTTCGAGGAAGGCTAGCCAAGCTGCACCGCGTTGTTGATAAGGTCGCAATTGTCCTTTAAAGTTAGCAGGTGTTGGTAAAGGTGCGATCGCTTGATTATTAGTTAGCGCCCCAATTAATTCTTGTAATGCACCAGAGGCTTCAAAGCTGACTACTGGTAATTTCTCAATAGCTTGGGTATCTCCTGTACTTAAACGTAAAGCATCTTCTAAGGACAAGGACATTTTCTCTTTCCGAGAGGCAAAAAAGCCTTGGGCTGTTTTAATATCTTGGGGACGTAACTCCACCCACTCGCCATTGATTTCTACTAGCGGGCTATTTAAGGCTACCAGCCTGTCAAATTGGGCTTTAGAAATTGTTTGTCCGCCAATTGCCAATTTCCATTGAAAATTGAGTAAGCTTTGTAACCCTAATCGCCCTTGCTGTTGATTGGGGGTTTCGGCGGTAATTTTTAAGCCTAAACGGTTCGCCCAGCCTTCCCGGTTTGCTAAACTCGCTGGTAATACCACGCCTAAACCGCTATCTTCCAAGCGCCAAGCTACAGATTTAATAAAATCGTAAGCCTGGATGGGGTTGAGACTCAAAGATTCGGGAAATTCAGTTTCTAAACTGGGCGCGATCGCGGGATATAATCGCGAAGCTAAGCCCAAACCCCGCATAAAAGTTTCTTGGGGTTGTTCAATGGTGCGATTTTGATAAACTAATTGCTCAACAGGATGCTGCCAAATTGTTGCTGGATCGACTAAAAATGCTGGATCGTCCGCAGCTTGGAGATAATATATTAATTTCCATGCCGATTCTCCCGCTTCAGGCGATCGCAATTCAAAACAAGTCCGAAATAAAGCTTTATGAGTTAATTGATATTGTAGCGGCAGCTTCCAAGCTGTTAATGCTGCTTGCAGTCTTTCTACTCCAATTGCATCTGCATTAATTGTTGGTGATTCACTTGTTAAACCTTGCAACCACTGACGCACTCCCGCAGGTAACGCCGCCATCATTCTCGGTTCAATTATTGCTTGAGAACCTAACATTTCTCGCAATTGGACATCAATTGTACTGTTGAGAAATCCTAAAATTAATTCCTGCGGCGCTAAAGGTAAGTCTACATATAGTTGAGATGGAGTAAATTCTTCAGCCTCAATTGCTGTCTGATATGTCCGACAACCTAAAGGCATTAACTGAGAGAATTTTTCTAATCTTGTACCATCTACTGCACTATCTAAAAGTACTTGCCAGTTAGTAATTAATTTCTCAGTTTCTCGTTGAATTGTTGGTAAAAACTTACCCCTAGCAATTAAATCTAAACTCCATCTAGATACCTGCGACCAAAAGCGTAAATCTCCACTTAGAAATGCATCCTTGCCGCTAATATTACTTAATGGAAGAGAAGCTAAAAATTTGATAGCAAGACTAGGCTGAAGACAAAAACCCTCGACTTTCCAAGGATGTAGATATGGTTGAGAATCTATTGACTCAACAGCAGAATGTATAGGCGAAATACTATTTGCTGATATTTGAGTTGGTAAAGCAATAATTTGCGATTGGCTGGGTAAAGTTAATTCTTTGACAGTTGTACTTTGACGTTTACGCCCAGCATTTACTGCTACTTGGGGTTGCTGGATAAAATTAGCAATTTTCAGGTTGCGGGAAGTTAACCATTCATTTAACTCCTGTGGTGTCATTGCCAAGGGATGTGATGGTATATCAGCGTCACTAATATCAGCATTTACCTGTACAGAACGCCAAGTTTCTCCCCAAATAAATAAACAGTTATTTTGTTTTTTATTTAACCAAATCCCGTGTAAAATTGCCATTTTCCAACTACCGATACGCTACTAATTTGTTTACAGTCAACAATAATTGATTCGTAAATATATAGTTACATCAATTACTTATATGTAGTCTTTTCGTAAAAATAAGTTGATGATTTTATGATAAATCGCTATATATTTACATATTTTGCGTTCTAAATCTCTTAAAAACTCCTATTTACTTAACTCACCCATCTAATAAATCTTGGCGTCCTTCTCTTCTCCCAAGGGGAGACGCTGCGCGAACGAGACGCTAACGCGAAGGCGTCTTGGCGGTTAAATCAATTGAATTTTTTGCCATTTTGCGCAACCATATACAACTTTATCCCTACCAAATATAATAATATTTACTATTATTAATATTCATAAATTAAATTATTGATAAATGCACCTTCCCGCAACTCAACAAACAAAAAATGGCATAAAAGTAGAACTAGATTACATGCATCCGCAAGAACAGGAGGTAGTCAGAGCATTACTCAATCTAGTAATTCTTGAAGGGAAAACCTATCCGCAAAAGCAACCCCTGTCTCCGGCAGAATTTGCAGCTTACTGGTTGAATCAGGATGCTTTTGTTGTCAGGGCTGTTGAGCCGGGTACTACACACAAACCCAAAGATATATTAGGGGCATTTTATTTAAAACCCAACTTTCCCGGTCGGTGTAGCCATATTTGCAACGCTGGTTTTATTGTACAACCAGAAGCGCGGGGTCAAGGCATAGGACGGTTGATGGGAGAGTCGATGTTAGCGATGTCTGGCGACAAGGCGCAGAACGCCTACGCAGCTCAATTAGGCTACGAGGCAGTAATGTTCAATTTGGTCTTTGAAACTAATATACCGTCAATTAACCTGTGGCAGACATTGGGTTTTGAGAGGATCGGCCGCATTCCCCAAGCTGCCAAACTAGCTGACGGGCAAGCGGTAGGGGCACTGATGATGTATCGTACTTTAAGTTGACAAAGTTGTTTATCTTTGTATGTACCTGAAGCCAGCCAGAGGGCATAAATGTTAGGATTGCCACAGAGAGAGAATAGCGTGCATAGAAGGAAAAAAAACTGAATGACAGAAGTTGATAAGTCAATATCCTTTGACGGACGGGATATTCGACTGAAGGTAGGCCTGCTAGCACCCCAAGCTGGTGGGTCAGTTTTGATACAATCGGGGGATACAGCTGTTTTGGTGACGGCTACGCGATCGCAAGCCAGAGAAGGCATTGATTTTCTTCCCCTCACAGTAGATTACGAAGAAAGACTGTATGCTGCGGGTAGGATTCCCGGCGGGATCATGCGGCGTGAAGGTCGTCCCCCAGAAAAAACCATTCTTACTAGCCGTCTGATAGACCGTCCCCTGCGTCCTTTGTTCCCTTCATGGTTGCGGGATGACTTGCAAGTTGTCGCTTTGACGTTGTCAATGGATGAGCAAGTACCGCCCGATGTGCTCGCTGTTACAGGTGCTTCAATTGCTACCTTGATTGCCCAAATTCCTTTTAACGGCCCAATGGCAGCAGTTAGAGTAGGCTTGGTAGGTGATGATTTTGTCATTAACCCTACCTACGCAGAAATTGAAGCGGGAGATTTGGATCTGGTGGTTGCAGGTTCACCAGATGGGGTAATCATGGTTGAAGCTGGAGCCAATCAGTTACCAGAACGCGATATTATCGAGGCGATTGATTTTGGCTACGAAGCTGTGCGGGATTTAATTCAAGCCCAACTAGATTTAGTTCAAGAACTCGGTCTAGAAATTGTCAAAGGCGAACCGCCAGAAGTAGACCCAACTTTAGACCAGTTTATTAGCGATCGCGCTAGTGCAGAAATTAAGAAAATTCTCGCGCAGTTTGAATTAACTAAGCCAGAGCGAGATGCAGCTTTGGATGTAGTTAAGGAAAGTATAGCGAATGCGATCGCGGAATTACCGGAAGAAGATCCCGTCCGCGTAGCCACAACCGCCAACAGCAAAGCCCTTGGTAACACCTTCAAGGAAATTACCAAGCACTTCATGCGCCGTCAAATCATCGAAGACAACGTTCGGGTTGATGGGCGCAAACTTGACGAAGTGCGTCCCGTTTCTTGTTTAGTAGATGTTCTACCTAAGCGAGTTCACGGAAGTGGCTTGTTTAATCGGGGACTCACCCAAGTATTATCTGCTTGTACCCTGGGTACACCCGGCGACGCCCAAAACCTCAATGATGACCTGCAAACAGACCAATCTAAACGCTACCTGCACCATTACAACTTCCCACCCTTCTCCGTTGGCGAAACTAAGCCCATGCGCGCCCCCGGTAGAAGGGAAATTGGTCACGGTGCTTTAGCAGAGCGGGCGCTATTACCAGTGCTACCACCGAAAGAACAATTTCCTTACGTAATTCGCGTAGTATCGGAAGTACTTTCTTCCAACGGTTCCACTTCAATGGGTTCCGTATGTGGTTCCACCCTCGCCTTAATGGATGCTGGCGTACCGATTATCAAGCCTGTTAGCGGTGCGGCGATGGGTTTGATTAAAGAAGGCGATGAAGTCCGGGTTCTCACGGATATTCAAGGTATCGAGGACTTTTTAGGCGACATGGACTTTAAAGTCGCGGGTACAGATTCGGGAATTACAGCCTTACAAATGGATATGAAAATCTCCGGTTTGTCCTTGGATATTATCGCCCAAGCTGTCCATCAAGCGAAATCGGCCAGGTTGCACATTTTAGATAAAATGCTGCAAACCATCGACACACCCCGCACGGAAACCTCACCTTATGCCCCACGCTTGTTGACCATTAAGATCGATCCTGACATGATTGGTCTGGTAATTGGGCCTGGCGGTAAGACAATTAAAGGCATCACCGAAGAAACTGGTGCCAAAATTGACATTGAAGATGATGGCACCGTCACGATTTCTGCTGTGGATGAAAGCAAGGCCAAGAGAGCGAGAAATATCGTCCAAGGCATGACCCGTAAATTACATGAAGGTGATGTTTACGTGGGTCGCGTGACTCGAATTATACCCATAGGCGCATTCGTGGAATTTTTGCCTGGTAAAGAAGGTATGATTCACATCTCTCAACTCGCAGACTACCGTGTAGGCAAAGTTGAAGATGAAGTAGCTGTTGGTGATGAAGTGATTGTCAAAGTGCGCGAGATTGACAACAAAGGTCGAATTAATCTCACACGTTTAGGTATCCATCCTGACCAAGCAGCTGCGGCGCGGGAAGCAGCAGCAGTTAATCGTTAAAACGATTGAGGATTTTAGATTGAATCTAAAATCCGCGATGCCTTAGGGCAAGGCATCGCTGTATGCTTCTCCAATTCAGTCGTAGGATTAAAATTGCGGCTACATAACATTCAAAGACAGGTTAAGACCCAATTAGTTTTGTCATCTAGTAGTGACGCGATGAATGCGGGTAGGGGTTAGGTACAAATTAAATATTTTTGGACGGTCTCAAGTGAGAATGAGTGATGCTTTTTTAGTCTGGCGTAGAAGTAGAGTGACTTCTGGCCTTTAGCATCACAAAAACGAAAAATTCTGTTTTCTATCCCCGATTTCGTTAATAATTTCAGCAATATTACTGATTGACAAATTGCCGATAATCTTAACCTGTCAAGAATGAATCTCAGCGAGCGAGCAAAGTTGAGAGATTAGGTGTTAACTGACATTGCTGTTGAAAAATTCAATGCAGAAAAAGTTAACAGAGCAAATCTGGACTCCAGAGTATGGACTAAACTAGTTATTTGTGAATGTAGTTTTGTAAAATCTTGATGGTTAACTGTTTTATGCTAACCAGACTTTCAGCAGATGTTTATAGGATGAGCGCAACACCAACTGTAGCTCCGACAAAGTCTACTCAAGTTGTGCGCAAGCTTTATCCCAATTACAAAGTGATTGTTCTTAATGACGACTTTAATACATTTCAGCATGTGGCTGAGTGTCTGATGAAGTATATTCCCGGAATGACCAGCGACCATGCTTGGGACTTGACTAACCAGATACATTATGAAGGTCAAGCGATCGTTTGGGTAGGGCCCCAAGAACCAGCAGAACTATATCACCAACAACTACGACGGGCGGGTTTGACAATGGCTCCTCTAGAGGCAGCTTAATTATAATGGGCAAACCCAATGATGGTAGGCTAGTCTGGAATCACTCGACCCACATTGATGGACTCATTCCCATCTTAGAGCGCCTGTGTCAGCAACCAGGAATTCAAACTGTGACACCAGGTGTTATTGGAAGAGTTAAAGGTCATGCTCCCAAAATGCAATTGCGCGTGTCTGTACCGATTCGTGGCGGTTATAAAGTAATCGCCCGACAAGGTAAGACAGTGCAAGAAGTATTTATTTTGACAACTTTAGATCAAAATAGTCTGTTAGAGGCGATCGCGATCGCAATGAAACATTAATCGCGTCAAAGGCTAATAGTCCATAGTTCATTAACTATGCACTGTTTGCCTAGTTCTGTTTGCCTAGTAAAGTAGGACATAAATAGACCATTGCCAATGGCGCAAAAGTCAATAATATTAAATCTATTGACTATTGACTATTGACTTCCGCACAGCGGCACTAGTCTTCTACTTGATGTACAGCAAATCTGTTTAATGGCAAACTGAGGATACAAGAAAACGTTAAAAAATATGACAAAGCTGTAGTAATTTTTAAAGTCATGAGAATCGGTTCCCAGCTAGGTAGCATAACTTTTTCTACGCCAAAAGCAATACAATACACTAGCCAGTAAGAAAAGCTCATTCTCAATAGAATCTGTTCTGTTTCTTCTAATTCGTTTTTTTGCTGCTTACTATCCCAAAGTAACAACAAACCAGCGATACAAGCCACAAAGGAAACAGCAACCACAAACTCGTGACAAAATATATTTACCGAATGCATTTGCCTCGATCCCAAATCATCGTCAATTGAGATTCAGTCTAAAGGAATAGTCCTTGGGGTTGCACAAAATAGTTACAAACTGCAATAGAAATAGGGGATTTATGTAACTAAATTGCAACAATAATTTTATGTTTATTTTGCTTGTCTGTTGCTAAAGTTGCAAATCTTACGAGTCTCATAGACTGAGAAATTTTTATACCAATTATCGATAAACCTGAGAAAACAGCACTAATTTATATAGCAATGCTAAAAGATATGTGAAATATTACATGTATAGTTGTTAACCGTTGATACTAAACAGTCAACAGTCAACAGTCAACAGCCAAAACCGATATTTTCCACAACTGAAATAAGATTGCTATAGTAACTTCAAGTTACATCTTGATATTGAGTCCTATTATGCTATAGTCTGAAGTTTCTTGGAGGACTAACAAATATTGGCTTATAGGCAAGATAGCTATGGATTTTCATAATAATTTACTGTTTTATCCGGAAATTCCCGATCCACGAACAATTATTTCTAAGATTTGCCAAAGACTTGGCTATACTTACTCTAATAGTCTGGAACAAGACTATTTATTAGGATTCAAATGGAAGGATACTACTTACTACGCATTAGATAGTCAAAATCTTCCTCTTTTGAGTCAGCTACAAATTTTTAACTCCAATTGTATTGACATCAGCAAGAACTACGTCTATAAAGCTTATTCGCTAATATTTGGCAATACTCTTGCTGTTGACCCTTTAGTATTTTCGGGTGCAATGGTAAGCAAATCAAATCGTAATGCTACTCATGATGGAGCTATTATTCAAGGGCCAATTGCAGAAATTGATTCTGAGAAAAGCTATTGTATATTAGTAGATAACTCTGATGGAAATGATGTAATTGATTATCGAGTTCCTATATTTCTAGATACAATTCCTTTGGTTTATATCAAACGGAGAGAAATCGCAACTCGTTTTGAAAATGTAAACCTTTCTGCATCTCTTGTATCTCCTGAAGAAGTATTCAGCATTGAGGAGATTCATAATCTTATAGCTTTTGCAAATGAGATAGGGATGGAATATGGAGAACTTGACGTTTTAAGAGATAGAAATTCGCAAAAAATTTATGTTGTTGATGCTAACAATACTCCTTTTGGCCCGCCTAAGGGTCTATCTGAGGAAGATTCTCTCCGTGCATTGACAATATTATGTAATTCTTTTGAAGACACTTTTATTACTCAAGGAACTTAATTTGGCTAAATGTCAAAAATATTGGCATTAATTTTGTAGTGAATAGTTTATTCCTCAAATCAGGATTGAAGTCCTAACTACAAACTCTTAATTATTTACATTTTTCTCCTTATTGACTTGACTTAGTGACATAAACTTGAGCATCTTCTCATTCCAGATGAAGCAATTTCTGCACCATTCAATAAAGTCTTTTTTGCGGCTATCACTTCAGTTAATTGTGCTGAGTAGCTGCCTAATTTTTTTATCTAGTTGTCAAGTATCAGCGCCAAAGGATGATGGAGTAATTCATCTGAAATTATGGCAATCTGTGAATCCTCCTGCTAATCGTGATGTATTTGAAAAATTAGTCAGAAAATTTAATCAAACTCATCCGCAAATTCAAGTGCAATCTATCTTTGTCGGTCAACCCCAATTGCCAAAAATTTTAACAGCCGTTGTGGGTAATGTACCTCCAGATATTTTGTCATTCAACCCGCAAAATACAGGTCAATTTACAGAATTAGGCGCAATTCAACCTTTAGACGATTGGCTAGAAAAATTACCACTAAAATCGGAAGTCCTGCCTAACCTATTGGAGGAATTGCGATTAGATGGCCATATTTGGTCAATACCTTTATACACTGCCAATCTCGGTATTTTTTATCGACCATCACTTTTTCAAGCTGCGGGAATTACAGAAATTCCTCAAACATGGGAAGAATTAAGGGAAGTTGCTAAAAAGTTAACTATTGACCGCAATGGTGATAAAAGACCAGAACAGTATGGAATTTTACTTCCTTTAGGAAAGCAAGAATGGGCTGTTTTTAGTTGGTTTCCTTTTTTATTGAGTGCTGGGGGTGAAGTAGTCACAGATAATAAGCCGAATTTAATCAATCAAGGCGCTATTAATGCTTTGCAATTTTGGCAAGATTTAATGAAAGATGGTTCAGCTACCCTTTCACCGCCAGAACGGGGCTATGAAGAGGATGCTTTTATTTCTGGTAGAGTGGCAATGCAAATCACAGGGCCTTGGACTTATATTATGAAGTCGAAGGTTGATTATAAAGTATTTCCCATCCCAACAAATCTGAAGCAGGCGACGGTAACAGCTACGGGGGTGATGTATTTGATGAAAACTACACCCGCTAGAGAACAAGCCGCACTCAAGTTTTTGGAATATGTTTTGAGTGAAGAATTCCAAACAGAATGGAGTATAGGTACAGGTTTTTTACCAGTTAATATCAAAGCCACTCAAAGCCAAGCTTATCAGCAATTCCTCAGTCAAAAACCAGCATTAAAAGTGTTTGCGGATCAGATGTCCATAGCAGGTTCTCGACCGATTGTAGCTAAATATAGTCGTCTATCCGAAAGTATTGGTAGAGCAATTGAATCTACATTATTGGGTAAATCTACTGCGGAATTGGCTCTGAAAAAAGCTCAAGAAAGGTTAGATTTAATTTGGGATAAGTAGTCAGTTGTCAGTTGTTAGTTGTCAGTTGTCAGTAGTGACCACAGTCAACGGTCAACGGTCAACAACACAGCATTTTACTTTGTTAAACCCAATCTATCTAAAATAAAAGCATATTCAAAAGCTAATTCTCGCAAACTTTCATAACGTCCAGATGCACCGCTATGTCCTGCACCCATGTTGGTTTTTAACAGGAGAATATTATTATCTGTTTTGATTTCTCTTAATTTAGCTGTCCATTTAGCTGGTTCCCAATATTTAACGCGAGAATCATTTAAGCCGGCGGTAATTAACATATCTGGGTAATCTTTTGCCTCAACGTTATCGTAAGGCGAGTAAGATTTCATGTATTCGTAATACACTGGATCGTTGGGATTACCCCATTCTTCCCATTCCATTGCTGATAGGGGTAAGGATGTGTCTAAGATTGTCGTGACGACATCGACAAAGGGAACGTGAGCAACTACTGCTTTGAAGAGTTCGGGGCGGAGATTGACAACTGCTCCCATTAATAAACCCCCTGCACTACCACCTGTAATAATTAGGCGATCGCTCGCTGTCCAATTTTCTTTAATCAAATATTCAGCACAGGCGATAAAATCTGTAAAGGTGTTCTTTTTCTGTAAAAATTTACCGTCTTCATACCATTGTCGCCCCATTTCTTCCCCACCCCGAATATGCGCGATCGCAAAAATTACGCCTCTATCTAACAATGTCAGGCGATTTGAGGAAAAGGTAGCCGGGTAAGAAGAACCGTAAGCACCGTAACCTGTTAGTAGCAGGGGATTTTTACTGTCTTTTTTAATTCCTCGTTTATAAACAATGGAAATGGGAACTTTTGTACCATCTTCAGCAGTAGCTATCAGCCATTCGCTTTGATATTGGGTTCTGTCGTAACCTCCCAATACTTCCGTTTCTTTTTTCAATTCCCGTTCATTTGTTTCCATGTTGTAGTCGAAAACAGATTGCGGTGTAATAAACGAGGTGTAATGGAAACGTAAAATATTTGTATTAAATTCTGGGTTACTACCTTCATAAAATTCATAGGTAGGTTCAGGAAAAGTAATATTACTTTCTTTACCAGTCATCAGGTTTCTGATTCTGGCAGTTTCTAAACCACCTTTTCGTTCATAAATTACTAAATGATTAGCAAATAAACTAATTCCTGATAATAATACATCTGCTTGATGGGGAATTACAGTTTGCCAATTTTCTTGACTGGGTGCAGTTACCAATGTTTTGACTAATTTAAAATTGGTAGCTTCATCATTAGTAACTATGTAAAAGTAATCGCTGTGATGATCGACTTCATATTCCATCCCAGTAGTGCGGGGATGAATTAACTTCCAATCGCCTTCAGGATGATTTGCATCTAAATAATGAACTTCTGTGGTGATGCTGCTTCTTAACAGCATGAAAATATAAGCTTGACTGCGGGTTTTATCCACATATAAATGGTAAATATCATCAAGTTCTTCATAAATTAATACATCGTCTTCAACAGCAGTCCCTAAAGTATGGCGTAATAGCTGATAAGGACGATTAGCATCATCAAGTGTGGTATAAAATATTGTTTTATTATCATTAGCCCAAGCCACTGAAAAATAGGTATCAGGGATAGTTTCAGCGGCTAATTCATGGGTATTTAAGTCTAAGAAATACAGAGTGTATTGCTCAGAACCACTGGTATCAACGGAGTAAGCTAAGATTTGATGATTGGGACTAACATCAAATACACCTAAGCTAAAAAACTCGTGTCCTTTGGCGAGTTCATTTTCATCTAAAAGCACTTCTTCCGGTGCTTCTAAACTACCATGTTTGCGGCAGTAAATGGGATAATCTTTACCTTCTTCAGTACGGATATAATAGTAGTATTCATCTTTGCGGTATGGCACTGAGAGGTCAGTTTCTTTAATCCGTGCCAGCATTTCTTGATAGAGTTTTGTTTGCAGCGGTTGCGTGTGTTGCATCATCGCTGCGGTATAAGTATTTTCTGCTTCTAAATAAGCAATAACTTGGGGGTTCTCATCATCACGCAGCCAAAAGTAGTTGTCAATGCGGCGATCGCCATGTAACTTCAAAACCTCTGGCTGTTTGTTGGCAACTGGTGGTTTAGTAATATTGGGTAACAAATTATCCTGAGACATTATCAATGATCGGCAGCAATTGACTGCTTAGTAAGCTTAGGATGAGCTAGGAATTACAGATTTGTGGTGTGATTTTCTTTTTAAAGTACACAAGCCAATTGCGGGAATAAATCCCAGAATAAAAGCTGTAAATCCTTGCCCATTCCAATACAATATCGAAGTCCGGTTAGCTTCGGGAATAAAATTTTGCAATAAAGAAAGCAGCCAAATTAAAGTACTGATGAAGAAGAAGCAAACTGCTGGGAGAAAATTCCACCACCAAGAGTTGACTGTATAGCGCCGCAACACTAGCCATTGGCAAAATCCCAGCCAAATCCCGGAAATAATATAGGCAATAGTAGACAAGCCTCCCAATAACAGCATGGCTTCAGGAGGTACATTTTCGTTAAAGGATGCAGCAATAGACTTGATATAGTTAATCCAGCCTGTAGAAACGGTGCTAGCTATTTGCCAACCGATGCTGGTAGCTATTAACCACCACCAACCGGGGATATAGGGACGAATCACCAGCGCTTGATCGGCTGCGAAAATTAAGGCAAAGACTGCACTGCTAACAAAGCTGACTAAAACATTCCAGATTTGGGGATCTGGAAGCAAATCTGGTGATAACTGATTGAGCAGATTTTCCGCAGCTATACTAGCAAAGCCACCTACAACCCATCCCAAACAGGTAATGCAGGTAAACTTAATCAGGAAATTTTGAGTTTGAGAACGCGGAATCAAGAATTTTCCAAGTTTAGCAGCGTTCTGATTGGATGGAGCAGGAGCGGAAGTTGGGGAATCAGCTGACATATAAAGTTAAGTTAAGCAGAGACTAATACCGCTTGAGAAAAATTAAAAGTCAAAAAACTTTGATTTTAGGCTGTTGTCAGGTTCTCAATGGGGGAATGATTGAGTTGGCATCTACTAGGTGAGATAGCTTCCTGAAAAAGCGTAATCTCGGAATGATAAGCTAAACAGTGGCATAAAAAAGTGACTTAGGATGAAGTGTTAAATGGGTGTTTCCTCAACAGCTCCTAGACTCCTCATGGCGGCTCGCGGTGAAATAGTAGACCGTCCTCCTGTATGGATGATGCGGCAAGCGGGAAGATACATGAAAGCATATCGAGATTTAAGGGAGAAGTATCCTTCTTTCCGCGATCGCTCAGAAATTCCCGAAGTAGCAATTGAGGTATCCCTACAGCCTTGGAGAGCCTTTCAACCAGACGGGGTAATTTTATTCTCCGACATTGTAACGCCATTGCCTGGTTTAGGCATTGACATGGACATTGCCGAAGGTAAAGGGCCAATTATTCACTCGCCCATTCGCACTCAAGAACAAGTTGATAACCTGCGTCCCTTCGAGCCTGAAGCATCCCTGCCGTTTATCAAAACCATATTGCAGGCGTTGCGTCAAGAGGTAGGGAATCAATCAACGGTATTAGGCTTTGTCGGTGCGCCTTGGACATTAGCTGCTTACGCAGTCGAGGGTAAAGGTTCTAAAACCTACTCGATTATCAAGAATATGGCGTTTTCTGACCCGACAATTCTGCATCAGTTTTTAGCAAAACTCGCAGATGCGATCGCTGTTTACGCCCGCTACCAAATTGACTGTGGCGCTCAAGTTGTGCAAATGTTCGACTCTTGGGCTGGTCAATTGAGTCCTCAAGATTATGACACCTTTGCGCTTCCCTATCAAAAACGGGTGTTTGAACAAGTCAAGCAAACCCATCCAGATACACCATTAATTTTGCTCGTCAGCGGTAGTGCTGGTGTATTGGAGAGAATGGCAAAATCTGGTGCAGATGTTGTGACTGTAGACTGGGCTGTAGACATGGCAGATGCTAGAGCCAGATTAGGTAAGCACGTAAAAGTACAGGGAAATCTCGATCCAGGTGTATTATTTGGTTCCAAAGAGTTTATCCGCGATCGCATTCTCGATACCGTTCGCAAAGCTGGTAATTGGGGTCATATTCTTAACCTCGGTCATGGTGTACTACCAGAAACTCCAGAAGAAAATGTCGCTTTCTTCTTTGAAACCGCAAAGCAACTGAATGTATTGGTTTAGTCAGTTGTCAGTTGTCAGTTGTCAGTTGTTAGTTGTTAGTTGATGACTAACAACTGATAATTGGCATATTTATGTAGATTGGCGCAATTAATGACAACTGGCGGGGTTTGTCATTGGTCAATTGCGTAACATAGTTTATTGCAATTGTGGATTTACTTATCTACGGTTTTGACAATCTCCTCAATAAGTCACTCCATTGGGAACTAAAAATTCAATAGCAGCAACTAATATAAATAAACTTAAATAAATAAAACT
Organism: Tolypothrix sp. FACHB-123; assembly: GCF_014697075.1. Lineage (GTDB taxonomy): Bacteria > Cyanobacteriota > Cyanobacteriia > Cyanobacteriales > Nostocaceae > Aulosira. Next base: position 1,859 of record NZ_JACJRE010000100.1, on the reverse strand, counting down.
TAAAAATATTTATGACCCAGAAACGGATTTTAGTGACTGGTGCAAGTGGTTGTATCGGTCACTACATAGCTGAAGCCTTAATTAAAGAAACAGATTACGAATTATATTTACTAGTTAGGAATCCAAACAAGCTAACAGTTAATACTCAGGCGCGTCCTGGTATCACCGTGTTGCAAGGTGATATGTTGCAAATTAACCAGTTTGTTGACTTGCTATCAACAATTGATACTGCGGTGCTAACAGCGACAGCTTGGGGCGGTGAGGAAACATTTAATATTAATGTTAATAAAACACTAGAATTGCTGAAGCTGCTAGATCCAGAAAAATGCGAACAAGTAATATATTTTTCTACCGCCAGTGTTTTAGATCGCCACAATCAACCCCTCAAAGAAGCTGGGGAAATTGGCACAGATTACGTCAGTTCTAAATATCAGTGTTTACAGCAAATAGCAAAATTAAAAATTGCACCGAAAATTACCACTGTTTTTCCTACTGTAGTATTAGGCGGCGATGCAAACAAGCCCTATTCTGCTGTAACATCTGGTATTCCTGAAGTTACAAAATATGTAAATTTAATTCGGTTTTTGCAAGCCGATGGCAGCTTTCACTTTATTCACGGAAAAGATATAGCCACCACAATCCGCTATTTAATAGATAATCCTGCCACAGAACGGGAACCTCGGAGATTTGTTTTAGGTCAAGAACAATTAACCGTCAACCAAGCAGTAGAACAAGTCTGTAACTATTTGGGTAAAAAGATATACTTCCGCATTCCTTTATCCTTATCATTGGCAAATTTGATTATTGTTGTCTTCCGTATTCAGATGGCTGCTTGGGATAGGTTCTGTATGAATTATCGACATTTCACTTACGATAAAGTTATCAATCCTGCCAGTTTTGGGCTACCAAATTACTGTGCAACAATGAGTGATGTGTTGAAAATTAGCGGCGTGAAAAGTGGCAAATTTCAATCTTAGAAGAGTCACGATAATTCAAATTTTATTCATTTGCAAGTAATTCAAAAAGGTTAGAAAACTCTATTTTTTAGCTGTATATTTTTGGTATATACTGAAAATATGCTCTTTGAATGGGATGCAAACAAACAACGTCGCAATGAACAAAAACACAAAGTTTCTTTTGAAGAAGCTGCCACTGTTTGGACTGATCCTTTGGCTTTAATTGCTCCAGCTCCGCAACATTCTCTTGAAGAAGAAAGAGAATGGATTATTGGAGAGTCTCACCAAGGTCGGTTATTAGTTGTTGTTTATACTATGAGAGAAGAGACGATTAGAATTATTAGTGCCAGACTTGCAACAAAACGGGAGCGTCAACAATATGCCGAAGAGAGTTGAATTTCCTTTTGCTCATGCTAGAAGAATTAGCCCAGAAGAAGTACTAGCTGCGGAACAAGCTATTCAAGAACAATTTGGCATAAATTCAACTCGGCGTGGAAGACCAATTAAAAACGAAACAGAAAAATATCAATCTGTTTCAATTAGGCTACATCCAAAAGTGATTGCTTGGGCAAAATCCGAAGCAGAAAAACGGGGAGTTGGCTATCAAACTATTATTAATGAGGCACTCCTAAAATTATCTACTTGAAGCGATCGCCTTTTTAGTTAATTAATCTACAGCTAAATTTAATGGGGTGACAAAGCAAGGAGGTTTTCATTTCTTGTGACACTTGCGTAAGTCCTATTTAAAAATAAATTCCTGCATTATTCTTTGTGCCTTGGCATCTTTGCATGAGAAAAATTTTGGTTCTTTAGTACTTGTTATGCTAAACTAACAATCAAAATGCCAGTTTAACAAGCATCTAATTCGGAAGTTTTCAAAGTTTCTAAATCCATAAGCCGAGC
>NZ_JACJRE010000010.1 GCF_014697075.1 Tolypothrix sp. FACHB-123 | reverse complement strand
ATTTAGTCGAAGAAACTTCCAAATATAATAAAGAATAGGAAGTGGTTCGCGATAATCTATCGCGAACCACTCTTTCTTTTCCACATCCCGTGAAAAGTCAGAAATTGACACAGGTGGGCATTACTTTGCCCGTAGCATCTGTCGCATTCTTTTGTCAAATTGGTATAATACGCTCATCCTCAACTACAATCACAGGAATTAAGCTAGATTCCAATACTGCCTGGGAGACAGAACCCACCAGAACCTCATCCCAAGGCTGATGTCCGCGCTTACCAATCACAATCTCAGCCACTTGATAGTCCTGAGCAACACGGATAATTTCCTCTGGAATTGAGCCGATACTGGTAATGAACTGATGGCGGATATCTGCTAAAACTCGTTGAGATTTTTTTTGCAAATACTCTACTTCTTGAGGATGGTTGGTGCGAATAATGTGTAATACAATCACTTCGGCATCACTACGACGGGCAATATCGGCGGTTTTAGTTAATACTTGACTGGCTAAAGGGGATGTGTCAATGGCAGCTAATATGACAATCCGACGGGCGATCGCTACTTTTGTGGGATCAACCTCACCCCGCTCTAACAATTTTGGTGCCAAGATGGGAATTGTCCAAGCGCCCAAAGGAGCAGTCACCAGGATAGATAAAGCGGCGATCGCTAAAATTGTCTCTCCACCCTGAATTCCTTGTGCTAAAGGAATCGCCCCAATTGCAGCTTGAACGGTGGCTTTAGCAGAATTTCCTGGTAGCAAAAACAGCCGCTCTCGCCATTTCCAGTTACTCCCCAATGTAGATAAATACCATCCACAAGCGCGTCCAATCAATGTTCCAATTGCCAAAATCACCAAGCCGGAAAGCAAAGTTTTCTCTAATACTTGTAATTGAATACTTGCACCTAAAAGCACAAATAAAACAATTTCTGCCACAACCCACAAACTATCAAAGCCAGAACGCAACCTTCTTGCTAAAGGTGCATCTAACTCAATCAAGAAAAATCCTGTGGACATGACTGCTAAATAACCAGAGAAGAAAGGAAATTTCTCTGCCATTACTACCAGCAATAATGCTACACTCGCTGCAACTAAGCTATCCTGCACTGCATTTTGAGTCCAATTTTGCTTGGTCAGCAATAAAACCAAAAGTCTTGCTGTCACTAAACCTAGCACTACTCCGAGAACAATTTGACAAATAATTTGCAATGGCAGAAGTTGAACTGCACTTACGGTTACACCAAAAGGCAACGTTACCCCAGAAGTTGCGCCTTGTACCAAAAAGTTTAATAACAAACTAAATACTAGTAGTAGTAACACATCTGACAGGGCGCTACCTGTAAGAATGGCATCGGGAATTCCTTTCTTAACTCCCCAACCCAGACTTTTTAATCGCAGCATTCCTGGTACTATGACAGCTGGCGACTCTGCTCCAATGATACAGCCTAGCAATAGCCCTGTGGTAAAGTCGAAATTTAAGATCCACATAGCAGCTAGGGCAATAACTAAAGCTTCACAAGCCGCAGGTAGGAACCCTAATCGTAACGCTACTGTTCCTTGTTGTACCAGTTTTTCTCGGTCTAAACCTAACCCTGCCTTCATCAAAATTACCATGACAGCGATCGCTCGCAAAGAAGCAGAGTTTGCTAGTACATCAGAGCTAATGAGATCGGCAACTTGAGGCCCTAGTATAATTCCCACCACAACCATACCTACTAGGGTAGGCACTTTTAGCCGTCGAGCAATCTGTCCCCCAAAAAAACCAATTAGCAAGATTAAGATAAAACTTTCTAACATCACGCATTTTTCAACTCATCAATGGTAAGCGTGACTTGCTGAAAGAAATTTACGACTAATTGCCCTATCCTTCCTTAGCAAGTCAGAAGAATAGGAGCCATCAGCCTTTTGATCAAGTGTAAGTTTGCAAGCTTGATTGGGCGGTTATGGCGAGCTCCATCGCCTAATGATCAATTTACATTATTTTAAGGACAATGGCAAAGTGAAGCAAAATGTACTACCTACACCCAGGGTACTCTGTGCCCAGATTTTCCCACCGTGTTGTTCAACAATACTCCGACAAATCGCCAAGCCTAAGCCTGTACCGCCTTTGTCGCGAGAGTCGGAAGCATCTACTTGCTGAAATCTGCCAAAGATCAATTCTAATTTTTCTGGGGGAATTCCGCGCCCCCGATCGCTAATTTGAAACAGTACGCGATCGCTTTGCTGTTGAACGCTGACATCAATAGTGGAATCGTCAGGGGAGAATTTGAGCGCATTACTCAAAAGATTAGTCAATGTTTGAATAATCGTGTCAGCAGCAGCCCAAACTTGCACATCAGTGGCATAAATATTAAAGGTAATATTCTGTTGTGTGGCGATCGCTTTTACTCCCTCCACTGCTTGTTGAATCAAATCAGCCGCTTTGCATGGGGTTTTTTGCAGCACAGCTCGCCCTGAATCTAAGCGTTCTAAATCAAGAATATCGTTGACTAGACGGACTAAGCGATCGCAATCAATGGCCGCAATCTCAATCATCCGCTTGAATTTTTCGGGTCTATTGTCGTAAATACCAGTGTTTAATAAGCCCAGTGAAGCCCGGATTGCGGTTAAAGGTGTGCGCAGTTCGTGACTGACAATCCCAATAAACTCACTCTTCATCTGCTCAACTTTTTCTAGTTCGGTGATGTCTTCGGCAATACCAGCAACGCGAATAACTTCCCCTAATTCATTTTTGATCGGGAAAGCGCGATCGCGAATCCAACGCATGGAACCATCAGGGCGGATAATGCGATATTTAATATCTGATTGTCCTGGTATTAACTGTTCTACGAAGGTACTTTGCACGCGAGGACGATCTTCTAGGTGAATGCTGTCTAACCAATTGGACAAGTTTTGGTAAGCACTTTCACAACTCCTTTGCCAAATAGTTTCATATGTCTTGCTCACATAAAGAACTTCCTGAGTTTGCATATCTCGCATCCAAAATACTGCTTGGATGTTTTCTGCCAATTGGCGAAACTTTTCTTCACTTTCCCGTAAAGCATCTTCTATGCGTTTGCGTTGCGCAGCTTGCTTATAGGCGTCGCTAATGTCTTCGACAATGTAAGAAAATCTCGGATAACCTTTGTGGTTAAAGGTAATTGGGGAAACAGTAGCAGCTAGCCACCTTTGCCCGTTAGCAGTGTCATGAGGATATTCAAAGCGGACTGGTGCTTGGATTTGTGCTGATTGACGGTAATAACCGAGCCATTTGTCGATAGTCTCTTGAGGTACGCCTAAATCGCTGGCAAACTTATTTTCCATTGCTTCGGGACTAGTGCCGAAAAACCGAGCTGTAGTTTGGTTATCAGAAATATGTAAAATGTCGCGATCGTATAGCTCCACAATCCCCATCAGCATGGAACTACTGTTGAAGAAACTGCGCAAAGTTGACTCACTGCGTTGTAAATCGGCGTTACTCTCAATTAACTCTGCTGTGCGCTCTGCAACGCGGATTTCTAATTCTTCCTTGGCTTGTTTGAGTTCAGCTTCGATTTGTTTGCGTTCAGTGATTTCTTCGCATACTGTACTAATACCAATAATGCGTTCCCCGCAAGGGTTGCCGGAGGCATCGCCATCTTTGAGCGGTAAAAAGCTTTCTAACCAAGTTCGTTGCACACCTGGTTGAGCCGGAGTTTTCCCAGTAACTTCTACATTTAACAGCGGTTCCCCTGTCGCTAAAACCGAGTGTAATAGTTGTTCGGTGGTATCCGCTAAATTAGGTAACAATTCCCGCACTGTGCGCCCAATATGCGCTTCCACTGAAGAACCATTGATTTCTGCTAGCCGCTGGTTAATCCGAACAAAGCGTAAGTCGGTATCTAAGACATTTAACCCAATGGGCGCAGATTGATAGATAGTTTCGATTTCCGCCAATTGCTGCTGAAGTTGGATTTGGCTTTCCTGTAGAGCTATTTCTGCTTGTTTGCGTTCTGTAATATCCGTGTTGGCTCCAATCCACTCGCTAATTTTGCCATTAGCAGCAAAAATCGGCACGCCTCGAATAGCAAAATCGCGGTAATTGCCATCTTTCATCCGTAGCCGATACTCAGTTTCGTATAAAGTGCCATGAGTGTAAGATTCTTGCCAGCGTTGGGCAACGCGATCGCGATCATCTGGATGAATACAATTGAGCCAACCAAATCCCAAGCATTCCTCAGGAGTTTGTCCGGTGAATTCTTCCCAACCATTTGGAACAACTATTGTCATCCCCTCAGCATTAGTATGCCAGATAATCTGAGATGAAGCGTGAACTAAGGCGCGATATCTATGTTCGCTCTGGCGCAAAGCCGCTTCAATTTGCTGGCGTTGTGCTAGTTCCGTTTGCAGATTTGCCAACAAATCTGCTTGCTGGATGGCAATGCTGACTTGGCTTGCTAATTGTCGCAGCAATTCAATTTCGCAGGATTGCCATTCACGCGGAGCTTCACAGTGATGAGCAATCAGTAATCCCCACAATTTATCTTGATTGAGGATGGGAACAGCTAAGTTAGCTCTGACTTGGAAATTTGCTAACAGTTCCACATGGCAAGCATCGATATTAGCAGTATAAATATCTGATTTGGCTGTTACTAGACCTTGTTGAAAGGGTTCAATGTATTTTTCGCTAAAGCAAGGATCGGAGATATTCGTAGATAATATGGCTCTCAAATTAGCGGTAACCGATTCGACAACTACAGTACCGCTGCCATTGGGCTGTAACTGAAAGATAATAACGCGATCGCACTCCAAAAATTGCCGGACTTCATCGACAGTAGTTTGCAAGATATCTGCTAAATTTAGCGATCGCCGGATGCGCTGGGTGATATCCATGACTAAGCGTTGTTGCTCAAATTGCTGTTGCAATGTGATTTGCGCTTGTTTGCGTTCGTCAATCGCCATCACAGTTCCCACCATGCGCACAGGCTCGCCGACAGTGTTAGAAAATACATCCCCTCTGCCTTCTAGCCAGTGGATGCTACCATCTGCCCAAACTGCTCGAAACTCGCAATGGAAGGGGCTATGAGTTTGTAGCGCTTGTTCTATGGTGCGGTGAATCAAAGCGCGATCGTCAGGATGCAAGCAAGCTATAAAAGTTTCCTGTTTGCCATCAAAACTACCAACCCTAAATCCAAATAACTCCTCATGCTCTGGCGACAATTTAATTTTTGCTGCTGCTATATCCCAGTCCCACATTCCCATGCGCGCCGCCGCTAAAGCCATTCTCAGTTGCTCGGCATTCTCCTGAGCCAATTTTTGGCTAAGTTGCACAATCTTTTGTCTGCTGTGGTAAAAATTGGTAGTAATCAGGTTAATCGTCAACGCCACCAGCAAGAAAAGACCGATCCGCAATAAATCTTCTGGTTGGGGAATCGCAATTTGATAGCGAGGGTAAATCAAGAAATAATCTATTGCCAGGGTTGACAGAATAATTGTCACTATCCCCGGTTTGAAGCCACCATACCAAGTACTGACAATGACAGCTATATAGAAAAGCGCACCAATTGGTTGAGACAGCACAAGTTCTAGCCAAAGCGACAGCAACAGAGCGATCGCTGTTGAGCCAATTGCCAAACAGTAGGGTAATAACCGCCGATAAATCCTCATAATGCTTTACTTCTCCCTGGCTGTAACTCCCTGGAACTGCAAGCTTACTTGCTTCATGGGGCTGAGTACCTGTGCCACAACTTTTCAACATAAGCATTTCTCAATCTAGCACCACTCAATTTAAGGATGTTCCTATAATTACTTTGCACAGTTGCTGTAGCTACCACACAAGTGCGCTCTCTAGATTTTTCGCAACAACAAAGAATTTTTAATCACCTTGAGGATACTCATCCCATAAAGTAGTGATTTCTCGTAAACTTTGATGATTGCCATTGCCTAAAATCAGATGATCTAGCAGGGGAATTCCTAAAAACTGCGCTCCTGCTAATAACTGGCGTGTCAATTCGATATCTTCTTGACTGGGTTCAATATTTCCTGAAGGATGATTATGGGCGACAATCACCCGCGTTGCACCTTGACGAATCACTTCGCGAAAAATTTCCCGGGGAGAAGCTAAGGTTTCCGTCGCCGTACCAATTGTAATCACCTTGGTTCCTAGCAAACGATTCTTCACATCTAAAAGCAAAACCCCAAAATGTTCTTGGGTTTGCCACATTAAATTTTGACTCAGCGCCGCCGCCGCCGCCATTGGACTATCGATAGTTGCACCTTCGGGACGAGATTGAAAAGCACGTTTACCTAATTCTATTGCCGCTAAGATAGTAGTTGCTTTCGCCGGGCCGATACCGGGAATTTGCATTAATTCCGCAGGTGTCAGCTCGCGCAACGCTGTCAAAGGATCGCGCTGATGTTTGCTGAGTTCACTTAAAATATATTGTCCTAATCCTACAGCAGATAATTTCCCCGGCCCTTGACCAGTACCTAACAAAATTGCAATTAACTCAGCCGTAGCTAAAATCTTCGGGCCATGAGCCATTAACCGTTCGCGCGGACGCTCAGTCTCAGGCATGTCAGCAATTCTGAGGCAATATGTCATAGAGTAACTGCGAAAATATCTACCATAGTTGGAACTATATTTAGTTATCCCTTGTTTACTCGCCAAATTATGCTGACTAGAAAAAATCTTTAATTTTGTGGCGATGAGGCGATCTATATTGTTCTCTCATTTACCCGATATACCGCCCGCAGGCTCAAAGCCTGGGGCTAATTGAACATGAGCTTACTTACGTGGGCTGAATTTTCTGATACCAATTGGCAAAAAGAATGCGACAGATTGTAGGGGCACTGGCACCGCCATGCCCTCTAGAATATTTTGATGTATCGCTATTAGCCGCACCCGGAGGTGACAGCGTTAGATTGGGGTAAATAAACCATCACCGTTCCCCAATCAGCGTAAACGCCGCCCAATTCACAGGGTTCGGAAATTTCTCCTTCGTCTTCAACATCGCCTGACGCAAAGCCAACGCCTTATCAGGCTGAGTTTGCAAACTCTGATAAAACTCCACCATTAAATATTGTGTCGGTTCATCCGGTACTTGCCACAACGACACCAACACGCTAGGAACCCCCGCAGAAATCAACGAACGCGACAACCCAATCACCCCATCACCGGAAAGTTTACCTTTCCCCGTTTCACAAGCACTTAAAACTACTAATTGCGCTTTTAATTTTAAATCTAAAATTTCCTCAGCCTTGAGTAAACCATCATCTTTAAGAGATGGTGCAAAAGCAATCCAGCTACCCAAACCCCGGTTATCATCCGCCCAACCATGTGTAGCTAGGTGAATTACATCGAATGAAGATAAGCGTTGTAATATATTGGCTTTCGTCGCATCCTTACCCACAATCGGCTGAATTTTTAACATCTGAGCGATCGTCTTTGCTTCCAGTTCCGCCCCTGGTAGTGAACTTAACTGTGTTGCAGGTTTGCCCGGTTCAGTAGACACTAAAGGCATGGTAGGATTACCGACAATCAAAGCGTTATTATAATTAATTTGTCTCCCAGACCCTAATTTATTAGTAAAATCTAACACCTGAATTGCTGGGGCAGTCATGATGGTATGTTTTTCAATTAAATACTTACCTTGTTCATCGCGCAAAGCTGGAAAAGGTGCAAGAAATAAAGAACTTTGGGGAATGAAAATAACTCTATCGCTCTTGTTTTTTGGGAGCAAATCGGCGATATCTTTAATTAAAATGTCATGCAGTTTTTGTAATGGTTTTTGAACGTTTGCAGCATCAGGATTTTGCTGAGCGATAATACCACCAGCACGCGCACCTCTAACCACACCAATACCTAGACGGCTTTGAGTGACTAATTCTGCTAAAGTTGTATTATCTTTTTGCCACAGGGGTTTAAGGTCAACTTTGCGGAATGTGACTTCACCCGTAGGTTTGACAACCCAAATATAAAGGTCTGATTCTTTAGTTTGTTGTTTACCAGCAACTTTGAAATCATCATAAATAAGAGAATATTGCACGAGAGTGGCATTTTGCTGTTTAGCAATTTGTTTAATCTCAGCAATTGTTGGTGGTTGCGGTGATTTATCCGCCTGTTTATTATTAGTAGATACGCGAGATGCTAACAACTCAACAAATGCCCTAGCGCGACCGCGTTCGGCAATTTCTAAAGCAGCATCAGTTTTATTTTGAGCAATGAGGACTTTTTGTAAAGTTATGTAGATGCTGCGTTGGGTGTCAAAAAGAGAGACTTTGTTAGTATCAGCTAAGTTTTTACCTCGCAGAGATTCATAAACCTTAATTCCTTCATATAGGGTTTTCTCTGCGGCGCTCTTATTACCTTGTTTGTAGAAAGCCGCTCCTAGATTGTTTAAAGACTGTCCCTCCCCTAATTTATCTTTAATTTCACGGGCGATCGCTAATCTTTTTGAGTAGTACTCAATGGCTTTTGGGTAGTCTCCTAATGCATAGTAAGCAACACCGAGATTACCCAAAGACTGTCCCTCTCCGAGTCTATCTTTGATTTCACGGGCGATCGCTAAGTGCTGCTGCTGGTACTCAATGGCTTTTGGGTAGTCTCCTAAAGAATAGTAAGCATTACCAAGATTACCCAAAGACTGTCCCTCCCCTAATTTATCTTTGATTTCACGGGCGATCGCTAATCTCTGTTGGAGGTACTCAATCGCTTTTGTGTAGTCTCCCAAAGAATAGTAAGCAATACCAAGATTACCCAGAGACAATCCCACCTCTAATGGGTTTTTACTTTCTTTGGCGATCGCTAATGTCTGTTGGAGGTACTCAATGGCTTTTGGGTAGTCTCCTAAAGCTAAGTAAGCATTACCAAGATTACCCAAAGACTGTCCCTCCCCGAGTCTATCTTTGATTTCACGGGCGATCGCTAATCTTTGCTGATGGTACTCAATGGCTTTTGGGTAGTCTCCCAATGCATCGTAAGCAATACCGAGATTACCCAGGGACAGTCCCTCCCCTAATCTATCTTTAATTTCACGGGCGATCGCTAAGTGCTGCTGGTGGTAATCAATTGCTTTTGGGTAGTCTCCCAAAGAATAGTAAGCAAGACCGAGATTACCCAGCGCCGTTCCCTCCCCGAGTCTATCTTTAATTTCACGGGCGATCGCTAATCTCTGCTGCTGGTAATCAATCGCTTTTGGGTAGTCTCCCAAATAATAGTAAGCTCCTCCGAGATTACCCAGCGCCGCACCCTCGCCTTGACGGTCTTTAATTTCTCGGTAAATAATCAGTGCTTGTTGCCACGATCGCAATGCTGCTTCAAATTGACTAGTATCAAACTGCTGAATACCTTGCTTAAACAGTCTATCAGCTTCGGCTTTCCTAGCTTGTGGTGTTTGCGCCAGTACTCGTAACTCTCCTGGCGTTCCCCAAAGGTTGAAAGTTATCGGTGTGGAAGCTGTGGCGATAACTAGGGCGAGGAAACTTAGACCAATTTTGTGAAAACGCATAAGGAATTATGAATGATGAATTATGAAGTTAGGACTGGATGGGGCTTAAGTAATTAAGTTATGCTTTTTGGCTAGGTAAAAATGCTAAAGATTTGATGAATTTGCCTAAGTTTTGGCATAAATTAACTGCAATCCCCCCCTTATTTGATAGCTTACTGTTATGTAGCTCTCAGCACGGTAGGGGTATGCAGTTTTCCAGTGAAGCCAAGGTAATATAGTTACAGCGAATTGCAAGTTGGCGAGGTACAGATCATCGTTGATTGTAGGGGCATTGGCACTGCCATGCCCCGAAGCGCTCTCAGGGGTCAGGGAGTATGCAATCAGAAAAATATTTTCAAATTTCCAGCGCAGCTAAAACTAAAATCCGCAACTCTGTTACTCGTTGTAACGCCACATCATTAGTTAAAAATGCATCACAACCCGCTACTAAAGCGGTTGCTACCTGCAATGCATCTAGTAACTTTAAACCATAGTAAATGACTGGAGCCGTATCCAAAAAAACTTTATTTATCCCTTGGAAAGCATCAGCAATCTTCATAGTTATTGTCTGAACATACCTTCACGTTCATCCCATTCAGAACGCAGTTGGTCAACCCAAACTTGAGCATCAATTCCCGATAATAAATTGGGCGCAACTCCATAAAACTCAGTTACTTTACGCTTTGGTTTGGCTGGAGTTTCTGGCTGGGTAGAAACTTGCTCTGTTAAATGTTGAATTAACTCTAGCTGTTCCTCTCGTGACAACCCTTGGGCTTGCTTTAATATTGCTTCTAACAGAGAACTCATCAGCATTTTCCCATAATGACCAAGATGAATATCAATATTTTACGTTAGATATACAGTGTATTTCAGATAAATCGGGTACGCAGTTAGGGGCATGGCAATGCCATGACCTCTAAAATATATTGTCAGGACACAGCAAAACCCCGTCTCCTCACAAAAAATCTATCGATATTAGAGATTCCTTAAATAAGGACAAATTACGAATTATCTTTCCCCAATTAATGTAAACGCCGCCCAATTCACAGGGTTCGGAAACTTCTGTTTCGTCTTCAACATCGCCTGACGCAACGCCAACGCCTTATCAGGCTGAGTTTGCAAACTCCGATAAAACTCCACCATTAAATATTGTGTCGGTTCATCCGGTACTTGCCACAGGGAAACCAACACACTCGGAACACCCGCAGAAATCAAAGAACGCGACAACCCAATCACCCCATCACCGGAAAGTTTACCTTTCCCCGTTTCACAAGCACTTAAAACTACTAATTGCGCTTTTAATTTTAAATCTAAAATTTCCTCAGCCTTGAGTAAACCATCATCTTTAAGAGATGGTGCAAAAGCAATCCAGCTACCCAAACCCCGGTTATCATCCGCCCAACCGTGTGTAGCTAGGTGAATTACATCGACTGAAGATAAGCGTTGCAATATATTGGCTTTCGTCGCATCTTTACCCACAATCGGCTGAGTTTTTAACATCTTAGCAATAGTCTTTGCTTCTAGTTCCGCCCCTGGTAGTGAACTTAACTGTGTTGCAGGTTTGCCTGGTTCCGTAGACACTACAGGCATAGTAGGATTACCGACAATCAAAGCGTTATTATAATTAGTCTGTCTCCCAGCGCCTAATTTATGAGTAAAATCTAACACCTGAATTGCTGGGGCGGTGAGAATGGTATGTTTTTCAATTAAATACTTACCTTGTTCATCGCGCAAAGCTGGGAAGGGTGCAAGAAATAAAGAACTTTGAGGAATGAAAATAACTCTGTCATTAGGGTTTTTTGGTAATAGATCGGTGATATCTTTAATTAAAATGTCATGCAGTTTTTGTAATGGTTTTTGAACTTTTGCAGCATCAGGATTTAGACTGGAGATAATACCACCAGCACGCCCGCTTCTAACCACACCAATACCTAGACGGCTTTGATTGACTAATTTATCTAAAGTTGTATTATCTTTTTGCCACAGGGATTTAAGGTCAACTTTGCGGAAAGTGACTTCACCTGTAGGTTTGACAACCCAGATATAGAGGTCTGATTCTTGCCATTGTTGTTTATTAGCAACTTTGAAATCATCATAAATAATAGAATATTGCACGAGAGTAGCATTTTGCTGTTTGGCGATTTGTTTAATTTTGGCAATTGTCGGTGGTTCGAGTGATTTATCCGCTTGTTTATTATTAGTAGATACACGAGATGCTAACAACTCAACAAACGCCCTAGCGCGACCACGTTCAGCTATTTCTAAAGCTGCATCAGTTTTATTTTGAGCAATGAGGACTTTTTGTAAAATTCTGTAGATGCTGCGTTGGGTGTCAAAAAAAGAGACTTTGTTAATATCAGCTAACTTTTTATCTCGCAGAGATTCCCAAACCTGAATTCCCTCATACAGGGTTTTCTCTGCGGCGCGGAAATTTCCTTGTTTGTAGAAAGCATTTCCTAGATTGTTTAAAGAGATACCCTCACCTGGTCTATCTTGAATTTCACGGGCGATCGCTAATGTCTGTTGTAGGTACTCAATGGCTTTTGGGTAGTCTCCCAGTGCATCGTAAGCAATACCGAGATTACCCAGCGCCGCACCCTCACCTAATCTATCTTTCATTTCTTTGGCGATCGCTAATGTCTGTTGAAGGTACTCAATCGCTTTTGGGTAGTCTCCCAAAGAATAGTAAGCAATACCGAGATTACCCAGCGCCTTTCCTTCCCCTAATCTATCTTGAATTTCACGGGCGATCGCTAATGTCTGTTGAAGGTACTCAATGGCTTTTGGGTAGTCTCCCAAAGAAAGGTAAGCAATACCGAGATTACCCAGCGCCTTTCCCTCCCCTAATCTATCTTGAATTTCACGGGCGATCGCTAAGTGCTGCTGCTGGTACTCAATGGCTTTTGGGTAGTCTCCCAAAGAAAGGTACGCATTACCGAGATTACCCAGCGCGTTTCCCTCCCCTAATCTATCTTTAATTTCTTTGGCGATCGCTAATCTCTGCTGCTGGTACTCAATCGCTTTTGGGTAGTCTCCCAATGCATCGTAAGCAATACCGAGATTACCCAGGGACTGTCCCTCCCCTAATCTATCTTTAATTTCTTTGGCGATCGCTAATGTCTGTTGGAGGTACTCAATGGCTTTTGGGTAGTCTCCCAATGCATGGTAAGCATTACCAAGATTACCCAGTGCCCAACTCTCGCCTTGACGGTCTTTAATTTCTCGATAAATAATCAGTGCTTGTTGCCACGATTGCAATGCTGCTTCAAATTGACTGGTTTGAAACTGCTGATTACCTTGCTCCAACAATCTATCAGCTTCGGCTTTCCTAGCTTGTGGTGTTTGCGCCAGTACTCGTAACTCTCCTGGCGTTCCTGGGCTGAAAGTTATCGGTGTGGAAGTTGTGGCGATAACTAAGGCGAGGAAACTTAGAGCAATTTTGTGAAACCGCATAAGGAATTATGAATTATGAATTATGAAGTTAAGAGTGGATGGGGCTTACAGCAGTTTTGGTGATAATTGAACCACAGATTCACAGTAGGGGCACGGCATTAGTAGGATTATTATATGTACCAGCAAATTGTCGGTGCCGTGCCCCTACCGCGTGGACTTAAAAACATCTGTCAGTAATTAAGTTATGCTTTTTAGCTGGGTAAAAATGCTAAAGATTTGATGAATTTGGCTAAGTTTTGCCATATATTAACCACAATACCCCCGTTATTTGATGGCTTACTCTTACATAGCTCTCAGCAGGGTGGGGGTATGCAACTTTCAAACACCTTTGACTGGCGATCTATATTGTTCTCTCGCTTACCCGATATATCGCCCGCAGGCTATAAGCCACTGGCTCACGCTACAAAGCTCACATGCGTGGGCTGAATTTTCTTAGCCTGCGGAGGCAGGCTTTGTTCAATTAGCCGCACCCTTCTAGGGTGACGGCGATATTTCGGCACAGCTACCGTGTATGCACAAGCCTTATAACTTAACTCGTCGCAGGTATCGCAAAAGCCACTATTGTATTGTCAAAAGCCACTATTGTATTGTCAAAAGCCACTATTGTATTTTCAAAAGCCACTATTGTATTGTCGAAAGCCGCTATCGTATTATCAAAAGCCGCTATTGTATTTTCAAAAGCCACTATTGTATTGTCGAAAGCCACTATTGTATTGTCGAAAGCCACTATTGTAGTATCAAAAGCCACTATTGTATTATCAAAAGCCGCTATTGTATTATCAAAAGCCGCTATTGTATTATCAAAAGCCGCTATTGTATTATCAAAAGCCACTATTGTATTATCAAAAGCCGCTATTGTATTATCAAAAGCCGCTATTGTATTATCAAAAACAGCAAACCTTTGTAGAGTAACAGCAAGATTTCAGGATAAATCAGAATTTCTCACCCTTGGCTTTACTTCGCTCAAAGCTTCATCCATAAGTAGCATGAGGATTTTTACTGAAATGGGATAAGCTAAAAGGCAGTGACATAGACACTACATTGAGCTAAGTAAATATGTTTTGGCGGCAAGGGTTGGCATTAATTTTGGGGATTGTTGTATTATTCACAGCTTCCCCTGCACTTGCAGACTGGACTCATCCCATGTCTTTTAGCAATGCACAATTAACTAGAAGGGATTTTTCGGGACAAAGTTTGCAAGCAGCAGAGTTTTCTAATGCCAATTTAGAATTGACTAATTTTACAGGTGCAGATTTGCGGGGAGCAGTTTTGAGTGCTTCGACGATGACAAAATCAAATTTGCACGGGGCAGATTTAACAAATGCCTTAATGGATCAGGTAAACTTATCTGGAGCTGATCTGAGCGATGCCGTTTTAAAAGAAAGTCTTTTATTACGTACTATATTTACTGATGTGAACATCAGCAATGCGGATTTCACTGATGCAGTTTTGGATGGGGTACAAGTTAAAGAACTCTGCAAAAAAGCCAGTGGTGTTAATTCTCACACTGGTGTCGAAACTCGTTATTCTCTAGGGTGTAAATGAAGCGTGTTGGTATAATTGGTGGCGGGCAACTTGCCTGGATGATGGCGGATGGTGCAAGGAAGTTAGGGGTGGAGTTAATTGTACAAACTCCCAGTCAACAAGATCCCGCCGTCAATATTGCCCAAGAAACAGTTTTTGCTGTGGTGGATGATGCAAAGGCTACAGAGATGTTAGCCCAAAAATGTGATGTCATCACTTTTGAAAATGAATTTGTCAATCTCGAAGCTTTATCTGTTTTAGAAAACCAAGGTGTGTGTTTTCGCCCCAGATTAGCGGCTTTAGCTCCCCTATTAGATAAATATCACCAGCGTTGCTATTTACAAGAATTGGGCGTACCTGTTCCTCAGTTTTTTGCTGTGGATGAGTCTTTAATTCAGCAACCGGAAGCACTGCAAGAGAAAATTGCGCATTTAGGCTTTCCCCAGAATAACCCAATAGTTCTCAAATCTCGCCGTCATGGTTATGACGGTCAGGGTACATTTATTATTAAAGATTGGGAGAGTTTACAGCAAAAGCTAGCTAGCAAGAACCAACTTTATTTAATAGAAGAATTTATTCCCTTTGAACGAGAATTGGCAATTATCGCCGCCCGTTCTGTCGATGGCGAAGTGGTGACATATCCAGTTGTGGAAACCCAACAAGAACAACAGGTATGTCGCCGGGTAATCGCACCAGCAGAGATTACAGCTAATTTAGCAGATGAAATAGAAGCGATCGCTCGCACGTTATTAAATAATCTCGAAGTCGTGGGTGTATTTGGCATTGAGCTATTCCTCACCCCAGATGGAAGAGTCCTCGTCAACGAAATTGCTCCCCGCACCCATAATTCTGGACATTTTTCTCTAGACGCTTGTGAAACTTCCCAATTTGAACAACTCCTGAGAGCCGTTTGTGGTTTACCTTTAGGCGATACTACACTGCAAAGTCAAGGCGCTGTCATGGTAAACCTGCTGGGTTACGAAACTTCTCACAGCGACTACCAAAGCCAACGCCAACAAATCGCCGCTATCTCCCAAGCTCACATTCACTGGTACGGGAAAACAGAATCGCGCCCAGGGCGAAAACTAGGACACGTAACGGTTTTAGTTGATAGTCATAACCGAGATGAAGTAATAGCGATCGCTCGTACCATAGAGTCTATCTGGTATCCCAGGTAAATTTACGAGAAAATTTTTATAGGAAACACACAACAACTTTTGAAGGCTATAATGAGTGAGTTGCACTACGACGTTGGTGACTGCCATCAAGTTTTTTGATCTATGTCTTTAAAGAAAAGGGAATCGACAGTTCTCGTGGCAGTAGACCGGGCAAGTACTCGGAAACTTTAAACGAGGCAAAAGATACCCACCTGGTTTTACCAGGTCATAAACTTAGGTAAAACGGCGTCGCGGTGAACTTAAAAATTTTTAGCTCCCAAAGTAAAATTTTCACCTTGGGAGCTTTAATTATTATGGGGCATGGGGCATGGGGCATGGGGCATGGGGTAGAGGAAACAGCTAAATAGGTAAAAGGAAATAGTTTTAAATTTATTTTTTATGTAAATTAAGTTCTGAAACTTGTGTGATTTCCTAATTTTCAGGAAAATTTACAGCCTCTTAGATGATCAGAGACGATTTCAATTCACATCCCGCTAAATTTTAACTCCCCAATGCCCAATGCCCAATGCCCATTTCCCAATTCTGTATAAATTGATTCTGAATTAGGCCCCTTTCAGAGTTAAGATTGCAAAATTGCGTTAAATTGTGGTTAAAGCTACAAAAAATTGTCACAACAACAACTTACTCGTACCGTGTTTCCAGCCTCGGTTGTCAATCTAGACAATGGTTTAACGTTGATTCATCAAGAGATTCCAACTACCCCTGTAGTTGTGGCGGATGTGTGGGTGCGTGCTGGAGCAACCCGCGAGCCTGAACCTTGGTTTGGCATGGCTCACTTTCTCGAACACATGATCTTTAAAGGGACAACAAACCTACCACCTGGGGTCTTTGATTATAACATCGAAAATCAAGGTGGCGTGAGTAATGCGGCGACAAGTTACGATTATGCTCATTATTCCCTGACAACGGCTGCTACTTACCTGAAAGATACGTTGCCTCATTTAGGGGAAATGTTGCTGAATGCAGCCATTCCTGAAGATGAATTTAGCCGGGAACGGGATGTAGTCTTAGAGGAAATTCGCTCTTACCATGATGATCCTGATTGGTTAGGATTTCAGTCTCTAATTCAGACTATTTATAAAAATCATCCTTATGGGCGTTCGGTGCTGGGAACAGAGCAAGAACTCATGCTACATTCCCCAGAAGCTATGCGCTGTTTTCACCGCGCTTATTATCAACCAGAAAATATGACGGTGGTGATTGTGGGCGGAATTGATCGAGATTCCGCCTTAGATTTAGTTAATAGTTCTTTTGGAAATTTTGCCGATCGCTTAGATTGTCCCATATCCCAACCTAGCCAAGAGCCAATTATTCAGGGAATTCACCGTCAAGAACTGCATTTACCCAGATTGGAACAAGGGCGCTTACTCATGGCTTGGCTTGCACCAGGTGTAGAACAACTCCGTACCGCCTATGGGTTAGATATGTTATCGGTGTTACTTGCAGAAGGCAGAACTTCGCGTTTAGTGCGCGATTTGCGGGAAGAACGGCAATTAGTCCAAGGAATTTGCAGTAATTTTTCTTTACAACAGGACTCGAGTTTATTTACCATCACTGCTTGGGTGGAACCAGAACATCTAGAAAAGGTAGAGTTCTTGATTCGCAATCATTTAGAAGAATTACAAAATACCCCAATCACCCAGCAGGAACTGGCGCGCACTCGTAGACTGCTATGTAATGAATATGCTTTTTCTACAGAAACACCAAATCAACTGACTGGGCTGTATGGCTACTACAATACAATTGCCAAGGCAGAATTAGCAGTTACCTATCCGCAACAAGTTCTATCTTTTGATGGCGAAGAACTGCAACAATTAGCTAAAAACTATATTTCACCTGAAAATTACGCTATTACTGTTCTAAAACCTCGTTAGTCATATTAATTCGTAATTCGTAATACCCTGCGGGAAGGCTTGCGCCTACGTAATTCGTAATTCGTAATTAATAAGGTACAGAGCAACTACTAAATTAAAGATAATTGTGCTGGTGGTGAATGGAGGGTGCAAAGTAAACACTGGTGAAAACTAGGAATTCTGAATTATCAATTACGAATTATTGTAACGGCTGCATTTTTTGACTAATGACTCAAACTGTGAACAAATCGATTTCTAATTCCCCAATCCACCGGACTGTATTAAGCAATGGTATTGTCCTCTTAGTTGCAGAAAATCAGGCGGCTGATATTATTGCAGCGCGGATTTTTGTCCGTGCTGGTAGTTGTGTTGAAAGCCGGGAACAAGCCGGACTGGCACATTTATTGTCGGCTGTGATGACAAAAGGCTGCGCTGGACTTTCTAGCTTAGAAATTGCGGAAAGGGTGGAATCTGTCGGGGCGAGTTTAAGTACTGATACTGCTAATGATTATTTTCTGCTGTCGCTGAAGACGGTAACAGCAGATTTTCCGGAGATATTGGAATTAGCGGGGCTGATTTTGCGATCGCCTACATTCCCAGAAACACAAGTAGAATTAGAACGGCGTTTAGCACTCCAAGACATTCGCTCGCAAAAAGAGCAGCCGTTTACCATTGCTTACGATCAATTACGCCAAGCAATGTATCAAAATCATCCCTATGCTATGTCTGTATTAGGGAATGAAACCACTATGAGCAGCTTAACTCAAGCGGATTTAGTGGCATATCACCAAACTCATTTTCGTCCCGATAATGTAGTCATTAGTATTGCGGGAAGAATTAAACCAGAAGAAGCGGTGAAATTAATTACCCAAGTATTTGGTGATTGGCGATCGCCAAATAGCAAACCGCACAGCTTAAATGTACCAGAAATTCCCGTCCAACCCCAGCAAAAGCTCCAGCCCTTACAAACACAGCAATCTATTGTCATGCTTGGGTATTTGGGGCCTGCTGTGAATTCTGCTGATTATGCGGCGTTGAAATTATTAGCTACTTATTTAGGTAATGGGCTTTCTAGCCGCTTATTTGTGGAATTGCGGGAAAAGCAAGGCTTGGCTTATGAAGTTTCCGCACTGTTTCCCACCAGGCTATATGCTGGCGCGTTTGTCGTATATATGGGTACAGCACCAGAAAATACAACAATTGCCTTGCAAGGCTTGTGTAAAGAAGTTGACTTACTTTCAACAACAGAAATATCTACCAACGCACTGCAAGCAGCGAAAAATAAAATATTAGGACAGTACGCCCTTGGTAAACAAACTAACGGACAAATTGCGCAAATCTATGGTTGGTATGAAACCTTGGGATTAGGAATTGAATTTGACCAAACATTCCAAGAGTTAATTACTAATGTAGAAGTAGGAGATGCGATCGCAGTTGCACGCCGATATTTACAGCAACCCTACTTATCTTTAGTCGGCCCAGAAGCCGCAATTAATAGTGCAATTACTTAATTTGCCGTGACAAAATAAATGCACTAGCTTTTCTCTTAGCTCAAGCGGCCGTACTATTAGCATCAGAAGATTACGGTGGCACATACCATGAAAGGCGGCCTATCATTCAGTATCTTGAGCTACTTCAATGCAATTAAATTTTCTCCCTCTTCCAGTACCAACAAATTGAACTGGTTATTTGTGTTTGCTTCTGTGCCGGTGTTGATTGCTGCCTCTACAGTGGTAACAAATGCAGCCCCACAGAAAATTGCCCAAGCAAATCCTAATGTCAACCTCAACCGCCCGACTTTAGGGATTGGCAGTCAAGGCGAACGTGTATCTGAACTGCAAGCAGCGCTGAAACTTTTGGGTTTTTATACTGGCCCCGTGGATGGCAATTATAACGCTAATACCGCTAGTGCCGTTTCTCGCTTTAAGCAAGCAGCCGGCTTAAATCCAGATGGAATTGTTGATACTGCGACTTGGCAAAAATTGTTTCCAGGACAAGCAGTAGCAACATCACCCAATCCTGCACCAAAGCCAACCCCTGCAAAACCAACAGCAGTTGCACCAGCCCAAGCAAACAACATCAGGCGAGTTACTAATCCCCAACCAGAACCAAAACCTGCCCAGCCGAGACAGAATACAACACCAAAGCCACAACCTAGAAGTACCACTCGTCCCGCAACTACCCGCCCTGCAACTACCCGCCCTGCAACTAATAGAACTACACAACCGCGTACTCCACAAATTCCGCGTTTTGAACGTACTCCTGGTATTCAATACACCCCAGAAGGATTGCCAATTTTACGTTTAGGCAATCGTGGCTCAGAAGTTGGGAGATTGCAAGAAATTTTAAAAAGGCTAGGTTTTTTAAGCGGTGATGTCGATGGAGACTTTGGCCCCACAACCGAAGCCGCAGTCAAAGCCGCCCAAAAACGCTACGGTTTGGAAGCCGATGGTGTCGCTGGTGGCGGTACTTGGTATGTACTGCTAGAGCGATCGCAGCGTCAGCGCTAAACTCATAGATAGGGCAGGGGGTAGGGTGCAGGAGGCAGGGAGCAAGGGAGAAAAACTTACCCAATGCCCAATGCCCAATACCCAATGCCCAATACCCAATGCCCAATGCCCAATACCCAATGCCCAATGCCCAATTACAACTGACAACTGACAATTGACCATTCATGAAACACTTTTTCTTAACTTGGCTTGGTACTGCCATAGCTTTAATAATCACCTCGAACATTGTTTATGGGTTCGAGATCAAGAGTTTTGTCGCGGCGCTAGTTGCTGCTATTGTAATTGGGCTAGTTAATGCCTTTATTCGCCCGATTTTGCGGTTTTTCGCCTTTCCAATTACTTTACTCACCTTTGGTTTATTTACACTTGTCATCAATGCTTTAACTCTTTGGTTAGCAAGTGCGCTGACTCCGGGTTCGGGTTTTGAAATCAAGGGCTTTTTCCCGGCTTTGTTGGGATCGATTGTGTTGGCGATTGTCTCTAGTGTGATTAACTATTTTCTGCGGGTAGTGGAATAATACCAATTCAAAATTCAAAATTAAGAAATCCATATTTTGCTAGGGTTTCTGGATTTGGATCTGTTTCATGATTTTAGTGAATTGGGATAACACTTGTTATCTTCGTTAATCCTTGAGCAATGGCGACTGTAACGGCTCCTGGCTCGCCTGGTAAGCGAAAAATTTGTTTAGGAACTAAGCACCTTACTCCTACAAGCGTTAAAGTCGGAGTAAGGTGAGATGAATTTGGGTTGAGTGGGAGAATCTCATCTACTATTTTGGTGAGCCAGTTAATATCAACGGCTGCAAGCATCGCTGCGGCTTCGGCTACACTGGGAGTTCCCACAGTTTGCTCAATCAGTTTCGCAGGATTGGGAACGCTGACAAGACGCAGAACTTCAGGCGGAAAGGTTTTGAACGTTAAATTATGTAATTGACAAAATTCAACTAAAGCTGGTTCTTTAGCTTTATTGTCGATAGTAGCAAGACCAGCGATCGCACTTTGATGAAGTTGATTTTCTCGAAACACTTGCTCTATTGCCTTTTCTAGCAACTGTGTTGATGTCCCTCGCTGACAACCAATTCCTACCCACAAATCTTTTCGATTCACTACCAGCTTTTTTCCCAGTCAAGTGCAAATTTTTATTTTTTCTATAATTACAGCAATCAGCGCAAATCAACCTATTTGTATGAGTTGTATACTTTTAGGTTCATTATTATACATAAAAACTGATCTTTAGAATACTTTTACTGAAAAATAAAAACTATATATTGTGTACATCTAGCACAGTAGGAAACGCCGAGGCAGAGAACAGGTAAAAGGTAAATGTCCTGATTCATTTTGAATTCATTGGTATGCTTGAGGCGCAAGCATTTTACCTTCTCTATCTTGGTGTTTCAATTTCTTCCTTCTTCGTTGCAGCAATGGTTGAATAGTTGCGACGGAGTTTTGCTCTCTTCATTATTGCTTGAATTTTTTTTAAAAGGTGTGAAGTTTACATTTCTTTTATTTCCGATTTTAAAATCTATTTAAAAAAACATAAAGTTCAGCTTTGAAAGTGGAAAATCTTTTATTCTGAAAACTCGCAATTTTTCTGCCAAATACAGACATATTGGCAATTATTTAGATACCAAAATCATAAATTTAATTACACAGTAAATCTTGAGATTAGCAGTAGATAAACCTTGTAGGGACTTTCAAGTAAAAAAATATCCCATTGCTATTGTTGTAGGGGCGGGTTTAACCGACATATCTGCTAGGAGCGTGAATATCTCACAAAACCCGCCCCTACATACAGTTCACGGTTAACAGTCAACAGTCAACAGTCAACAGAATAATTTATTGTTTGGAGTTCCCGTAGTTTATTTCTTCAGCGCTAATGTCAAGCCATCGGCAATTGGAACTAAACTCAGGGTAATCCGTTGGTCTTGATGTAGCTTTTCATTAAAGGCGCGAATTTTGCGAGTTCTATTATCTTGTACTTGCGTATCAGCAACTCTACCCGACCAGAGAACATTATCGATCGCCATCAGCCCACCCGGACGAATTAATTCTAGCGATCGCTCATAATAAACATCGTAGTTGCTCTTATCTGCATCGATAAACGCAAAATCAAAGGTTTCCGCTTCCCCTGCGGCGAGTAAATTATCTAAAGTCTCTAAAGCTGGGGCGATATGTAGGTCAATTTTATTGGCTACCCCTGCTTGCTGCCAATAACGACGAGCGATCGCGGTAAACTCTTCACTGACATCACAAGCTACCACTTTACCATCGCTAGGCAATGCCAACGCCACTATCAGCGTGCTATAGCCTGTAAATACACCTAACTCTAATGTTTTCTTAGCACCAATTAATTGCACCAACAAAGCCATAAACTGTCCTTGTTCCGGCGCAATTTGCATCATCGCCATTGAGTGTTGGGCTGTTTCTTGTCGCAATTGCGTTAATATTTCTGGTTCTCGCAACGAAACAGACAGTAAATAATTATAAAGATTGGGTTCTAGTCCTAGTGTTTGGTTTGTCAATGACGGCTATCATCCTTAGTTGATTTCAATATCGGGATTTGAGAAAAGTTAAAAGCTGTGAAGTGTTTATTCCTCCTTTGGCTTGACCTCAAATTCGAGTTTGGAGCGATAGAAACAAACATCAAATTCTAAAAAAAAGTTTGTCTGTCCTAAGATTAAAGGTACATTCATACTTTTTACCCAAGCAAATGCTAATCTAACTGGAGTGAACTGTCCTATTTCAGCAATAGCAAAAAATGGCATCGCTGGCTGATTGCTCAAGTTTCCTGCTAATCGAAGAATTGCTTTGCGCTCGTCCCAAACTCCACTAAGCTGGATACCAATTTCATAAGGTAAAACACTAATTGTTGCACCACTATCTACCAACCCAACCACTTCAATTGATTGATTATTGTTGTGAAGAGTCAACGGAAGCCTTGGTAAACTGTCAAACTCGTTTTGAGAAGGGTTGTTGGTTGAGTATCTAAACCGCATTTTCGTGATTAATCACCAGGCTCTACTTGTGGCATTGTTGCCATCAAAACTTCTGCAACACCAAAATTATCATAGGGAGTTGGCAAATAGTAAGTTTTATATGGCTCTAGAGGAGAAATATTGTCTTGAGTATCCAGTTCTTCAGCTAGGATACGGATTAACTTCAGCTTTTCTTGTGCCGACAGTTGTTGAATCGCGGGAAGTAGTTCCGTTAAAGTCATTTTTAGTTTATCGTTTTGCCAAGGCTCGACTTTCTTCTACATCATATCTAAATTTTCGATTCTTCCTGAGTATTGCGTTCTCTAAAGATGTTGCTGCTGGATGTGTAACTTGATTGAGGGGATGTTTCAACTATGCCAAACCTGAAAAATGATCGCAATGCTTTACGCGAGGTCTTAACCCAAGCTCAAACAATCGCAGTTGTCGGACATTCTGATAAACCCAATCGCGTTAGCTATCAAATCGCCCAGTTTTTGCAGCAAGCAGGTTACATAGTTTATCCTGTCAACCCCCTAGTGAAAGAAATTGATGGAAAACCTTGCTATGCATCACTCAGAGAAATTCCTGCTACTGTAGATATTGTCAACATTTTTCGCCGGGCTGAGTATTTAAGCGAGATTATCGAAGATGCGATCGCAATTCAAGCCAAAACAGTCTGGGCACAATTAGGTATAGCCCATGAAGCTAGCGCACAGCAAGCATTAGATGCAGGCTTAAACGTCATCATGGATGCTTGTATCAAAATTGAGTATTTGCACTTGGGAATAGCTAGATAAAAAAAGCTACATTATTCCCTAACCCAACCCATGATCATCTGATGAATGTCTGATTTTGCTGACAAAATTTCTGTGAGAAATTCACAACAAAATAAAATTTTTCGGCTTTGGATAGAGTTAAAACGATAGAAAAATACATGATTATCTAATTCAATTTGACTTTAGCAAAAATCTCCGTCTCTGTAAGCTAGGTAATACTTACCACAACCTAGATATGGTAGTCATTGTGCAGCCTGGGTGTATTTTAAAAATCAAATATGAATCTTATCCAATTAGCAAGGGTTGTATATTTTGCCATAAATTAACTGAGAAATAATATTGTGTAGAGATGTTGCATAAAAGCGCTAATTTCAGTTAATTGTCAATTTCCCTTCTAAAATTAAGAATATTGTTAATCATGAACAGACTTACTTAACTCTTTGTGGGGGGGTATGATGAGCCGTCCAATTATTCTTGGTATTGTTGGTGACAGTGCAGCCGGAAAAACAACATTAACTAGAGGGATTGCTCAAGTACTTGGGCCTGAGAATGTCACGATTATTTGTACAGATGATTATCATCGCTACGATCGCGTACAACGTGCAGAGATTGGTATTACCGCCCTCCACCCAGATTGTAACTATTTAGATGTCATGCAGCAGCATTTGTCACTGCTGCGCACCGGACAGTCAATTCTCAAACCAGTATATAGCCACAAAACTGGGACATTTGAGCCACCACAGTATATAAAACCAAGTAAATTTGTGATTATTGAGGGATTACTTGGTTATTCTACCAGGGCTGCCCGTGATGCTTATGATGTGAAAGTTTATCTCGCACCCCCCGAAGAGTTACGCGCTCAATGGAAAGTCAAACGTGATACCCAAAAACGGGGTTACACTCCCGAACAAGTCTTAGCAGAATTAGAAAAGCGCGAACCAGACTCAGAACAATATATTCGTCCCCAGCGCCAATGGTCTGATATTGTCATTAGTTTTTATCCGCCAGAAGGGGAAAAAGATGAAACTAATGGACATTTAAATGTGCGGCTGGTATTGCGTCCCACAATCCCCCATCCAGATTTTACATCGATTATTCAATCAACTAACGGTAATTCTGATTCAGCCATCCGCCTGGGATTAGATAGAGATATGGGTAAACCAGTGGATGTGTTAGAAGTTGACGGTCACGCGACTTTAGAACAAGTGAATAAACTAGAGCAGATTATCTGTTCTGATATGCCCCATCTTAAGAGTATCTGCGATCGCGAAAGTAACCCCGAACTTGGTAAGGTTGCAGGTACAACAGGGGAAACATTGCAAAGCTATCCCTTAGCCTTGACACAGTTAATTATTACTTACCACATGCTGAAAGCAACGCAAATACATTTATAAAAGATTGTTTTCAAAGTATGGGATTGTAGAGGCAATTTTTCGATAAATTACGAAATAATGCTGAGGCTAAACTTTCCCAGGCAGGATGTAATTGTAATGATGATTGTGATGGCGTTAGCAAATATTGGGAAATATATTTGTATCTCCATCTGACGGCATACAGTTTAAGTTTGTAGTCAGGACTTTAGTCTTTCATTTGAGGGCTAAAGTCCTGACTACGAATAATATTTATGTGGGAATATCTAGGGAATTATTCTTACATTAAAAAATTAAAAATCGGAATCTAGTTTTTGTAGACACCGATTTTTTTTATGCCAAAAATTACTTAAGTGTAAAAGTAAAAAATTACCTGTTTTACGTACTTACTCTGTGGGATTTTGCCAATTTCATCTGTAATAGTCGAAATAAGCTATTAGCTTCTGCTGGGTAATATTTATTTCCGACAGCAGTTAACTAGAGGTATTGAGAAGGCAATTGATACAAGTCGTAAGGGTAACAATTAGCAATGGGCAAAGCAATAGGTATTGATCTGGGGACGACTAATTCTGTCGCTGCTTTTAAATTGGCAGATGTGGAAGTGGTAACAGCAGATGATAACACGCCTCCAGATAGAAAACTAACGCGATCGCTCGTTGCTGACGAGCAAGGTAAATTTTTGGTGGGTGAGCAAGCATATAACCAGCTACGTGCTGACCCAGAAAATGTGATTATTTCGATTAAACGTCTGATAGGTAGGGGTTTTGCAGATTCTTCAGTACAAAAACAACAGGCAGAATTTGCTTACAAAATTACTCCCCCAACTCAGGGAACAGATAACGGTATCGCGGTTTGGTTAGGGGGTAAAGAATATCAGCCTGAGGAGATTTCGGCGGAAATTCTCAAGAAAGTGGTGCAAAATGCCCAAGTTTATCGTCAAGGAATTGGTAAAACTGACGAAGTTATCGACCAAGCTGTGATTACTGTCCCGGCTTATTTTAACGACCAACAACGCCACGCTACCCAGACAGCTGCCCATAAAGCTGGACTGACACTTTTAGAATTGCTTCCTGAACCTACAGCCGCAGCTATATCTTACGGTTTTTCTCCCAACGGCGACGATTTTAAAACGATTTTGGTTTTTGATTTTGGTGGTGGTACATTTGATGCTTCTTTAATTCAAGCTGCGGGAACTTCGTTTATTGAATCGGGGAAAGCTGGGGATTTATGGTTAGGTGGTGATGATATAGATTCGCGGATAATTAAGTTTGTCAAACAGCAAGTTTCCCAAGCAGAAAAAATTACTGATATTGATGGCTTAATTGGGAAAATGCCCCACTATCAACGAGTCAGATTTAATGCTGATTTAAAAATAGCAGTAGAACGGGCAAAAGTTGAATTAAGCACAGCGACGGTAGCAGAAATTGCACCTGCAACACCATTATTAGATGAATTAGGAATTGCTATCCCCATCGAAGTTAGCATCACTCGCGAACAATTTGAGGTGATAATTGCTGATTTAGTAGACTGTTCCATTCATATTTGTCGCAAGGCTCTAGAAGAAGCACAACATCATATGGAAATGGTGGATGTGGTGTTAATGGTGGGGGGTTCTTCTCTCATTCCCTTAGTCCAACGTAAAGTTAAAGAAGCTTTTGGTAATAAGAAAGTATTGGTACATCCCCGACCGATGTATGCTGTAGCTGAGGGTGCGGCGATTGTAGCGGCGGGACAAACAGATAAAGTCACTACAGTTCCCCGTGATTATTATATTAAGTTACTAGAGGGACAATATAAGGTAATTAGTCGGGGCGATATTCTCCCAGTCGCCACATCCCACACTTTTAGAACTACGGCTGATGGACAGAGGTTGATTCATTTTAAGTTTTTCAGTCCGGATGAAAATGAATATTTTGAAAGTATTGGGGATATGTGGTTAGGTTTAAATCATTACTATCCACATGGAACAGAAATTCTCGTCAATTTGGCGTTGGATGAGAAAAATAGTGTTTTGAAAATGACGGCTACGTTAAAAAATGACCCTTCAGAAAGAGTGAGTTGTACTTTCTCTAGGGGAGGGTCAGATGAAAAAATATATCAGGAATTAGAAACTGCGATCGCAGAACTCAACGATCAAGATTTAACCGATCTCGGCGTTCAAGAAGCACTGAAGTTAGCTTTACCAGTTGTTCAGTTAAGCAATGAGATTGTCGATAAGTACACAGGAGAAGAACGCTGCGACATCCGCGATCGCGCTGCGCTAAACTTGCAAAGATTCCAAGTATCCATGTCTAAGGAACGGCTAGAGGCTGATTACTTGGTACATGAATGCGATCGCATAGTCCAACTGTGCGGCTTTATGATTCCCCAACCCCAACAAGAACGCTTACAAGGATTGAGTCAAGATTTACAAGTGGCGATAAATACTAACGATCTGTCAAGAATGGAGTATTACAGCGAAAATGCAGAAAGGGAACTGAACAATCTCCCCGATCGAGTCAAAATTATTCAAGCTAGTTTAGCAGGGATTCGCCAAGCAAATTCAGTTGCACCCACCCAAGCCAACGGGATGTATGACAAGCTGTTGCGGATGGTGGACGCAATGGAACGGGATGAGAAATATGAAGCTGAACGCCTGTGGAGTGAACTCCAACCAGATGTTAGGCGTTGGCTGAGTGAAGAATTTACTGGTAAAACCATTGTCACAGGACTGACAAAATGAATATGACACTTAACTGTCCTGTGTGTGGTTATCAAGAAGTTACCAGTCATAGTTGTCCGAATTGCGATACAGATCTATCTGTAATTCGGATGCTGCAAGAATTACCAACTGTGGAAACTACAGTTACAACGGTAAAATTTAAAACTTCCCCCTTGGTGATCGCTTTGTTAAGCTTGCTTGTGGCTATTTGTTTGGGAGTGGGAAGCAGGTTAATCTTTCAACCACCCCAATTACATGCATTAGCTGTTGCTTCTCCCCAGCCAGTTGTCAACAGTCGTGTTAGTTCCGAACCACCAATTGATTATCAGCCTGCGGTAGTCCAGGAACCTGCAAAACCAACTACCTATACTGTCCAATCTGGAGATTATCTGAGTGCGATCGCCCAAAAATTTTGCGGTCGCGGGACTTCATGGGAAATTATTGTCAAGGCTAATCCCCAACTCCAAGGACGAGAGAACTATATAGATGTCGGTGAGGTATTAAATATTCCCAACTGTAAGGAGCAAGCATGAGTTTCCTGAATAGTTTCAATACCTTCAGTAAAATTTTGCTGGGTGTGGGGATAGTTGATGGCTGGAAATATGCAGCACAAACTAAACAAGCCGAGCAAAAATCACAAAAACTGGCGCAAAACAAGCAATTAAGGGAAGCAGTCAAGGTTGTGGAACAATCCCTGGCTGTATGGTCGAGAAAGCCAGGTTTTGGCGAGCGGTTGCTGTGTAAATTGCTGTTAGGTAATTTATTAGACAACTTATCTCAGGAATTACAACAGTGGCGTAAACAAATTACCGCAGCAGATAAACTAGCTTTACAAGGGGATATGCTGTTAAAGCAAGATAATGGCGATCCTTTAGCAACGCAAACTATAGTCAATGCGATCGCTATTTATCAAAGCTGTAGCCAAATTCTTCATGATGAG
Organism: Tolypothrix sp. FACHB-123; assembly: GCF_014697075.1. Classification (GTDB taxonomy): domain Bacteria; phylum Cyanobacteriota; class Cyanobacteriia; order Cyanobacteriales; family Nostocaceae; genus Aulosira. The sequence continues at coordinate 148,876 of NZ_JACJRE010000010.1, read as the reverse complement.
CGTGTATTAGAGCTAATCAACCGATGTCAGCAGGAAATACAACAACGACAGCTTTTTCAAACATTGGTAAACAAAGCGCGATCGCACGCGGAGAATAGATATTTTCAAAATGCGATCGCAGTTTACCAAAAAGCCGAACAACTGTATTCCACTGAAGCTTTACAAGAGGCGATAAAGGCGGCGAAATCTCAAGTAGCACAGGAAAAAATCTATACTTCGGCATTACAAAGAGCGCAACAAGCCCAAAATCAGGGAAGATTAAGAGGAGCGATCGCCGTTTTAGAAACGGCTTTGAGTCGTTTTCCCCGTGACGATGGACGAGAATTATTACAAGAATTACAACAAACAATCAAAGGTAGAGAACAATTCCGTCAAGGGTTAGCAGCAGAGAAACTCAACGATTTTCCAGCTGCGACATCGCTGTATGAAACGGCGAAAACACTGCTACCCAACCCTCTAGACTGTCAAATCAGGTTAGGAATCGTTGCAATTAAAACAGAAAATTGGGCGATCGCATTATCTCATCTGTTCAACTTACCAGGAGAACAAGCGGCTTATCTGCGGGGATTTGTCTACGCTCAACAAGAGAATTTACAACAAGCTTATCGAGAATGGCAAGGACTATCTAGTAATGCAATTAGCGCACAGCGGGAAATTCTCAACAGTTTAGCGCAACGTCATCGCCTACTTTATCTCCAAAATATTGAAAAATTTATTCATACAGAAAATTTAGAGTTGGCGAAAGCTGCGACTGAAGAGTTTAATCACACATTTGGCTTCGATCCTTTAGTAGCAAGCAATCTTAAAGAACATATTCAGCCGAGGATAGATGTTAAAATCTGGCAAAATTCTGACCGTAGTGCGATCGTTAAGCAAATCGAAAAAGATTGGCTAAGCCAACCTAATATTACCAATTTACATAATTTAGTAGTGGCGATTTATTACAGTCAACATCAAGATTTTTTGCAACTCTCCCATTTGATAATTACCTTATTTACAGCATTAGCAAATTTCACGGAAAATCCCATTCTTCAAGATATACCTTGGTTAGGTAATCAACCCATTGATTTTAACTTAATATCTTTAGAATTAAAACGTCGCCTAGAAGCAGCAATTGATAGCTATAAAGATAGAGATGTTCAAATTTATTTAAGTTTACGCGATAAATATCGTTTAGAATTAGTCGCTCTGAAATTAATGGACGAACCTGCTCAAAGAGGAATGAAAATAAATAATATCTTGATTACCCCAGGCTGTTATCAGCATTATAGCAATCGCTGGCGAAATAAAGTAGTTGAATGGATAGATTCTCATCACCAAACTCTCCGTTCTCTTTATACTCCTTGGGGGTTAGCGATAGCTGCTTGTTTAGAAGCAGATATTCAAAGAGCAATGCAACTTAAACCCACAACAAAAACTACAAATAACATCGAGGAATTTGCCCAAAAATTTATGGCATATCATGAAGGTTGTTATTATCTGAGTCAAAAAAACTGGACTCAAGCAATTACTCCTTTAACGGAAGCTAAATCTGAAATTACAAATAATCCAGATTGGCAACAAGAAATAGATAGACTAGCTGGATTGCAGCGTCAAGCTATATCAGGAATTACTGAACATGTAGAATTTGCTCAATTTTGGTATGAAATTTTAGGTAGTCAACCAGCGAGGAGTTATCTAGCAGAATACAAAGCCGAGAAAATTCGCGAGCAAATTCATCAACAAAAAATCTCCTTAAGTCAGGCTTTAAAAGACTTGCAAGAAATCAAAAAAATCGATGCTCAAAATCCCATTGTTCTGGATTTAATGGAGATGATTGAATTTCAGCAAGAAATCCAAGTAATTGAGAAATTACTCAAAAATAATCAATTTGAAAAAGCAGTTAAGCTAGCTAAACACTCTCAGCAGCAACGCATACGTCATCTTGTGGCTGATATTTGTCTAGATATATTACTGAAAGGATTTCAAAATGGAGATTTAAATATTGAAGATATTGCCAATTTAGGACAATGGGCTTACGAACTCTGTCCCGATGCAGAGAATGTACAAAAAATTTATAAATTTAGTCAAGAACTTAAGGAAATTCAGAGTTTAATGAAGCGCAATCGCTTTGAAGAAGCAATCCAGAAAGCGAAATATTCACAACACGCATCAACTCGTCACCATGTTGCCGAATTATTGATTATGACTTTAGTTAAAGGGATGCAAAAAAAAGATTTATCTTGGGAAGTAATCAAGCAGTTAGGAAGTTGGGCTTACGAACTTTGTCCCGATGAACCTGCGTTTCAAGAAATTTTTTATAGTCTGAAATTACGTTAAATATAAGTTATAAAATTTGTAATTCAGCAAGCCAAATATCACTAAAATTTAGGAGTTTAATAAGTGTATACAAAAATATATTATTCAACATAAATCAACTTCAACTCCTGACAACTGTACGGGCGGGTTCACAGATATCCTCAAATATTTATAACGATCTCCCATAAACCCGCCCCTACTGACAACGGACAACGGACAACGGACAACTGACAACTAACTACTAACTATGGAACATAACCCCTATGATATTTTAGGCGTCACCCCCGCCTCATCCAAAGCAGAAATTACCAAAGCTGTAGCGGTAGCAATGAAGCGCAAGCAATATCCTGTAGATGCGATCGCCAAAGCGCAAAAAAGCTTAATGAAGCCAGAAGAACGGATTATAGCCGACTATTTACGTCCAATATTACCGCCAATTAAGCGTTTCAAATATAGCGATTTATCGGCTTTGGAACAGCCAGCACCAAAATTGGTATTATTACCTCAGTTAGATGGATTAGAGCCAGCGATCGCTCAAGCTAGCCAACAGGAGCGTTTAGAAAGAGAGCCTTTACCCATGAGCTTATCAGAATTAATGACTGAAGGCATCACAGCTTGCAAAGAAGGCCGTTACCCTAAAGCTATTAAATATTTAGAAGACTATACTCAAGACTGTACAGATAAAAATCATAAAGATTATCTTCAAGCCCAAATGTGGCTAATCAGAGCTTATCAGATGGGCGGACAGTTACAAAGAGCGATCGCTCTTTGTCAACTTTTAAGCAACCATCCCCATTCTCAAGTACAAACTTGGGTACAAAAAACTTTATCTATGCTATCTAAAGAGGTTTCTCATGTCTGAATCACCCCAAAACGCCCTAAAATTTTGGGATTGGATTAAATCTAAATTTATTGGCGATAATTCTTCAGCATCTTTATCTAATCTCGATACATTACCAGCAAATACAAACCACTATCTGATTACCCAAGAAAAACGCGATTTACTGATTCAAGAAATTGGCACAATTCAAAAAGAAAATATTTTATTACAGCAATCCTTGCGAGAACAACAAACCAAAACCGCAGCTAAAACCGAAGATTTATTCTTAGAACTTTTAGAAGTTTCTGATGCTTTAGAAAATTTACTAGAATATTTAGAAAATAATACTGAACCCAATCAAGAATTTCTCCAACGCTTACCCAAATCAGTTGGCGCAGTACATCGCAAGTTTTTGAGCATCTTAAAAAAGCGCCAAGTTTTACCGATAGAACTACAAGATACCCAACCAGATTTTAACTTATGTCGAGTCGTAGATCGCGAAGTCCGCAATGACCTCGAAGACCAAACAATTACGAAAATTGTCCGTCAAGGGTTTCGTTTACAAGAAAAAATTCTTCGCCCTACAGAGGTAATTACATCTAAATCGGATAAATAAAGGAGTTGGTTTCTCTGCGAGAGGCTGCGTCAACGACTCTGCTCAGCTAATGGGGTTAGAGACAGTAGAGATGAACAAGAAGAATCAAGAAATATTAACAAGCGATCGCTTAATCTTTCGTTACATAATTTAGGTGATGCCTGCGGCGGGTTAAGCCTACGCTAAAATATGTCTGCAAGCAGATAACTGCATTCTAGCAAAATGTTTAGGATAAAAAGTGTTGAATTGATTGGGATTGCTGACAAGTTGCATGATTAACATTAACTGACTATTATTTACAATTCTTGATGTTAAAAAGAGATTTTTAGCATATATATTTTCTTTAGGTCTACTTGAGAAATCAACCACATATCCAAAGAACCATTTACATTACTTTACTTGTTTTATTTCTGGTTAAGTTTATTGTATTTTGATCTAACCAGCCTCAATAGGCTGTTAGCCTTGTAATCAAGCTAAGGATTGTTTGAGTTGATTGATATATGGGTTTCAAATGCTGACAAAGCTGTAATATAAGCGAAAAATTAGCCTTAAGTTTATGCAGTTAGGCAGCTACTCTTGATTCTAGTTAAGTATTTATATTCAGAGAACTACACCAATTCTACAAATTACACTAGCAACCAGATGATGAATCATTACGCTATCGAATGGATTGAGGCTTGGTGCCTAGAAAATGGCTGGACAGATTTATTTGTCGAACGGCGCGATAACTACTGGGCTTTTCCGCCAGGCTGTGTAATGCCTGAACCAATTCCCGTAAACGTCCTCAGATTAATTAAAGCGGAAAATGGGCTAACTTCCGAAGAAAAGTGGTGGTCAATCTCAGCAATAATGGGCACAGCCCTAGCTATCTTATCTACAGTTGTATTAAAGTGCCCTATGCCATTAGTATTCGCTTTTGCATTTAACGCGATTACGGTGGCTCAATTTGAAATGGAAGATGCCTAAATCTTTATTTTGGCGATCGCTAATTATTAGGCATAATATTTTAATTAAAAACTGCTCTTGATTCTACATTCAGCAAGAGCAGTTTTTAATTGATAATTGTAAATAAAATATAAAAATATTTGTTGATAGTTGACGGTTGACGGTTGACTGTTAAAAGTGATATCAATTGCAATTTAAATAGAATTTTTTGGAAGAATTAATTAAGCCTGGATGCACGAGCTTTGGCAACTTGTTATTAAACTTGCTACACTTATTATTGTGTTTTTGTGCCATGAAGCATAATCTTTTAATATCCAAAAATTAAGTTGATATTAACTCCTCCTTGGTACAGAATTAATATCTTCCCTGTATTTGTGAGAACATCAAAGTAATACAGCAATCCTAAATGAGTTGTGAAATATTACAAACAAGGTTGTTGACTGTTAACCTTTAACAGTCAACCGTCAACAGCCAAAACCGATATTTTTCGCAACTGAAATAGGATTGCTATACATGACACATTCTAATTAATAGAGTTATCCTTGGGAGCATTTACCGATTGTTGCTCTATTTTTACGGTGTCAGATATTTCTCTACTTTGATTTAGTTATATAATCAGGGATCGAGTAAGGATGTTCAAGTACGAGAATTTTGAGCGTTTGCTGCACAGTTCCATCAAGCGACGCAATCTGATTATCGGGGCAGGAGCATTTACTGGTTTGGCGATCGCTAGCCAATTTTCTCATCAAAGAGCGATCGCTAAAACTAAATTTTCTACTAATCCTTTTACGCTAGGTGTAGCCTCTGGTGAACCTGATGATAACAGCGTAGTCATCTGGACTCGTCTCGCGCCCGAACCCCTAAATGGTGGTGGAATGCCTGCGATGAATGTACCAGTTCGCTGGGAAGTAGCAATTGACCGCAATATGAAGCGGATATTGTCTAGAGGTACAGTCATGGCCCGGCCAGAACTAGGCCATTCAGTTCGGGTGGTAGTTGAAGGACTCTCACCAGATACTTGGTATTGGTATCGCTTTAGTGCCGGTAAAGAAGCTAGCCCAATTGGTCGGACTCGTACTACTCCAGCAATGGGTAGAGGTAGATACACCAATAGCTTGAAGTTTGCCCTAGCATCCTGCCAGAACTATCAGCAGGGATACTATACTGCTTACAAATACATGGCTGAGGATGACCTAGATTTAGTAGTCCATGTTGGCGACTACATCTATGAGGGAGGAATCAGTACTACTGGGCCTAGACAGCATAATAGTGCCGAAATTCTCACATTGGCAGATTACCGCAACCGTCACGCCCTCTATAAATTAGATACCAATCTCCAAGCTGCCCATGCAGCCTTTCCTTGGATTGTCACCTGGGACGATCACGAAGTAGAAAATAACTACGCCAACTTTATTTCTGAGATTGATACTGAACCAGATCAAGATCCGGCAGTTTTTCTCCAACGGCGAGCAGTTGCTTATCAAGCGTACTACGAACATATGCCACTGCGTCCTTTCTCGCGACCAGTCGGCCCTGATATGCAACTTTATCGTCGGGTGAATTATGGTAATCTGGCGACATTTCATGTTTTAGATACTCGCCAATATCGTACAGATCAACCCTGTGGAGATGGGACTAAAGAACGTTGTCCAGAAGTCTTCGATCCGCAAGCAACAATTCTCGGACAAGCACAAGAAGATTGGTTATACAAAGGTTTAAGTCGCTCAAAAGGTCAATGGAATATCCTGGCTCAACAGGTTCCGATTGCCCAAAGAGACACGAGACTAGGTGAAGGGCAAACCTTTAGTATGGATAAATGGGATGCTTATTTAGCAGATCGCGATCGCTTAATGAATTTCTTCGCTGAGCGAAAACCTTCTAATCCAGTATCTTTGGCAGGGGATGTACATTCTCATTGGGCAATGGATCTCAAAGCAGATTTTAACGATCCAAAATCTGCCATAGTCGGTAGTGAATTTGTCTGTTCCTCAATTAGTTCTGGTGGAGATGGCAACGACAATATACCCGCCTACATCAATGATGCTGATAATCCACACATTAAGTTCTATAACAATCGTCGTGGGTATGTTCGCTGTACATTGACTCCTACTCTCTGGAGGTCAGACTATTTGGCAATGTCAGAAGTAACAACCCCATCTGGTACGATTAGTACCAAAGCTTCATTTATAGTTGAAAACGGTCGTCCTGGGGTGCAGCGCATCTAATTTGACTAGTACACTGCGACGTGAATCAACTACCCATCCTTAACTAAAAACAATGCTGACGCTGTATTCATTTTGAATTTCCCAAAACGGTAGCTGTTAGCGCTGTAAATAAACTTTGCTTTTTGTGTTTTTCGGAGTTAGAACTCAAGTCCTAACTCCGAAAAAAAATCACAAGGCTAATGTTTGATTCAGATATTATTTGGTATTGCACATTTTAGATTATTGAAAAGATTAGTCGAACCTGACCACAAACAAAGCCGCCTTTCGTACCACAAGTCTAAAGTCAAACACAGATGTTTAAAATAGGTTGGTTGATGGATTTGTCATTTCTTCAAAGTATTTGGTAATTGCCGTACCTATTTCTGTATTTGTCCAATTGTGATTGGAAATCGCTACATCTTGGATACTGGGGAGACCGACAGTCTTAATTCCACCCAGACTAATCACAAAATCGTTGTAGTCGCGATTAGAACCATTATCAATAGCCACATCTTCAAAACCGATAACCGCGCTTTTATCTCCTGTCAAGAATTCTGCTACTTGTACAGTATCGTTTAAATTAGCAGCAGACATCGAGAAGAAAAGTTTATTGCTGGCTGCACCTTGTCCAGTCAAAGCATCTTGAAGAGTTCCATTAGCGGCGAAAACAAAACCAAAAGTATCTCCTCCTTGCATCTGATAAATTTTCTCGCCTTTATACTCCTCATTATTGAAATTCGGTTCCCAGTTAAGAATGGCACTATTATCAGTGAACCGCGCGCCTTCTACAGGATCTTGCACCACAATATAGCCATATATATCTTCATTTAAATTTTTATTGCCAGTAGCACGGCTAATTGCTTCTGTCATGAAAGCTGTAGAGCCGATTTCGTACATATCCATTCCCCGAAGGCTAAAGATACCTAATTCCCCTTGATGATAATTACCGCCGTCGTAGAGGAAGTCAACTTTAACTTGGCCAGTTTGATCGGCAATAAAGATTCCTTCATCGAAAATCGCCCGGTTAGCATATTCAAGTAATTGTTGTCCCACATTTGTGGTGCGCCAATTCCGCTCAAAATTGGAGAAAGTATCTATGGATTGGGTAATTCCTGTAGCGCCTTTGATTTGGAAAATAAAATCGTTATAATCGCGATCGGAAGTAGAAGAACCAGTAGGAATATCCTCAAAGGCAAAGGTTCCATTACTATCTACATTGACAATCTGTCCGACTGCAACATTTGGATTAGCTTCGGGGATGGAGAACAAAGGAACCTTACCATATTGCCACATGTGACTGTCTTTGTTGAGTCCTTTAGCTTGATTGATGTCCTTAACACTAGTATTGGGTATCAGCATAAAGGCAAATTTATCTCCTGGATTCATCTCGAAGGTTTTTACCCCTAGATAGTTTCCAGAATTAAAATTAGGTTCCCAAGGCATTTTTTCCGTAAATTTTGCCCCTTCAGAAGAGTCTTTAGCCAAAACGTAACCTAATTTAGAATTGCTGAGAGCGCGTTTAGTTGCTTCTTTAATAAAAGCCTGAGAACCAGGTTGATAATTTTCCATACCTGTGAGGCTAAATAAAGCAAACTCTCCTTGATACCAGCCGCCATCATAGAGAAAGTCAAAAGTTAGCTTACCAGTTTCACCAACTTGAAATACTCCTTCGCTATATCTAGAGCGGTCAGTGTATTTGAGTAACTCTTGTCCGCTAGCAGTAGTTCGCCAATCTCGATCAGGATTAATCTCAGCGTCTATTTTGGCAACATTATTACTTTTAAGTCCTTTGGTTTGGAAGACAAGGTCATTGAAATCTTTGTCTGATTTACCAGAGCTAACGCTGAGATCTTCAAATGCTAGGGTTCCATTATTATCTACTGCAACTATCTGCTGTTTGTCGGTAGAAAAAATAACTTGTTTGCCTGATTGAGATGTAACATAGGGTTGGCTATAAACTTCATTAAAGGTGGTATTTTGTACTAACATAAATGCCACCTCATCGCCAGTGTTCATCTGGAACGACTTAACTCCTTGGTAATTACCAGCATTGAAGTTAGGCTCCCAACTAGTATTGCTGTTAAAACGCGCGCCTTCTTTGCGATCGCTAATGAGAATATGACCTTCTGTGGAGTTACTTAAAGCGCGCTTTGTAGCTTCGCGAATAAACTCTAAGGAGCCTGGTTGGTAGTTTTCCATCCCTTTGAGGCTAAAAACAGCTACTTCTCCTTGATACGAACCGCCGTCATAGAGATAGTCAAATTGCACTTTACCTGTACCATCGACTATAAAAGTACCTGTTTCAAACTGAGGACGGTTGGCATATTGTACTAATTCTTGTCCGACTTGGGTATTTAACCAATTGCGGTTAGCGTAGACAGAATCTTGAAGAGATGATGCGGTTGCTGTTGCACCCAACACCTGAACTACCATATCGTTAAAATCGCGATCGTTGGATTTTAAGGTATTAATATCTTCCCAACCGAAGGTAGTTCCTTCACCAGTGATATCTGCGATTTGGGGTGCAACTTTTCCTGTAGTCTTATCTACTGAACCGAAAGAAAATAGAACGTTAGTGGTGCTAGGTGTGGAACTTTGAGCAATCTTCGCAACTGTACTATTGGAAACTAACATCATTGCGAACTTAGTTCCCGCTTTCATCTGAAACTGTTGCGGCCCTTGGTATACACCGCTGTTAAAATCTTTTTCCCAAGACAACTCATTTTTGAGATCGCTGAAGCGTGCGCGATCGCTTTCATCCCGCACTACTACATAACCAGAATTAGAATTGCTGAGAGCGCGTTTGCTAGCTTCCAGAATAAATTCTGTAGAGCCTACCTCCAGATTTTCCATACCTTCAAGGCTGAAAATTGCTATCTCTCCCTTATTCAGCCCGCCATCATAGAGAAAATCGACGCTAACTGTACCGATTGAACCTACAGTAAAAATTCCGTTGTTTGCGTTGTTTGAATTGTTTAAGTGAGAAATTGTAGTCATGTCTTTCGGCTCTTAAGTTTCGTAACAAACCTTCATACTGAATATTGTGTAACTTAGACTACTGAAATCAGAACTGTATTTGTACGTGTTTTTATATAAAACTTGACTTAAGAGATGTGTGTTTTATTTAAAGAACTTCTTGATAGAAAGACAAAAAAATCATTAAGTAATTCTTGGATGTAATTGGCTTTCAACCTGTTTTAGATGAATAACTTTAATTTTGCTTTATCTGATTTAAATAAATTTTTTACATATCAGCCTGACTTTAGATAAACTAGTCGTAAAACATCTGGCAAAAACCTATTACATTCGTTGTTTAGAGCTATGTAAGAATATTGATTAAACTATTAGGAAAATTCACCACTTTTCCTTAATCACCACAGCTTGAATGAAGACATAAAACTTGCATTACTGTGATGAATTGCCTACATTACACCCAGGAAAATACCAGTGATTGAGATCACTGACCAGGAAAAAATTAGGCAGTAATGTCACTCTTATAATCAAAAAGTGTATACAGCAATACTTTAATGTAAATATTAATGTGCTAAAGCGAAAAAATTATTAGTCAACAGTCAAGGCTGAGCGTAGCCGAAGCCTTGACACTGCACCTTATTTGCTCACAGACATATTGAGATAATAATTAAACCGCTCTCGCAATTGTTCAACTGTGAGATTCTGAGTCCAGTATTCAACTAAAGCATGACCAAAAGCCCAGGTATCGCTGGCGGCTGTATTTTCTACCAATAACGGCCAAAGGGTTAATAAATCAAAATTGCTTGATTTACCAGTATTTAAGAGAGAGAAAAGGTCATAAGCCATTTGCAACTTCCCAATGACAACAGGTAACTGTTCCACGGGAATTCTTTCTGCTAGCAAGTATGCCAGAGTGGGCGAACCGGTTGATAGGGTGGAAATGAACTGGAGAACGGGACTTTTCAGCAGCGATGTCAGTCCTTGGGTTGTCGCCATCTGGAAGGTGTAATTATCAATAATCTTGGCAGCTTCAACGGTACGGGCTTCTAAGTTACGTAAAAAACGCGCCAGACGCAGTTGTTTTGCAGGTGCGATCGCTGCTACTAATCCTAAAGATAAAGCTTCAATTCCCCAAGCAGCACGATTAGTTTTGCTGTCGCTAGTTACCACAGGTAAAACTAACTTCGAGAAATCCCCCAACAATTGCGCCCGATATTGTGTAGCTTCGCGGATGGAAATTTCCTTGGCGCGATCGCCCCATTCCCAATCATAAGGCGGTTCCCACTCGCGAATCGGACGCAGGCGATCGACTTGGGTAACTATAGTTATTACAGGTAAATCTTTAACTTCCGCCTGTATATCTTTGAGAAAATCTACATCCATTTGCAAGGCGGGATCTAAAGCTGGGGTAACTAATAATAGTAAATCTGCCTTTGTAGCATAGTCTAAAACTAAATCGCGGAAATCTGCGCGGTTGACTTGCTCATACCCTGGAGTATCCCATAGTGTTAGGGTTTCTTTATTGGAAGTCTGCCATTGATAATTTTGAATTTTATCGGTACTAGGTAAGACATCAACAGCAGCTAATTCTGAGGAAAATAAACTGTTAATTAAGCTGCTTTTTCCCGAACCGGTGCGCCCTACCAACAGAATATTTACAGGTTTTTGCGCTACAGTTTCTACTGGTTCAACTTGGGCGAGGATTTCTTTTAACGTTTGCGTTTTCGCCTTGGGTAGGCTGGGAGTAGTAGTGACAGCCGAAAATTCTCCAGCAGGTAAAGTACTACCACTATAAAGAGCGATCGCTTGACGGCACAAATTGCGTAAAGCCGCTTCTCGGAGCATTTGGCTTAAATTCACCAATAATTGCTGATTTGCTTGGCTATTATATCTCTGACTCGCTTTTTTAGCCACAGCCGCCGCCGGATTCAATAACCATTGTGCCCAATTCCAAGCTTGAAAGAGTTTACGGGCGGATGGTTCTAACTTGCGATAGACTTCATAAGCTTGGTAAGCTTGCCCAACTGTTACTTGATTTAAAGCAGGTGATAGCTTTTGCATCCATTGATCCAAATCATCCACCGTTCCCCGAATTAACCCATAGGCTTGGGTAACGTAAATATTTAATAGGGGATATTTCACCTCAGGATGGTAAATATGAGCGATCGCTACCACTAAATTTTGGCATCGCGTCCAGAAAGTTGCCCAATCTTCCCAAATCGGGCGATCGCTTTGAGATGCTTGCAAAACTTCATTTAAAACTGCTTGAGCTTGAGTAGTAGCGTCATTTCCTGCTGGTAATTGATTATAATCTACAGTAGCGGCTAATTCTTCATTAACCTGAGCTAATACCGCCTCTAATTGTTCTACCTCTGGTCGAGTCCACTTAACCAGCAACCAACGCCACCCAACAAATAATAGGGTAAATACAGCCCAAATCCAATTAATTCCCCACGTATGGATCTGGGAACCTGCGGCTACCAGCAAGAAAGTGACGATTAACGCGATCGGCGCTGCTAATATAAGCCATTGCCACAATTTTAAACGCACCATTACCTGATACCTACCTCAATCACAAATTATTTATAATCAGCTTCTTTGATAAAAATTACGCTTGTCTCAAGTCTATCGTTTCTATATTTGGACAGAATTCTCAGATCTGGTCACAGGATTTTAGCCCTTCAGTTAAAAACTAAAAGGTGAATCAAACTATAATAATTAAGCAGAAAGCTCTCATGTTAAGGGTATGACCACAGTCGCAATCCTGCCCATATCGGATGCTAGTGGAAAGAAAATTTATCGAGCGATCGCAGGTGATAAGCAATCAACAGGTAGAACTGCGGGTGAAGCGTTGGATGCTTTGACAGCACAACTCGAAGATGAAGAATTTAGCACTCTGTTGGTACTACAGAGTTTTCGTCCCGATTGGTTTTTTAGCGCCCAACAGCAACAGCGTTTAGCAGAGTTGATGAGTCTGTGGCGAACAGCACGCGATCGCGGACAAGAATTAACTCCAATGGAACAAGCAGAGTTAAATAGCCTTGTTGAGGCTGAATTAAAAGCTGCAACAGCTCGTTCAGCAGTCTTGCTACAACAGATCGGCCAATGAATCCTTTTTATACCCTAGTTGCCGATCGCGCTGCTCATTGCTGTGAATATTGTCATGCACCAGAAATGGTATTCAATTTCCCATTTGAAGTTGAACATATTGTTCCCATTTCCAAAGGCGGTGCTAATGCTGAGTACAACTTAGCCCTTGCTTGTCGTTCCTGTAATCTTCGTAAAGGTACTCGTAGCAGTGGAATCGATCCAGAATCTAATACAGAAGCTCGTCTGTTTAATCCTAGACAAAATGAGTGGAAAGATCATTTTCAAGTAGAAACCGAATCCGCCACAATTAAGGGTAAAACAATAATTGGAAGAGTAACCATTGCTTGTTTGGAAATGAATAGCCAAACACAAATTATGGCGCGAGGGCTTTGGATTCGCTTAGGGTTGTTTTCATAAACTAGTCAGTAGAGATTTACCCTCAACTAAAACCTGTTAAGCAAAGTGGCTATTAATTGCCTGATAATGAAATTTTAGAGAGGCGATCGCAAGCTAATCAGGAAATCTACAGCGAGTGAGTATGCAAATTAGTCGGGAACTATCACTACCAACAATGGGCTGTGGAACTTGGGCATGGGGAAACCAACTGCTCTGGGGATACGATCGCAGTATGGACGATCAGTTGCAAGCCGTTTTTAACCTTTGTGTCAGCAACGGTGTAACTTTATTCGATACAGGCGATTCTTACGGTACTGGTAAACTCAAAGGGCGCAGTGAGACACTTCTCGGCCAGTTTTCTCGAGAATATCAGGGTATCAACACAGAAAAAATTTGCATTGCTACCAAGCTAGCGGCTTATCCTTGGCGATGGACTCGTCAATCAATGGTACAAGCTTGCAAAGCTTCAGCCCAAAGGTTAGGCAGAAATGTAGACTTGGTACAAATGCATTGGTCTACAGCTAACTATGCACCTTGGCAAGAGGAAAGGTTATGGGATGGACTAGCTGACCTTTACGAGCAAGGATTAGTTAAAGCTGTAGGATTATCTAATTACGGGCCGAAACGTCTGCAAAGGGTGTATAAAAAGTTTAAGGAAAGGGGAGTTGCGATCGCAACCCTGCAAGTGCAATACTCTCTACTCTCCACATATCCAGTAACGCAATTACAGCTTAAGCAAGTTTGCGACGACATGGGTATAAAATTAATTGCTTATAGTCCTTTGGGATTAGGGCTATTAACAGGAAAATACTCAAAAACCGGCCCTTTCCCCAAAGGAATTCGTGGTTTATTATTTAGGCAACTGTTACCAGGAATTGACCCACTTTTAGACTGTTTACGAGAAGTGGCACAGTCAAGAAACAAAACTATGTCACAGGTAGCAATTAACTGGTGTATTTGTAAAGGAACAATTCCTATCCCAGGTGCGAAGACTGTGAAACAGGCGCAAGAGAATATTGGTGCTTTAGGTTGGCTGTTAGATTCTGGCGAGATAGCCGCCTTGGATCGGGCTGCTAATAGTGTAGATAAAAAAATGGTACAAAATATCTTTCAGACTAAGTAAAATCACGAAAAATCGGGTTTTAGCCTAGCGTGAGTAACGCTTAATTCTAATATGTTGAACTACGCTAACGCTTAATACCCTTAAACCGTTCTTGTGCAGCTTTGAAAGCTTCTTGCATCACAGATTGAATCTTCTTCGGGTCTGGTTTTTTCCCACCCATTAAGTCACCAAAGTAGACACAGGCTGTTTCCCCAAGTGACCAGGTGTAAGCAGCAGCCCAAGAAGCAGCAATTACGCTACCAAAACCAGGAACAAATTTGATTAATTCCCTTGCTATGGCCTGGGCGAGAAAACCACCTGCGATCGCACTCACAACTCCACCGGCTTGAGATGGTGTCAATTTCTGCCCGTATAAATTCCCCAATGCAGTTACCATAGATACTTGTAAAGCAGTCAGCACGGGCATGGTTGCAAAAGGTAATGGTACAGCCGCAAGTGTAGCTGCCATGATTGCAAAAGGTAAAATGTAACGCCGTCCTGCATCTCGGTAGAGATTACCTAATTGCTTACCCGCTTCCTCCCGATCTAATAATTGATAAATTGCTTTGGCTTCAGCCTCGGGAAGTAGTTCGGCTAAGTTGTCTCGCAGTGCTTCTAGTCCGTAGAATACTGGGTTGTAACCATCTTCTTCTAAGGTAAAGTCGATGAGGACAGAACGAGTCTCCTTCGGAGAGGCTTCGCCAACGCAAACTTTAGCAAAGTCTTCTTGAATGGCGTTAAAGGCGCGATTAATTTCCTCGTAATCAGGCGGGTAAGCTGGATGATCCATTGTCTGTGGCGGATAAACTTCGTGCAAGCAGGTAACCGCTAGTAGACAAGGAATGTCTGGATACTGCTGACGCAACTGCTGGGCAATTTGACGCAATGTGTCAGTAGCAAAATCGTTAATTTTCACAGTCAAAATCAAAATCCTGGCGCTGCGAGTTGATTGTTCTAAATCGCCAACTAACTCCTGAATAATTTCTTGGGTATCCTGTTTAACATCTCCCAATCCCACTGTATCAGTAAAAATTAGCAAAGGCAGATCATCAGAAGGATAGGCGTAGCGCTGAGTATGTTGGGTGTGAGGGCGAAATCCTTGACCAACAATATCGGCAGAAACTCCTGTCAATCCCCGCACAATCGAACTTTTACCTGCTTGGGGTTTACCAATTAACAACGCTTCCGTAGTTGGTAGTTCGGCGCGAACTGTCTGCAAAATCTCGGCAATTTGACTTTCGCTGACACTGAACCATTGCACAACCGTCTGTGCTAATTGATCCACGGGTAGTAGTTGCCCTAGACGTGGTGTTGTCTTGTGCCAAATATTCGCAATCCGATTTTTCCAAGAATCGTCAGCAGGTAGCGCCGGAGGTAGATTTTCCGATTCCAGGCGATCGCCTGGAGTTTGACTTAACTGCTGAGAATCTGCTGATAGTGAATCAGCATCACGTTGCTCAGTCATTGGTATCAAAACGGCAGATAGATGCCACACTAAATCCTGTCTCTTATTTTAAGATGATTTGTCAGGCAACAGCTTCACGGATAGATAAACCCACAATTAGCGATCGCCTTTACTCCATCTTCCTCAAGCAAGCTTATTGCTGGCGATCGACCCAAATCTTACAACATTAAGCTATTCTGCTTTTAAGTTGCACAATCCATCGTGAAGGCTGTTGACCGTGCCGCACTGAAGTTGACAGTAGGGGCGGGTTCACCGATATCCGCGTTGAGCAACAAAGATCTAAATAAACCCGCCCCTACACCCGTTCGTACAACAGTTAATAGCCCTTATTAGTAGTTGTGCAATTTAGATGCGCATTAGCTTACCACACAAGATAAATATAAGTAATCTTTACAATTTCCTTACAAAACTATGTATAATTTGGTTACAATAAAGTCAATCTAGCAAAACAACATTTCATGGAGTTAAACTCTGTCAAGGCTTATGAAAATATTTAAAATATATTCACTTAGTCACTTTAGATAATTTAGATACATGACCTTCCTATCTTGGCTGGTAAAATGAGCGGTAATTGCAACTATCCAGCAACCCAGAAATAATTATGTGTCACAACCTGGGACTACTAAATGCCGATGTGTTGATTTAGGGAAAGACTTCAAAGAAACTATGATAACGGAACAATAAAATATGCTAGTGGTTATTAACTCTTTACCACTAAGAAAAATTCACTACAAAATTCTCGCCTTACTCATAGCTACAGTAATTATCCTGTCAAATTCACATGTAGCCAAGGCAATATGTAGTAATGGATTAGTAGATAAAATTGCTGAAAAAATCACTGTATTAATTGATAGTCCAAACCCAGGTTCTGGAGTAATTATTCAAAAAAAAGGTAATATTTATACTGTTCTGACGGCTTATCATGTAGTTAAAAACCGTAATCTTAAATATCAAATACTCGCTCCAGATAATCAACGTTATCAACTTAATTATCAAACCGTCAGACCGCTAACTAATAATATAGATTTAGCAATTTTACAATTTACTAGTGCCAAAAACTATCAAGTTGCGAAAATTGTTAACTCCAGTAATGTTCAAAGACAGACAAGTGTTTATGTCTCAGGTTTTCCTCTCAAGACAGCAGGCGTGCGAGCATCTGTTTATGATTGCCGTGATGGTAAAGTCATTGGCAATGCTAATACAGCATCAGTGAATACTGGCTATACTTTAATTTATGATAATCCTACCTTACCGGGAATGAGTGGCGGCCCGGTACTCAATCACCAAGGACAAGTCATAGGTATTCATGGACAAGGGGAAGAATTTATTATTAATTCTGATGATATAAATCCTGATATTGGCACTGTGAAATCAGGTAGAAACGTTGGTATCCCTAGCAGTCTTTTTTTGCCATTGTTAGACAAATTAGGAGTAAATATAACTGCGCCAAGTCATACCGAAAACTTATTACCTACTTCTAGATTAGAGGAATTATTATCTCAAGGTAATTGGAAAGAAGCTGACGAAGAAACCAAATCTTTAATGTTAAATCTCAGTCAAGCGCCTAGCGTACTCAATCAATCGGCAATTTCTCGACTATCTTGCCAAAGCCTAAGTAGTATTAATCAAATTTGGCAAACTAAAAGTGAAGGTCGTTTTGGTTTTTCAATCCAAGTACAGAAATGGAAGAATTTATTTGGAAATAAATTTGAACCCACTAATGAAAATTTTGAAAATTTCGCTAATGAATTAGGCTGGCGTTCTCGCGGAATTTTTCTTTATAATCATCAGATTAACTATTCTTTGAGTGCGCCTTCAGGACATCTGCCAAGAGCATTTTTAGATGGGCCGATTTGGGGAAAATTTATTGCCTATTTAGATGCTTGCAGGATATAATTAATTTAAGCAATTTAATGACCGTATAAGCTGGCATAAAACTGTCAGTATTTAATTCTCACTCACGTACTCATTCAGGTTTTGACTGCATATATAAAACTGAATGGGTGTTTACTCATCAATAATCAAAAATATTTGCTAGACATCTATTGTTTGGTAGTTGCATATTGCATGACTACCTAATATTGCTGTCATCTGGTTTAAATTGCGCTCAATTGTAATTTACAAATCGTTGAATCTTTTTTGGCAGAAAATGTTCAAAACAATTTCTTGTGTCTCTAACTTTCTGAAAATTTTTGTATTGTCTACCCCACTATTAGTCATGCAGACTTTACCGAGTTGGGGACAATCTCTACCTACTAATTCGGAAGTCGGTTTTGAAATTGAAGGACAATCACAACTTAATCAAATAGTTATACCTTTGTTTAGGTATGTGGGTGAATGTCCTAGTTCGGCTGTTTATGCCACAAAAGTAACAGCTTGGTTTACATCCTCAACTGAACCACCTTCTAAGGGTAGAAGGGTAATTATCAGAAATATTTCTCGCGGGATGTCTCCTGATAAATTTCCTTTCACTGACCGGGACTATAGCAAAGGTAGAGCCTCAGAATCAACTGATATCATTTTTGGAACTAAACATTCTAATAATATATTTGTTGTTAGAGAAAACACAAATGAGTTTGAATACGAGATTAGGCAAGATAATTCTGTAGTGGAAAGGGGACAATTTTCTGCTTTTGTCAGCAGCAGTTCTACAATCCAAGAAGTGCCCAGGAACAGAAGAGAAGTAGATAAGGGCTACTGTAGAGTAACTGCTTTGTTCTGTCCTAAGGATCAGTGGGTATCGAAGAAAGTGAGAGTGTGTCCTGGAGAAGAATAGATTTCTGGGAATTCTCGATACTTGGTGAGGGACAGATAATTGTCAAGAACAGTGCCGTACCTCATTTACCGGAAATAAGCGACAAATAAATATATTCTAGAGGGCAAGGTAATGCCCTTACCCCTAAAATTTGTCGCATTCTTTTTTCAAATGGGGATAGAATCATCTAATGTTTAAGAATCTCCTATTACATCAGCAAGGTGTAGTAGGAGATTTTTGGTTTATTTATGCGATCGCATTTATCGAAAACGTTAATTCATCCCCCGCCAATTGCCCGAAGGAATAAAACTCGCCCAAAAATAAGGATGCTGATATTGGGGATTATTTAATAACTCTAACTGCACCTCTCGCAACGCTTCATGTCTACCTTTACCCCCTCGCAATTTCTCATAATATTTCACCATTAAATCTTTCGTGCCATCATCAGCAACTTGCCATAAACTTAACAGTTGAGTTTGCGCCCCTGCTATTACCAAAGCCCGCCGCAATCCATAAACACCGCCGCCTATTTTCACATCACCCAGTCCAGTCTCACAAGCAGATAAAACTACTAATTCTGTACCGCGTAAATTTAACCCAGCTACTTCTAAAGCTGTGAAAACGCCATCATCTGTATCGGTTGTTTGTTTGTTTTGACGGTTATTAAAACCAGCTAAAGCTAAACCAGAACGTAATAAGGGATTTTCGACATTTAAAACTGGGGCTTGATCTAATTGCTGATTAAAATTATTAGTTGGGGGTTTAACTTCTTCATCTGGTAAAAAGAACCCGTGAGTAGCTAAATGTAAAATCCTCGGTGCGTTTAATTGTTTAATCGCGGCTTCTGTGGCTTGTTTTCCTAATATGAGGCTTGTTTGGGGGAGAATCTTTTTAATTTGTTGCCCTTCGGCTAAAGTTGCGAGGTAAAGCGGTTCGGCTTTGGCATAACTCCCCTGTACCCGGTAAAGTGTTGCTAAATTGTTCAGGCTAGTAGCCACATCGGGATGTTCTTTACCCAGTACCTTCTCCCGAATCGCCAGAGAGCGGAGGTAAAGCGGTTCGGCTTTGGCATAACTCCCCTGTACCCGGTAAAGTGTTGCTAAATTGTTCAGGCTAGTAGCTACATCGGGATGTTCTTTACCCAGTACCTTCTCCCGAATCGCCAGAGAGCGGAGGTAAAGCGGTTCGGCTTTGGCATAATTCCCCTGTGATTCGTAAAGTAGTGCTAAATTGTTCAGGCTTTGTGCCACATTGGGATGTTCTTTACCCAGTACCTTCTCCCAAATCGCCAAAGAGCGGAGGTAAAGGGATTTGGCTTTGGCATAATTCCCCTGTGATTTGTAAAGTACTGCTAAATTGTTCAGGCTAGTAGCCACATTGGGATGTTCTTTACCCAGTACCTTCTCCCAAATCGCCAGAGAGCGGAGGTAAAGGGATTCGGCTTTGGCATAATTTCCCTGTAAGGAGTAAAGTTCTGCTAAATTGTTCAGGCTTTGTGCCACATCGGGATGTTCTTTACCCAGTACCTTCTCCCGAATCGCCAGAGAGCGGAGGTACAGGGGTTCGGCTTTGGCATAATTCCCCTGTGAGGAGTAAAGTCCTGCTAAATTGTTTAGGCTAGTAGCCACATCGGGATGTTCTTTACCCAGTACCTTCTCCCGAATCGCCAGAGAGCGGAGGTACAGGGGTTCAGCTTTGGCATAACTCCCCTGTAATTCGTAAAGTAGTGCTAAATTGTTTAGGCTTTCTGCCACATTGGGGTGTTCTTTACCCAGTACCTTCTCTCGAATCGCCAGAGAGCGCAGGTGCAGGGGTTCGGCTTTGGCATAATTCCCCTGTGATTCGTAAAGTACTGCTAAATTGTTCAGGCTAGTAGCCACATCGGGATGTTCTTTACCCAGTAATTTCTCCCGAATTGCTAAGGCTCTTTCTGCCAAGGGAATAGCTTCACTATATTTGCCTTGCCGATACAACTGCACCACTTGTTGACTCAGTCGCTTGGCTTCGGCTAACTCTGCGGATTGTTGAGCTGATAGTGGTGGTTGGGTTTGTCCTGCAACTTCCCTAGGTATACTCACCAGTAGTCCTAATGTCATTGCTGTAGCGATTGACCAAGTTAGTAATTTCACAGGCTTATGCTTGGGGAAGGTGTAACTCGTAATTTGTGACTGGAAAAGCTTGCTTTTAGTTGCTTTAGTTAGTATGGCAGGGTTGATTGGGAGTTTTTTGCTGATTTTTTCAAGATTTAATAAAGTCTGTCGGAGCATAGGAATCGGCTGACGCTGTTGGTGCTGAGTTTTTTGGCGTTGCGATTATATATATCTCTGAGGCTTCAGGGGTTATGCAGTTGGGAATTTTTACCTTTGTACTTCATTTACTTAAAAAAATAGGCTGTATTTTGCTCAAGCTGTAGCAACTTCTGCTTTCCCTGTAAGAGGTTCAGCTTGAACGTTTGCGTATTTTGCTCAAGCTGTAGCAACTTCCGCTTTCTTTGTTAGAGGTTCAGCTTGAACGTTTGCGTATTTTGCTTAAGCTGTAGCAACTTCGGCTTTCTTTGTTAGAGGTTCAGCTTGAACGTTTGCGTATTTTGCTCAAGCTGTAGCAACTTCCGCTTTAACATGATCAACTACAGACATGCATTAAACGAATTTTTACTTAAATAGAATATCCTTTTTCCAGACAGTTATGCTTCCTATTGGCAATAAATCTGCTGCAAAGGACTTAAAAATAGTGTAAATTACCTAAATTTTATGTTTTTTAAGAAAAATCAACAATTTTACGTATGACAAATTTTTCCTTCATTGTCCACTATAGAGTTATCCGAAGTTTAGAGAATGGGTATTAATTATGGCAAGAAGAAAACGCAGTTCACGTACTTTAGAAAAAGCAGAGATTCGCCTAGCAAGCATTAAATCTATCAGTCCAACTTTAAATATCGGAGATGGTTTGACGGTTCAAGATTATACTGAAAGAATTGACAGCCTCCGGCATTCGCTAGAAGCATACAATATGACCCTTTCGACTATTGATGTTTTATTAACCCAAATTATCGAAACAGAAAAAGATTTGGCAGACTATTCCGAACAAATTTTGCGTGGTATTGCTTTTAAGTTTGGGAATAATAGCCACGAATATCAGATGGCGGGGGGTACAAGGAAAAACGATCGCAAGCGAATTATGCGTCAAAATGTGGTTGTGCCTACTAGCTAAAGCTAGGGCAAAAGGGCACACCGAAACTGCAATCTAGTGGATAGTGCCCACTCTACAAGATGTGAAAGCCAGTTTCTCAATTAACTTTGATGATTTAGCAAGTATCCCTCAGCCAGGGAATGATACTCTGCAATTTGCTGTTGCTGCCAAGTTAGATCTTTACCTAGTTCTTCAGCCAAAATTGCGGCTACACGAGGCGCGGCTTTGATACTGGCGATCGCATCGAGAAAAAGCGATCGCGTCCGGCGTGCTAGGATATCTTCTACTGTGCGGGCTAGTTCGTAACGCGCCGCCCAGCGTACTTGAGCTTCTAAATAAGGTAATCGCGGATGCAAGACTATATCTGCACCTGGTAATTCTTGAATTTTGGCTGCATCACTACCGTAAACATCAAGGGGTGATGTTATAGGCTGTTGAGTCCAGCCGTGTAAATGCAAATTAGCAGTAACCGAGGGATGGGGCGAGAGATTAGCAAGTTGCACAGCTTGGTCTACCACATCCTCACCCATTTTGCGGTATGTTGTCCACTTGCCGCCAGTAATGGTTAACAATCCAGAATCAGCAATATTAATTACATGTTCGCGAGAAAGGGCGGCGGTTGACTGGGTTGTTTCTGCTTTCACCAATGGCCGCTGTCCCACAAATACGCTTAATACATCCTCACGGATAGGTGCAGGTGTGAGATATTGCCCAGCTGTGTGCAAAATAAACTCAATTTCCGCTGCTAATGGACGGGGTTCATATTCCGCATTTTCTACAGGTGTGTCAGTAGTGCCAATCACAACTTTATCATGCCAAGGTAGAGCAAACAGTACCCGCCCATCCTCAGTTTTAGGAATCATCATGGCACTGTCACCGGGTAAAAAGCGCCGCTCTACAACAATATGCGCCCCTTGGCTGGGAGAAAGCACAGATGCAGCCTTGGGGTTATCCATGCGCCGCACGTCATCCACAAATACGCCTGTAGCATTTACCACTACTTTGGCTGGAATTTCCCAAGTTTCCCCTGTTTCCCCATCGCGCGCCATCACCCCTGTTATCTGTTCTCTAAGTTTGCGCAAACCAATAACGGGAAAATAATTCAATGCCACACCGTTATAATCAAGTAGCGTTTGCCACAAGGTAATAGCAAGGCGAGCGTCATCAAACTGCCCGTCATGATAGACAACTCCGCCTCTTAACCCCGCAGTTTTGAGAGTTGGTAGGCGCGAGATTGTCCCTTGTTCGCTGAGAAACTGACTGTGTCCGAAGCTGAGACGACCAGATAGTAAATCATAAATTTGTAACCCAGCACCGTAGAACAGCTGAGACCACCAAGTATATCCAGGTACAACAAACTGCAAATCATGTACTAAGTGAGGAGCATTGCGGCGCAACAATCCCCGTTCGTGCAATGCTTCCCTGACTAAATGAATGTTTCCCTGTGCTAGATACCGCACTCCCCCATGTATCAGTTTTGTTGAGCGGCTAGAGGTGCCTTTGGCAAAGTCATATTTTTCTAAAAGTAGAGTTCGGTAGCCCCGCGTGACTGCTTCTACAGCCGTTCCCAAACCCGTCGCCCCACCGCCAATGACAATCAAATCCCACTCTTGACATTGGTGTATTTGCCTAATTAAATTTTCACGGGTTATTGGTGTATTCACAATTATTCCCCTGAATTAATTTAGAGGGGTTCCCCCCGCCCCCTGCTCCCTGCTCCCTGCCCCCCTGCTGCCTATGTGTATCATTTTTAAAGTGAAACCGTATGAGCGATCGCTTGTCGCCATGAGTGCAATAATGTTAAGCGCTGGTCGGTGCTCATTGTTGGCTCAAATTGTTTTTCAACTTGCCATTGCTGGACAATTTCGGCTTCGCTTTGCCAATAACCAACGGCTAAACCTGCTAAATAAGCAGCTCCTAAGGCTGTGGTTTCGGTAATTTTGGGACGCACAACCGGGACACCAAGAATATCGGCTTGAAACTGCATTAATAGATCGTTGCGCGATGCGCCGCCATCTACCCGCAGTTGGGAAAGTGTTAATTGAGAATCTTGACCCATAGCATCAATCACATCAGCGGTTTGATAAGCTATGCTTTCTAAGGCTGCACGGGCAATATGGGCACTGGTGGAACCGCGAGTTAAACCAACAATTGTACCGCGAGCGTAACTATCCCAATAAGGTGTGCCCAAGCCGACAAAGGCAGGGACAAAATACACGCCACCGTTATCGGGTACGCTGGTAGCTAGAGCTTCCACATCTGCACTGTGTTTAATAATGCCGAGTCCGTCACGCAGCCATTGCACAACAGCCCCAGCAATGAAGATGCTACCTTCTAAAGCATAAGTGGTGCGTCCTTTAATTGACCAGGCGATCGTTGTCAGTAGCTTATGCTGAGATAGCATCGGGCGATCGCCAATATTCAGTAGCATAAAGCAACCTGTACCGTAAGTATTTTTTGCCATGCCACATTCCAAGGATACTTGCCCAAAGGTTGCAGCTTGCTGGTCTCCAGCAATGCCAGCAATAGCAATGCGGCTACCTAAAAGACCTTCGGATGTATAGCCATATACTTCTGATGAACTTTGCACTTGGGGCAACAGAGAACGGGGAATATCGAGAATGGATAATAATTCATCGTCCCATTGTTGAGTGTGAATATTGAACAGCAAAGTGCGGCTAGCATTAGTCACATCTGTAATATGCAGTTCCCCTTGGGTTAGCTTCCAAACTAACCAACTATCAACAGTGCCAAAAGCCAATTCTCCACGTTCGGCTTTTTGGCGCGCATCGGGTACATTGTCCAGCAACCACTTGATTTTTGTGCCGCTAAAGTAAGCATCGATGACTAATCCTGTTTTCTGCTGGAATATTGTCTCATAACCAGCAGCCTTGAGGCGATCGCATTCTGTGGCAGTGCGTCTATCTTGCCAAACAATCGCATTATAAATGGGTTTGCCTGTGGTTCGCTCCCAAACTACCGTAGTTTCTCGTTGATTAGTAATACCAATAGCCGCGATATCACTCGCTTTAATACCAATCCGCGCCAAAGCTTCATTGGCCACGCCAATTTGCGAAGACCAAATTTCCTCAGGATTATGCTCTACCCAGCCTGGTTGGGGAAAGATTTGCGGAAATTCTTTCTGGGCAATAGTCAGGATATCGCCATTGCGGTTAAATATAATCGAGCGCGAACTGGTAGTACCTTGGTCAAATGCCAGAATATATTTAGTCATGGAATTTATCTCAAATTTCTAGGTTACATGGGGTAAAAATCTTGATTGAATAATTGAAATAATCTTGGCGACACATCAATGATTTACCAGGGCACAACATTGTTGTGCCCCTACCCATCTTTTACAATCTTTGGGCAAATTGGTATAAATCGAAAATTAAAATTTACCCACGAAAACCCTTACATGGTGAGCAATGCCCAATGCCCAATGCCCAATGCCCCATGCCCAATGCCCCATGCCCATCACTTAGAATATGGTATGCGTTTGTGATGGAACTGTTGCCAAACCTGGACAAAAATATGGGCAATTTGAGACATTTCTTGTCTTGTTAATCCTGAATCTATTAACTGATTATCTTGCCAACGTGCTTTGAGGATTTTATTTACCATTGCTAAGGCTGCTTCTGGGGTAGTATCTTTTTGCGAACGTAACGCCGCTTCACAAGCATCAGCTAGCATGGCTATTCCTGTTTCTTTGGATTGGGGAATCGGCCCGTCATAGCGAAAATCTGCTTGGGATACTTCTATTGCTGGATTTTGTTGCTGTTGCTGCTTGGCTTGCTGGTAGAAATACTCGATTAATATAGTTCCTTGGTGTTCGGGAATAAAAGCTTGAATGGCGCTAGGTAAATTGTAATGACGAGCTATTACCAGACCTTCACTGACATGCTTTTTGATAATTTCTGCACTTTTCCAAGGATCATTAATGGCATCATGTTTATTTGGCTCTCCCATTTGATTTTCAATAAATCCCAAGGGGTCATGCATTTTGCCAATGTCATGATAAAGAATCCCCGCTCTCACCAATTCCACATGACAATTTAATGCTCTAGCTGCGGCTTCTGCGAGAGTGGCAACAAATAGCGTATGCTGGAAAGTCCCCGGAGTTTCATGGGCGAGGCGTTTTAATAAAGGTCGGTTGGGATTGGATAATTCCGCCAGCCGAATTGGGGTGACTAAGTCAAAGTAAGCTTCTAGGTAGGGGCTTAAACCTAGTGCTAAGATGCTCCAAAGCAAGCCAGCTAAACCATTGAGGGCTGCTGTACCTAAGACACTATACCAAAGGGGTGCGATCGCAGTGTTGACTAATAAATAAACAAGTCCCTGGGTTAAACCAATTAAAATACCCAGGGTAGCTAATTCTTCTCGCGTTCGCAGTCCTTCTCTACCGGGAAATCGCCATTGTCCCGCCATTAAGCCGCCGAGAATACCGCCAGCCGCACCAGGGATTAAATCGTACCATCTCAATTCTGTGCCAATTGTCAGCAAGATTGTCAGCAACCCCATGACAGTACCGCCAATTGCTGTACCGTAGAAGCTACCAATTAATAAACCAATGGCAGGTAAACCTGTAAATGATTTGCTCAAGAATAACAGCAGCGGCGCGCTGAGGGTCAAAAGCAAAATTAAGATATAATCTTTACGTCGCAACTTAGCGTAAAACCGTCTTTCTACTAGGCGAAAAATAACCACCGTCAAGGCGACAATAACGGTAAAACGTGTCAGACGTAGCCAATCAATACCGCGTTGACTTAACTTAAAGTGATCTAAAAGTACAAAATCAGCTTGAGTAATTGTTTCCCCAGCCTTAATAATTACTTCGCCTTTTTGAATGCTGACTATTGTCGGTTCTACTGCTTGCGCTGCTTGTTCTGCAATCAGCTTAGTTTGCTCGATGTCTTTAATTAAATTGGTGGTGATGACAGCTGATAGCAATCGCCTGGCTAAAGGTTGTGCTGTTTGGGGAATAGAAGCACTCACCTGTAAACTAATTGCAGAGTTCAAGTTATCCGAGGATAAACCGGGATAAATACCCTGTGCTAGCATTCGCTCTAAAGTTTGACGCAATTGGACTTGAGTGGTTTGCCAATCTGCATCAGATAGGTTTAAAAAAGTTGCATCGTAAATAGTTTGGGGTTGAGTCTGCGGATTTGCTTTGAGGATAGCTAGAGTCAGATTATAACGCTGACGAGCTTGAGCGATCGCTTTTAATAGTTGAGATAAAGCTTGGGAAGAGGTAGCATTTCGATAATTCCGCAGGTTAATGATAGCTCGCTGTTGCTCAAAACTTAAGCCAGACAAAGTAGCATTTTGCTCCAAGATTCGCAATAATGTCTGCCATTGCTGTTCTGGTGCTTCTCGCAAATAAGTTTGCGTTGAGGTGGACAATATAGAAGTCTTGACAAAGGGAAAATTACCCAACTGTTCGCGGATTTCTGCGCCTTTGAGCAATAATTCCTGAAGATTTTGGTGAATTTGCTCATTTACCTGTGGATTGACAACCCAAACCGCAGTAGCACCGCTGCGTGCTTCCCGGCGTTTTTCCTCTGTTGTTGTCACATCTTCAACATTAGCTGAACTAGGCGCAATCAGCGTTTGCGGAGCAATCTTTCCGACATCTAGTAGTGGTTGGTTATAAAAACGATAGCCTATTCCACTAGAGAGAGATAGTACAACCAATACAAACATCCCAGTAGAATAGAGACGGTTTTTCACATGCCATTGCCTACTCTTGGGTGCAGTTTGCCTGTAAGACCGATGAAATAAACTCAAGCATTACCCCCAAAAACTACACCAAAAACAGTGCTTGTCCAGTCTACTTGGGCAATATCGATATCACTGACCAATATATTTTATCTACAATTTTGAGAACTGTTGATGGTTAACTGTTGACTGATAATAATTTCTTTGGTTTGCGATCGCGTGGGCGACAATATAAACCTACAGAGTGAGGAAATAAACGCTGTAAATCATTAGCCTGTAAGGTAAGGGTAACACATAACAATAATGATGAATGTTACAAATCGCCACCAGAAGATTTACGTATTTCACCTAACTCCAGAAATCTCACTGATTTGGACTACCTTAGGTTCGTTACTGTTAATACTTGCAGCCGCAGTTGCGAGTTGGTATTACTCTCTTATTCACGACGAAACACTGATTTTCACTGTAGAAAATTCTCAAGCTGGAATTTGGGGAGGAATTATCCCCTTTGTGATTTTCTTCATGATTACTTTTGCAACTATTATTGTCCATGAATTAGTGCATGGAGTTGCATTTGCTGCTTTTGGTGGTTCGCCCCGTTATGGATTAAAAGTTAAATATTTATTACCTCTAGCTTATGCAACTGCACCAGGCAATTTATTCCACCGCAATACTTTTATTTTCATTGCGCTAGCGCCATTAGTAGTTATTGATATTATCTGTTTGTTACTACTAGCAATTTTTCCCCAAGCACCTTGGTTAATTTGGGTAATTGCATTGAATACAGGCGGCGCAATTGGTGATATTTGGATGGCGGTGCAATTATTACGTTGTCCCCAGTCAGTTGCAGTGGAAGATAGGGAAGAAGGTATGGCAATTTATGCACCTCCTGATGTTTCTCGCCGCCAGCTTCCATTTACTAGTAATGATAAAAATAGACCGCGTTCGCTAGCAAAGTCGCTGTTAAATATCGCCTTGATGGCTGTGGCGTTGCTGTTTATTTCTAGTTTGTTGCTGATACCATTGTTAAAAAGTTTAGAAGTGCCTTCATTTATTATTGGTAATAATGACTTCTGGATTTTCCGCTGGGAAAATACTGCCAAAGGATTTGGTCTGGGGTTTAACTGGATATCGGTTTTGTGGCTAATTGTGAGTTTAGCGCTACTAGGATTTTTAATTAGTATGCTTCGCCAAAGACGCATTGAATAGCTATTGAAAACAAAGCCGCGAAAATGTTGGGTATTGGTCTTAAGCTCTTGCATGTACGATAAATTTAAAAAACCCTGAATGAAAATTCAGGGTTTTGCTGTATCTAAATATTTATTAAATAGCCGGCTTAAAAAGCTTTGCCAGCGATCATTTATATAATTTATTATCACTCAATCCCTCTGTTTCAGATAGGGGGAAACTACCCATATTCTACCCAGTTACTACCCAATTTTACTGAGGTATTGCTTTAATCATTTCTTAATATTTAGCGATCGCCTAGGAGCAGATTTATTAATAAAGGCAGAGGTTAGCACTTCCACAAGCTCAATCACCAAGCAGGAGCCAGTATTCTGGGTATCATCCCCAATTCCAGTGCGTTACTGGTTTCCAGCGTTGTGCAAACTGGCGTTGTGTTGTCGCGCAGCGCAACGCATCAAAGCCGAGAATACGGTGCGTTACACTTCGTGATAACCCACCCTACACATACTTACACATACTGAGATTTTTTCAATAATCAAATCGGATTCCTATACACCCTTGATATCTCGCTTAGTCTACTATCCATTGCGAGAACAAGTGAGTAAGAAATGCCATCCAAAGAAAGCTAAATAGTAATATCCATCCCAATACCAACAGCATCAAACGCAACCATTGATGATTTTTGTTAACAACCCATTTTTGCCAAGTAATCAGCGTGATATTGCTAGAAAGCGCAAAAGCTAAAATATTCGCTCCCCATAACCAATGGGTTTCTGTTACCCCTTTCATCCAAGGAAGTAAGGAACCTGCATTAGCGCTATTAGGTTGAAATGTTGGATCTCTTAATGGTGAAACTAGATAGACAAAAATTCCATTAGCTACAGTTAAAAGTAGCAATAATAGTAAGCTAACAATATAAAAGCGTTGAATTCTTTGAAAAACCACTGTTTAAATCTCTGCTCAATTCGGCTATCTTGACTGGGCTTTACATTACTATGTTCCGCAGATTTTATAACAATTTAAATACTGTTGATGCAATCTCAATTATTCTTGAGGGCACAACAATTGTCATTGGTGTCAATCACTCTTTCTCAGTAGAATCGTGGAAATTATGAAAGGCTGGTAGTGAGGACTTCAGTCCTTATTTGAAGACTGAAGTCCTTTTGCTAATGGTTACACGGAGTTAGGGAAGATATTGAAAACTCTACATTGATGAAAATTTCAATGTAGACACTACTAAAGTTTCCATCCCCTTGACGGGGAAGATATTGAAAACTTCTATTGGTATTGTGGTTATGCGATTTGCTTTCTCATAACGCGATTTGCTTTCTCATAACGCGATTTGTTTTCTCATAACGCGATTTGTTTTCTCATTTCAGTATATTCAGCAAGCAAAAGCTGATATTGCTTTCTCAAACTGCGGTTTGCTTTCTCATTTCGGTATATTTAGCAAGCAAAAGCTGATATTGCTTTCTCAAACCGGGGTTTGCTTTCTCATTTCGGTATATTTAGCAAACAAAAGCTGATATTGCTTTCTCAAACTGCGGTTTGCTTTCTCATTTCCGTAATTCCATCATCACACACTAAGTAGGTACGCAACAATATCTATATGATTGCGATCGCGCGCTAAACTACAAAAACCCTCAATCCCCTGCTGCTTTCAAGATATAACATGCCTTGTTGAGATTGTATCAATAATTATGTATTTTTTCGTAATTCTAAGTGTTATTAGTGAAGATTTAATTGTTAAAACTGATAAGTCTGGTTAACAAAGATGGGGAATTTTTCGATGCTAACCCCAAAAATGGGATTGACTGCGCTGACTACTTTCTTGGCTAGTTTTTTGATTGATGGCGGATTGGTAAGCTTTGGCTTGGCTGAAGATTCAGTTTTTACAGCGCAAGTAGTTGCAAATACCCAAGTGTTAGCTCAAACCCCTAACCCGACGAAAACGAAAGCGGATCAGTTTTTTACGGTGGGGAGTAAACAACTAGAAACTAGTCAATTTGCTGCTGCGTTGGAGTCTTTGCAAACTGCATTAGAAATTTATCGTCAAGTTAGCGATCGCTCTATTATACGCATTCCCGAAGCTGAAACTCTCAATAAGCTAGGAGAAGTTTACCGGAATCTGGGGGAAACGCAAACAGCGCTGAAACAGCACGAACAAGCTTTAGCAATTTTCCGAGAATTGAGTAATCTTCCGGGGGAAGGCGTATCTTTGCATCATATCGCCGCAGTTTACGAAACTCAAGGCAAGTATGAAACTGCCCTCAAATATTACCAGGAAGCTTTATTAATTCGGCGTACTGTTAAGGATAAAGTCGGGGAAGCAAATACGCTGATTGGGTTGGGAAATACTTATTTAAGTTATATTCAGTTGCAGCTATACTACCAGAAAATTAAGAAACCAGAAGAAATTAAGCCATATAACGATGTTCTCAAGTATTACGAGCAAGCTTTAGCTATTATGCGTGCTGCTAGTAACGATGCGGGGGTTGGCTGGAGTCTCAACGGTATGGGGATGAGTTACGCTGCTTTGGGTAAGAAGGAAGATGCTTTAGATTTTTACAAGCAAGCTTTAGCAAAGATGCGTGAAGTAGGTAGTCGCTCTGGGGAAGCAACTGTTATCTTTAATTTAGGGAAAGATTACAACTGGAAAGTAGATCCACAAAGAGATTCTCGACCGATTGCGTTGGATTTCTACGAACAAGCTTTAACTATAGCGCGAGAAATTAAGCATCGTCCTTTAGAAGGGAAAATCCTGACTGCGATGGGGTTTACTTATAAAAATGAAGGACGCAAACAGCCGGATGCTGCTATAGATTATTTTAAACAAGCTTTACCTGTAGTGCGACAAATAGGCGATCGCTTTTTGGAAGAAAAGATACTGAATAGTACTGGCTATATTTACTACTTCGACAAGGGAGAACCGCAAACCGCACAGGAATATCAAGAACAAGCATTAGCGATTAGGCGAGATATGGGTATCCATATTTTCTGGCCTACGCATATTGTCAAACAAGGGATTCTGGTTACTTATCATACACCCAACAAAAGACCAACTTTAATTACTTTTTTGGAAGGAGAAGCCTTAACTCATTACAGAAATGGTGACGCTCACGCCTTCCAAGGAAGATATCAAGCCGCTTTAGCATCTTATCAGCAAGCCTTAGCCATTGTCCGCCAGCAAAAGAATCGTCCTTGGGAATGGGTAATTCTCAATCAGATGGGGAGAATGTACGAAATCCAGGGATTGTTGCGAGTTGCTTTCCAGCATTACCAGGAAAGTCTAGCAATGAGGCGCGAGGTGGGGGAACAAGCAGCAAAAGCGCCAATACCTTATACTATCCGCGTCGCATACGGTACAAAAGTCAATGTTGATTCCACAGAGGGAATTAAACTCACAGATGCAATTAGTAATGGTTTAATTAAGGTAGGTTCAGGAGAACCAATTACTCAGGCGATTACTACAGTTGAAACTTTTAAGACTCCTGAAGAAATCTCTGCAATGGAGAAACGGGGACAAAGAATCCAGGTAGTCGCGGGAACTGCGTCTTGGGAAAGTTTTGCGGAAAATGAAGTAGAAGATACCCTGACTAATATGGGGGATATCTACCAAGCACTCGGACAATATCAAAATGCGTTGGATTCCTACAAGGAAGCTTTAGCAATTCTCCGCGCAGAGATGGAAACCAAAAAAACTGAGCGCAGAGAAGCTTTGGAAGGTGCTGATAATCATCAGGAACAGCGCATTAAACGCAGCATGGGAGCAGCTTACGCCGCATTGGGACAACATCAAGCTGCTTTACAGATTTACCAGGAATTGCTGGCGATCGCAAGTCAGTCAAATAGTCCTAATCATCTTGCTATCCAAGTACCGCATTTGCTCATACAGATTGGGAAAGCTTACGAAAATTTAGGACAATACCCTGCTGCTTTAGAAGCTTACCAAAAAGCATTGGCGATCGCGCGCGATTCTCAATATCAAAGTTCCCTTTCTTCAGCAGAATTTCTCTGGCGTCAGTATGGTAAATCCGCATATTTTCGCCGCTATAAAATTGCGGAATTTCAGCCAAACCGCGAAGCAATTCTCAAAAGTATCGCCACAATTTACGATAAACTAGGACAACCCCAAGCCGCAGAATCATATCGTCAGCAAGCAGTTGTATTTAAGCAGGAAATTACTAACAATACTGTAGAAGAAATCGCTGGTAAACAAGCCATCCTGATTACAGAAGTGGGGAGAGATGAAACCAAAAAACCACTGGTGCAAATCGACAGGCTAGAAGGTGACGCTGTTGTGCTATTTGCGGCGGGAAATAGTTACACTTCTCAAGGACAATACCTCCAAGAAAGATATCAATTGGCTTTGCAAGCTTACCAGCAAGCTTTAGCAATTGTCCGCCAGCAAAAAAATCGTCCTTGGGAAGCGGTAATTCTCACGCAAATGGGATTAGTTTACGAAAAATTAGGACAAACTCCAGCCGCTTTAGCCGCATCGCAACAAGCCTTAGCGATGCAACAAGAAATTGTTAAAAGCGCCAATAATCAAGCAACTCTCCTCAGTAAACCTCCCCTGAGTGGTGCGGTAAATTATCAAGATGTAAAAATTCAGTTTGCATCTGGTAAAGTTACGACTTTTAAGCCAGAAGGTGGAGTTATATTTTTTTCGCAGACGCAAGATAAACTTAAAGGCGATCGCTTATTTCAAGAAGGTGACAGACAATCTAGAAATCAGGAATACTCTAGAGCGATTAAAACCCTAGAAGCAGCTTTAGCAAAGTATCAGCAGCTAGGAGATAAAGCCGGAATCGCTCACTCGTTCTATGAATTGGCAGAAGTTTATAATCGTCAAAAAAATGAGCAGCAAGCATTAACATACTATCAGCAAGCTTTATCTATTTACAAAGAGATAGGCGATACATCCAACGAAAAAGCTAGTCTCAACGCTATTGGGAAGATTTACTATCAGCGAGGAGGAGAACTTTCTCGCAAAGGACAATATCGCCAAGCTATAGAGAAATATCAGCAAGTTGTAGATATTACTACAAAACTCGGTCAGCAGGAAACAAAATTGCGGACATTCAACCAAATGGCAATAGCTTACAGCAGTTTGGGAGAATATAAATTAGCTTTAGATTACTATCATCAAGCTTTACCGATTCGCAACGAAATTTTAGGACATTGGGTGGGAGTTGAGTTTAATATTGGCAGAATTTACGAAGTGTTAGGACAGTATGATCTCGCGGTAAAATACTATAATGATGCTTTAAAAATTGCGAGAAAACCTACTTTAATTGCTAACAACGGCGAGAGTATTGGTGATTTTAAAGGAGAAGTCAACGCCCTCAATGCGATCGGGAATATTCATTACAAACAAGAGAAGTATGATTTAGCTTTAGATTATTATCGACAAGCTTTAAAAGTTGTCAAAAAAGTTGATGAGAAAAAAGCGCAAAAATTACTCGAATCCACAACATTTAACAGTATCGGCTTGGTTTACTTCAAGCAGAAAAAATATCAATTAGCCTTAGACTTTTTACAGCCAGCCTTAACCACATATCAACAATTCGGCTTTCGGCGTGCAGAAGGGGTAATTCTCCATAATCTTGGTAAGGTTTACTTTGCGCAAGAAAAGTATGATGCATCTGGAAAGTTATTACAGCAAAGTTTAGTCATTGCGCAAGAAATCGGTAATAAAGAAGGTGAGGGAAGCGTTCTCAATAGTATCGGTTACTTACTCGAAAAACAAAACAAACCAGAATTAGCAATCATCTTCTTTAAACAATCAGTTAATGCCAGGGAAGCCATTCGCCAAAATATCAGAGAACTCCCCAAAGAATACCAACAATCTTACACCGAAACCATCGCTAAAGATTATCGCCATTTAGCGGATATCCTCCTTCAACAAAACCGCGTTTTAGAAGCGCAACGGGTACTAGATTTACTCAAAGTCCAAGAACTAGAAGACTATCTGCGCAACGTGCGCGGAAGCTCGAATACTGCTCAAGGTGTCGCGGAACTTCCGCAAGAACAGCAGATTCGTCAAGGAATGACAGCACAAATCGATCAAGCGATCGCATTTGGTAAAGAACTCGCGCAACTCGAAAGCATTAACGTTACCAACCGCACCCCAGCGCAAAAACAGCGTATCCTGGAATTGCGGAAAAATCAGCAGGAAGTTACCAAACAGTTTAACAGCTTCCTCGAAAGTCCCAAAGTCCGGGAATGGGTGGTTCAACTCCAACAAACTACCCAAGGACAAAGCTTTA
Source organism: Tolypothrix sp. FACHB-123 (assembly GCF_014697075.1). GTDB lineage: Bacteria > Cyanobacteriota > Cyanobacteriia > Cyanobacteriales > Nostocaceae > Aulosira. Next base: position 113,866 of record NZ_JACJRE010000010.1, on the reverse strand, counting down.
ATTTAGAATCTTCCGCCAGCGCTTTGCAAGATAACCTGAAAAAACTCCAGCAAGATGCTGTCATTCTCTATCCCTTCGTTTTAAGCGATCGCTTAGAATTGGTATTAGTCACCCCCTACGCACCCCCAATTCGCCGCACCGTTGCAGTTAAACAAACAGAGCTTAACCGGGTAATTGCTGAGTTTCGTTCAATATTGCCCAACCGTACCGCTAACGCCAAAATTCCCGCCCAAAAGCTGTATAATTGGCTCGTTAAGCCCCTAGAAAACGACCTAGCCCAAGCCAAAGCCAAAACCATCATCTACGCTCCCGACGGACAACTGCGTTATATTCCCTTAGCTGCTCTGTATGATGGTCAACAATGGTTAGTCCAGCGCTACGGTATAAATAATATCACAGCCGTCAGCTTAACCGACCTCAACACCAAACCCCAGCCACAGTTAAATGTTTTAGCCGCAGCCTTCACCGAAGGTAGCTATACTATTGAAGTCGGCTCGCAAAAGTTTAAATTCTCCGGCTTACCCTTTGCAGGTGTGGAAGTCGAAACCCTCGCACAAACCGTTCCCCGCACCAAAAAACTGTTAGATCGGCAATTTAATCAAGATATAGTCTTAGAAATGAACGATTATTCTGTCGTTCATCTAGCTACTCACGCCGCATTCACTAGCGGACAACCAGAAGAATCATTTATTTTATTTGGTAATGGCGATCGCGCCACCTTAAGAGATATCAAAAATTGGCGCTTACCCAACGTCGATTTAGTAGTACTTTCAGCCTGCGAAACCGGTCTAGGCGATCGCTTAGGTGACGGTAGAGAAATTCTCGGTTTTGGCTATCAGATACAACAAACCGGTGCTAGAGCTGCGATCGCTACCTTATGGTCAGTAGATGACGGTGGTACTCAAGCCTTGATGAATGCCTTTTATACTATCATGGCACAAGGCAAAACCACCAAAGCCGAAGCCCTACGCCAAGCGCAAATCGCCTTAATTACAGGCAAATATGCAACCATTAACAACAAACAACCACAAATCAGCCAAAATCTCAATCACCCTTTTTACTGGGCACCGTTCATTTTAATTGGTAATGGCTTATAAATTAGCTGTATATTTTTGAATACTTAATTTTGAATTTTGAATTTTGAATTGTTAACCCGTGTCCAAAGCAGCAGATATTGGCAGTAAACGACTAATTAGCCTCGCTCCCGATGCGTGGGTACAATGGGTAACACAGCAATCTGATGTTGTAGCTAAAGAAATTTTAGCTTCTGAGTTTCAGTGGATTAGCCGAGAATCAGATGTGTTAGTCAAAGCATACAGCAACACCCACGGAGATTTTTTGATTCTCAATGAATTACAGTTGCGTTATACCAGAGATATGCCTTTACGCATGAGAGCATACGCAGCCTTAGCCCAAGAGCGGTATAATCTACCCACCTATCCAGTACTAATCAACATCTTACCGCCCCCATCTACCGTCACTATAGTTAATAGTTACGAATCAGAATTTATGGGATTACGCGCTATTCAAGATTACAACGTCATTAACTTGTGGGAAGTAGAAGCAGATATTGTATTTCGCCAGCCCCTACCATCCTTATTACCCTTTGTACCCATTTTACAAGGCGGTGCAGAAGCAACAGTTGTGCAAAGAGCATTACAGCAACTGCGAGCCTCAGAGCAATTTAATCAATTAGAACCATTACTAGCATTTTTTGCTAGTTTTGTACTAGAGATTCCTTTAGTTCAACAAATCATGAGGTGGGATATGTCTATTTTACGCGAATCTCCTTGGTATCAAGAAATTCTCACCGAAGGAGAGCAAAAAGGTTTACAACAAGGTGCGCAGCGACAGTTGATCCAAGTATTAAGACTGCGGTTTGGCGAAATTCCCCAGTCAGTACAAGCCAATCTGGAGAATCAAAGCGTTGAACAATTAGAAAATTTAATGGCTGTAGCGATCGCTGTCAATTCATTAGACGAATTTATCCAAAGCCTAGCGTAACTTAGGGATAACAGTTAACCGTCAACAAATCATATAGTTATGATGACTACAAATAAGACACTAATAACAGCAGTTGTGTGTTTTAGCTCTTGCTTCCTTGCATCGCCAACTCAGGCCATTGCAGATACAAGCATTTTTCCCCAAGAACAAGCTAGAGAAATACCTGTAACTGGATATTTTTTGAATGAGGCACAGCGTAGATGTAATACAGGAAACGAAAGCTTCTGCCATAGAATCAATCATCTAACAGACCAAGAAAAACAGCGGATTCGCGAACAAGAAAACGCTAGGCATATTCCCTATTTTAGCCTTTGTCAGCTTAATCAATCACAATTACTACCATTGCAATCCCAGCCGCAAATACCGCAAATACCGGAAATACCATGCTTGCCAAGATAACCAAATTCAACTCATCCCACCCCTAGCTAGAAAATAGGGACTAGGGGCTAGGGAAGAGATATTTTCATGCCCTCGTTGTGTGAAAAATCACATAACCGTCTAGCTAGAAAATAGACGCGGGGAATGAGATTTTCATGTTTGGTTGTGCCAAAAGCTGGCGTGGGAGACTAACTAACAGAAAATGGAATTTCACGAGCATAGGGGATAGAGCATAGGAAAACCACCAATGCCCCATGCCCCATGCCCCATGCCCATATCTATACCGTTTCCACCGGCTCATTAGTTGTTTTTTCAGTAACAGTTTTTAGGCGGGTGTTAGTACCTTTACGAATGCGATCGCTTTTCCGCACACCACCAGCCATGACATACTCTTGGCTATCTTTTCCGTATTTCACCGCAACTCCCATCAGCATCGTTTCACACAAATCGCTCAAGGTTTTTTCTAGCTCTACAATCTCTGTTTTGGCAGCATTAATCACAGCTAGAGCAGTGTTATGAGCACTCAGTTTATTACGTAACTCCTCAATTTTTTGTTGCATATTTTGCAAGCTGTTAGCATTGCCAAAATCGATATTTGGATCGATAGCTTTCAGCCCAGAAGCTCTGAGTTGAGCTTTTTTTAGAATGGGAGATGACTGTTTTGGACGCATAATAGATGTACTCCTAATAAATGTTCTAGTGTTAGCTTGTCTTAAACAAGCTGTATTCTGGCTCAGGGAAATTCACAAATATTTGGCTTTTTTTTAACAAAAATTTGCAGTATAATTCTGTAATTATGCGTAAGCTAGAGCAAGCCACCGTTTTGCTTATGTGACTTCATAACAACACTATTTCTCATTGATTGGAGTCACTTCTCGGCACAGACAAGCGACTTGTTGGTCACAAATGCATTCAGGTTATCGATGAATGAAATAATAGTGATAAGAAACGTTATAACCTTCGTCACAAATGCATTAACAGTTTTTATGGATGAAATAACAGTGATAAGAAACGTTATAAGGTTCGTCACATCTCTGATAACGTTTCTTATGAATGAAGTAACGCTAATAAGAAACCTAATAACGTTTGTCGGATCTCCTATTAGGTTCTCTATGGATGAGGTAAGGTTGGTGACGAAAGTTTGTTGCCAAAGAGCGTAGATATCCCATTTTCTGCAATCGTCAAGAGCGATGCCGTAAACTACGCACTTAAATATTCATCACCCATCGTCCGTAGGGGCATGGCACTGCCATGCCCTATAGTGTATGCATCCAAAGGAGAATCGCTATACATCCGCACTATGGAGGGTTTAGCATTGCTAAACCCCTATGATAGGTGTGTTTTCTTCATAACCTAATTCCTCACTGCATAACCACTCAAGCCTGAGAGATATATATAATCGCAACGCCAAAAAACTCACCACCAACAGCGTCAGCAGATTCCTATGCTCCGACAGACTTTATTAAATCTTGAAAAAATTACCAAAAAACTACTTATCAACCCTGGCATACTAACTAAATAAAGCCAAAATCTATTTTTACGACGTAAAAACCACAAATTGCAGAGTGTTTAGGGACTTCCAGAAAATAAATTATCCAATTTCCCAGAGAAGATATTGTTATTTTCCCCCTGCCCCGTGCCCCCTGCCTACACAGTGATAGTATATTTTTTTTAGTTGCAAGTCCCTTACCCACCACCAGGAAGCCGAAAAACTTGTCTCCTCAATTATCCCAGCCACAACCACCCAAGCGTTACCCGGTGAAATTGCTAACTTGGTCAATCGCTACAGCAATAGCATCAGGACTACTGATAAGTAGACCAAAGGAAGTTGCAGGACTTGCCCAACCACCACTATCAGCACAACAGTCCGCAGAGTTAGCCGAAGTTGAGCGACTCAATGAACAAGTGACGCAGTTGTATGAGCAGGGCAAATATAGTGAAGCGATCGCCTTGGCAGAAAAAGTTTTAGCAATTGGGGAAAAAGTACTTGGTAAAGAACATCCCAATGTAGCTACTCTCCTCAACAATTTAGCATTACTTTATTCCTCACAGGGGAGTTATGCTAAAGCCGAAGGTCTTTACCTCCGCTCTTTGGCGATTCGAGAGCAAGTACTGGGTAAAGAACATCCCGATGTAGCACAAAGCCTTAACAATTTAGCATCACTTTACTCTTCACAGAGAAATTATGCCAAAGCTGAACCACTTTTTTTGCGCTCTTTGGCAATTCGAGAGCAAGTACTGGGTAAAGAACATCCCGATGTAGCTACTAGCCTGAACAATTTAGCAGAACTTTACTCCTCACAGGGGAGTTATGCCAAAGCTGAACCGCTTTACCTCCGCTCTTTGGCAATTCTAGAGAAAGTACTGGGTAAAGAACATCCCAATGTGGCAAAAAGCCTCAACAATTTAGGATTACTTTACCGATTACAGGGGAGTTATACCAAAGCTGAACCACTTTACCTCCGCTCTTTGGCAATTCTAGAGAAAGTATTGGGTAAAGAACATCCCAATGTGGCAAAAACCCTCAATAATTTAGGATTACTTTATCGATTACAGGGGAATTATGCCAAAGCTGAACCGCTTTACCTCCGCTCTCTAGCTATTTACGAAAAAGTACTGGGACAAGAACATCCCGATGTGGCACAAAGCCTCAACAATTTAGCATTACTTTACTCCTTACAGGGAAATTATGCCAAAGGCGAAGGGCTTTTCCTGCGCTCTCTAGCTATTTACGAGAAAGTACTGGGTAAAGAACATCCCGATGTAGCACAAAGCCTCAACAATTTAGCAGCACTTTACTTTTCACAGGGGAGTTATGCCAAAGCTGAACCACTTTTTTTGCGCTCTTTGGCAATTCGGGAAAAAGTTCTAGGTCAAGAACACCCACTTGTAGCAACTAACCTCAACAATTTAGCTCTACTTTATTGGGCACAGGGTGATATTACCCGCACCACTGATTTTTTCAACCGTGGGCTTGCAGTTCAAGAACAAAATTTGCAACTCATCTATGCTGTGGGTTCAGAACAAAGAAAACAAAACTACGCTCAAACCTTTAGTGTCACCACTGACATTGCTGTTTCTCTGGCGCTACAACAATCTACCAGCAACCCCACATTAGCCAAACTCGCCCTAACTACAGTACTTCGTCGCAAAGGACGAGTGCTAGATGCCATGACTGACACTGTGCAGACATTACGCACTCAATTAGCAGCCCAGCCAGAAACCAAAAAGCTGTTTGATGATTGGTTAAAAGTGCAGGAAGAATTAGCCGCCCTCGTATATCGCGGACAGGGGCAAGAAAAATTTGCAGTTTATCAAGCTCAAATTCAACAATTAGAAACTCGAAAGGAACAATTAGAAGAACAAGTAAGTGCTAAAAGCGCCGAGTTCCGCAAAGCAATTCAAAGAGTGGAATTGGCCGCCATCCAAGCCCAAATTCCTCAGGATGCTGCACTGGTAGAAATTGTCCAATATCAGCCATTTAATCCCAAAGCTAAAAAAGAAAGCGAAAAATGGGGTAAACCGCTTTATGCAGCAGTAGTGTTGCGTGCTTCTGGGGAACCGAAATGGGTTGATTTGGGTGATGCGGCAACTATCGATCAATCTGTTGCTAGTTTCCGCCAGGTTTTGGTGTCTGCTCCGGCTGTCAGCAAATCTAATTCTAAGAACCCCTCACCAAACCTCTCCCCCACAGTCCCAGAAGTTGTGAATTCTCCCCCTTCTCTTCAAAGGAAGGGGGTTAGGGGGTTAGGTTCCGAGCATTTTAATGTTGTACAAAATACTTCTCAAACATCTGTTGAAGAACGGGGTGGAATTTTACCCACACCAATTGAGAGAAAAACCACTGTATCCCGACTTCAAACAGCCGCCCGCGCCTTAGATGAGCAAATCATGGCTCCCATCCGTCCCCTATTAGGCAATGCGCGTCACCTGTTGCTTTCACCAGATGGGCAGTTAAACTTGATACCCTTTGAAGCCCTCAAAGATGAGCAAAATCAATATCTCGTTCAACGTTATGCTTTCTCTTACCTGACCACTGGGCGAGACTTACTTAACTTGCAAAGTGCAGCTAAAGCATCCTCAAATTCTGTAATCTTTGCAGATATTGACTACGATCAACAAGATACTACAGTTGCAGCAAAATCTCGTGGTTTTGAAAATAAACGTTCTAGTGACTTTGCTAATTTAACATATGATTCATTGACAGCAACTTTAGCCGAAGGGCAAGAAATCAAAAAGATTTTTCCTCAGACAGATATTTTATTAGGAAAACAAGCCACAGAAGCAGCTATTAAACAATTAAATGCACCGAGAATTTTACATTTAGCTACTCACGGGTTCTTTTTACCAGATAAAGAAGATCAACCCCCAAACAATGAATTTCATCAGCAATTAGAAAAAGCACCAGTTTTAAATTTAGAAAATCCCTTATTACGTTCTGGTTTAGCTTTGGCTGGTTTCAATAACCGTCAAAATAAACAAAAAACCGATATAGAAGATGGAGTTCTCACAGCTTTAGAAGTAGCTGGGTTAAATTTACGCGGCACAGAATTAGTAGTTTTATCTGCTTGTGACACTGGACTGGGTGATGTGAAAATTGGTGACGGTGTTTATGGATTGCGGCGGGCTTTGGTAATAGCAGGGGCGCAAACTCAACTGTTAAGTTTATGGCAAGTGGCTGATGATGGCACGAAAGATTTAATGGTGAAATATTATGAGAAATTGCGAGCTGGTAAGGGTAGACATGAAGCGCTGCGAGAGGTGCAGTTAGAGTTCCTAAATAGTCGTCAATATCAGCATCCTTATTTTTGGGCGAGTTTTATTCCTTCGGGGAATTGGCGGGCGATGAATTAAAATTGGGCATGGGGGAGGCAGTGCGTTGGACGGGTTCCCCGGCTTGAAGCAACTGCCGTCATGGGGCATTGGGCATTGGGCATGGCACCAGTAACATTATTGTATGTAGCAAAAGATTGTCGGTGCCCTTGCCCCTACAGCGTGGTGTTCAATTGATTTAGGCGATCGCATTCCCCCTTAAGAAGGATGCAGGGATACAGCAGAGTATAGAAATTATAAATACACAAAGTTGTCTATCAGTTAAAATCTCCAATGCCACACGTCTTACTCGTGGATGATGAAGCCGCCCTGCGTGACAGTCTCACATATACATTACAAAAAGAAGGCTACACAGTGAGTACAGCCGTTGATGGGCATACAGCAATCAAACAGTTCCACAAACAAGTACCAGATATAATTTTGCTGGATTTGATGCTACCAGAAGTTGATGGAATGGAAGTTTGCTGGCGAATTCGCGCTTTTTCTAATGTCCCCATTGTCATGCTGACAGCTAAAGATCAGGATGTCGATAAAGTTTGGGGTTTGGAAGCGGGTGCAGATGATTATGTAACAAAGCCCTTCAATACCCGTGAATTGTTAGCACGGATCAAAGCTGTGTTGCGTCGGCGTTCGGAGGAAAAGCCTTGATGAAGGGCTTATTTCCCCGAATTAAATTAAACACAATTCATGCCAAGCTGTTAGGCACATATCTCATGGTCACAGCTTTTGGCACTTCGTTGCTAGCAGGTTATGTTTTGTGGTCGTTCGCTGATTATTTTATGCGAATGCGACAAGTAGATTTGGATAACTGGACGAATGCGTTAAGTGAAACTGTTGCAGATGCACTAGCCCAAAAAGATATTCCTCGCGTCAAGTTGTTAGTCGAGAGATATGGCGCACCGCAGAATGTGACACTGCGTGTTTTTAGTCACCAAGGTCTGTTGATAGCCACTTCTAACCCCAAATTAGATTCTCAGGTGAAAGACTGGTATCAAGTTCCCGGAATGCGCCAAGCTCTACAACAAAATCAATTACAACAGGGAATAGCCAAAGGAGTATTATCCAACGACGATCGCCTATACATTGCCAGACCCATTGAACGCAACGGTCAATTTTTGGGTGTATTGCGCATGTCTATTACTCTAGAGCAGTTTCAGCGACAATTTGCCAGGGTATTTTGGAGCGTTTTAGGTACTTTAGCAGTCACCTTTTTACTGTGTGCATTTATTAGCAGTCGGTTTGCTCGCAGTCTCGCCAAACCGATTGAGATTATGCAGAACTTTGCCATTCGCCTGGGTGGCGGTCATTTTGGTGATAAGCTCACAATCCATGAGAACAATGAATTAGATCAATTAGCAGCAGAACTAAACCGCATGAGCGAGCGGTTAGCTTCTCTAGATCAAGAACGGCGAGTGTTTTTAGCCAATGTTTCCCACGAACTGCGTACCCCAATCAGTAACGTTCAGGTAACAGTAGACGCGCTTCAGGGAGGAGCTTATGAAGAACCAGAATTACGCGATCGCTTTTTTCAAACTATCGACAGCGAAATCAAACGCTTATCACGATTAATTCACGATCTGCTAGATTTAGGACGTTTAGAAGCGGGAGTCACAAAACTTGAACAGCAAACCATCTCACTGCGGGGATTGATTAATCGTGCTGTCAATGCAATAGAACCGCGAATGCAAGCTGTGAAAATTTCTCTGGTGGTAAATGTAGATAACCTGATGATACATGGCGATCCAGAACGGTTATTACAGGCGATTCTCAACTTGTTAGATAATGCCATCAAACATGCACCAGCCAACTCTCAAGTATTTATTTCTGCATCCAGCAAAGGAAAACAAGCAATTATTCAAATTCAAGACCAAGGTAAAGGTATCAAAGAAAGCGATTTACCCCGAATTTTTGAACAATTTTATACAACAGACCCCGCACGTAAAGGAAACGGTAACGGTTTAGGATTAGCGATCGCCAAACGAATTATTGAAGCTCATCAAGGTAGCATCACAGCTACTAGCATTCCCAATCAAGGTGCTACTTTCACTATAAATTTACCTTTAACCTAACGCGAAAGTCCCCACCCTCAGCGCAGCAAGGTGCAGAGAAGCCCTCACATTTGCTATACCAAATCATTTCAGATAAATTCTCATGGTGTTTTTCGTAAAACTGCCGAACCATCAACCTTTGTGTGTCCAAATCCATTTCTTTAAGGTTAAAGCATATATAGCAATCTTATTTCAGTTGCGAAAATATCGGTTTTGGCTGTTGACTGGTGACTGTTGATTGTTGACTGTTAACGGTTAACAGTTAACAGTTAACAACCATGCTTGTAATATTTCATAAATCATTTGGGATTGCTATATAATTAATTTATCTAACAAGAAATACATACTATTTACTATATAGAATCATTAAATATTCGCACAAAAGTTATTGCAGAAATAAATCTAGTTCCCGAAGATAAATTGGCAGAATTATATAATTTTATTCATCATTTTCGGCTAGGTCTAGAAGTATCTCAAGATTCTCTCGATAAAACTATGCAGTTTGCTGGCTGTTGGAATGATATGTCGGATGATATATTTGCTAATTTCACTGAAGAAATAAGCACGCGCCGTCAGAGATTTTCGGTGCGTTAGGACTAAAGTCCATAACGCACCCTACCAAATTCTGCTGTATATGGGCATAATAAAAGGGCACAACATTGTTGTGCCCCTACCTGTTTAATTAATAAATTGTGCAGATTTAATTACGATGCAGAACTCTTAGATTTAGCTTCCAAATTTTCTAAGCGACTTCGCAATTCTTGATTTTGCTGCTTGACTTGATCGAGTTCTTCACGCAAATTCCGCAGCGCATTTTCTGTACCAATATTACCTTGAACTCGCGTAATCTCTTCATCAGCATAACGCCGCACCCGCCCATCTGGTGTTTGATCGGCTAGCGATCGCAATATTCCAATGGCTTTGGGTGTCTCCATTTGTCCTAAGGCGATAACTACTGCTACTTGGGTTAAGAAGAAGCTTTCTTTAGCTAGTTCGCCTAATCTTTCTAAAATACGTTCTAAATTGACGGGATTTTGCCCAACAGAGATTTTCCCTAAGGCGCGGATGGTGGCGAGGCGTAAGGCTTGGGGGACGCCGGGTTTCGTGTATTCTAGGAGCAGGTTTAAGGCTGCTTCTGAGGTTTTGAGTTCGGCTAAACCGGCGATCGCGCCACTGCGTACTACTTCATTCCAGCCTTGTCTTTCTTCTAAAACCGATTTCAGCAGTTTCAGGACTTTTTCTTCTCTGGGTTTTTCGTCTAGGTTAGCAGATGCGATCGCGCCTATCGCCCGACAAGCTGCTGATTCTACATAGTAACTGCGATCGCCATCTTGGACTAAGCCTTTGATAGCCTTATAGCTTTCCGCAGTTTTGGTTTTTGCTAGCGCATCAACTACAGCGCGGCGTACATAAGGACTTTTATCTTCCAACCCAACGACTAACCCATCAAAAGCTTGATCCAATTTAATTTCGGCTAATTGTTTGGCGACTTCAACCCGCACACCCCAAAATCCGTCATTTTTTAACGCCGCAGATAAAGCTTTTGTGGCTTCTAAACCGCCTTTTTTGGCTAAAGCTTCAGCCGCATAAATTCGCGAAAGTGGATCAGGATCGAATTCTAACTGAGCTTTTAATTCGGGAATTGGGTATTCTAAAGTAACAGTTTTTAGGTAATTATTCCCGACATCAAAGCTAATAAATTGGGGTTTGGTTTCTAGGGGGAAATAAAAACTTTGTTCCCGTTCGTTTACCCTCACTGTAAAGGTTTTGATTTTGGGAGATGTACCCGCTTCGCTATAACCAAAGCCAATAGGAATTTTTAAGTCAAATAACTCTTTACTTTGATTATTTTTAGCTTGAGTTTGGGTAACTGTTACCTTCGCTAAATTTGCATCGCCATCCCAAGAGTAAGCAACTTTAAAATCAGGATGACCTCCACGATACACATATTGGTCAAAGAGGAAGGCTAAATTTCTGCCGGTGGCTTTTTCAATTGCCCTTAATAAGTCTACTGTTTCGACAGTTTTATGAGCATTATCTTGGACAAAGGTGTGAATAGCAGGCCAAAACAATTCCTCTCCTAATTCCGCCCGAATCATGTGATAAACACAAGAACCTTTTTCATAAATATGGCGGTCATAAAGTTCAATTGCTTCGCGATAAACGTGAGTTACCATTGGTCGGCGGTAACGTCCGCTATCTTCACTAAAGTAACTCCGCGCTTCTAATAAGCGATAATATGCAGCTTCTTGGCTACCATATTCTTGTTCTGTCCACATCACCTCAGAATAAGAAGCCATTCCTTCTTTAATCCAAGCATGTGACCAATGTTTAATGACTAGCAAATCGCCAAACCATTGATGTGCTAATTCGTGAACTACTAAACTTTCGGTGTTGCGATTATCTAAAGCGGCGCGTTCATCTATTAAACAGCGATCGGTTAACAGAGTTGTAGAAGTATTTTCCATTCCGCCGAAAATAAAATCATCGACGCAAACCTGAGCATATTTCGGAAAAGCATATTTATAACCATACTTTTCACTTAAAAATTCGATCATGCGGGGAGTTTTGCCCATGCTGCGTTTTGCATCGGCTTCTCTACCTTTTTCTACATAATAAGTGACAGGTTTACCTTGCCATTCATCGCGAATTTCCGCAAAGTCACCAATCGCTAATGTCATTAAATAGGTAGGATGAATTTCTTGCTGCGACCAATGGTAGATTTTATATTTACCATCTTTACCATCTTCCTTGGTTTCAATCAGTTCGCCGTTAGAAATCGCGATTAAATGTTTAGGAACGCGGACGCGAATTTCTGAAGTCGAAAGTTGTCCAGGATAATCGAAGCAAGGAAACCAAAAGCGAGAATCTTCGTCTTCTCCTTGTGTCCAGACTTGGGTGGGCTTGTTGGGGTAGTGTTTGTCTGGTTGAATAAAGTAGATACCGCGTTGGGGTTTTTCTACAGCATAGGCGATCGCAATTAATAAGCGCTTACCTATCTCTGTCGGCGTTGAAAGCTTAATTACTAGCTTTTCGCCATCATAGTCAAACTTTTGTTCTACCTCATCCACCTGCACAGATTGAATATTCAAGTTGACAGCATCCAAAGTCAAATTATCAATTCCATTGCGGATGGGCGACAGGCGAATGCTACAGCTGCCAGAATAACTTTGGTTTGGAATATCCAAACTCAGATCTAAAAAAATATGCTCTACTTGTCCAGGGCGATCGGGGTTGTAATGAGGTTTTGCGCCTGGTAACTCAAAAGATCTGTGACCGTTATTTTCTGTATCGAAATAAAAATTGGACATTGATGGCTACTAACCTTATATCTTGATAAGTCTGGTTGGATGTAGTAAAAAATAGCGAGATTGGGTAGCTTTCCCAAATCAACTCAGCAATCTGGAAGGATTATCCTTTGCGGTTTGAGGATCGGAATCAATCAAAAGTGGCGAGAAACTTCATCTCCTTTTGGGTAGTTCTCGTCCCACCGCTTTAGACATTGGATATGCAGCATTGGTTATTTCTTCCCAATGCTCCATGCCCAATGCCCAATGCCCAATGCTCAAAACCCATCCCTCTCCCACAGTTGTTTGCCCTGATGTAAGCTGATAACCTGTACTTTTTGCCATCAGTTCAAGAGTCTCTTCTGCACTGATGCCATTTAAGTACAAATGCTCCCAAGTATTTTTATAGCTTAGGACAGTTTGCTAAATAGTAGCAGTAGATTTTTTAAGTGCAACAAGATACTATTTACGGATTTGTTTCTCACTCTGTTGTAGTAATTCTAGGAATGGTTTAAAACTGTTGGTGTATCGTAATACTAACTTTGTCAGTGAATACCGCCAAATCAGGAAAACTTATAAATACTTCCAAAAACTCTACAATCACGTTTTTACAAGCCTTCACAGCTATTGAAAAAAGAGAGGATAATGACAATGCCAGCAAGTAAATCAAAGATTTTAATTCCTGCTATTGGTGCGGCTGTAGTCGTCACAGGTGGTATAGCTGCCTATATGTTTCTTAAAGGTGGCCCCGTTGGCGATGGTGCCGGCGCTTTAGGTAGCGCTAAAGTAGTACCTTCTTCCGCTATCATGGCTACTTACATTACCACCGATCCCCAAGCTTGGGCGAAGTTGCAGCAGTTTGGCACTCCCGAAGCCCAACAGCTACTTAACAAAGGTTTAGAGTCTTTTAATAAAGATGTTTTTAAAGATAGTAATATTTCTTATGAAAAAGATATAAAACCTTGGGTTGGTGGGGTGATGGTGGCGATGTTACCACCAAATCCAGTTAAACCAGCACAATTTACACCCCCAAATGGGGCACCGACGCCAACAAGCAAGTTACAATCAGAACCAAAAGTTCTCTTTGTCGTCGGTATTAAAGATAAAATTGCAGCTTTAAATTTTAGTAACAAATTAAAGGCGCAAAAAGGAATTAAAATCCAAGAAACTGATTACAAAGGCGAAAAGATTACAGAAACCTCAGAATCAGAAAATGCTAAACCTACATATAGCGCAGTTTTAAATAATAGCCAAATAGTATTAGCTCCAGAAAAACAAGCTATAGAACAGGCAATAGACACCTATAAAGGCCAAGCTTCTTTTGCGAGTAAAGAAGGTGCAAATAGCATTCTCAGCAAAGGAATAGATGTTAAAAATACCCTAGCCCAAATTTATATTCCAGACTATGTGGGTATGGTAAAACAGTTAGCGGCGGCGAATCCCCAAGGAACCCAGTTACCACCCCAAACCCTGAAGCAATTGGAGCAAGTAAAATCGATGGTGGCGGGTGTGGGTGTAGATGATGCAGGTTTGCGCGTAAAAGCGATCGCCAATTTAGATCCGCAACTGAACAAATTCCAGTATCAAAATACGCCAGCCAAGATAGTCGGACAATTTCCCGCCGATACCTTAGCTTTAGTTAGCGGACAAGGTATCAGCCGCGCTTGGACAACCGTACTCGACCAGTCAAAAGATTATCCCGAATTTAACCAAGCAGTCGCCCAAGTTCGCCAACAACTCAAATCAACCGTCGATTTGGATTTAGATAAAGAAGTTCTTGGCTGGATGGATGGAGAATTTGCGGTTGGTGCGATTCCCTCAAATCAAGGGATATTAGCCAGCGTGGGTTTTGGCGGTGCGTTATTATTTGACACAAGCGATCGCAAAACAGCAGAAAGCACCCTCAGCAAACTCGACGAACTCATCAAAAAACAAACCCTGACAGTTGCGCAAAAAGATATCGGCGGTAAAAAAGTCACCGAATGGCAAACCCCCCAAGGTGCTTTACTAGCACATGGATGGTTAGATCAAGATACAGTATTTGTAGCCCTTGGTAGTCCCATCGCTGATGCGATCGCTGGTAATAAGAGCCAAACTTTAGAAAATAGCGACACCTTCAAAGCCGTCACTAGTTCCTTACAAAAACCCAATGGTGGATACTTCTACTTAGATATGGACAAAACCATGACCATATTTAACCGTTTTGCAGCATTTCAACCCGTACCACCAGAAGCAAACGCAATTTTAAATTCCATTCGCGGTTTGGGTGTAACTGCTACCAGTCCTGATAAATCTGTCAGTCAAGTAGAAATGTTATTAGCACTCAAACCAAAAACGACAAAATAGAAAATTGGGAAAAATGGCAAAATCAACTAATAAATAAGGTGTCAGGAACCCTTCTTTCTAGGGATGGGATAAAAGACACCTCGACACCTCGACACCGTTGACTGATGATTGATGACGGTTAACTGTTAACAGTCAACCGTTAACCGTCAACCTAAAATCCCATCCCCAGAGGGTGGGATCAGCTTAATAAAAACCTCTTGTAGCCTCAGAAAAAACAATTTTCTGAGCAAAATTTATTACTATTTTCAGGAAAAACTCATTTTTTTGGAACATCTAACGATTACAGTAAAGTTATTTTGATGATTAGATTAGCTACTAGAGGTAAAAAAGATGACAGCACATATCCTTGTAGTAGAAGATGAAGTCAAACTAGCGCGATTTGTAGAATTGGAATTAAGTAGCGAAGGCTATCAGGTGAGTGTAGCCCATGATGGAATTGAGGGTTTAACCTTAGCACGAGACAAATCGCCAGATTTAGCGGTGCTTGATTGGATGCTACCAGGACTTTCGGGTGTGGAAATTTGTCGCCGACTGCGGGCAACGGGTAACTCTATCCCCGTGATATTATTAACTGCAAAAGATGAAGTAAGCGATCGCGTGGCTGGATTAGATGCAGGTGCAGATGATTACGTAGTCAAACCCTTTAGCATTGAGGAACTTTTAGCCAGAATCCGCGCCCATCTCCGACGCACTCAAGAAACAGATGAAGATATTTTACTATTTGAAGACTTGAGTTTAAATCGTCGCACTCGTCAAGTATTTCGAGGTAAACGCGCAATTGAATTAACAGCAAAAGAATTTGATTTATTAGAGTACCTGCTAAGTCATCCCCGTCAAGTTTTTACTAGAGATCAGATTTTAGAAAAAGTTTGGGGTTACGACTTCATGGGAGATTCTAATATTATTGAAGTTTACATTCGTTACCTGCGTTTGAAATTAGAAGAAAATAACGAGAAACGCTTAGTTCATACAGTGCGTGGTGTTGGTTATGCACTGCGGGAATAGTGCGATCGCGCTTAATGTTTAATATTGAACAGCCTCAGTATAATCTGTGGATGATTTCACACGAAAACCAGTCTTGAAATCTCATATTGTTTTAGATAAATCGGTTTAACGGTGTGGTTGAGCGGCTGCAAGTAACCTTTGTATCCAGACTAAAATCTCGCGTCAATCCACTCCCAGCAAGTTATTGGTCTGCCATGAGCACCACTTACTCTACTACTTAATGTCGAATGTCTATAATATAACTGAATTCACAGATTTTCCATATATATACTTGAGTTGAATGATACAGCAATCTAATGCTCTACGAAGACTGGAAGAAATGCTTACTGAAGCAGTTAGCAATGGAGATAGAAATCAACCATCTGGGCCTATCTTATTAAAGGTAATGAAGCTAAGTAATCAGCCCCAAAATATTGTGGATTTCTATGAGCTTTTAAATAAGGCTGAGGAGGAAGCAAGAAGCATAAGAAATAACGCAAACATAAATAGATATCTACAAACGATAGAGGAACTGCATCACTGTTTTGTTGTTCATCATTTGTGGAATACTAAATGGGATACTTTTGCAACTTATATTGAGGGTAAAGGTGTTCTCAATACACTAGATGCACTAGCGTATTTTTTTAATTTTCAGAATCCTGCGATATTTCTAGAGCAGGACTTTCTAGATAAACTCAAAAGTGAGTTTAGCAGTCTTTTGGAGAGAATTTTTGAATCTGATTTATCTAAAGAGCTAAAGAGATTTTTGATAGAACGGATTGAAGATATACTAAAAGCAATACGCAGATATTATATAGACGGAACTGAAGGGCTAGAAAAAGCTACTAAATCATTGGTGAGTGATTTAGTGATGGCAGAGCATAGCCTTAAGGATAATGACAAGAATAATCCCTTGTATAAACGTGTCAAAGCATGGGGTCTTAGCCTGCTTATATACATTGCGCCTAGCCCTTACGACATCATTGGTGCTGTTCCTGATATACATGATTTTTGGGTTCCTAAATTTGAAGAGCTAGCCGCAGGTCAGCAGAAGGTTGAGCAAATAATTTGTGAAACCTCTACTATTCAAGAAGCTTTTGAAAAGACTTCATACATATTTAACAAGCAGCAACAAAAGATGATTGCAGGTAGGGAGCCAAAAGCTCTGCCTGCTTCTAAGGAAGATTCGGAAGTTACTAAAGATGATAAAAGCGATCCCTAAAAGTTAGAGATTGTATTGAATAGTACTTAAACACATAAAAATGGGATAGGCAACTTGCCCATCCCATCCAAAAATTAAGTTATATTTGCCACCCTAAATTATTAGGGTAAGCTTAGGTTCCAGAAGTCCAGGAATTGATGTACTCAATTTGGTCTGCTGTGAGGCTATCAATGTGAATTCCTAGCGCTTGTAATTTCAAGCGAGCAATTTCTTGATCTACTTCTCTAGGAACTGAGTGTAAACCAGGTTCGAGTTTACCTTTGTTCTTCACTAAGTATTCCACAGCTAAAGCTTGGTTAGCAAAGCTCATATCCATAACGGCGCTGGGGTGTCCTTCCGCAGCCGCGAGGTTAATCAAGCGTCCTTCGCCTAGTACAATCACTGATTTGCCACTAGGTAATCTGTATTCTTCAGTGAATGGGCGTACTTGCTTGACTTCTGTAGCTTTATTTGCCAAGTATTTGAGATCAAGTTCAATATCAAAGTGACCGGAGTTACAAACGATCGCGCCGTCTTTCATTGCGTCGAAATGTTCGCCACGAATTACATGTTTGTTACCTGTAACTGTGATAAACAAATCACCTTGAGATGCAGCTTCTGCCATTGGGAGGACGCGGAAGCCATCCATTACGGCTTCAATTGCCTTGATGGGGTCAATTTCGGTGACAATGACATTCGCACCTAAACCACGAGCGCGGAGTGCTGTACCTTTACCACACCAGCCATAACCAACTACAACGATGGTTTTACCAGCCAGCAGGATATTTGTAGCGCGGATAATCCCGTCTAGGGTTGATTGACCTGTACCGTAGCGGTTGTCAAAGAAGTGCTTGGTGTCTGCATCGTTGACGTTGACTGCGGGGAAGGTGAGAACGCCATCTTTGAACATGGCGCGTAAGCGCACGATTCCGGTTGTGGTTTCTTCGGTGGTACCAATCAAGTCAGCAATTTGATGTTGGCGTTGCTGAATCAGAGTGGCAACAACATCGCTACCATCATCAATAATGATGTTGGGGCGGTGGTCAAGAGCTATTTGAACGTGGCGGTTATAAGTTTCGTTATCTTCGCCTTTTTGGGCAAAAACGGGAATTTCGTGATCGACAACGAGGCTAGCTGCTACGTCGTCTTGAGTTGATAAGGGGTTACTAGCAATTAATACTGCATCAGCACCACCAGCTTTCAGGGCGATCGCCAAATGTGCAGTTTCGGTGGTAACGTGGGCACAAGCCACTAGTCTCAACCCAGCAAAGGGTTTTTCTTGAGCAAAGCGATCGCGGATTTGCCGTAAAACTGGCATTTCGCGTCCAGCCCATTCAATGCGCTGTCTTCCCAAGGGAGCTAGGGCGAGGTCTTTAACCTCGTGCTTTAATCGGGGAGAAGTTGCGGTCATCAAAAATGTCCTCTAAAAAGTCAAAAAAGGTACGTAACCTTTACGTACTCTAATAGATTATTCCACGACTCGCAATTTTTGGTTGTCATCACCAAACACTAGTCGAGGGTTCTCTGAACTAGCTTGACGTTTGATTGGGTTTCTGTCAACTGAAAACAGATGTAGCAAGATGAATTTATCAACTACTAAATATGAATTTTTGAATTAGGAAACTATTGCCAGTTACAAGTATATGTACTGGATATTTAATTTATACTTTTTTAATTTTTCCTTTATCCTGGATCGGAGTAATATCCAAAATTCCTGTAGTTATTACCCACGGTAAACAAAGTATGATGTCATCTGCCTAAAGAGATATTTCCACAAATTCTTAAATATCTCAGAAAAAAAGACAAATTCAACTTTAGATAGGTACATTTACTTAAAATTATTGTGGAGGATAGCTGGGCGGGTATTCCATAGAAGATGTTTAGCAAGGAGGTTTTGGAGTGCGCTTGAAATTTTTGGCGCTGATGAGTTCAATGGCGATCGCTGTTGTCTCAGTCCCCAAAGCTACAGCCCAAATTCCCTTTTTACCTAACTTGCCAACTCCTAGTAGTGTAAGTCAAGATTCCGACAAACAAATTGTTAGTGATTGGATTTATTTAGACGGTCGCAGGTTATTCCAGATAGCCGCAACTAGAGCTAATTTTCCAGAGCGATCGCAAAATATTCAACAAAACTTGAATGAAATTAGCCAAAATTACTTGCGTTCCTCGGCACAGACAATTAATGTCCAGGTAGAAAATACCAACAATGTGCCTGTAATTACCATCAATGGTCAATACCTAATGACCGTCACTTCCGAGGACGCCAAACTGCGAGAGGAAGATGCAACTCTGAGCGCCAATCAAATCGCGGATACATTGCAAGAGGCTTTACAGCGAGCCAAGCAAGAGCGGAACACGCAATTTATCATCGACCAAGCTAAAATAGCAGCGGCGATCGCCTTAGCAATGATTGCTGCTAGTTGGGGTGTATATCGTTGGCAGCGTCGTTCGCAAAAAAATGCCATACATTTGAGCCTACCGGCTTCTCGTGAAACGCAACAAATTACCACGCAACTAAATCAACAACAATATCGGCATTTAGACGAAGTTAAAAAACGTCTGTTTCAGCTCGCCCAAGCGGGGATTTGGGGTGGTGGTACTTTCACAATTTTGGGTCTATTTCCCTACACCAGAATTCTTCAGCTAGGAATTCTCTCAGCTGCGCAAATTCCCCTGAGATTGGGGATTGTCGCTCTGGGAACTTATGTAGTGATTCGTTTTAGCTATGCGCTAATTGACCGCTTTACCTCAACTCTCATCAACAGCGGTGCTTTATTTAATTCAGATACCTCTGAACGCTTACAATTACGTGTTTCTACTTTCTCGGGTGTAACTAAAAGTATTGCCACTATTACCTGTGTGATAGTTGGTTTTTTCCTCGCCTTAGTCGCCTTGGGAATAGATGTGGTTCCCTTATTAGCAGGTGCGAGTTTAGTGGGTGTTGCTGTCTCCCTAGCTTCGCAAAACCTAATTAAAGATGCGATTAATGGCTTTTTGATTATCCTTGAAGACCAATATGCCTTAGGCGATGTAATTAACGTTGGTACAGTCGGCGGCTTAGTTGAAAATCTCAATTTGCGGATGACTCAAGTCCGGGATTCGGAAGGAAGATTAATCACCATTCCCAATAGTGAAATTAAAATCGTCGCCAATCTTTCTAGCCGTTGGTCAAGGGCAGATTTAACTATTCCTGTAGATTACCAAGCTGATGTTGATGAGGTTTTAAAGCTAATTAGCACTGTGGCTTTAGATATGGATCAAGATCCATTATGGCAACATCAAATTGTCGAGACACCAAAAGTTTTGGGGGTGGATAATTTTGGCGATCGCGGTTTAATTATTCGCGTATGGATTAAAACCCAGCCTCTCAAGCAATGGGATGTAGCACGGGAATATCGTCGCCGTCTCAAAATCGCTTTTGATGAAGCCGGAATTATCATTCCTGTTCCTCAACAAGCCATTTGGATTAATGATGTGCAATTACAGCAACTTCAGGAGAATGGAAAAGCGAATTAGTCTTATTGATTAGTCATTGGTCATTTGTAATATAAGTAGCCAATGACACTTGAGCAAGACTTGCACAAATGCGATCGCTTATCTGGAGATTTCGCCGTCACCCTATAAAGGGTGCGGCTACTCTCACACAATTGGGTACAAATGTACTATAATAAGTATAGCGCCCACAAAGCCCGGTTAAGTTGAGAATGGCTCTGTGGAAGGTTTCTGGAAGGAAGATGGAATTAACAATTAGTACTATGATGAAGCACTACATTCTCAACCTCAACCCCACTGCTAAGCATGAATGGGATCGGTGCATTTTACGCGATCCGCTGACTGCAAAACGCCCAGATATAGCCAAATTAATCGCTGATGCGGTTGGTGCAGATACAGGAAGTTATTTGGTGAGTGTCAATATCGAAGTCACAGTATTAGAACAAGCTGCTGTACCGCAAGCCGAACAACTTTCGCTTTCATTTCCAGAGACGACTCCGCCATCCCAGCTACGGGAAGCGGCGTAATCAGGCAACCCCGATAAAAACATTTTCTCATACATAAACGACAAGGAGACACAAGGACGCACAGACGCAGGGAAATGACAATAAATAGCAAGGGACAGAGGACAAATATCCCATGCCCCATGACGGCAGTTGCTTCAAGCCGGGGAACCCGTCCAACGCACTGCCTCCCCCATGCCCTATGCCCAATTCCTAAGGAATATATTTGATTATGCAACTGAGCTATTATCCAGATGCAATAGTACAAGCTGCCCATCGAGTGAATGAACTAGATTCTCAATTAATGGCTGTTCAGCAGCAAATTAATCGATTTGAAGGTAATGCAGACCGTAGCGCCGCCTTTGATATGGATTTAAAAAACGATGCCCAACGTAAAGCACGTCGTTTTGAAGTTCTGCTGGTAAATCAGGAATATCAAAAGGCGATAGATACACAGCTAAGATTAACCGCAGAAAAAGCAAATGCGATCGCTCATTTGGAATATCTGCGGAACCAGTTTAGTATAGCCAAGTTGGAAGCAAGATTAGCGATCGCTCAACAACTTACTGATTTTGAATCTCGCGAATTAGTAGGATTGTAAGCCATTGCCCAACGCTTAATACAAACTTAGCTCCCCGACTTCTCTAAAAAGTCGGGGAGCTGTTTAGTGATTGATAAAGTACTTCCAGAAAATAAATTATCCCTTTTTCACAGCGGCAGATTTTTTCTCCTCTGCTTCCTCTGCTTAGACAGCAATGGAATATTTTTTTAGTTTTTTCAAACAACCTAAGACTAACTTAACTATACAGATATTTCATCTTGAATTTTAGTGGGAATTTTAATAATAAATTCAGATTTTTCGCCTTTAATAGAATTACAATTTAACGTTCCATTATGTAGTTGAGTAATTATTTGGTAGCTGATAGATAAACCTAGCCCAGTACCTTTACCTACTGGTTTTGTCGTAAAGAATGGATCGAAAATTTTGCCTAAATTATTTTCATCTATTCCTAATCCATTATCACTAATCCGAATTTCTATCCAATCATTTAAGAGCTTAGTATCAATCAAGATTTGACAATTATCTATTAAAAGATGATTTTGTCTTTTAGATTCTAAAGCATCTATGGCATTCACTAATATATTCATAAATACTTGATTGAGTTGGCTAGGATAACACTCAATTAAAGGTAAAACATCGTAGTTTTTAACTACTGTAATAGCGGGTGTTTCCGATGTTGCTTGTAAACGATGTTGCAAAATTGTCAAAGTACTTTCAATACCTTCATGAATATCTACTAGCTTAAATTCTGCCTCATCTAATCGTGAGAAATTGCGCAGACATATAACAAGATTCTGAATCCGCTCAATTCCTTTGTACATAGTACCTATACTTTTTTGCAGATCTTGATTTATTTCATCCAAATCTGCATACTCTAAGATTTCGGTAATTTTATGGCTATGAGCAGGGTATTCATGATGATAAAATTGAATAACTTTGAGTAAATTTTTTATGTCCTGATGCAAATAATTTAAATTTCCAAATATAAAATTGAGTGGATTATTTATTTCATGGGCAATACCTGCTACTAACTGCCCTAACGCCACCATTTTTTCACTTTGAATTAATTGAGATTGTACCTGCTTCAGTTCGCTTAAAGTTTCCTCTAATTGCTGTTTTTGGAAAAATAACTTTGCTTCTGTATGTAAACGTTCTTGAATTTCTTGTTCTAATAGTATAGATTGTTGTCGTGTTTTTTCTAGTAAATCAACATGCTCTAGAGCAATGCCTAACTGACTGCTAATTTGGACAATTATATTTATTTCTGTTTCTTGCCATTGACGAGGTGCAGAATTTTGATAAACTGCCAACAATCCCCAAAGTTTGCTATTAGCATAAATTGGTACTATTACGTAAGATTTTGCTTGCAGCTTCTCTAATAGAGAGATATAACAATTATTAAAATTAGCGTGATAAATATCTTCTACAACTCGGTAAGTTACCCCTTGGCTGTAAATCCCACCTTGTGTTGCTTGTAAGTATGTATCTTGAACCGAGAAATTAGTAGTATTTAAATTATCTGATTGCAAACTATTATTAAAAATACATTTATTATCTGTAATAATATTTTCTTGAATTTGCGGATTTTGCGTTTGTTCTTGACGTAAAGCAATCCATCCATCTGCAACAGACTCAGCAACAAACTCTCCACTCCAGTCAAGATTGAAGCGATAAACAACAACGCGATCGCACCCAATCACTTGGCGTAATTCAGAAGTTGTCGCCGCAAATATAGTTTCGATATCTAATGTTTGCCGCATTCTTTGAATTGCCATACTGAGGGCTTTTTCTCTATCGGCACTTTCTTTTAAAGCTGTTTGCCAAATTAACTGTTCTGTGTAGCGACGATCGAGTAAGGAAATAATCAAAGTAGCAACTAAAATCAAAAAACTAGCAATACCAATTTGAATCGCTAGCCATGAATTAGACGATCGCTCATTGAGATTAAATACAGATTCCGGTAGCTTAATAAAGCTGGTTGCCCACATTCCAGTGTAGTGCATACTACTAATAGCAATTCCCATCACTAAAGCACTACTCAATTTCAGCCAATCAAAACTTGATTTTTGCAGATTCCGGAAGTAGAAAGCTAGCCACAAAGCCGCACTTGATGCCAAAATAGCAATTACCACTGATAAAGCCACCAGCCATTGATTGTAATGGATCGTGGCTTGGGACATTTCCATCCCTGCCATTCCTAAGTAGTGCATGGAAGCGATCGCTAATCCCATCACCACACTACCGCCAAACAGCATTTGTATACTCAGTTTTGCACGACTAAATAATAGTAATGCTAGCCCAGAAGCAACAATTGCATCGCCCCAAGAAAGTAGGGTAATTTTCAGATCGTATGTGACTGAAATTGGTAGATTAAAAGCTAACATAGCAATGAAATGCATTGCCCAAATACCCGTTCCCATTGCTATAGCGCCTGCAACAATCCAACTCAATCTTGCTTTGAGTGGTAAATCGGGTGTAACTCTACCTGCTAATTCTAGAGCCGTATAGGAGGCAATTGTAGCGATGACAAATGATAGTACTACTAAAAGTAGTTCGTAAGTTCCAGATATCATTTTTTTATTGAAAAAAAGTAAGCTATTTACAGCAAAAATTTTAAATAAAAAATTTATTAATAACTTGCGGTTTCTTATGTTTTATTTAATACACAGTAATATTACTTGCAATACAATTATTTTTGTTTTATGATTTTGGTTTCACGATATAATTTTTGTTTTCCTATGCTTTCAGCATAGTATCTTTGTTTCGCTTTGTAAAATATTTTATCCAGTAATTGCGCTCGAAAAAATATGTATCATATAGAACAATTTCCTACACAAGCACATAGTTTAAGATTTGGTTAACCTCACTATGTAACTATGTAACTTAGCCTCTATGCTTGGCTTTTCAACTGCCATAGTTTTAATTGGAACAAAACAGCTAAAGGGACTCCAAAAGCTTCATCCCAGATATCAAATAATTTGATTACTGTAACGATGTTCCGGTGACCCTGAAGTGGGTAAACTAACTGTGAATATACTTCCTTCACCTAAGCGCGATCGCACAGTTACGCTTCCACCCATACTTTCTACCAAGGTTTTCACAATCGATAACCCCAAACCAGAACCGCCTGTAGCACGGTTGCGGGTTTCATCAACGCGATAAAATCTTTCAAAAATGCGAGATTGATGTTTTAGCGGTATACCATCACCGCGATCGCAAACTTGAATAATTGCTTCTTCTCCTTGCTGATTTAACTTCACAATTATGGGGGTATCAGCTTCAGAATATTTCACAGCATTATCAATTAAATTTAAAAATACTTGTTTGAGGCGGTTGTAATCTGCTTTTACTTCAATTGTTTGATTTGTCGCCTCAATTATAATTTGGCGATCGCTATATTTCTGCGCCATTCCTACCACTTCGACAATTAAATCATTCAGCACGCAAGGATCTAGAGAAAAATGTAAATAACCACTATCTGCTCGTGCCAAATCTAGTAAATCTTGTAACAGCCGAATCGTATGTTCTGCTTCTACAGCCGCAGTTTCTAAAGCTTCTAATTGTGTAGGTGTTAAATTATTTTGCCTTCTTAACACACTTTGTAAATAACCATGAACAATGGTTAATGGTGTCCGTAACTCGTGAGAAACATTACTAACAAATTGTCGCTCTTGCTCCCAAGATTGGGAGAGGCGTGATAATAACATATTAAAAGTTTGAGCTAATTCTTTAACTTCGCTTGGTGCACGCTCGATAGATAATTGTGCTTCTGGTAAATCGGCTAGAGAAATCACAGAAGTCATTTGGCTAAGTTGACGCAAAGGCAAAAGAGAGCGCTGAATATAAAATGCGATCGCTACAGAAATTACCAAAATCACTAAACTACTAGCAATCCCTAAACTTTGCACCATTGCCAAATACATCTTCTGTTCGCGAGTAACATCTTGTACGACGAATAACTTTCCTAACACATTACCCTTAACTGGTAAAGAACCACCGCACAAAACAAAGTAGCGCTGCTTCACCTTAGTTACTTGCGGTTTAACCGACATCTCTGTCAGAGACATTAACTCAGATGCAGCTGCATCCGATAGCTGATTCCAATTCTGAGATTTAGCAATAATTTTATTCTCCGAGCTTTTGATCCAGATAAATATATCGCTATTCATTAAGTTATCGATAGATTTTTGTACACCCTGTTCGGATGGCATCATTTCACTATAGATTTGCACATCACGGGGTAGGCGATCGGCAATCCGTTCAATATTATATTTATGGCTATTAATTAAAATTTGCTGCATTTTCAAACTAGTCCAAATAGCCAGACTACCTAATCCCAATGTTGAAAATGCAGCAATGCCAATCGTCAGGCGTATCCTTAATGAACCTGGATCAATTTTTTGCCAATTTTTGCTAATTTGATTCACTTTAATATTTGCGGTTTTGGTGTCAAACAAGTTTTATTCACAAAATCACACTGATAAATATAGGATTCTTGCCAACTAAGAGGAATTTGTAGTAAATCTCTTGTCCCTGTCATTCCTTGCCCAATAAATAGTAAGAGAGCAATGCAGTTTAAAATTGTATGCACAATCCGCCAGCGATGGGATCTATCCTGATAAATATCTTGTACAATTGCTAAAGAAAAAATCATCAGTAAAGCTGCGGTAATCCCAATATAGTAATGCGACCAATACCACTCACCTGTACGGCGAAAAACTCCATCTTGACAACCAAGAATTACTAAACCTGCGCCAGTTAAAGTAGCAAAAACTCCTCGCCACAGCCGTTGCTTTGCCTGATAGAGTAATACTAAACATGTAATCGTAGCCGCAAATATTAAGCCAATAAAAATTACTTGAAAAGTGGCTGTAGTTAACAATTGCTTTTTGACAATATTTTTACCAATTGCATAGGCTAAAGCTATTAAAGTTAAACCAACAACAGCACTTGTAAGCCACTCACCTAACTTTCTATGTTCTGGCCCAACTAATGGAGATATTTTACTTTTACCTCCAGCTAAATTTTGTAACCGTCGCTGGCGTGTTTGCCATGCGAAGTTTACTACATTACCAATCAATGGGAACACAAAAATAACTGCGATCGCTGGATGTATCAATCCTAGAAAATCAACTAATTCCATATAATACCTATCCACGTAAAATTAAAGCTCTCTAGCCAGTAAGTCATGAACATTAGACATGCTGAATCCTACCGCTACCTCACAGATAGCTGCTTAGTTGCAATCGAAAAATAGTTATTTTTCGCTCTTACGACTTTTGGGAATAATATTTTTACTGACTAATTTCAGTTTCAAATACTAGCCAAAGAAGCATAACCAAAAGTAGCATTAAATTTGCGACACCAGATTGCTACTGATTTAAATTCTCCTAACTTCACTGTTTCAGGAACAGCATAGCGTTGAGTACCGCTGGTTTTTTGTAAGCGGGCTAGACTCACATAATCTTTTTCTTTAATTCCAGATTTTGGCGGCGCATCCGAACGATATAAAATCACATATAAATCCGGGCCTTTATCAGTTTTAAAATCTCCATCGAACTCTAAGTAACGTTTTCCTTGTTCAGTGATGACTTGGACTTTTCCCTGAGTCGGATGTTCCCCAGCTTTAAATGCGCCAAAACCTCCAGCAGAAGTGGCTACATTAGCTTTAGGGGTTGTTTGAGAATCTGTTGAATTTGGGGTATTCTCATTTGTACAGCCAATGGCAATAGCCGCAATCAGACTCACAATGGCTAAATGCTTAAATCTCATACATTCATAACCGTAGATTCTTCTCTAATAACAATGTAAAGCGTTACCCCATCAACAAAATTAATTTAAGCTGAGAATTTATTAAAAATTTAGGCTGTTGATTTTTATCTCAACTTCAAAATTAACTTCCCATTCTATGGAAAATAAACCTATATTTTTTGGTACTTCTTGAGAATCTCAACTAGATTACTATCGTGGATTAAAAGTTGGAAACCATATTTATATCTCTGGAACCATAGCAACAGATGCTACAGGTGGAGTTTTTGCTTCTGGAAATGCTGATGCATAAGCAAAACGTTGTTTTGAAATTATTCAGCAAGATTTGCATAAACATTAATAATACTAGAATAATAATTTCTTCTCTCTACATACTCTGTGTACTCTGCGGTGCAAATATTATTCATCTGGGAAAATGCCATTTAGCCAACTCTTCTATATTTGAGATAGTTAAAAAATCAATAGTTTGAAACTGTCTGTCAATAGCCGGCAGACTACATATTTTTGCTCCTATATTTAAATAAGCTTGCACAATATTAGGAATAGCAACATTACATGAATCTGGACAATTTGCTGAAATTTCTATTGAATATGCTGGATTGGGATAAACTAGAATATGAGAATGCATCCAGTTATTACGTTGAAAATACTGATAAGCACAAACAGCTTCCCCAGGATTTTGTGTGAGTAAAGAAGCACATCCAAAAAAATATTTACTTTGACTGCGAATGAGATAATTTGCTAGTCCTTCCCAGAGTAATAAAAGTGCTTGACTATTGCGATATTCCTTAGCTATACATGCACGCCCAACTTCTACAGACATCTGAAGAATACCTTCGGGAATACTACTAAGATTAAAAATATCAGCAGCATCAAAACCTAATCCTTGAGAAGCCATTGTATAAGTTTGCATCCGATAAGTACCAATTGTTTTCCCAGTCAGTTGAGAAATCAGCATTAAATGATGGCAAACGGCATCAAACCTATCTCGATCCATTCGGTCAGTATTAGAATTAGAGAAACCCAGACCTAATTCCAGGTTAAAAACTTCAAATCGCAACCGAAAAATTGATTCTAATTCTGCTTCAGTTGTTGCCAGTTTTAAGATATAGTTTTTACTTTGTAGTACAGGAAAATCTATTAATGATGATGCAGGATTCCGTGAATTATCAGTGTTGGGACAAGAAATTTCCATCTGTCTTCCTACTGGGGATGGGAAAATTTTTTACTAAATTAAGGTAATGCAAAGGTAGTGATTCCTGAAAACCACCGATACCCAGATAACCAAAATGTTTGAGAATTCGGAGAGCTAATTTATCGCCAATAATTGAGGACTATTATAGTTGTTGATTCTGAAACTATACTTAGCTTTGAATATGGTTTAAAAATCTAGATGTCGTATTAAATTATGGCAAAGCAAGCGGCTTACTTAATTGTAAATTTTGCTTTTAATTCTACTGTTTGACAACTTCTCCTGAAATTAATGTATGGTTCGTTTAATTACCCACAACTACTGTGAAACATTATCTGTGTTTCCCAATTCCGAATAATTAGAGAACTGAGAAATGGGTGTTATTATTATGAATATAATTGCCTAAAAAATCTGGCAATAAGATACAGAATTTTTCTATTGTGTAATTTATCTGTCTAGTTCTCTTAATATATAGGGTCAGCCGACAAATTTATCCGTAGGCTAGCTGCTGGATACAAATAAATTTTTACAAACTAGCAAAAATTCCGGAACAATAAAATCTAAAACTTGATATCAGTTTGAGAAAAAAAGTTAACAGATGATGAGGGGCACAACATTGTTTGTGCCCCGATCGCTCATTGATGTGTCGCACACATTAGTTGAATTGGTATTACCTTCCTCCGAATTGCCTCATTATGAATTGGTAGCGATCAATTTGTACTGGAGAAAGACGCAGATCCCAACAAAAATGAACTTAAAATTAATTGCGGTGATTATTACTGTAGCGAACCCTAGTACCTGCCCACAGCAATTTTTCCCGTAGAGTCTGGTAATAGGAGTTATTTTCCCGCAAAATAATAAATTTCGCTCGACAATCAGCCATCCGCACATCAACGCGGTGTCCTGGCCAAATTGAAGTAGCTAAAACTCCGTCTGTCCATAGCTTGGTACTCAAATCATAATCCCCCAAAGGCCAAACGCTGACCACAGAACCAGGGGGTAAGACAAGAGGACGGCTAGAAAGACTCATGGGACAGATGGGAGTAATGGTAACCGCTTCCATCCCATCGTGCATGATTGGGCCGTTGGCGGAAACGGTGTAACCTGTAGAACCAGTGGGAGTGGAAACAATTAAGCCATCGCCAACATATTGATCGACAATTTCTCCGTCAATTTCCATTTCTAAAATTGAAGTGATCATGCGATCGGCAGAGGCTGGCTTGATACAGAATTCATTTAAAGCTAAATAGCGATCGCTAACTGGTTCAAAATGCGATCCTTGGCCTTCAAACACTGCTGCTTGTAACATCATCCGCCGTTGAATCGCATAGCGGTCTTCAAACAACCGATCCCAAACTTTCTCTGTATCCTGAAATTCTTCAACTGACTCGGTTAAAAACCCCAGATGACCTCCCACATTCACTCCCAGAATGGGGATGCCAGCTGGAGCTAGATGTCTGGCACCTGTTAAAACAGTACCGTCACCGCCAAGTACCAATGCCAGATCGATTGGTTGACCCACTGAAGCCAAAAACACCGGATAAGGGTTGTCTTTTGGGCCGCTAGGCCCCATCAACACCTGACATTGGCGATTTTCTAGTTGTTTAGCACAGATTTCTGCCCAGCGTTTACTCTGGGCATCTCGCGCTTTATAAGCAATGATTACCTGCTTGAGTTGCACGCGCAATTACCACTTGAGGAGATTAAACTGCTCCATATCGACGGTATCACGGTTGCGATAAATGGCAAGCACGATCGCCAAACCTACCGCCGCTTCGGCTGCGGCCACGGTAATCACAAATACGGTGAAAACCTGACCCTTAATTAATGTTGAGTCAAGAAAGTTGGAAAATGCCATTAAATTCAAATTAACAGCATTTAGCAGTAACTCAATTGACATCAGCACGCGCACAGCGTTGCGACTGGTAATTAAACCATAGATGCCAATACAAAATAAAGCGGCTGCGAGTAACAAAAAGTACTGGAGTTGCATGAATCTTTTGAGTTGTTATTCAAAATTTAGTTGTGAGTTGGGGTGAGCTAATTATTCGCGCCGCGAACCGCCACGATAAACAGGATTTTCACCAGATTCATTACCAATGTTACCGATTGCTGCCATTTCTCTGGGGCGTTCTGGCAAAGTTAACACTGTTTGTGGCATTTCAGAACTAGTTGTAGCATCTGGTAAATATTCGCGACGCGCCAAAATAATCGCTCCCACCATTGCCATCAACAACAAAACGGAAGCCAATTCAAAAGGTAGGAGAAAATCGCTAAAGAAATGCTCCCCAATCAACACTATGGAACTTTCAATAGTTACCGGAGCGGTTGCGTAAGCCCAAGGAGTTGCTAAAATCATTGTGCTTAAAAGCGCAAATAATCCCAGACTCA
This sequence comes from Tolypothrix sp. FACHB-123, assembly GCF_014697075.1. GTDB lineage: Bacteria > Cyanobacteriota > Cyanobacteriia > Cyanobacteriales > Nostocaceae > Aulosira. Next base: position 82,876 of record NZ_JACJRE010000010.1, on the reverse strand, counting down.
CCACACCTGTGAATATTTTCCGCAGCCCAGCACTAGGATAGGGTGCAAAATTCTGCCGCTTGTTAACCAACATAATCGCAAACAAAATCAGCACGTTAACTGCACCAACATAAATTAGTACTTGTGCTGCTGCGACAAAATCACCGTTGAGTAACAGGTACAAGCCAGCAATACTGATGAATACGCCACCAAGCAAAAAGGCAGAATAGACGATGCTCGAAGACAACACCACGCCTATAGCTGCCCCAATCATCATCACAGCCAGTATACCAAAGGAAACAACCTGTACTCCTTCTGCTAGATTCACTGTTTTTTGTCCTCAATTCAGTTGTCAAGAATCAAAAGTCAATAGTCAATAATCAATAGTCAATAGTCATGTTTTAACTATGGACTATTGACTGTAGACTTGTGACATTTATTTTTCTGCTTTTTCTACCAAGTCTTGGGGAAGTGCACCAGCACGGGGAGCATCAGCAGGTAGATCGTGAGGTTCCATCACGCCTTTGGGCAGGTAAACTAGTTCGCGTAATGGTGTCACCATTGGGTCGTCGGTTACCTTGTAGGGTAAGCGTCCCAAGGCGACGTTGTCATAGTTCAACTCATGGCGATCATAGGTGGAAAGCTCGTAATCTTCTGTCATAGACAGACAGTTAGTAGGGCAATATTCCACACAGTTACCGCAGAAAATACAAACTCCAAAGTCAATACTGTAGTGATTGAGCTTTTTCTTCTTGCTAGCTTTGTCAAATTCCCAATCGACAACGGGTAAGTTGATGGGACAAACGCGCACGCAAACTTCACAAGCAATACATTTATCAAACTCAAAGTGAATTCTGCCGCGAAAACGTTCGCCAGGAATCAATTTTTCGTAGGGATACTGGACAGTAATAGGCCGCCGCCGCATGTGGTCGAAGGTAACAGATAAGCCTTGACCGATATAACGACCAGCTTGCACTGCTTCTTTGGCATAATCGCCAACTTGTTTGAGGAACTTTAGCATCGTGTTTTACTCTCTCTGGAATTTTGGATTTTGGATTTCCGATTTTGGATTGGATTTCAATCTAAAATCCAAAATCTAAAATCTAAAATTGGTTAACCACCGAAGGCTACGGGAAAAGCTAGTTTCAGGGCTGCGGTTAATAGAAGATTAACCAAACCAACTGGTAGCAAGAACTTCCATCCTAAATCTAACAATTGGTCAATCCGTACCCGTGGTACTGTCCAGCGCAACAGGATAGCGACGAATACTAGCAAGTAGGCTTTGAGTACGGTCATAATGATACCCAAAGAAGCAGTTACTACCTGCAAGACTGGGTTGGCTTCGCTGACTCCTACCCAATTAGCGATCGCACTAATGGGAATGGGGAAATCCCAACCGCCCAAGTATAAAATAGCAACCAGTAAGCTAGAAAGAATTAAATTAACGTAGGAACCCAGGTAGAATAAACCGAATTTCATCCCGGCATATTCGGTTTGATAACCTGCGACTAGTTCTTCTTCCGCTTCTGGTAAGTCGAAGGGTAAGCGTTCGCATTCCGCTAAGGCGGCGATCCAGAAAATCAGAAACCCAACTGGTTGACGCCAAATGTTCCAGCCTAAGATACCGTAGCCAGATTGCTGGTTAACAATATCAACGGTGCTGAGGCTGTTAGACATCATGGCGATCGCGAGTACGCTCAACGCCAAGGGAATTTCGTAACTAATTGATTGCGCTGCTGCCCGTAAGCCCCCTAAGAGGGAGTATTTATTATTTGATGCATAACCAGCCATCAACAAGCCAATTGGTTGAATGCTAGACAGGGCAATCCACAGAAATACCCCCATCCCCACATTCGTAATCACAATATTCTGTCCGAAGGGCACAATCAGAAAAGACAGAAACACCGGAATTACAACAATAATTGGCCCTAGGGTAAATAACCAGGGGTCAGATTTGGCTGGGACAATATCTTCTTTAAATACCAGCTTTAGACCATCGGCAACCGGCACCAACAAGCCAAAAGGCCCCATGTATTCCGGGCCAATCCGCTGTTGGGCGGCGGCGGAAATTTTCCGCTCTAACCAAGTGGCTACTAATACCCCCACTGTGGCTCCAATGAGCATCAATATCATTGGCAGAGGCATCCAAATAGCTTTGGCTGCGTCTGGTGGTAGTCCTAAATCCGTCAGGGATTTAATAAAAGTTCCTTGGAGGTCAATTCCTGAGTTCATGTTTCCGCTCTTTAAGTCATCTTGTGATGGCGAGTTACAAAATATTAGTTAAATTAATATCTGTAAGTTCACCCATTAATATCTCTACCGAGACGACGCCTGATTGAATTTTGATTGCTATTTCCCATGCCTAGTATACCGTTGGATGGTTTTAGCCCCCCGCAAATCAACCACAAGTTCTACTTATGGCAATAATTGGGATTCACGCAGCCAATCCCCTAATATTGTTGCCCCAGGACAAAGTTACCGCTTCCATTGTGGCAACGGTTTCTGCTTTCTTCAATGTTGATGATTCCCTTTGGTCGCCAGCTGCTATAGTAAGCAGTCCATCTGCTCATTAGCGTTGGTCAATCGGGGTATAAGAAACTTCGTGACGACCGTTATAAACCTGAGTTGGACGGAAAATCCGGTTTTCTTCTAGCTGTTCTTTCCAATGAGCTAACCAACCAGCAACACGAGCGATCGCAAAAATTGGTGTAAACAAGTCTGTGGGAATTCCCATTTTCCTGTACACCAAACCGGAGTAAAAGTCAACATTAGGATAAATTCCTTTGTGACCCAGCTTTTCTGCTACTACTCGTTCCATCTCTTGGGCAATCTCATAGTACTTGTCTTCCCCAAATTTGGAAAACAACTGTTCTGCCAAGTTTTGCAAAATCGTAGCTCTGGGGTCTTTTACCTTATAGACGCGATGCCCAAAACCCATAATCTTGGCTTTCCGTTGCAGCAAATCTTCTACATAGGGGCGTACATTTGCCACCGAGCCAATTTCTTCCAACATTTGAATGACTTCTTCATTGGCTCCACCATGCAAAGGCCCGCCCAAGGTACCCACTGCACTAGCAACTACAGCATAGGGATCTGTGAGCGTAGAAGCTGTCACTCTGGCACTAAAGGTAGAAGCATTCATCGTATGCTCGACATGCAGTATCAAGCAGACATCAAAAATGCGCGCTGCCAACTCATCGGGTTCTTTCTCGTTGAGCATGTAGAGAAAGTTAGCCGAATAGTCTAAGTCATCCCGCGGGCGCACTGGGTCGTTACCCTTGCGCATTAACTGAAAGGCCGCCACCATTGTAGGAATGGTTGCTATCAAGCGAACAACTGCATCTCGAATGTAGACGGGATTATGTAAATCCCGGCGAGAGTAAAACAAGCCTAGAGCTGCAGCTGAGGCTTGTAGAGCATCCATTGGATGACCGCTTTCTGGAAAACATTTCATCATATCCCGGATGCGATATTTAATCCGCCGATGGTGGCGAACTTCATCCTCAAATGCTTCCAATTCTTCTTTGCTGGGCAGTTCACCCCAGATTAAAAGATAAGCAGTTTCCAAAAATGTACTTTTTGCTGCTAGTTCCTCAATCCGGATACCACGATATTCTAGTATTCCCTTTTGCCCGTCAACATAGCTGATACTGGATTGGGCAGCGGGAATGCCTTCCAAACCGGGCTTGTATTCGCACACCGACATGGCAACACCATCTGCTTTATGAAAGATTTGCTCAGGCTAACTTACCAGAAATCGTTATCGCAATAACAGTGACAGTTATAACCTAAGTCCTTTCATAACTGTTATGAAACCGTTATAGCAAGTACTTGGGTGGTGTCAACCAATACATCTGACTACGACCCAGAGGAGAGCCTATTTCTGGTAGTTTTATCCCGATCATACCTGCTTTTTTCAAGACTAAGCTGGCTTTGGTTTCTCCCCAAAGAAGAATTTCCGCCCATTGGCTTAAACAAGGCTCATGTCCAACCAGGGCAATTTGGGTATTTTGAGAATAATTTCTCGGTTCTAGCCAGTTGTGCAGCCAATTATGAATATTTCCATCAGGTGCAAGATGGAGAGATTCCTCCATCTGTGAACTTAGCCCGGTTTTAATGAGTATTTCTGCTGTTTGCCGCGCCCTAGCTAAAGGACTTGTAAGTATTAAATTAAAGTGTAAATCTAGCTTCACTAGTCTTTGAGCAACTTTTTCTGTTTTTTGTCTGCCTTCCTTGGTGAGTACTCGCTCCTCATCTTTGATGGCAGATGCTCTCTCTTCGGCTATACCATGACGAATTAAATATAGTTCCACAACTTTGCCCTAAATCCTTGGCTTGTGGTCATTTGTCTGGTTAACAACTGACAAATGTACGGGCGGGTTCACAGATATCCTCACGAATTCATGACGATCCCACATAAACCCGCCCCTACTAACAACTAACTATTCTGATTGAATCGGGTTGTCTTTAGGGTTGACTAACTTCAGTAGCTTTTGCTTGATTTGAGTATCGAATACTTCCCATTTCATTTTTGCATAAGCTGAGTTTTCATTACCGCCGGATAAGAAACCCATCGGAATTTCAAAGCCGCCTGCACCTGTTCTACCTCCACCAAAAAAGCGCCCGTTATTATCTTGTCCGAAGGCTTCTTTGATGAATTCATCAGGATCAAGGGTGAGTTTGGTAGTTCGCAGAGAGCCAATTACTACTTCTAGTTCGTCATCCTCATCGTGAACAATACCGTACACTACGGCGGTGTGAACATTTTCTTCTGTCACCAAGAAATCCGCTGCTTGGGGAATAGCATCCCGGTCATCATAGCGGATGTAACCAACACCAGCAATGGAAAAGTTATTTTGGACGATGCGGTTTTTGAGCGCGCGCTCAATCACATCCATCACCCGCTTGGAACGATTTGCCTGTAAAATAGCGTTCAGCAGTTGGGCATCATAAAATCGACTGAGATACGCAGCAGCCATAAAATCCTCTTCTTGTGCTTGCATCAGTCGATTTGTATCCGATCGCAAGCCATGCATCAAGGCAGTAGCACATTTAACATGCTGGTTAATGCTGCTATCTAAGGTTAGTAATCCAGCCTGTAGATACTGTGTAAAAATAGTTGCCGTCGCCCGGACATAAGGACGGACATCAACGAATTCTGACTTGAGATCCGATTGGATGCTGTGATGATCAATCACTGCAACTAGGGGAAGGCCTGCCTGCTGTACCGTTGATAATAGCTGACTTGTGGTTCCTTGGTTATCAATTAAGATAAAACCTTGGTAAGATGACAAGTCTTTACCTTTGATGGTTTGCAATGTCCAGCGCTGAGCTGGTAAATTAGTCAGCTTGACTAAGGCAATGTTCTCCTGATGACTTAAGGTACCAGCATAAATAATTTCACATTTGATATCATACTGCTGGGCAATTAGCTGGTAAGCCCAAGCGCAAGATAGGGCATCAGGGTCAGGAAAATCTTGGAGAATTATGAGTTGACGCTCGTGGCGGTGCGCTAGAAGTGTCTTTTGCAGCTCTTCTGACTTCTGAGACACCAAGGAATTACCACGCTGAACTAGATACATACCTCCTTCACTTGTCGTTGGTGGCATGGAGGTTTTGCTAAGTGGGACTTCCACAATGGGGACTGCGTCTATTTCAGCATCCTCTTGGTTCGGCTCTGTGGTCAATGACAAACTCTCAAACTGCATCAAAGAAGGATTCAATTGCATATGGAAGGTTTTTGTAAGCGTGAGGCTCCATTGTTTAGTTAAGAAATATTAAAATCAGTGTTGGACTGATTTAGCCACACATTACGATCTTCGCAAAAATAGGGAATGGTGGCACTATACATCTCGGTCTATTTTTTATCAGTCAAAATAGCTAGCATTTACCCAATTCCACCAGTGTATTGAGATTGGTTTTGGTTACCAGTGTACTTAGTATTTCCTAATACAGTCTAAATTAAGAGAATTTTTTCATCTTTTTTATTTTTCTCTTTCAAAGAGAATTTAATTAGGAAGCTGTTTCTCCTAACTGGACTAATAGCTGACCTTTAAAGGCACAAAGTTTGTGAATGTATAGGCTTGCTTTTAGCCAGCGTTATTTACACAATTATGCTACCAATTGGATAATGTTGAGCTTGTTTTTACATTTTGAGACTCATGTTCTCTAAGCAGGCTTTTAACTTCATATTTCACAGGCAATGGATGCTTAGTCAAATTTCATAGCTGATAGTTTTATACTAGTGAATAATGAAGGATTAACAATTATTTTTATTGTTAACTAAAAATGTCATTTTATTAATTAAATTAATAATTTTGCTAATTTACCAGCCTTCGCTCCCCATTTACGCAAAATAGGGGTATAATTATGAGTCTGCAATTAAATGTTGCTCTTCCATAGGTCAGCCGTAGCGTCTCTAAACCTAACCAAAGTGAGGTCTAGAAGCCAATAGCTTTAATCCCGCAGTTACCTCCTGTTCTTAGTCTGACGCCAAAATCCAGCGTCTTCTGGGCTGAGATTTGGAATTACCTAAAGCCGTACCCATCAACCACTAATGACATACCGCCACAAAATGCCAAATTCACACAAGCATTAACTTACTTCAGTAGACTCAAAGACCGATCACATATTTTTGCCACTCTTTATGTAATCCACTCTTGAGATGTTTACTAACCTCAAAATAAAGGCTGCTGTAAGGTTGACGCGGAGGATGACGTAAAAGCATGTGTGCTTCATGAGGCGTGCGACTCCCTTTCTTCACATTGCAACGCACACAGGCTGTGACAATATTTTCCCAACTATCACCACCGCCACGCGATCGCGGAATGACATGATCTAGGGTCAATTCATCCCCGGTGTAACCGCAGTACTGACATGTATGTCCGTCTCGGTGCAGAATATTTCGGCGTGTCAGCGGAATTTCTTTATAGGGGACGCGCACGTAATGCCGTAACCGGATTACCGTTGGCAAAGGAAAATCCGAGTATAAGAATTTACCATTATGTTCAACGCGTTCTGCCTTGCCTTTGATTAATAAAACCGCAGCACGACGCCAGCTCGTGATATTGAGCGGTTCATAAGAGGCATTTAGGACTAAAACCTTACCCATTGGTAAACGCTCAAGGTATTAGTTTTACATATATTAACACATAAATACTCTACTTGGGGGATGAGAATAAATTATACTTTCGCCATAATTTACCAACTCAATATTCTGTTATCCATCAAAAATTGACTTAGTCCTACAGAAGTAAGCTACATTCAAAATTTATTTCTCAGGACAAATCACAACATTTGCTGAAGAAAAGCTAATTCTGAGTAATAAAAGTCACTCTTATGCCTGATGACTATTCAGACATTTGCCAGCCTGTAAACCAAAAACAGAACCAAGAAATAATCTTTCAGCTAGATTTTCTGAGAAAAAGCACAAATTAGCCATGTAGGAATCTTGTGACAATTCCCTAATCGAATGTAAACTGCCAGATTAATCTGATGCCATTGTTAGCAATGGAATAGATAGATCGTTTGGCAGTCAAGTATTAGTGTGATAGGAGTGAATGAAAATGTTAAGTAGCAAGCAAATTCCTGGTGTTGCTTCTGGGCAAGACGGCGATACTTATGCTTGGTTCTCGCAACGAGCTTGGGTAGAAATTGATTTAGCAGCTTTGTCTGATAATGTACGGCAGTTAGTCGGGTTGTTATCGCCGCGTAACCAACTGATGGCAGTAGTTAAAGCTGATGCCTATGGTCATGGATCGGTGACAGTAGCGCAAACAGCATTAGAATCAGGAGCTAGTTGGTTAGGTGTAGCCACAGTGCCCGAAGGCATACAACTGCGAGAAGCTGGGATTAAAGCCCCAATTTTAATTTTAGGTGCAACCCACACAGCAGAACAAATTCAGGCGATCGCTCAATGGCAATTACAACCCACACTTTGCAGCCCCAAACAAGCTTTGGTGTTTTCTGACACCCTAGAAGCCATCAATCATAGTTTTCCTTTACCCGTACATATCAAATTAGATACTGGTATGTCGCGGTTAGGAACTAACTGGCAACAAGCGGGTGAGTTTGTCAAGTTAGTGGAGGGCTTACCCCATCTGACGATTGCTAGCATTTACTCTCATTTGGCGACAGCAGATAGTCCTGATACTACGACAATGAAACAACAGCATAGACGATTTGAGGAAGCGATCGCCCAAATTCAAGCTATGGGTATCAAAATACCATCCCTGCACTTAGCCAATTCAGCCGCAACTCTCGCAGATTCTGCCTTGCATTACGACATTGTCCGTGTGGGTTTAGCTGTTTATGGACTATATCCATCACCACATTTACAAACTAAAATCAATCTCCACCCTGTTTTACAAGTGAAAGCCCGTGTCACCCAGGTAAAAACCATTGCACCGGGAACTGGGGTTAGCTATGGGCATCAATTTATTGCCCCCCAGGAACTACGCCTAGCAGTTGTGGGTATTGGCTATGCCGATGGCGTTCCCCGTCATCTCTCCAACAATATGCAAGTTTTAATTCGTGGTCAGCGAGTGCCACAAATTGGCACAATTACAATGGATCAGTTGATGGTAGATGTGACTAACATAGACGATATCCAAGAAGGAGAAATAGTCACATTACTTGGGCAACAGGGCAAAGAAAAAATTTCTGCTGATGAATGGGCAGAGAAATTAAACACTATTTCTTGGGAAATTCTCTGTGGATTTAAGCATCGGTTACCCAGGGTGGCGATGATGTAGCCTGAGACCATGCAGCATCCAGGGTCAATAGTCTGAAGTACAGTTTGTTGATTTCATAGATTATTGACCATTAATAATTTGTTGTGTTAAGATATAAAACTGATGCGGATGTGGCGGAATTGGCAGACGCGCTAGATTTAGGTTCTAGTTCCGAGAGGAGTGAAGGTTCAAGTCCTTTCATCCGCACTTTTAGTTTAAAATCAAGAAAGCAACCCCTGTGAAACAATGTTCATCGCCAATTTTAAAAATGGATATGGGGCATGGGGGTGTTTTGATTCGGTATTGGTCATTGGGGTACGCATCATACAATCTCATACCATCTAGAGGTGGAGTTTCCCTAACCATGACCAAAAACTATGAATAACAACCATTGATTACATTAATATCAATAGCCAGTTTTCACCTTTATTACTCATAACACTGCTGTTATCTTGAATAGATTAAGTGTAGAAGTAACTTTGATCACATTTAAGTAAAGATACTTATTGTTAGAGCGATAGCAATCTGCGTTTATGTACGGTTATTTTTCAGTAAAAATACTGATAAAATACCGTAATTATTGTTTGTTAGCTAGTATTTTTACTTTCAAAATTTTACAAAAGGCTACTAAAAAACTATCTACTTCATGTAGTCTTTAAATTTTATTTAATCTTTATCCAGACATGTCTGATAATCTCAGTATAAGTAAGTAAATTGACAATAACTTCATAATTGACTAAGACTTTATAATCTAAAAACAAAGCTACGGTTAACTTTATTTACAAACGAAGATAAATATTTATGTATGTTATGCTACATGGCACTAAGATTTTTTAGCTTGGTTGGTATTGTATAGAAGCTCCTGTACAAGTTTAGTCTACACGTATTGAATTTAGCTGAAGTAAAAGCAAAATGAGCACAACTCCTATAGGTAGCTACAAGTTGTTCCAGAAATTACATCCGTTATCGCTGTTGGCACAACTAACCAGTCGGCGTGCTACAGGATGCTTAAGGGTATATACAGAGACGACTTCTTGGTCGATCTATCTAGAGGACGGTAAATTAACTTACGCCTCTCATTCAGATAAAGTTTTTGAAAGGCTTGATAATCACTTGCGGCGCTTGAGTCAACAAATTCCCACACTGAATAGCGCTGCTAGGGTACAAATGCGACTGATGTTTGAAACGAACAATGAAAATCAGTCTACATCATCAAACGCTGATTATCACGCTATCTGTTGGTTAGCTGCCCAGGATTATATTAATCCGGTGCAAGCAGCAGATTTGATCGAAGAATTAGCAAAAGAAGTACTGGAATCATTCTTAGCTTTAAAAGAAGGAAGTTATGAATTTAACTCAGAAATTACCTTAGATGGATTACCCAAGTTTTGTAGTTTAGATTTGCGGTTAATCGTTGAACACTGTCAAAAACATCTGAGAAACCGTCAGGTACCTATTCAATCACCTTTACCTGCTGCGGGGAGTTCATTAAGTACACCAACAAGCAATATACCGCAAACTCCCTTATCTAAACCTAGTAATTTTGCTCGCAATAGTGATAAAAATAATACGTTTTCTCAAAAACATGCGAGCAAAGGAATTTACACCATAGCATGTATTGATGATAGCCAAACTGTCTTAAACTCTATCAAACACTTTTTGGATGAAGAAACATTTCATGTAGTCCTGATCAACGATCCAGTCAAAGCTTTAATGCAAATACTTAGGAGTAAACCAGATTTAATTTTACTAGACATTGAAATGCCCAATTTAGATGGTTATGAACTGTGTTCTTTATTGCGCCGACATTCACAGTTTAAAGATACACCGATTATTATGGTGACGGGTAAAACAGGTTTTATTGATAGAGCCAAAGCAAAAATGGTGAGGTCTTCCGGTTATTTAACTAAGCCATTTACACAATCAGATTTGCTAAAAATGGTGTTTAAACATATCGGTTAATTTTCTAAAGATAGTAGTTAATTATTACTATCAAAAAATTTAGTAGCTCAAATAGCATTTTTAGGATGTTTAGCAATGAGTCTTACTCTAATTAGCACTATTCTGATTGTCGAAGATTCCCCTAGCGAATTGCAATTAATGAGCTATTTCCTGACAGAAAGTGGCTATAATGTAATTCCTACTACTGATGCCAAAGCAGCTTTAGAACAAGCTATATTACAACAGCCGGATGTGATTATTACGGATGTAGTCATGCCAGGAATGAGTGGCTTTGAATTATGTCGTTATCTCAAGAAACATCCAGTGACAAAGAAAGTACCAATTTTAATTTGTAGTTCTAAAAACCAGGAAATCGATCGCTTGTGGGCAATGAAGCAAGGTGCTGATGCTTACCTAACTAAACCATACACAAGGGAACAACTCATACGTGCTATTAGATCAGTAGCCAATTAATCCATGAATAGTTCAAAGAATACGCTACCTGCACAGCCAAGTCCCCAAAATTTAGGAGATGGCTATATCAAATTTCAGCTAAATCAACAAACTGCTGCTATTCTATCAATGAGGCATACGCAAGAAGCGATTATTGTGCCTGTTGAGTCGGTGACTTCAATGCCTAATATGCCCGTTTGCATAATAGGATTAATGAATTGGCGGAGTCGCATAATTTGGGTAGTAGATCTGCCAAGAATGCTGAATTTAGAATCTTTAGGCAGTAGGCTGCGGCAATATAATGTAATCGTTGTGCGAGTAGAATCAATGCTGTTGGGCTTAGTTGTACAAGAGATAAAAGGTACAGCTAAGTTTTTGTCCGATGAGATTTGTTCTCCTATAGGACAGGTGGCATCCAGTTTAGTACCTTATCTCAATGGATGTATTATCCAACAATCTGAGATTTTACTGGTATTAGATGCACAAGCTATTGTCAATTCTTCTATTCTCCGCAGTGATTAGGGTGTACTAGTAATCAAGAAAAAATAGTGTTCTTATTCACAGTATTCAGGGGAATTAATTTATGTTTAATAAAACTGACACGGCTAAGAGTAATGATGCTCAAAAACGAGCATCATTGATTTCATCGCAGAAAGTATTTGGGGCAGCAATTAAACAATCAAGTAAGCCGATTAATTTACCTTCTAATGATTCTCCCCTGACGCAGGTAGTAGCTTATTTTCATAGATTAAGTCTCAATACCAAAACCACAGTGTTAGCGATCGCGATCGGGACTTTACCAACGTTGGTAATTGGCGCGATCGCTTATAGCTTTGCCAACCAATCCATTAATCAGCAAATTACCCAATCTCAACAAGCAGAAACTGTTGGCTTATTAGACAAAGTTAACCGTTACGTTTTGGGTAGATATGGGGATATTCAAGTCCTCTCTAGTCTACCATCTTTGACAAATCCCCAAATTAGAGAACTGATCACTGCTCAAGGAAAGCAAGAAATTTTAGACCGGATAATTAAGGCTGATAAAGCTTATGATAGTCTGGCTATTTTTGACCTTGAAGGTAACGTAATTGCTCAATCTACAGGTGAGCCTTTAGAAAACCATAAAGACCGTCAATATTTTCAAGATGCCCTCAAACAAAATACACCCGTGATTAGTCAGCCAGAAAAATCACAAACTACCGGTCGCGTGAGCGTTCACATAGCTGCACCTGTTAAAGATACAGTCACTGGGCAAAATATTGGCGTAATTCGAGCCAGAATGCCAGTAAGTTCTATAGAAGAGACTATCAAAAATTATGCCAGTAAGGGGCATGACTATCATTTAATCGATCGGTCAGGCAAAATTTTTCTAGCTACACAAAATAATCAAGAAGGTAGAGAAGCTAAAACTGATTTTCCTGGGTTGAGCCAACTGAAAGACAACAACAAAGTCAGCAGTTTAGTCACAGTTAACAATCTGAATCGGAAACAGCAATTTGTCAGCTATGTACCGTCGAGAACAATTGACGGGTTACCTGATTTAAAATGGGGAGCCATTATTGCCACAGACACAGAAATTACATTTGCGCCCCAAAGACAATTATTATTGACGATCGCTCTGGGAACGGCATTAACCGCAGTCATTGTTGCTGCGATCGCTGCTTGGTTAGCCAAACGGTCGACAAAGCCAATTTTGAGCGCAGCTGATGCAGTAAGTAAACTGGGTGATGGTCAACTCAATACTCGTGTAGAAGTGGAAAGAACCGATGAATTAGGAGTATTGGGTGTAAATATTAACAGGATGGCTGAGCAACTGCAAGTATTGCTAGGAGAAAAAGACCAAGAAGCCTTAAGAATTAAATTTATTGCAGATATTACTTTGGAAATTCGCAAAAATCTCCTAACTGAAGATATTTACACAACAGCAGTTAACGCCTTGCGCCCAGCATTAAAAACAGATCGGGTAATTGTCTATCAGCTAAATCCCGAAACCTGGGATGGGGTAGTTGTGGCAGAATCTCTAGCTGATGGTTGGCCAAAAATGCTGAATACGCGAATTGAAGATCCCTGTTTTCGGGAACGTCATGCCGAAAATTATCGCCAAGGAAGAGTCAGAGCGATCGCCAACATCTATCAAGAACCCCATCTCAATAATGCCAACTGTTACATTCAAAGTTTGGAGAAATACGCAGTTCAAGGCAATTTGATTGCCCCCATCATTAGCCAAAATCAACTCTTGGGTCTATTAATTGCCCATCATTGTGAAAGTCCTCGGATTTGGCAACCAGCAGACATTGATTTATTTAAACAAATCGCTGTTCAAATTGGCTATGCCCTAGAACAAGCTAGGCTGCTAGAAGAATTAGAAAAAGCTAAATCTGCCGCTCAACAAGATACTCAAGAAGAACGCCAACAAAAAGAGGCACTGCAAACCCAACTTTTAGAATTGCTGAGCAATGTAGAAGGTGCAGCCAGTGGCGATCTCACAGTCCGTGCGGATGTCACAGCCGGAGAAATTGGTACTGTTGCCGACTTTTTCAACTCAATTGTTGAAAGTTTGCGGGATATCGTTACCCAAGTCAAACAAGCAGCTACCCAAGTAAACACGGCTATCGGCTCGAATGAAGAAGCAATCCGCCAACTAGCTGAAGAAGCACTTACCCAAGCGGCGGAAATTAATCGCACCTTGGATGCGGTGGATCAAATGACTAATTCTATCCAAGCTGTAGCCGAAAATGCCCAGCAAGCGGCGATAATTGCTAATCAAGCCGCTCAAACGGCAACTAAAAGCGGGCAAGCAATGGATTTGACAGTGCAAAATATTCTTTCTTTGCGGGAAACTGTGGGTGAAACCGCGAAGAAAGTCAAACGTTTGGGAGAATCTTCTCAACAAATTTCCCGTGTGGTGTCTTTAATTAATCAAATCGCCGTTCAAACTAACTTGTTAGCGATTAATGCGGGGATTGAAGCCGCACGCGCTGGCGAAGAAGGTCAAGGTTTTGCTGTAGTTGCGGAAGAAGTAGGCGAATTAGCAGTCAGAAGCGCCGCCGCCACACAAGAAATTGAACAAATTGTGGAGAATATCCAGCGGGAAACCAGTGACGTAGTCCAAGCAATGGAAATCGGCACTACCCAGGTAGTTGAAGGTACCCGAATTGTTGAAGATGCTAAGCGTAGTCTCAATCAAATTTTGGAAGTATCGCGGCAAATTGATGAGCTAGTACAGTCCATCTCGGTAGCAACTACATCCCAAGTAGAAACTTCCCATACTGTCAGCACTTTGATGAAAGCAATTGTGGCTGTCTCACAGCGGACTAGCGATTCATCCCGTTTAGTTTCGGAATCTTTGCAACAAACTGTGGAAATTTCCCAAGAGTTGCAACAGACTGTGGGTACATTTAAGGTCAGTTAAGTAATTATCAACAGTCACAAGTCTCATGACTCATGACTAATGACAACTTACCCTGAGCGCAAGCGTTCGCGTAGCGTCTCGCAGAAAAGGGATGACTAACGACCAATGATCATTGACTATTGACTAAAAACCAAACCTATGTCACAGGACAAAGAACTGGAAATCCAGATGCAATTTCTGGAAGAAGCAATTGATTATCTCAATACCTTAGAAGGGGTATTGTTAGAAATTGATACCAGTAATCGCATCGATTCCGAGAAAATCAACGGGGCACTCCGAGCAGCACATTCCATCAAAGGTGGTGCAGGGATGATGGGATTCCGGACGCTGAGCGATTTAGCACATCGTCTGGAAGATTCCTTTAAAGTCTTAAAAACTCGTAAAAATTCCTTAGAAATTGACACCCAGTTGCAAAGTTTACTTTTATCTGGAGTGGACTGGTTACGCCAGATAGTAGAATTGCTGGCAGAAGGCAATACTATCGAAGACCAGTGGTTAGAAACCTTTTGTTACCCAGTTTTTGACGAGCTGCATCAGCGTTTGGGTGACCCTGTTCCCGAAGATGTAACAACCATGCTCTCTCCGGAAGAGGGGCAAGATATTATTCCTCTGCTGTTTGAAACCGAAGTAGAAGGTTGTTTGCAGCGTTTAGAATCGGTGTTAGCAGATGAAGGACAGCCTTGTTTGCAAGAAGAAGTAGCAATCATGGCCGCTGAGTTGGGTGGTTTAGGAGAAATGCTGCAATTGCCAGCTTTTACCCAACTTTGTGAATCAGTCACCCAGTATTTAGAAACTGCTCAACCGCATCAAATCGGAGAAATTGCCCAGTTAGCTTTACAAGCATGGCGGCGATCGCAAGCTTTAGTGCTGACCAATCAACTGGATAGTCTCCCGACTGCGATTCATCTAGCAGATCTAGTGAATGCGGAGTTACCATCGCTACAAGCAGCAGAATTTCTCCACGCAGAAACAGCCGCACCTTATTTGTTTGCAGCAGAAATTTTCACTGATGAAACTGAGGATATTGGGGACGAAGAAGAGGCGATCGTGCCTACCCATTTTGCTACTGTGGATGTAGAATTCGCCGATCGCCTAACCGAGTCTGTCAAAATCTCAGAAGCTAGTATCGTAGCTGCTAGAGAAATTTCTCCCGCTGATTATAAATGGGTTGAACGCAAAGCTGAACCGATTGGTAATGGTAAAGACCGAGAAATTCATGAAAATACAGTCCGAGTTCCCAGTAGTCAATTGGAGCAAATCAACGATCTATTTGGAGAATTAATTATTCAGCGTAATGGGCTGAACCTACAATTAGAAAGATTGCGTAAACTCGTCCGCAATCTCAGCCAGCGCGTCCAAAGTCTAGATCGAGAAAATCAGGAACTCCGCGCCGCCTACGATAAAATTGCTACTCAATCTGTAGGAGCTTCTAGTGTCTTGTCGTTAGGTGATGAGCAGCAGCATCACGAAGAAATCAACACTAGTTTTGATGTCTTAGAAATGGATCGTTATAACGAGTTAAACCTGCTATCGCAGGA
The DNA here is from genome assembly GCF_014697075.1 of Tolypothrix sp. FACHB-123. Lineage (GTDB taxonomy): Bacteria > Cyanobacteriota > Cyanobacteriia > Cyanobacteriales > Nostocaceae > Aulosira. The sequence goes on along the minus strand of NZ_JACJRE010000010.1, from coordinate 66,821 downwards.
AGTCATGGAAACTATTGTTCAAGTACAAGAAGTTACCACTGATGTGCAACTTAGTGTTGATGATACCGATCAAATTGCCCGCAAGCTGAATAAAACATCAAAGCAGTTGCAAACCAAGTTGACTCAAGTACGGATGCGTCCTCTATCAGATTTAGTGGAACGGTTTCCCCGTGCTTTACGCGACTTAAATGTAGAGTATGGCAAAAATGTGCAGCTGAAAATTGAAGGTGGTAACACCTTGATTGAACGCAGCATCTTAGAGGCGTTGAATGAGCCTTTAATGCATCTTTTGCGCAATGCTTTCGATCACGGAATTGAAGATCCAGCTACTCGCCGCCACATGGATAAACCCGAACAAGGTTTGATTGAAATTAAAGCCACTCACAAACGCGATCGCACAATTATTACTATCCGTGACGATGGTCGGGGTATTTCTCTGGAGAAAATTCGCGATCGCGCCTTAGGTATGGGATTAGATGCTGCTTTATTAGCTAGTGCGAGTGATGAAGAATTGTTGTCACTCATCTTTGAACCTGGGTTTACTACCTCCGATCAAGTCACAACTTTATCTGGCCGTGGCGTCGGTATGGATGTCGTGCGTAATAACCTCAAATCCGTGCGGGGGGATATTAAAGTTGATACTGAGCTAGGAGTAGGCACTACGTTTACTTTATCAGTACCGTTTACCCTGTCTGTGGCTAGAGTGCTATTAGTAGAAAGCAACCGAATGCTACTAGCATTTCCGACAGATGTGGTTTCGGAAATATTTTTACACCAGACTGAACAGGTGTTTGCGATCGCAGGTAATGAATTTATCAGTTGGCAAAGCAATATGCTGCCGTTTATCCGCCTGAGTAGCTACCTAGAGTTTAACGGCCCTCGCTATGATAATCCAGAGTTAGAAACCCCCCCAGCTATTAATGCCAGCAGTATATTAATACTCAAAAGCAATAATCAATTAGTCGCAATGCAAATCGACCGTTGTTGGGGCGAGCAAGAAGTTGCTATTCGGCAAGTAGAAGGTAACATCCCTCTACCAGAAGGCTTTAGTAACTGTACTATTCTCGGTGATGGTCGGGTAGTAGTATTAGTAAATACTAATGAGTTATTGTATAAAATTTCTAGCAAACAGCAAAATTCTCGCAGCAATCAATTACCATCAACTAGGTTGAAAACAGCATTCTTATATCCTCAAGAAGAAAAACAACCTGCGACGAGTTCCCATCAAAAAAGTACAATTTTGATCGTTGATGATTCTATTAATGTGCGGCGATTTTTAGCCTTAACCCTAGAAAAAGGTGGGTACCAAGTAGAACAAGCAAAAGATGGTCAAGATGCTTTAGAAAAACTCCAAAGTGGACTCCAAGTCCAAGCAGTCATCTGTGATATTGAAATGCCTCGTCTTGATGGTTATGGCTTTTTAGGTCGTGTCAAATCTTTGGATGAGATGAAAAATATCCCAGTGGCAATGCTAACTTCTCGCAGTAGCGATAAACATCGGAAACTAGCAATTCAATTGGGGGCGCGTGCTTACTTCTCTAAACCTTATAATGAGCAAGATTTACTCCGCACTCTCCAAGAAATCATTGTTTCTGCGAATGGCACGCTAACATCTCATAATTAAATTCCGCAGTTAGTCAAGAGCAAATTTAGCTGGCAATCTTGAACTGTCAGTTGTGGGTTAATTTGTGCAGATTTTTATGTATACCTGACAAATTCCACTATTTTAATTAATGAATTTGTCTCAAACTTTTATTGATTGTCCGTAATAAATAACAGTATTTTTTCTAATAGATTAAAGCCTATTTTTATACTGTTATCAGGGAAAGCTCCATAGCGATCGCTCACTGCAAATCGCTCATCTCCAAATTCAGCCGACAACATAGAACCAAACTAGCTGTCATAAACTGCGTCAGCCAGAATAAATGAAAAAAACTTTCTTAAGAGTCAACAGTCAAAACTATTTTCCAGTTAGGGTATGAAAATATCTTTTCCCTAGCTCCTAGTCCCTAGCCTCTAGTCCCTATTTTCAAGTTAGAGACAGCACTCAGATTAATTCTGTTTCAAAGGATTCACCCTTGGTAAGATCATAGCAAGATCAGAATTATATACCAACTAAATTGGTAAAATTATGCCAAGAAAAGAACAAGGATGGGTAACATTTCAAACCTCAGAAGAGGAACGCAAAATACTGGAAGAGTTCTGTAACCAGTCTCAACGTACTAAAACGGAAATTCTGCGGGAGTTGGTACGTGGTTTGAGCCAGCACTCTTCACCAGCTGTAGCCACACCAGTGCAAAAATCCATTACTAAAGATACTTATAATCCTGAGGGAGAAACTATTAGTCAGAAAAAACCATTAAAAGTTAGCTCGCGCAATGTTTTAAAAGGAGTTGTCAAACGGGTAATTACAGGAGCAGTAAATACGGAAGTGACTTTAGAGATTGTTCACAAAGTTGAGCTAACCTCAATGATCACTAGAGTATCAGCAGAAGAGTTGGATCTGATGGAAGGAACGGAAGCTTACGCAGTCATTAAATCCAATGATATTGTAATTGCCAGAGAGTAAGAAACCGTTTTTCGGAACTTGTTACTGTTTGGTAGGTTATGGCGCAAACATCTTTTCCAGAATAAAAATCGAGTTTCATCGTGCGCCTAACCCACCCCGATCGCAATTTAACTTTTCCCCACAGATAACTGGGCTTTCCTTGGTGTACATTGTGATTACACTGCGACCTCATCACCTAACAATTTATGAGTCGTGATGCATAAAATCCCCGAATTAGAAATTCTGGGAGTGTCAAATGTGAACCTTGAGAGTAAAAGAATAGACAGATGCACTGAATCTAGGGATCTATAGATGATAGTCCCAACAAAGTATTGGTCTAGGTAAATTATTTTATCGATTTTACTATATCTCTAGTTAGAGGTATGGTTATTTCTTTACTTCTGTGCTATTCATAACCAGAGAATAATTATAGTCATGTCTAGCAATCCATATTTACACATAGACGAGCTGTGTGTTAAATCTGCTTTGGCTAATTTTATTGCAAGTATTAAATTATTCTAAGCCAATTCTGATAACTGTGATAATTTCGATACCTTCTAAAGCAAACCCAAAATTTTCTCTACCCAAATGTTTTTATGATGTATTCTACTAATGTGTCTTATAACTCTGGTATTAAAGAGCAAATACCCTATCGCTTATTTACTAGGCGCGAAATGATACCACCACGCAATGATGTGTTGTGGCGAATCGAACGCGGTGCAGTTCGTACATTAACCTGGAGTGAAGAGGGAACATTTATTACATTAGGTTATTGGGGTTCTGGAGATTTGATCGGTTCTCCTTTATCGAAAGTCAAGCCTTATCAAATTGAGTGTTTAACAAATGTAGAAGTAAGTGTTGTACCACCCCATCTTTGGTATCAAGATGTGAATGCTTTACTGTCGCATATTCAACAAGCAGAGGAACTTTTAAGCATAGTGCATTGTAAGCCTATGTCTGTGCGTTTATGGCAATTTTTACTTTGGTTAAGTCGGAAATTTGGTCGTGACGTAGAAGATGGGAAACTGATTGACTTAAATGCGACTCATCAAGAAATGGCAGAAGTATTAAATACCACAAGAGTTACAGTTACTCGTCTTTTACAGCAATTTGAAGAGGAAGGAACATTATTACGCCACAAACGCCAGATGATATTGCGATCGCCAAATTAAAAATCTGGTGGTTGAATTCCATCAACCACCAGATTCAATTACAGAAATAAATACCGAGAAAGAGAAAAAATTAACTTTACCTAGGCTTCGACTTTCACACCTCGCCAGAAAGCAACATAGCCTTCAATATTTTTCGCCTTCTCTTTGGTGCTGGGGTAATACCAAGCAGCGTCTTGATTAACTTGCCCATTAACTTCAATGCTATAGTAACTGGCTACACCTTTCCAAGGACAAGTTGTGTGAGTATTACTATCTTTGAAATACTCTTGATTAATAGCATCAGGTGGAAAGTAATGGTTGCCTTCTACAACTATAGTTTTATCGCTCTCAGCTAAAGTAGCTCCATTCCAAATTGCTTTCGGCATAAGTAATTTGACCAATAAACTTGTAGAAATACGAATTATATTGCTATTTTCCACCGTAGAAAAAGGCGATTTCTTTTTCTTTTAAAGGCGCAAAACCAGCATCAACTAGCAATGTATCCAGTTCAGCTTGAGGAATATGCTTTGCACCAATGCGGACAATACGCGATCGCATGGTATTGGAGACACCGCTACGCTGTCTGTTTGCTTCTAATGCCATGACTTTGTTATATAGGTCTAGCTTGGCGGTTGGTATGGGAGAACCGTCAAAATCAATTCCCTGTGCGATCGCTTGATCAATAGCATCAGCACCTGTGGTTGTTTGATTTACTTGATTAGTTTCAGCAGTCATGACAAATTGGCTCATAAAGCTATAAGTAGATTTTACCAGCCATGCTGACGCCAAAAACTACTGGCTAGATTTCCCGACTGTGCCAGAGAAGGTGGCTGTACTCTTGTCACTTTTAAAGATTTTGGTTTAATCTCAAACCATCGGTATAGCTAAAGGTGATGCTATGTCTGAAGCCCAAAGTCCTCAAAACCAGGATCGTACGCTCGAACAAGCTCTGACTAACAAAATTATTAATGATTATTTTGACAACTCGGAAAGTTGGCTCAGAGCCATCTTGCGGATGTGTATATTCTCTTTGGGTCACCTAGATGAAAAACCAGTTTTTGTAGTCGAGTGTCCAAATCAAGCTGTAGCTAAGCGACTCAGCCGAAAAATTTACCCTTTTCGCGGCATTGTTTATTATTTGACTGATTACCTTGATGGACAAGAACGGACTCTGTTTTGCTACCAAGACCCCAAAAGCGGAGAATGGCACTGTTATGATAGCAGTACCCAATCTTGGAAAGCCTTAAGGCATTTACAAACACCTACTGCTTCTACAGATAATAGTTAGTTGACTGTTGACTTTGCTCACTAAAGCTCTGTCAAAGTTTTGACTATTGACTTTGGACTAATTTCGATTTTGGCTTGTTGCCATACCGGCGACAAATGCGCCTAGAATGCTACCTATCCATAGTCCTGTAGTGCTACCTTGCCATATTGCTCCTGGTGTTACCCAAGTGTTGCACAATTGTTGTACAGCCCAAGGCTGGTTGTGGCACTTTTGACTATGCAGCATGAGGGTGGTTTGTCCAGATATATAACCACCAAGAATTCCTGATGCTATGGCTACTAGGGAGCATATTAAAGTTCTATTTTTCATTAGTCAATTGTCAAGAGTCCATAGCTCTAAGTCAAGAGTCAAAAGTCTATAGTCCATAGTTTCTTTACGATTGACCATTGACCATTGACCATTGACCATTGACTATTGACAATTAACTCAACCTGTATTTCTCATCCCCGCTGCAATCCCGTTAATCGTTAACAATGCTCCCCGCAGTAGCTCACCTTTACTGTAACGGGAGTGAATTACCCCAGATGGAGATGCATTGCGTGATTGTCGCAGGCGCTTGAGGAGAGAAACCTGGATAAACCCTAAAGGTACAATTGTGCCATTGCGTAACTGAACTGAACGCTGTAATACTGGGTCGCCATCTAACAGCCGATTATGTCCGGTAATTTTTAATACCAAATCTTTTGTCTGGTAGTATTCGCTAGCAATTTGCTCAAACACCTTGGCAAATCGCGGTCTATCTTCAGGATTAGACAGTTCTTGGACGTAGTGTTGCGCCATTTGCATGTCTACTTTCGCCAAGGTCATTTCGGCTTTAGAAATCACCATTTTGAAGAATGGCCATTTCACATAAAAGTACTGCAATAGCTTTAAGTGTTCTTCCGGTTCTTCTTGCAAAAATTCTTGCAAAGCCGTACCCACACCATACCAGGAAGGTAGTAAAAATCTCGTTTGTGTCCAACTGAATACCCAAGGAATGGCGCGTAAACTGCTTAAATCTTTCTTACCTGAGGGACGACGTGCGGGACGAGAGCTAATTTGTAATTGGCTAATTTCCTCAATGGGGGTTACTTGGTGGAAGAAGTCGATAAAATCGGGTTGCTCATAAATTAAAGAGCGATAATGAGTACGCGATCGCGCTGCTAGTTCTTCCATAATTTCGTTCCAAGGCTCGATATCATCGAAGCCTGTGCGCAGCAAGCTGGCTTGAATTACCGCTGTAGTAATGGTTTCTAGATTGTACAACGCCAAATCTAGCAGGGAGTATTTAGAAGCGAGTACTTCCCCTTGTTCAGTAATTTTGATTCTGCCATTAATACTGTGTCCTGGTTGCGCCAAAATCGCTTCATAAGCAGGGCCACCACCCCGTCCTACAGAACCGCCACGTCCGTGAAAAATCCGGAGGTTGACACCATACTGTTCGGCTATTTGCTGGAGGGATTTTTGCGCTTTATGAATTTCCCAGTTACTGCTTAAGAAACCAGAGTCTTTATTACTGTCAGAATACCCCAACATCACTTCTTGAAGATTCAGGGTCAACGGACAAGTAGGAGGAGTCGCAACGCTAGCTTTATCTTTTTCTTCCTTATCTTCCTTGTCTTCCTTTTCCTGTACCTGCTGATAACCTCCGGCTAACAAAGCGCGGTATAAGGGTAATTCAAACAACTGACGCATAACGCTGCGGGAGCGTTGTAAGTCTTCTACTGTTTCAAATAAAGGTACAACCTGAATTGTACCCACAGCGATCGCCGGATCGAAAAGTCTAGCTTCTTTGGCTAATAGCAAAACTTCGAGTACATCGCTGACTTCACGGCACATGCTGATAATGTAAGTTTGGCAGATGTGAACGCCAAACTCTTGCTGAAGCGATCGCACTATCCGGAAGGTTTGAATGACATCGTTAGTTTTGTCAGAAAATGGCAATTCTGCGGGAATTAATGGTCTGCGGGTTTGCAACTCCCCTGTTAACCAAGCTACTCGCTGTTCTTCTGTCAAGTCATTATATGATTGCGGTAGAACTTGCAAATATTCCAGAATTTCATTTAGTGCATCAGCGTGACGAGAGGATTCTTGACGAATATCTAACTGGGTGAGGTTAAAGCCAAAAATTTCCACCTGTGCAATCAAATTATCCAATTCTCGGCAGCTTAAACCTGTTTCCGTTAAGTTGCGTTGAATCAAGCGCAGTTCTGCTAAAAATTCTACTCCTGAACGATACATGGGTTGGTCTTCATTTTTTGGCGTTTCCCGCTTATACAATGCCAGATTGCGATCGCAGGTATTTTCTAATCTTCTCAGGATATAAGCCAGCTTGAGACGATAGGGTTCTTGGCGATAACGCAGTGCTAAGGCATCATAGACATCACTCAACTGGGATTGATCAAACTCCAGCGATTCTAACAAGTCTGGTAAGACATCACTCCAGTGCATTGACACGCTCAATAATTCAATCAGCTGCTTTACGGAGTTCACATATCTACCCAATACCATTTTGCGCTGATAACAAGCTGTTTGCCAGGTAATTTCTGGTGTGACTGAGGGATTCCCATCTCGATCTGAACCTACCCAAGAACCAAAAGAACAGAAATTTTTCTGTGGTGGTTCCAGCCAGGGAAAGGTTTTACTCAAAGCGTATTTGAAGCGTTTATGCAGTTGAGGAATCCCATCAAATAAAACTTCTTGGAAGTAGTGCAGAGCATAGTCTACTTCATCTAAAACAGTAGGCTTAAATTGGTGGAGTTCATCAGTGCGCCACCACAGGCGAATTTCTTCGAGTAATTTTTCCCGGATTTCTGCTGCTTCCCAAGGATATCCCCCAGTTGCACTGCCGGCGCGATGTTCTATTATGTCTAGCTGCTGTAAGAGGTTTACCACCTGGCGTTGCTTATCCCGGATTGTATGGCGGACAATTTCTGTGGGATGAGCGGTAAACACCAAACGCACATCTAATTGGGCGATTAGGCGTTGAATTTGCTGGGGTGGTACATTCAACTTAAATAAATGCGGAAATAAAGCGGCAAAAGTCCCTTTTTGTTGTTCTTTTTGCTTGGCGACCCAACTCTTAGCTAATAAATCTGCGCCTATTCCGCGATTTAAAGGTACGTCATTTTCCCTTTGATTAGATGAATAGGTAATATTAGGTAAAATTTCCGGGTCTTCTATTTGCGTCTCGGCTTCCGAATAGCGAGTCAATTGCTGCCGTTGCTCGTATTCCTGCTCTATGATATTAATCAACTGAAAATACAGAGCAAAGGCACGAGCCGCACGGATGGCCTCGTTGATGTTGAGTTGTTCAATCAACTTGACAGCTGATGCAGCTTGGTCATGAGTAGCTTGCCCTTCTGGCGAACATAGATCGCGCAGTTGACCCAATAAATCTACCATTTTTTGCCCACATTCTTGCCGGAGCACCGACTCCCACAACTCCTCCACTATTTGGAGGCGGTGACGCAAAAACAATTCCGATGCGGGGTAGATGTTCGCCGCCTGAGACAAAGAGTATAAAAGGGAACTCATATTCTCTATTCTTGCAAGACAATTATTGTTTTGAATGCTATGTTCTGTAATCAACACTCAAGGAAGTAGTCCAGAGTGACTTAATTTCTAAGAGTAAAATTTTTAACTGTTGTTTAATTCGTTATCTTCTGGAAAGTCGAGTATGGGTAGGCGATCGCCCCGAAATAATTCCACACTTGCTTGTCCCATAGCTTCTAGGGCTGTAGTCGAGACTTTGCTGGCTGTCAAAAGCATAAGCATAGATGCTGTTCCTAGTTGTACAAGCAAAGATTGGGGAATGCTAAATAGCAACAAATTTAATTCCGGATTGGGTGAGGTTTTGTGGTTAGCAGGAGACATTGTTAATTCCTGGTAGTTTGCAGATTTGTAAAATCAACGGAAAATTTAACATAGGCGCAAATCACAAATGTTCATGAATATCTATCTTTGCCCATATTGTCAGCCAAGAAGGTAACAAAAGTGTTAAAACCAAACGTCAGGGTGTGATAAATGTATGGTTCTAGTTTACAAGTGCAGGCACTATACCCCAATACTCGCTTCCTCTCAAGTTAATTGCCCATGAAAACAGCATCACTAGATCGCCAGCAATCCATAGTGCAATGGGTAAGCCAAGCAACTGGAATTAACACTTTTGGGGTGAAAGTCCGGTTGCGGGGAAATGACCTACATATCCTTTGTGAAGGGACAGAGTGCCCGCGACGTTGGCGCATTTTATCTGACTTGTTGCAAGCACTCCAACAAACAGATTTAGATATCCTAACAAACAGCGAACAAACCTCAATATACCAAGTATTTGTCTACGGTAGAAAAAAAGGGGAGTCGCGACCGCAATGGTGTCATCGAGTTTACTTAAATCAACTCGAAAAACACTTGGAGCAAGTTAATCAAGCCCTGTTAGAAGATGAGAGAAAATCCCAAGCAACAGGCGGGGCGCTGATTATTTCTAATGAAAGCTTAGCAAGACAAGGACATCCAGATGGCATTTCCCGCTATCTCAGCGAAACTCTTAGTACCTTGGGTGTGGCTGTCCAGGTAAAAGTTAAGCCGCAACAGGGAAATCGTTTGTGGGTTTTTTGTCATTCAGGCTATAGTCCCGATGCCGCATTACTAGCAGAACCGATAGCCCAGAAGTTAAGACATCTGAAGCTATCAGGCTATGAAGATGCGATCGTGGTTTCGCAAGTCAATGGTGAGACTACACCTGATTGGCTGCTGCGGGTAGATTTAACCCCACCAGAGGTGATGCTGAAGGCATGGGCGCGTTGGGGGGATGTGCAAGCGATCGCCAGATTGTTAACCCAGATGTTATCAGAGTCAAAAGTGGCTGTCCAAGCTTCGTTGCAAGAATCAACATTACATATCTTTTGCACCCCATCTGTCGATCCCTTAGGAACCGCCCCAGCACCAGAGAAACATTTATGCTTGCAGCAAATCGCCTCTCAATTAGAAGCGATCGCGCCTCAAGGCATTAAAGCCGCTACTATATATGGACAAAAAACCAGTGACAAGCAACCAGCTTGGATTGATTGGATTTCTTTACCCGCCACTCAGCATCCAGCCCTAGCCCCATCAGCCCTAGAGTTAGCTACTGCTGGCGATCAACCTGCCATCGATTTTTTACTAGAAAGGTTATTAAATCCTGACTTAGATTGGCGGCTGAAAACAGGTGGTATGCGCGTAATGCCCCTAATTAAAGGTGATTTATTACACGTTATGTGTGATGCGCCTATTTGCCCAGCCCGCAAAAAAGTTGCTGCCAAAGTCGTACAGTTAATTCGTCAGTTAAAAGTTCCAGGAATTGTGGGCGTGCGTGTTTATGGGCGGCGCGCTGGTGACAAAGAGCCAGCATGGCATCATGGTGAAGACTTTCAACCTCGCCAACGTTTAGTTCCCGAACCTACTCCCGAATTTGCGGCTACGGCAATTTACATTAAAGATTTGGTACATTCTCCACCGAATGAACCTATCTTGCGTCCCGATTTGACAACAGAAGAAGTCCAGACTTTTATTCAAGACGTGACGCGGGATTGGTTGACTACAACCACTACCAAAGTTAAAAAGTTGCTCTTACAAACCCAGCTATTTACAGAACTTGGTCAGCCAACAGATTATGATTCTGATGCCCAAGGAATTAAAATAGCCTTAGTCTGGGGGACTTTGGGATTATTGCTAACTATGCAAACCGATTGGGTATTGGGGCAAATCGTTACCCATACTACCCCTAGTTCCCCATCCACCGTTGCTAGTGTCCCCAGTCCATCATCCTCTGCTCCACAAAAGCCATCATCACCCAAACCTGAGGCGAATAATCATCAGCGAACGGCATATTTTGCTAACACTAATAAGCATAAAACTAATCAGAGTAAAACTTCTGTATTCAATGCTTCTAGCTTTACCCAAAATCAGGATACGGCAACCAAAAACTTAGAAGCTGCACCACTAAAAGAAAAAGCCACTGCTACTGCGATTTTGTTAGCCGCGCGATCGCAAATGCCCAGTTATAATGCTCGGCAATTAGATGAGCAAATCGCCCTTTACAAAGAGCGTTTGGCGAAAACTGGCAATCCTCCCCATGTGTTAATTGTTGGCTCATCCCGTGCCCTCAGAGGTGTAGATCCAGCCGCCCTTTCTCAAACTTTGGCTACTCAAGGTTATCCCAACATTGATGTGTTTAACTTTGGTGTTAATGGAGCCACAGCCCAAGTTGTAGACTTTATTATTCGCCGGGTTTTAGAACCAGAAGAATTACCAAAACTGATTCTGTGGGCGGATGGTTCCCGTGCATTTAATAGCGGACGTAAAGATATTACCTTTGCCGCGATCGCTTCTTCACCTGGCTATAAAAAAGCTTTAGACAAAGCGATCGCTATGGGTACGACTGATGACTTGCTCAAAGATCCCAGCAAGTCAGCCCAAGCCGAAAAAACCAAAATTCAAAAGCCAGAAATGAGTAGTTATCAACTAGCTAATCACTGGCTCAATCAAGCTGTTGCTGCTGTTTCTGCTAGCTATCCCAACCGCGATCGCATTAAGGAGTTATTACAAAAACAACTTAACTCCTTACCCTTGATGAGCGATCGCCCCCGCGAAGGTAAAGCATCTATACAGTTAAGTAACGATGCTCCCGAAGAAGAAACTTCTCAGCAATCCGTTGATTTTGATGGTTTCCTCGCTTTGTCAGTCCGCTTCCACCCCGCTAGATATTATCAAAAACACCCCAAGGTAACAGGGAATTACGATAACGACTATCAATCATTTCAAATAGAAGGCGAACAAGACGCTGCTTTCAATGCCCTACTTGAGTTTACTCAGGCGCGGAAAATTTCTTTAGTATTTGTCAACATGCCTTTAACTGCCGATTATTTAGATCCAATTCGGCAAAAATATGAGCAGCAATTTCAACAATACATGTTACAGATGTCTGATAATCCCAACTTTATTTATCGAGACATCAGTAAACTCTGGCCAAAAGCCAACGACTACTTTTCTGACCCGAGTCACCTCAACCGTTTTGGAGCCTACGAAGTCTCGAAAAAGCTAGCTCGCGATCCGATGATTCCTTGGTCAGCAAAATAGAAATGACAAGGATGCAAAGGAAAAATAACTATTCCCCATCGCCTTATTTATCAATGACAAATGATCAATGATTATTGACTAACAAATGAACTTTATCTCAATTTTTTACGGACTTTTCCTGCTAAGTGTTCTGGGAATATACTGGACTTTGCCAGAGCAAAAATTACGTTTATGGACTCTGTTAATTGCCAGTCTAATCTTCTATGGCTCTCTTAATGTTCAGTACATACCACTATTACTGGCGCTAACTTTTATTAACTTTCGTTTAGGACTGGAGATTGGCAAAAATACCGCCCCAGCACAACGTTCTCTTGATAACAGAATTTCTAATGAGGAATGGCTGTTTGCTCAAGCTGACTGGAATCGCAAGCGTTTAAAACTTTTGTGGTTAGGCATAATTTTAAATGTTTTCCTGCTACTTGGTTTTAAATATTTACCATTGTTATTAAAAGCTGTTTTCTCTTTACCAGCAAATTCCCCTGAAGGCGCATTTAAATTTATTGCTCCTTTAGGAATTTCTTTTTTTACCTTTGAATGTATTGCTTATTTAATTGATGTTTATCGTGGTGCTCCAGCTACTAGTCAATTTCTCAAATTTGCAGCTTATAAATTATTCTTTGCTAAACTCATTTCTGGCCCCATTACTCGCTATCACAACCTAGCAACTCAAATTAATACACTACAATTACCTGCTCCTGCTCAAGTCAGTGAAGGATTGTGGTTAATTGCTAGAGGTGCAGTTAAAAAAGGGATATTAGCAGACCATTTAGGAATTTTTGTTGATTTATGTTTTGGTAATTTACAACGAGCAGGTAGTACAGACTTGTGGTTAGCTACCTTTGCCTATGGCTTACAGTTATATTTCGATTTTAGTGGTTACGTAGACATCGCTCGTGGCAGTGCGCTGTTATTCGGTTTTGTCTTACCGGAAAATTTTGATTTTCCCTACTTCAGCACCAGCATTGCAGAATTTTGGCGACGTTGGCACATGACATTAGGCGATTGGCTGCGTAACTACGTTTACTTTCCCTTGGGTGGTTCTCGCAAAGGCTTGACACGCACCTGTGGGAATTTACTCATCGTCATGCTAATTGCTGGTATTTGGCATGGTTCAACTTGGGGTTTTATCGTCTGGGGTACATACCACGGCATAGCTTTGATCGTTCATCGCCTTATAGATGCATTGAGCGATCGCAATGAAAGTTTAGAGCATTTTTGGCAAAAGCCTCTCGGCATATTTTTTGCTTGGTTCTTTACTCAAGTAATGGTGTTCACATCTTGGATTTGGTTCCGACTACCCAATTTGCAAGAATCTAGTTTAGTATTTCGCCATCTGTGGGGTTATCGCGCTGATGTTCAGTTTGCCCAAAAAGTCTATGTAGAAGCCCTAAATATCAGCCAATCCCAACTCAGCAGCAGATTAATATTTTTAGCTCTGCTGATGGCAATAGTCTATGGGTTTAAGAATCGGCTGAAAATAGAATTCAACTGGCCTGTGAAGCTTGTATTTGTACCGCTTTGCTTCTACGCAGTATGGTTATTGGCTCCTGAAGGTAGTTTGCCATACATATATTTTGATTTTTAATTAGCTTTCTTCCAGTCCAACACTTCTCAAACTAATCAAGAGCGGAAATCTAGAGTCAGGTTAAACATAGTAAAAAACCAAAAATTATGTATAATAACTATATGAAAATAAATAAAACTTTACATAAATTCATATTGGTTATTTACATAAATTTACATAAGCATTGTTAATGTATTGTGAAGAATTTTATAAAAAAATAGATTACATTTTTAATCTAAATTCATGTAAAGTTATTAAGTATCGGTGAATCAATTTTCACCGAAAATTATTTACTCAAAAATTGCACTCATAAAACAATGACAACAACCTTACAACGGCGCTCTGGCACCAGTGTATGGGATCGGTTTTGCGAGTGGATCACCAGCACCGAAAACCGTATCTACATCGGTTGGTTCGGCGTATTGATGATCCCCACCCTGCTAGCCGCTACCGCTTGCTTCGTAATCGCTTTCATCGCTGCTCCTCCAGTAGACATCGATGGTATCCGCGAACCAGTTGCAGGTTCTTTGATTTACGGTAACAACATCATCTCTGGTGCAGTTGTTCCTTCCTCCAACGCCATCGGTTTGCACTTCTACCCCATTTGGGAAGCTGCTTCCTTAGATGAGTGGTTGTACAACGGTGGCCCTTACCAATTGGTAATTTTCCACTTCTTACTAGGTTGTGCTTGCTACCTAGGTCGTCAGTGGGAATTGTCTTACCGTTTGGGTATGCGTCCTTGGATCTGCGTAGCTTACTCTGCTCCTTTGGCTTCTGCTACCGCAGTATTCTTGATCTACCCCATCGGTCAAGGTTCATTCTCCGACGGTATGCCTTTGGGTATCTCCGGTACATTTAACTTCATGATTGTGTTCCAAGCTGAGCACAACATTCTGTTACACCCATTCCACATGTTGGGTGTAGCTGGTGTATTCGGTGGTTCCTTGTTCTCCGCCATGCACGGTTCATTGGTAACCTCCTCCTTGGTACGTGAAACAACCGAAACCGAATCTCAAAACTACGGTTACAAGTTCGGTCAAGAGGAAGAAACCTACAACATCGTTGCGGCTCACGGCTACTTCGGTCGCTTGATCTTCCAATACGCTTCTTTCAACAACAGCCGTTCTTTACACTTCTTCTTGGCTGCATGGCCTGTAGTCGGTATCTGGTTTACCGCTTTAGGTATCAGCACAATGGCGTTCAACCTGAACGGTTTCAACTTCAACCAATCCGTAATTGATTCTCAAGGTCGCGTTATCGCTACTTGGGCAGACGTAATCAACCGCGCTAACTTGGGTATGGAAGTAATGCACGAGCGTAACGCTCACAACTTCCCCTTAGACTTAGCTGCTGCTGAAGTTGCTCCTGTTGCAATGACCGCTCCTGCTATCAACGGCTAACATTGAAGTCTTAGCATAATAAAAAGCGCCTTCCAGAAATGGGAGGCGCTTTTTTGCTTTATTTAATTAGGGTCATTCAGATTTTCAAACTGTTGTTGGAGTAATGCAGTTGCACTCTTACTATCTAATGGTTTAGAGAAGAAATAACCTTGTCCATACTCACAACCTAACAATTTTAGTTTTGCTTTTTGCTCGGCTGTCTCTACACCTTCTGCGACTACGTCCATTCCTAGTGCATGGCTCAGTACGATTACCGTTTCAACAATTGCTGCATCTTCGTTTGTATCTTCCATTCGGCTAACAAAAGCTCGGTCTATTTTTAAAGTGTTGACTGGAAAGCGGTGCAAATAACTTAAAGAAGAATATCCGGTACCAAAATCATCAATACTGAGCCGTAGATTTAAAGTTCTGAGTTTTAGCAGAATGCTAATTGCCGCTTCCACATCGTCCATCGCTACAGTTTCGGTAATTTCTAGTTTTAAACTTTTTCCATCTACCCTTGTTTGATGCAGAATCTTTTCAATGTATTGCACCAAATCTGGGTGTCCTAGTTGATGTCCAGAAATATTAATACTCATCATTAGTGGTGGATCGACAGGAAATTGGGTGTGCCAAATCGATAACTGAGCGCAAGCTGACTGCAAAATCCACTTACCTAAAGAAATAATCAACCCTGTTTCTTCTGCAACTGGAATAAACTCTGCTGGAGAGACAAATCCATGCTGAGGATGTTGCCATCTGACAAGTGCTTCAAACCCAATAATTTTATCTGTTGCTAGACAGACTATTGGCTGATATTGGAGATAAAATTCCTCTTTTTCAATAGCTCGACGCAGGTCTATTTCTAACTGAAAACGCTGAAAAATTTGTGTATGCATACCTGTGGCAAAGACTTCGTAACGCCCTTTACCCTGGTCTTTAGCCCGATACATAGCTGTATGGGCATCTCGCAACAAAGTTACTGGTTCATAGTCTAGTTCGGTTTGATTAAAAGCGATACCAATGCTAATGCTGGTGAATATTTCTTGCCCGTTACTGGTAAATGGTAAAGTCATAGCCTGCTGTATTTGATCGGCTATGGAGTTCACCTGATTAGTATCAGTAATATTTTCTAGCAAAATAGCGAACTCATCTCCGCCAACTCGTGCTATTTTAGCTCGGTGTCCTAAACAAGCTTTTAACCTTTGGGTGGCTTTAATTAGTAATTGGTCACCTACTTGGTGACCGAGACTTTCATTAATTACCTTGAAGCGGTCAATATCTAGAAATAGTAGGGCAAAGCGCGCATTTTTGCGATCTTTGGTATCTGCGATCGCCCATTCTAATTGTTTCAAAAACAGATCGCGATTGGGAAGGTGAGTTAGGGAATCATGCAGCAAATTGTACCTCAGCTTATAAGCCAAAATACCTCCACCAGTAACGACAAACGCTAGCATTGATGGTAATAGAGGTATCCAGCCAGCTTGTGTAAATATACCAAAGCAAATACCAGATAGACCCCCTAAAGAAATTATGCCAACTGCTCCCAGAATTAAGGGATGACGAATTCGCCATGCTAGAACACCTCCAATTACAGCCCAAGTCCACACCCATAAATATTCTGCCCATTCTGGCCAGAACCAAAATATAGGTTGTCGATCTAAAGTAGTGCTGAGAAGTTGACTGACAAGTTGAGCATGAAGTAACACCCCAGGCATAGCTGGATTTGCAGATTTACCAGCACTGTAGGGAGTGAAGAACAAATCCTTGAGGCTAGCAGCAGTGGTACCAATTAATACTACTTTGTCCTTAACCCACTCTGGTTGAAACTCACCCCGCAGCACTTGTGTCAATGACACCTGGCGTGCGACTTGTTCAGGCGAGCGATAGGTAATCATAATTTGATTACCCGCATTATCAATATTGTTATACCCACCAGAATTGGAACCTAAAGGGGGGAATATAGTATTTCCTAACTGTAAATTCGGTTTAACTTTGAACGACATACCCTGTTTAGCAAGGTACTGCAAGCTTAAGCGTAGAGAAAAGGAATAGTATTCTGTGTCGCCTTGGTAAGCATATATCAAATTCCGGCGCACAACTCCATCAGGGTCAATCAAAAAGTCATTGAAACCTATGTGTTCTGCGGATAAACCAGGAATAGGGGAGACTCCTTCTGTATTAGTATCACCAAGATTAGTAATAGTAATCACATTAGGAGCCTGAAGTTGCTTTATGAAAAGTTCGCTTCCTGGTGGTTGAGGGAGATTACGGTAAAGATCTAAGCCAATAGCTGTAGGTTGAGCCTGTTGCAGCTTGATTAATACTTGAGCAAGAGTACGATCAAAGAGGGGCCACTGTTTTTGTTCTTGGATATCAGATTCTGTAATCGTGACTACTAAAAGTCGTGGATCGGGGCCAGCATCACCTACAAGACGCACCATGTTATCAAAACAGACCAATTCCAGGAACTCCAACCAGCCTAGTTGTTTGACACCCAGCACTAGTCCAGCGATCAGAATGCTAGTTACTAAAACCGATTGCCCCAAACTCAATTTAACGATGGATCGATTAACCTGGTGTTGGCAATACTTGGTTACCAAGGATACTAAAGACGAAAATCTTTTGGAGTATTTAGCAATCACAACAATGCTAGATTGATAGAGTGGACTGTAATCAGTGAACGCTCAGATAAAGTGATGTCTACCGTATTCATCCGGTGTAAACTTCCACAAACTGATGCTGTCCTTGTAATAAGATTGTTCCCTAAGACTCTACTCAACACTCACCTGAAACCAATCTAGTGCTTTGTGTCAATGATTGCTCTTAAGTGAAGAAGTTTTTTTTAGCGAAATAGTCATAGGGTGCGTTATGTTGCTAACGCACCCTATGACTATTTACGTATTTATACTAATATGGGTGAATTGAACCTTAAGAAAATTACTGTGCTTGTAGTTAGGGCTTTTTGTGGATTTTGATATTTAAAAGCGGCTCCTGTGCGATCGCACTCAATTTCTCCGAGTTTAATAGCTGTGTCCAACTAGCAGCCAGCTGAGAATCCTGAGGTTGACTATATCGGAGTTCTGCTAAAGTGGCTAACGCATCTTGCCACAGTCCAGCTTGAGCATAGATATGAGCACGCTCAACCAGTGATGCTCTTTCAATCTTTTTAGCCAGGTTTGGCTCGACAGCTACTCGTTTAATCCACCCATGCACAACAATATCGTTAGCTCTATTTTCCGGATCGCAAATTATCGATAAATACCAATGGTATTTTTTATCTATAGCAAGTTCGGGTAAAAATTGAGCATCAAGCCATCGGAGATTGATAATTTCGCCTGCATCAGCTTTAGTATTAGAAGCGTCTTTCGTGAAAGTTTTTTCATAAACTGACTTACGGCTGTCATCTTGAAGCACAAACTCTATTGTTGTCGGCTTAGAAGTTTGAGGTATGTGAAATAGGATGTTTGGATAAGCTTGTTGTGTTAAAGCCAGATTATTTTGCGGAACCAATGCCATTAATCTTCCAGCATTACTAGAACATTCTCCACGGGTTCCCCCACCAATTCTACGCCCAGGCAAGCCCTCCTTTGGTTGATTTTCACTAGCTAGTACTTGATTGGAAGCAGCACAGGCAAGGGTAAGTACAGATGTTAAACAAATAGCAATAAATACTTTGTTTTTCATGGTTATCTTCATTAGTCCAAAGCTAGATTTAATATCTTTTTCTCAGTCATACTATTTAATAAATACTCTATTTATTAATAAGTTGCTATATTTAAACTACTTATTCTCAATTAATTAATTTGTTGTTAATTTAGATGAAATTGTTCCGAAATTTTACTTAAGTAAAAACTATAATCATCTTCAAAAATTAATTTAAAATAGGAGATTATATGCTTTATAAGCTAATTAGCAAGCCTATTTATGACAGTTGTCCATGCGGTTTGCTACTCGATAACGCTTGAATAACCAGCCCAAGCTGATTAAGCCTATAATTCCCAGCCCGTAAGTATTTTTTGGCTCTGGGATAGAAACAATATTATGAGTATGTTTTTCATAATCTTCACGAGGGTGATTCATAAATACTTGATTAAAGTCGGCATTTTGGATAATGTCGTCTATACTATATGGTGTTTTGTTGTTTTCATATTCGCTCGTGAATGCTGTCAAATAGCTCATGCCATTAGCTGTAGAACTCCTTCGTCCCCTGGAGATATAATTTTCAACAATATTATTATCTAAAGGTCTTTTGGCTTGCTTAATATTCACATCTACTTCAATCTTCTCCAGAGATGGAGAGTTAATGTCCCAGCCAATCACATCTAGTAATTTTAAATCGAGTTCCGATATTTCTAATTTTTCACCTCTTTTGAGCACTGGATGCATAATTCCTAATATTTCGCCTTCACTAGCGCTCCAGTGACTTGTTTGATAATCCGTACCATCAAAATTAGCTAGACGAGTTTTACCACCATCAATAGAAAAATACTTTCCAGTTCCATCAGACCAATCAAAGATTCCTTGATTTTTGCTAATGTCAGAATAACGAAACAGATCCATTGGTGTGACAAACGTTAAATCATTATCCTGTAATGATGGACTATTCTCTTGACTATCTGTGCCAACAATTACTTCCAAAGCATCAACACCGCTGACTATACCTAACGCATGGCCAATTTCGTGTTGCGCTACGCTTAGGAAGTCAAATTTATTACTAGAAACAATCGCATCATCAGAATAAACTCTTGAGAAATCCCAAATAGAATCTTGGATAAAATTACCAACTTCTGATTGCTGAGCTAACCATGTAGAATAGCTAATCAGTTCTCCATTACTAGTTACCATTGATTTACCCAGAGATATCTGGGCATCAAAGCCTCTTTCATTACCTGCTATTAAATTTAATGCTTTGGCATTAGCGCTACTGAGCCAAATAGTCTTGTTATTTGCATTACTATTATTATCTATAATAATATTATTGGCTGGTGTTAAAGATTGAAAATTGGCGAGATTTACAGAGCCAACATTATTCATTACCATACTAAATTCTGAACCGAAAAATTTTATAAATTTCCTGTCGATATTTTGTAACTCATCTAAAATTTTATTATTAAATATGTTTTTATCATTACTATTGATTTGCATATTTTTCATTGCCAGCAAATCACTATTAGAAGTAATATTTTGAAAACTGTTGGTAAGAAAATTATCGTATCCAACCTTTACCATAGTTGGGATGGTTCCGGCTAAAGCATTAGGGTTCGATAATTCTTGGAAATTAATATAAATATTGACTGTGCTATCACGATTACAAAAACAATTGATATCAAAATATTTGTCCTGTAATTTATAAGACCAGATACGACCAGCTTTATCAAAGCTATCTATGATTTGTTGCGGAGTGTTTTCAGCATATGTGAAGTTGAATTGTATCGCCTGGGCTGGAGAAATGCTATTGAATGAAGCTAAGGCTAGAGTAAGTTGCGCAACCAACTTTGCTTGGTACTTAAGTTTGGAGTTCATAATTTTATTCTTATATTGCCAATAGACAAGCTTTTTTAGAAATAATCAGATTATTTGCCAATCTGAAATCTTGGGTACGCTCGATAAAATCATGTATATAGTTGTTTTACGTATATGCACATCTATATTTAAACTCTATACCAATTGAAAAGTATAGAACAGCGCAATTTCTCTGAGATACTAACCTGGTAGACTTAACGACAAGTTTATGAAAAACCCAAACAAAGATAAGTAATATCTTATTATTAAGACTAAAAAATCTAGGATAAATTCTGAGACACCATCCTGGCTTAAGAATATTAATTTTAAAGGATAAGGTTAAGGCAAGCGACTTCAAGCAGGCAGGCTACTTTATAGAATATAGCAATTAATTGTTTTAATTAAGTAAATATCCGTAGATGATATTTGAAATTTTCACAAACAGTTATTTTCTCTTGGGGCAAATTCCCAAAAATTGGCTGGGATTATTGTTTTTCAAAAGTTACAAAACGGGGTTAATAACATCATGTGATTGCGAGCGCAGCTTCTACTTTATTACCATATTTAAACTGTAATACATCAAGGAAGCGTGGTTAAAGTTAGATGTTATGCCAATTCTCTGTGAAGCTGCAAATTAAAGCTGCAAGGCTGGAAGCCTGGGGCTAAACAAACAAAGCCTGCCTGTGCAGGCTAAATTATATGCATTTTCATATTGAATTGGTATTAAGTGGTGAGAGTACTATTTCCTAAAGCCAATGCGTCCACATCATAAATTAATGTAAATACTTTCATTTAAGTGATCAGGTGATATTTTAATTCTTGGGAAGAACCAGAGAGAAGATGTTAGTTAAATGCAATCTCAGGGCAATATAAAGCCGTAAGTAGAATTTCAGTTTATATTGCTCTATGCGGAGTTTCTTTCATGGTTTATCAGTATCAGGGTAATGCTTCAGTTCAGCAGTCTAAACAACAGCGTGCATTTAGCAAAAACTCGCGAAATGTAATGGAAATGCTAGTTGTAGAGGAAGTAGAGCAGCAATTCCAAGCTTTGCCTGCTAAAACTGCCAAATATACTAATCCATCGGAGGTAATTGCCTATGCATTAAATCGGTTACCTGCTTTGTATGCAACTAGCAAGCGAGGGTGGCAGAGGCAATGGCATCGAGGAAAAACTGAATTGCGCCCACAAATTGTGACAGCTGTCAGGCAGGGAATTATGGCTGTACAACGAGATCCTTTGCGGGGTGACGGGCCTTTGAGTTTCGAGGAAGAGAATGCCGCACAGGCTGCTTTGCAAAAACTTAAAGTCTTGCTGCAACGTGAGGATCTGTCTTGGGACAACTTAAATGATTTGGTTGAGCAAGCTTTATTAGATACATTACGAGGAAAAATTACCTGGCGTCGGCCTGGTGATTTAGATGAGGAAATCTTCGACTGGGAGAAGCATCCACATTATCAAAATGGATAAATTGACCAAAAATCGCGGTCAATCAAGCTTTGTCTTTTCTCCAATATTTCCGATAATGGGCAACCAAGCAATTATTCAAGGGCTGAGACAGCATTATTACCATCTGGTGATTATCAGTGCCATTACTATTTACTGTTTCGGCAATACCTACCCAACAACTGCACAAATATCCGCAGATAATGCACTTCCTGATGGACAATCCGTAGTTTCACCAGGAACTAAACCTGGGCTGGATTTTGTAATTACAGGCGGAACCCAAGCAGGTAGTAACCTCTTCCACAGCTTTGCAGCGTTTTCTGTGCCCACTGGTGGATCTGCTATTTTTCCAAATCGGAACCCAAATATTCAGAATATTATCGGTCGCGTCACAGGTGGATTGAAATCTGACATTAATGGTTTAATCCAAGCCAATAGCAACTTGTTTCTGATTAATCCTAACGGTATTGTCTTCGGCCCTAATGCTTCATTAGATATTAGTGGCTCATTTATTGCCAGTACTGCCAGTAGCCTGAAGCTTTCTAATGGAGATGTATTTAGTGCAGTTAATCCTGCTCCACCTTTGTTAACTATCAGTATTCCCTTGGGTTTACAATTTAGCAATCAACCAGGAGGCATGAAAGTAGAAGGGCCAGCGGTACCTACACCAATAGATTCGCCGTTGTTACTCCAGCCTTTTCAAACTTTAGCTCTAGTTGGCGGCGATATTTCTGTAGCTGACCAGTTATTGATTGCACCTGGTGGTCGGATTGAATTGGGCAGTGTGGGAGAAAATAGTTTTGTTAGCCTCGTCCCTAGTTCTCAGGGTTTTGCCTTGGGATATGCAGGTGTACAAAAGTTTCAGAACCTTCAGCTAGATAGATCTTTGGTAGATGTCAGCGGGCCTGGTGGTGGCAATGTTTATCTTCAGGGTGAGACAGTCACGCTAAATCAAACACTTGTGTTGGCTCATACAGCCCCTAATGCTACAGAAAACGGTGGGGGAATTACTATCCGAGGCAATCAACTAAGTCTGAATGATTCTCTCGTTCAGACGCTTACTTTTGGTTCTGCTACAGGTGGAGATGTCAACCTGGAAAGTGTGAAAGTGACAGTTCAAGGAGCATCAGCAATAGTTTCTGCGGAAACAGAAGATATTGGTAAGGGCGGTAACTTAACTATTCGTGCTGATGAGGTGCTATTAGCTGACTTGAGTATTCTGGGAACAGAAACTAAAGGCGTGGGGGCTGGTGGAGATGTAAGCATTGAAACTAGAAAGTTGAGTCTCCAAGATGGCGCACAGGTAGCAGTGAATACTCGCGATCGCGGTTTGGGCGGTAAACTGACTGTGAAAGCTGCTGATTCTATTAATTTGGTAGGAGTCGGAGAGCTAGATCAGCTTTATTCTAGTGCTTTGGTTTCAGAAACCAGCAGTTCTGGACAGGCTGGGGAAGTAATTGTGGAAACTCCAAAGTTGAGTCTCCGTAATGGTGCTACGATCTCAGCTTCGACATTTGCTGACGGCGCAGCAGGCAATATCAAAATTCAGGCAGCAGAAACAGAACTGATCAGTTCTCCAACTGTTGCTATGGCTAGTGGTCTATTTAACCAAGTCGAAATCGGAGCTACTGGTCAAGGCGGTAACATTATCTTAGCAACTGATAAATTACTGATTCAGGGTGGTTCACAAGTATCAACGAGTACATTTGGTTCAGGGAATGCTGGGAGTATCTCTGTGATTGCTCCTCAGCAAGTGGCAATCTGGGGAGAAGCTACAGATCAAAGCTTTAGTGGCTTATTTGCTCAGGTAGAGCCGGGAGCTATAGGCATGGGAGGTAATGTCACTGTAGATACTGGACAACTGTTTCTCCAAGGTGAACAGGCGCGAATCTCAGCCTCTACCAGTGATGTAGGTGGGGGAGGAAATGTCACGATTAATACTAGGGAATTAACATTGCGGGATGGGGCCCAGATTCAGGCGGCGACTGAGGGAAAAGCACCTGGGGGAATAGTTAAGGTGACAGCTACTGAGACAATTCGATTGCTAGGGACTGGCACAACTAGCCAATTTTCTAGTGGTTTATTTACCTCAACAGTAGGCGATGCGATCGCTGGTAACTTGAACATTAATACAAGCAATTTATTCATCGAAGATGGAGCGGAGATTTCTGCTTCTACCTCAGGTGCAGGTTTAGGCGGCAATATCTCTATTCATGCCTCTGATACAGTCAATTTAATCAGTACTTCCGGGTTATTTGTTCAAGCAACGGGAACTGGACGAGCAGGTAATATTCATCTCACAGCCAGTAATATGTTGCTCGATCGCGGCGGTAAAATTTTGGCGGAAACTGCTGCTGATGATGGGGGGGAAATTTCCTTAAAAGTCAGCAATATTCTGCAACTCCAAAACAATAGCCTGATTTCTGCTACTGCTGGTAATGCTAGTAAACAGGGAAACGGGGGAAATATCAAAATCAATACAACTTTTTTAGTTGCAGATCCCTTAGGGAATAGTGATATTACTGCCAATGCATTTGCGGGACGGGGGGGAAACATTCAAATTACAGCTCAGAATGTATTTGGGCTGGAGTTGCGCGCACAGCAAACTCCCTGGAGTGACATTACTGCCAGTTCTACCTTTGGTGTTAGGGGTATTGTCGAAATTAAAACTCTGGATGCCGATCCCACTAAAGGTTTAGCCAACTTACCTACACAAATTACTGATAGCTCAAATCTCATAGCTCAAGGTTGCAAAGCCGATAGAGGTCAGATTGCGAATCAGTTTGTATTGACGGGAAAAGGTGGATTATCATCTAGTCCTGAAAGCATACTTAGTAGCGATAGTCTGCTCGCAGATTTAGATACGAATCCCATCCGCAGTTCACAAAATATTGCTGGGGCGACTTCTGAACCTTCACTTGTTCCTAGTTCTCATGCCATCGTGGAAGCCCAAGCCATAGTAGTAAATTCACAAGGTGAAGTGTTGTTATTGGCACAATCTCCTCACGCCACTCCTTATAGTACTTGGTCGCCCTCAACTAATTGTTATGCAGATTAATATCTATTCTTATTTACAGAAAAGTAGCTGGAAACGATTATATATTCGGTTAATTGTCTTTATTTTTGGGATTTTTTTCGGCTTAGTTTGTACTTTATTACCTGCGATCGCCAAAGTTGATTCTTCCCCACCATCACTGATGCAAGTATCATCGAATCTGGCACAGCTAGAAGAACAGGGCAGAAAATATTATGAAGCAGAGCAATTTTTAGCAGCAGTCAAAATTTGGCAGCAGGTTCTCCAAACTTACCAGTCACAAGGAGATAAACTCAATCAAGCAAGAGTTTTGAGTAATCTATCACTGAGTTATCAACAACTAGGTCAATGGCCTGAAGCTGATCGAGCAATTTCTCACAGCCTAGAATTATTACAGGTCAAACAGGACAAGCCAGAATATTTGAAAGTCTTGGCTCAAGCCCTCAACACCCAAGGTAGTCTTCAGTTAGCAACGGGAAAATTAGAAACTGCACTCGCAACTTGGCAACAAGCCACAGCTATCTATACTAAAGCCAAAAATGAGACTGGGGTTCTGCGTAGTTTTATCAATCAGTCTCAGGCTTTGAAGGCGCTGGGATTATATCGACGCGCCTTATCTACTCTGACTTCAGTCAAGGCAATGTTACAAAAACAACCTGATTCGCCGCTCAAAACAGCTGGGTTACGCAGTTTAGGCGCGAGTTTGCGCTTAGTGGGGAATTTGACACAAGCACAGCAGGTATTGCAACAAAGTTTAGCGATCGCGCAAAAGTTACAATCTCCTGCCGAAATTAGTGCGGCATTGATCGATTTAGGAAATGTGGCACGGGCTAACCAAGATGCGGCATCAGCTTTGGCTTTGTATCAACAGGCGATCGCAATTGCACCTTCGCAGATGCTAAAAATGCGATCGCAATTAAATCAACTTAGTACTTTAATTGATACCAAGCAATGGACATCGGCGCAGACATTATGGAGTCAAATTCAACCGCAACTTGCCCAGATACCGCCTAGCCGGACAGCAATTTATGCCCAACTGAATTTAGCCCAAAGTCTGATTCGCCTAAAGCAAGCAAATCTCCCCAATGCACCAACTATAGAAAATATTGCCCAATTAGTAGCGAACAACCTGCAACAAGCGAAAACTTTAGGAGACAAACAAGCACAAGCCTATGCACTGGGGAAACTGGGCGGACTTTATGAGCAGACTCAGCAGTGGAAAATTGCCCAGGATTTAACTCAGCAAGCCCTGGTGTTAGCACAGGCGATTAATACACCAGAAATTGCTTACCGTTGGCAATGGCAATTAGGGCGATTGTTGAAAGTACAAGGAGATGAAGCGGGTGCGATCGCCGCTTATACTCAAGCTGTCAATACTCTACAATCTTTGCGTAGCGATCTGGTTGCCGTCGATCCAGATATTCAATTTAGTTTCCGCGAAAGTGTAGAACCAGTCTACCGCGAACTAGTTAGTTTACTTCTCCAACCTGGAGCTACCCAACCTAGTCAAGAAACTCTCGACCAAGCTCGTCAAGTAATTGAATCCTTACAATTGGCAGAACTAGATGACTTTTTCCGCGAAGCCTGTTTAGATAGAAAATATACGCCAGTCGATCGCTTAGATCCAGTTGCTGGCGTCATCTATCCCATTATCTTGCCAGAGCGATTAGAAGTTATTATCAGCTTACCGCAACAACCTTTACGCCACTACACAACTTCTTTACCTCAAGCTGAGCTAGAAACGATAGTAGAAAAACTGCGTAGAACTTTAGTTATTCGTTCTAAAGAAGACTTTTTGCCCTTATCTCAACAAGTATATGACTGGTTGATCCGTCCAGTGGAAGCCGACCTAGTCAAAAGTGGCATTAAAACTTTAGTATTTGTACCGGACGGTGTTTTCCGAAATATTCCGATGGCGGCACTGCATGACAGTAATAAACAATATTTGGTGGAAAAGTACAATATTGCTTTAACACCAAGTCTTCATTTACTACCGCCTAAGAAATTGGCACAGCATAACTTTAAAGTACTTGGTGCTGGGTTAACTGAAGCCAGACAGGGATTTTCTGCCCTAGAATATGTTGAACAGGAAATGAAGGAAATCAAGTCTGAAGTACCAAGCACTGTGCTGTTAAATCAGGAATTTACTAGCCAAAATCTGCAAACTTACTTGCAATCAGCGGTTTTTCCCATACTTCACATTGCTACTCATGGTAAATTTAGCTCGAAAGCCATAGAAACCTTTATTTTGGCTTGGGACGATCGCATCAGAATTAATGATTTAGATAATTTACTACAAATACCCGAACGAAAACAGCAACAGGCGATCGAACTATTGGTACTGAGTGCTTGTGAAACCGCAGTCGGAGATAAACGCGCTGCTTTGGGTTTGGCAGGAATAGCAATCAAGGCTGGAGCTAGTAGCACTTTAGCAACATTATGGTCTGTTAATGATGAAGCGACAGCTAATTTGATGCGTCAGTTTTACAAGCATTTGAGCAGTACTAAAGAAACCAAAGCAGAGGCCTTACGTCACGCGCAAATAGCCTTGTTAAAAGATCCTCAATCTGAGCATCCAGTTTATTGGGCACCTTATATTCTCGTTGGCAACTGGTTTTAACTAGAGTGAAACTCTACCACTCTCAAGGCGATCGCCATCGCTAACTCCTCATCAAAATCCTTACCACAATCGCCTACACACAGATGTGGTTTCCATCCCCTTGACGGGGAAGATATTGAAAACACCTTCATCTTGTGGGCAATTGTTGAGGTTTTCAAAAAGTTTCCATCCCCTTGACGGGGAAGATATTGAAAACAATAGCAACCACAGCAATGCAATTAACTTTCGATGTAATACCAATTAAAAAAAAATATTTGTAGGGTGGCCATTGCCATTATTCTCAACCCCTCGCTTACCCAATAAACCGCCGTCACCCTAGAAGGGTGCGGCTAATTGAACAAAGCCCACCTGCGTGGGCTGAATTTTCTTAGCCCACGCAGATGGGCTTTGTAGCGTTAGCCCCAGGCTTACAGCCTGTAGGCGGTCTGTTGGGTAAGCCAGAGAACTTAATTTGACACCAATGGGTAACCCTCGCCCCTACAATTTGGCATAATTTATTTTTTAGAGTTCCCTAACCTGTCAGTATTCTCAAACTACGGTTTGCTTTCTCATCAAGCGATTTGTTTACTCAATAGCAGAATTTAGTTCTCAAACTGGGGTTTGAGTTCTCAAACTGCAAATTTAGTTCTCAAACTGGAGTTTGAGTTCTCATTTCGGTGTATTCCGCACTCAAAAGCTGATATTGAGTTTTCAAACTGGGGTTTGAGTTCTCATTTCGGTGTATTCCGCACTCAAAAGTTGATATTTAGTTCTCAAACTGGGGTTTGAGTTCTCATTTCGGTGTATTCCGCACTTAAAAGCTGATATTGGGTTCTTCCAGGGTGCTTTACTTTCTCAATTTCGTAATTCTATTTGTAGTGGGAGCATCTTGCTCCCTATGGTTTAAGAAGCGGGCTAGAGAGCCATCGCTACATTATAGGAAACCTCAGCCAATATATATTGGCGGTTTAGATGTTTTATCTCTAGTTTTAAACTTAAATTCTAGGCATTATCACTGAGGTGTAACTGTATACTCAGGCGTTAGGTTTGGATTCTTATACCAAACCAATTAAGGAATTCTGTGTCTACTCAAACCTCAGATACAAACTTTATTCCTTTAAATGAATCGTCAGAATTTCAGTTTTCATCTAGCCAAAATGTAATAAATTTATCTCAAATTACCCCTATAGGAGATATTTGGGATAAGCACCGAGCCAATGCTGATAAAGTTTTCGAGTATTATGCTCAAGCAGGTGAAGGTAGCTTCAATCGATATGCTTGGCGAGTAAAAATGTGTTCTAAGTGGCTGGAGTTTCAATTAGTACCAGAAAAGCCTGAAGGGATTCTCCAGCTAAAGCTATCAGATGCTAAATTTTGTAGAGTTCGTCATTGTCCGGTTTGCCAGTGGCGGCGATCGCTCATGTGGAAAGCAAAAGCTTATAAAATTCTCCCACAGGTAGTCACTGATTACCCTAAGTACCGTTGGCTGTTTGTGACTTTGACAGTAAAAAATTGCCAAATTGAGGAACTTAGGGAAACCTTAGATTGGATGAATAAAGCTTTTAAACGACTGACTGAATTAAAGGTATGGCCAGCCAAAGGTTGGGTGAAGTCCATAGAAGTGACTAAGGGTAGAGATGGAGTTTCAGCACACCCGCATTTACACATTTTGGCAATGGTACAGCCTTCCTACTTCAGTCATGGCTATCTTTCTCACGCCAAATGGGTAGCATTGTGGCAAAAGTGCTTGAGAATTAATTACGAGCCAATAACTCATATTAGTGCGATCACAAAGCATCATGACCCGAAAATACTTATCCCAGAAATTCTTAAGTATCAGGTTAAAGAGTCAGACTTAATCGGCGATAGGGAATGGTTTTTAGAGTTAACCCGTCAGCTACATAAAACTAGAGCGATCGCTGTTGGGGGTATACTCAGGCAGTATATGCGGGAATTAGAGGAGAAAAACCAAGACCTCATTGCTGAAAGTGAAGAGAAAGATGAGGTTGATAGCAGAACTTTGTCTTTCAGATGGGAACGGAAGTCACAGAAGTTCAATAAAGAGTGATAACTAAGATTAGTCAAGATACTCAATATCATTAAGATGCGGTGGTTTCAGCCCCTTGAAGAATGTAGAAGCAGAATTCAAAATATAGTGAGTATAAGCCGCATGAACAGGATGAGGATAAAAAAATGCAAGACGGCGATATACCGATACAGGAGCAATAAACCAAATTACTATTCCCGTAGCATAGACAGTTTGACGTTGAATGCGAATAGACCTGTACCAACGCTGAAAAGTAGATTTTCTGGTAAAGGTATGAGGAACAAAGATACGTCCAACAGGAACACCGGGAATTTCATGAAAATTAATCAAAAATTCTGGCATTTTAATAACCTCATTAATTGTTAATCAAAGAACAACCCGAAGGGTACAGCTACAGCACACTTTCGGGCACAGCGAAGTATTTAGAAAAACAGTTTTTTTCCGAGATTCTATACACCCCACAAACAACCCGAAGGGTACATCTACAGCACACTTTCGGGCACAGCGAAGTATTTAGAAAAACGGTTTTTCCGAGATTCTATACACCCCACAAACAACCCGAAGGGTACATCTACAGCACACTTTCGGGCACAGCGAAGTATTTAGAAGAAGGGTATTCTTCGTAATTTATGAGGCATTAGCCTTTGTGAATCTCAGATTGATCCAATGAAAGCCAATAGAAAACCCCAGACACTCAAAGAATGACTGGGGTATTTTTATTACCTTTTCTTGAAACTAGGAAATAACGTCGATAAGCAAAGTAAAAAAATTATTAATATTTATGAGTCTAAGACACCTTGAGTAAATCTAGTTCGATGTTTATGAGTAACATCTAAATTGTTTGATGTAGAGGTTTACCAGAGTAATTCTGATGCAGAAAAGAAAATTCCGGCTGTTAACGATGCTGTTTGCAGCCATGCTATTTATCACTATCATCGCAGGTCAAAGTCATACTCTCAAAGCGGCTTCACCTTTGGGTAAAGATACCCTAACGATGGTGACTTCCCCCGATTATCCGCCTTATGAATTTTATGATACTCAAGGCGGTGAAAGGCAAATTGTTGGCTTTGATGTAGATATTGCCAAAAATCTGGCGCAAAAACTGGGGTTTAAACTCAAAATCATGGAATCTGATTTTAATGGCTTAATTCCCGCACTCCAAGCCAATCGCGCCGATTTTGTCATGGCGGGGATGACTCCAACTCCAGAACGTAAGAAAAATGTCGATTTTTCTCTGATTTATTACGAGGCTAAAGATACCATTGTCGCTCCTAAAAATAGCAATCTCAAACAGTCGCAAGATTTAGCTGGCAAAAAAGTTGGCGTACAATTGGGAACTATTCAAGAACAAAATGCGAAAAAAATTGCCGAAAAAGTTACAAAAATTACCGGAATCAAGCCCCTTACTTGGCTAGCTAATGCTTACACCTCAATGAGTAGCGATCGCCCGCGTTTTGGCGATGGAACCAGAGATGATTTTATTTGATAAACCCACTTCAGCTTTAGATCCGGAAATGGTTAAAGATGTGCTAGAAGTGATGCAAGCTTTAGCCCACACAGGAATTACAATGGCGATTGTCACCCATGAAATGGGATTTGCTAGAGAAGTCGCCAGTCGGATTATGTTTCTCGATGGTGGGGTTTTAGCAGAAGATACCACCCCTAGCCAATTCTTCCACAATCCCCAGTGCGATCGCGCCCAGCAATTCTTAGAAAAAATGCTCTAGCACTAAGCCGCACCCATAATTTCTAGGAAATCAATCCCCAAATCCCCACACCTATATCAGTAGTCTGACAGAATTAATTACACAATGTCATTGCGAATGGAGCGTTCGCGAAGCGGAATGACTCAATCGTAAGGCTTGGGATTGCTTCGCTTTGCTCGCAATGACTGTAAATATTTTTGTCCAACTACTTACCCAGATTCAATTACAAAAGCATTTCGGCAATTTTTGCTCACACCAGCATTAGAAGGTTCCGTAATTTTGGTACTTTGTGCTGTAGTCTTCAATAACCTGGCACAAGAGAGGACTTATCCCAAACACTGGTTATAAACTTTTACACTTTTAAGCAAGCACATCAGATAAAATTAGAGGAGAAAAAGCGAGATATTCAGTCTTAATTGCTAATCTAGCTTCTCTATTAACCAAATATTGGGAGATATTCCCAATTTAAAATCAAATTACGGTTATCTTTACCTAAAGATAGAGTAATTACTTATTTATTCTTACCATTCAGGCGATCGCTCTTAGACTACCATAGGTAATTGCTGATACAGACAACTTATATTTTTCAGCTAATACACAGGAGATAATTATGAAATTTGGTATTGATATTGGCCATAATTGCCACCCTGACACAGGAGCATTAGGTATAAAAAAAGAAGATGACTTAACTAAAGCCGTCGGTAACCTGCTCATGCAAAAACTAAAAGCAGCAGGTCATACAGTAATTGATTGCACCCCAAAAACAGCTAGTAACGTCACAAACTCTCTAGCGCAAAGAACCAATAAAGCGAATGCCAACAATGTGAATATTTATGTTTCTATTCACTTTAATGCATTCAATGGTAAAGTTCATGGCTCAGAAGTTTTCGCCATGAGTAACGCCTCCAAAGGTATAGCCCAATCAGTTCTCAAAGAGATTGTCAAATTAGGGTTTGCTAATCGAGGCGTAAAAAATACACCTCTATTCGTCTTAAAAAATACACAAATGCCAGCTATTTTAATTGAATGCTGCTTTTGTGATTCCCAAAAAGATATGGATATCTTTGATGCCGAAAAAATGGCTGAAGCCATCAAAGATGGATTAATTGGTGATTCAAAAGAAGAAACAGCTAAGGATGATAAAGACGATAAAGATAATAAAGAGCATATTGTGGAAATTACAACAGCAACTTTATTAAAACCCTCTACCGATCAATCCTCAGATCTACCTAAAGAGAGTTTAATTGAGATTGCTCCTGGAAAATACCCAGTTTTAGACGCTCGTTTTGAAGAACAGCATTATTGGGTGAAGTGGCCTGACAAAACCAAAGGAAACCGAGATACACATTTTGTGTTTGCCGGACACTGTAAAGTTGTGTAAGAAACTGTTTTACAAACCACAAACTTTACCCTCAATCTCTCTATTACCAAGCTAGAGTTTAGATTCAAAAAAATCTAGACTCTGCGCTCTCTGTGTCCTCTGCGGTTAACAAAATCATTTTTGACTAACCGCACAAGCAAAGAGAAGCTGGAGAAATAATATCAATTGGAAAAAAGAATGCAACAGACCCTAGGGGATAGCACTACCAATTTGTTATATTCTTTTGCCAAATGGGTATTAATTTATTTACTAACTGCAAATTCCTCAGTTCTGAAGACATTAAACATACTGTAGTTCTTGATTAATTCCGAATAAACATTTAATGTTTCCTCATTCACCCGCTTGACACTAAAACGTTCTATATTTTGTTTAGCTTGAGATTGCAACTTTTGTAATTGTTGCGGATCGCTGAGTAAATGTCCTAAAGCCTTAGCTAAAGTTTGACTATCTTTTGGCGGTACTAACAGTCCAGCTTGTCCTCGATCCAAAGTTTCGGGAATCCCATCGACATCGCTAGCAACAATTGCACAACCTGCTTCTCTGGCTTCTGTTAGCACTAATCCAAAGGATTCGCAGTGGGAAGGAAGGACAAAGATATCGCTAGCAAGCATATAGCGTTGGGGATCTGCTTGGAAGCCTTCAAAATGAATGCGCGCACTAAAAGCTGTACTTTGCACTATCTTTTCAAACATAGCGCGATCGGGGCCATCCCCCACTAAATATAAATGTGCTTGGGGAAAGTCGGGAGCAATTTTGACAAATGCTTCTATTAACTCCACAATGCCTTTACGAGTGTACATTCCAGCTACCGTTGTAATCGCTGGACGACATAAAGGCATTGGTTCATAATCTTTAATACTGCAATGACGGGGACTATGTAATGTCCCGTTAGCAACTACTCGTAATTTACTCTGCGGTATACCACGTTTTACCATTGAATCAGCAACAGCATTACTTACAGCAATTACGCGATCGGCTAATCCCATTAATACAGCACTGCGCTGAAACTCATTGTGTACGGTAGAAACTAAACTATATTCACCATTATTTTTCAAAACTCCGGCTAGCACAACCCCTGTCATCATATGTGCATGGACAATATCTGGCTGAAATTCTTGGATAATTTCTCGATAACGCCAAGCAGCTTTGAGCATATTTAATGGTGTTCTTGACTGATCGAGATGAAAATGTTTTACGCCATTTTCTGCAAATAATGCTTCGTATTCTCCGCCATCTGAGGCGACGGCTACAGAATGGCCATTTTGTGCTTGCAAACAAGCTAAGTCTACGGCTACATTCACAATTCCATTGCCAATTTTTTGTACGTGATTGGTGATATGTAGTATGCGCATTTAAGTTTTCTCCACAGAAATTTTTATAGAAAATGGATGATTCAGCACCGCAAAGTAGCTCAGATATCAAGAACTCGATAGTCCTCTTTACTGAGATTGATCGGTTTGTCCTACCTAGTCTTAGAAGGTAGGCTGTATTATCAATGAATATTGATTACTAAATAATTTGGTAAAAAAACCAAACTATATCCTAACCGTAAATAGACTTAAAGCCTGACCAATGATTAAGACTTAAAAAATATTTCATGAGAGCCTAAAAATCGTTGAATAAAACCAGGAGGTAGGCTGGAAATTTGCGAATAATAAGCAGAAATTGCTCGATTCTTCTTGTCTTGAACTGAGGAAATTGAAACATAGTAGGCTGCGGCTATATCCTGCAATTTGAGCAGAATAAATAGCGGCGCTCTCCAGAATAACCAAATGGGGTATTGTAGGAGTTCTACTGTAATTTCCGCTTGGGCGATCGCATCTTTCACCAATTGATAGGTGGCTTCATGATCTCGATGGCAATCTTTACGATGAGGTACGTATACTTCCTCAGGCTGATAACGGTTTAAGAGTTCAGCTATCTGTTTAATTGTTTGTTGTCTTTCTTCATTGTCTAAATCTGGTAATTTCCCATCAGGTTTTTCTAAAAAATAAATTTCCGATGGTTTTACTCCCAGAATTTCTAATGCATTTACTGCTTCTTGCTTACGAATTTGGACGATTTGATTTTGCCCATCCTCTGAATTACTGCTACCCTGTCCATTAGTAATAAAAGTGATGATGACTGGGATATTATGCTCTCGTTTCCAAGCGATCGTACCACCACAGCCAAAGGTTTCATCGTCCTGGTGAGGTGAAAACACCATTGCTGATTTTTGGCTGAATTTTAGAGGCTGACTTCCATTTTTAATAATCCATTGAAATAGTAGTCGAGAGTGTAAATATTGCAAATGCTCTAGCCAATTATGTGGAATGAATGTTTGGATTCGCTGTAAATGCATTTTTAAATTCATAATTATTAACTTTAATGATGCTCCAACAACTGAGATATTTAGTTACCATATGCAGTTATTACTGATTCCAGATTCAGCAATTTCTATATATTCTTTTTTTGTTCAATATTGATATTGCTGTTATGACATCATAATTTAATCAACAAGTGTTGTCATCAAATATATTTGTGTTTTCTGTAAAAATCTTCAATTAATAACAAGAGAATGATAAAGTTTTGGTAAATACTATTTTTGAAATTAATAAACATCACAAATTTCTATTCAATTTGATATTGAATAGAAAGATAATATTTATTTGTTATCCAAACAAATACTGATTTTAAAAAACAAATCTAGCTTGGGCTATTTGATCTAATTCAATTAAACACATATAAGTACAGCAATGCTTGCTTGGATACATATTTTAATTCAATTTAAATTAATAATTATGGATATATTTGAGAAAAATATCTAACTATTAATTTGGCAATCAAAATAGAGAACCTTACATAAATAAATAGTATTTAATCTTGGAGCGATGAGATACCCGAATTATTAAAGAATTCGGGTATCTCATGAGTTATAATTTTGAAAAATTTAACTCTGTAATCGATACATAATTACTTTACCTTTCCAATTTTCTTCCACAAATACTAAGTACTCACCATTGCTGCGCCGAAAAGCGCGGATACCGTAGGGTATATCAATCCAACCGCTTTCTCCTGCAACTTCCGGGCCGGGTTTGAACTGTTGTACTTGCACTCCGGTAGCGGCGTTATAAACATGTACTTCTGCGGTTTTAAATGTGACAGCAAATACATAGTCTCCAGCTACACTCATCGCTGCGGTGGAAACTTCACGCTTACCTGTGGTGTCGTGAGGAACGACGATCCGCCAACGGGGTGTGGGATTTTCTTGACTCCAATTATCAAACCGAATGATTTCCGATCCGACAACGCCACTATCGTCACCTGTGGCTGGATGTTCTACAGTAAACCCTGACAAGTACATGGTGTCTGTGTCTGGAAGATACTCGATCCGCCGCAAATCGGTAAACATGCTGGGAGTCTTTTGCTTTTTCATGGAACTATAGCCATAGATGGGGTTACCACGATCATCTAGTCCTTGTAGGGGATAGTGGCGAATACCAATACCATCTTGAGTGCGCAAAGTTTTCCAGACATCGCCTTTACTGTCTACCCACCAACCGCCTAAGTAGGGATAATCTTCACTCTTGTCGTACTCATCTTCATCGAACTTACCATTACCATTGCGATCGCGCCAAATCCACTCACCTTTTTCTGGTTGATAAGGCGGCCATTTCCCTGTAATTGATTGTTTACCGTCGCCACGAGTTCCAACAAACATTGCTGATGGAATGGCAATTTTACTCTTATTACCGTTATCAAATCGATAAATTTGCAGAAAACTAGCATACATATCCGAAAGAAACAAAAAAGGCTTACCTTGAATGCGACGGAAAAAGGTAGCATCTGGGGATGTATGCAATCGGGGATCTTGAGGGTATTTAAAAGGATTGAGGGTGTAATTTTTAAAAGTCCATTTTTTCCCCGGTGGCTGATTGTAATCCATCACAAAGTGTTCTTGTTTGGTGAAGACATCCACGCCGTCACTTTGGGGATCGGTATCAGCATTATCGACAAATATTAATCCCAATAATTGCCAAAGAAGTTTTCCTGATGGTGAAAACTTTCTTAAATCTGTTCCCGATCGATTAAAACCATTATTGTTGATATAAATATTCCCTGCTGCGTCGGTACCTAACCCTGTAATTCCATAAAGTTTTAAATCTTGGACTTCTCCAGGGTTACCTGCATAAATACCGCCTTTAGTCCCAAATGTCCCTACTTGTACAGGTTTACCTGTAACGTTGTAAATCAATATTTGTTGGCGAGGGCCATTTTCTGCAACTAAAAGTTTCCCTTGAGAATCGATAGCGATCGCAGTTGGTTCGACAACTTGCGTAATCTCTGGCGGTAATGGTTTCCCGGTGCGGGAATAATGGACAATCTTTGCTGGATTAGTACCTTTTTTCGGTTGAATAATCCAGAGATTACCTTGACGATCTTTAGCGATCGCACCTGGTCTGCTAACATTAAAGCTGCGTAATTCCTGCATCGTTTCCGTACTATAAACACGAATCCGATTAGCAGCCGAATCACTTACATATAATTCTTGATTTACAGTTGCTAAGCCAGTAACCTCACCCTTGGTACTGACAATTAACATACTCTTATCCCAACCACGACCACCAGAAAAAGGTGCAGGTTTTCCCGATAAGTCGTAGCGTCTCACGCAGTACCAATCCGTTCCCTCTGGTGGATAATCTTTTTCGGTTTTACCAATGCTTCCTTGATGTATTGCTAGGTAAAGATATTTACTATCTACAGTGACGGCTTTACCTCCAGTACGACTCCATCCGTGAGTATCTTCAGCCATCCCAATAGTCTTACCATCTTTATATATTCCGGCTTCTCTACCTGCTTCATCCCATACACTATTGGTATATACTGTGCCATTTCTAGCAACATACATCGCTTCAATATTGTTTTGTACCCAATATTTACCACCGCCAAAACTATTACCTATCCACGATGTTTTGTAGGTGTTTGTCGGCATTCCGCTGACAGTCCAACCTGTTGTCAGTCCCATTGAAGCAATCATCACTCCGAAAATTAGACACATTAGAAATGTGAAAAATTTTCTCTGCTGAAAATTCCGCTGTCGCCAGATTTTTTTAATATATTGATTAAATTTATGATATATTCTGCTGAGTTTTTGCATTAATCCTAAGTTCATATAATCTCCAAATTTATCTGGCTAAGGCAAAAAATCTATATTTTTCTTGCTTCAGAGAATATTTTTGAATATGAGCCTATAACCCATCACAAAGTATTATTTAATACCTGTTAGCGAATAATAGGTATTAGTTAGCCAAATCGTAATTAATTGTCAAAACCCTGATATGTTTGACGCTATGCAAGCTTAGCTGTTGTAGAGTGGTAGATTTATTGTGCGCTTGCTTAGTTAAGATTGTCCAGCCCTAAATAATAAATTTTTGCATCATAGTCAGTCATCTTGCATTTAACAAGATATATACATAAATAACAAAGCTAGGAAATAAAAAATAACTAGTTTACGAAAACTTTATAAAAATCACATGCTTTTTTAAATTTAACTTTGCGAGCGATCGCGTTTTTTAAACCAGGTATTAATCATCACTTTTATATTATTAAAAACAGTAAATCTGAATACAGAATTTTGCGCTAGGAATCTGACATTGTACGCCTACTTGTGAAAGATAAAATGTAAATATTTCAGTAATTTTTTATGATAAAAGTATCAGATTAATCATTATCAGTATCATTGAGTCATTAAAAATACAAGTCAAAATTTAATAGTTGACGTTTCAATATAGATAGTTTAAAACAGAGAATTCTGTGTAAATTTATCATAACACTTTTCCTATATAGGACTCCTAAAAGTACTGATGATGTAATAGAGTGCGGAATAAAAGTAGTAGCAACGTAAATTGATTGTTGAATGCTAAAAGTGGTTGAGTTGGGGACAAAAACTACCGCAAGCAATTACCATATATCACAGGAGTTCAATAGGTGGAACCTAGCAAAGACAATATCGCGCCAGCATCTATACTCACATTAGGAATGGGCTGGTTTCCGCACACACCTGGAGGATTAGAACGCTATATTTATGATTTAACGCATCAATTAGCAGCGAATAAAGACAAAGTAGAATTATGTGGAGTAGGGTTACCAAATACACAAATAACTACCCCCATTAAGCTAACTAATTTAGCAGAACCAGAGAGTGTAATTTGGCAAAGATTATGGTCGATTCGCAGGAATTTTCAAAAAACCAGAAGCCACAAACCAGATGCGATTAACTTACATTTTGCATTGTACAGTTTTCCGATTTTGGATCTTTTACCGCCAGGGGTACCAATTACCTTCAACTTTCATGGACCTTGGGCATCTGAGAGCCTAGAAGAAGCAGATAATAAAATAGTGAGTGTTTTACTCAAGCGCTGGCTGATCGAAAAAAATACTTATAAACGCTGCGATCGCTTTATCGTCCTCAGCAAAGCATTTGGTAAAATTTTACATCAACAATATCAAATTCCTTGGGATAAAATCCACATTATCCCTGGTGGAGTTGATATTAATAGATTTCAAGCCAACCTCTCACCCCAAGAAGCAAGAAACAAATTAGGCTGGCCTGATAATCGTCAAATATTATTTACCTCCCGACG
Organism: Tolypothrix sp. FACHB-123; assembly: GCF_014697075.1. GTDB lineage: Bacteria > Cyanobacteriota > Cyanobacteriia > Cyanobacteriales > Nostocaceae > Aulosira. The sequence continues at coordinate 27,460 of NZ_JACJRE010000010.1, read as the reverse complement.
TTTAGTCCATCGAGTTGGATTAGATAAATTATTGCAAGCATTAGCAATAATTAAACCGACAATTCCTGATGTTTGGTTAGCGATAGCTGGGAGAGGACATATTCAAGCTGCACTAGAACAACAAGCTAAAGAATTAGGGTTAGAAGACAACGTGAAATTTTTAGGTTTTCTCCCTGATGAACATTTACCTTTAGCTTATCAAGCGGCTGACTTAACAATTATGCCCAGCCAAGCTTTTGAAGGCTTTGGATTAGCAATTATCGAATCTCTGGCTTGTGGTACTCCTGTTGTCTGTACCCCCGTTGGCGGAATGCCAGAAATTTTAGAACCCTTATCTCCAGATTTAATTACTACCTCTACAGAAGTTTCAGCTATTGCTGAAAAATTAGAACAAGTCCTACTAGGAAGCATATTAATTCCCTCTAGAGAAGCTTGTCACCAATACGCCGCCACCAAATTTAACTGGCAGAAAATATCCCAAGAAGTACGGCAAGTTTTATTAGGAGCGAGGGAATAGGGGTTAGGGAAGCGGGACAAGGAATTTTAGATTTTAGATTTTAGATTTTAGATTTTAGATTCAAACCCAATCCAAAATTGCAAATCCAAAATCCAAAATTGAATTGCCCAATGCCCAATGCCCCATGCCCAATGCCCCATGCCCAATAACAACTGATCAATATGTTAAAAATCCTGTTTTTAGACCAAAGTGGTAAACCAGGGGGTGCAGAACTATGTTTAATAGATATTGCTAAACCCTATCGCGATCGCTGTCTTGTGGGCTTATTCACAGATGGCCCATTTAAGACTTTATTACAGGAAAATCAAATTCCTGTAGAAGTTTTAACTGATCGAGCAATTCAAGTTAAAAAAGGAAGTAGTTTTTTTCAAGCATTAAAAAGCTTAAGACAAATCATACCATTAATTACTAAGGTAATTAACAGAGCAAAGAACTACGATGTAATTTATGCCAATACTCAAAAAGCATTAGTTATCGGTGCGATCGCGAGTTTTTTTGCCCGTCGTCCTCTGGTCTATCATTTACATGATATTCTCTCGAAAGAACACTTTAGCCTGAGTAACCGGCGTATTGCCGTTAACTTAGCTAATCGTTGTGCATCCTTAGTAATTGCTAATTCTCAAGCCAGTCAAATAGCCTTTATAGAAGCAGGCGGAAGGAAAGAACTTACCACAGTTATCTATAACGGCTTTGAACCAAAAACTTATCAAATTAACGAATTTGATGTTAGACAAATACAGCAAGAATTAGGATTAATTGGAAAATTTGTCATTGGACATTTTAGCCGTCTTTCACCTTGGAAAGGACAACATATATTACTTGATGCCCTTGCCCAATGTCCCCAACAAGTAACAGTAATTTTAGTTGGAGAAGCCTTATTTGGCGAACAAGAATATGTTCAACAATTACATCGACAAATTACGGCATTAGGACTAGAAAACCGCGTTAAATTTTTAGGCTTCCGTTCTGATATTCCGCAGTTAATGGCAGCTTGTGACTTAGTTGCCCATACCTCCACTTTTGCAGAACCCTTTGGTAGAGTCATTGTGGAAGCTATGTTGTCTGGTACGCCTGTAGTTGCTAGTAAAGCTGGAGGTGCGATGGAATTAATTAAACCGGGAATCAACGGTTTTTTATTTCAACCAGAAGACTCTCAAGAATTAGCACAAGTAATTACTGCTTGTTTACATCAAAGACATAACAGTGCAACTATGGCTCATAATGCCAGAAAAATGGCGACTCAGCGATTTGATATCACAAGTATTAATCAGCAAATTTCCCAAGTTTTATTATCTAAGTTTAGATAATTAAGCGACATATCAATATATTCTAGAGGGCAATGCACTGTCTTGCCCCTACAATTTGTCGTATTTTTGTTCAAATTGATATTAGGCTTAAAATCTGCATAAATGATCAATGACTAATAACAAATGACAACCCTAACTAGTTATTTTTAATTCCAAAAACAACATATTTCACCATCCAATATTTTCGTAGCGTGACAGTAAATTGCTGTAACTCCTGAAAAAGCTGCACTAAGGGAGTTTGCATCATCTAGGTTAGCTTCAACTAGCTCAACTTTGGCATTATTCAACTTGGATAAAGAAATACGATTAAGGTCTATTTTCCTGGTGATTGCACGCAGATTAGTCACGCCTTGTTCGAGGAAGCCTTTGACGACATTCCCACCAGTACCACCAGTTACGCCAATAAGTAGAACTTTACTCATTTTTGACCTTGAAATAGATAGAAGTATAAAAATCGACTAATGAAATTACTATGATTTTGATTTATAGGTATAAAGCCAGTCTTCAAACTCTGACTGACTCATCTTTACTTACAATTTAATTTTAATCACATTAATTATGAAGGGAAAATACGCTAATAGTTAGGGCTTTATTTGGTCGATTTTGCCGTACTTAAGCACTTGCTAAAAACCAAGCAAAAATATGCGATCGCTCTCAATTTCAATTATAAAATTCATACTTTTGGCAGATGCATAACATTTATAAGCTCATCAAAGACACTTTATTTTTTCGCTGCATTAATTAATGATTATAAAAATGTAGGAATTCCATATAATTTGCAATATTTCTTAAAAATATTTAAAATCAAGGCATAACAAACGCTAAAAATTATCCTTCTGCCTGCTTTAATTAAAAATTAAATTTAACCTTAAGATACATGAGATTTTATTGACTGGTTAAGTATAGTTAATTACAATTAATTGTAAAGATGAACCTTATTATAGGTTCATGAAAAAAATCTCTAGGACAATAAAAACAAAAACTACTCAAAGAATTGGGATAAAATTTATGAACGCTAGAATTGTTACTTTGCTAGCAATCATGACAGCTTTTACAAGCTTAGTAAGCCCGGTTCAAGCACAGTCATCAGGGGCAGCAAACCTAGATATACAACAATATGATGCAATCACTGGTGATTCGTTAACGGGAATAAATAATCGAAGTTCACAACAGGATTTTCAAATCTTTTTTGAGCAAAAAAATCCAGCAGTTACTTACAATGAAAATCAAGCTAATAATATAACTGCTGAAGATTCACGATTAACAGAAGCCCTATCAGCACCAAATAGTTCTGTATTCTTTGTTCCTGTTCAATCTTTTAATGGGAATGACGGAACCCAAGTACAGTTTGATTTTGGGAATAGTCAATAGTCAGTTGTCAGTTGTCAGTTGTCAGTTGTCAGTTGTTAGGTGTCATTTCCCCACCCCCTTTGTCTACTATTTCCTAAGACAAGGTAAATTTTTGTACGGCTGCAACTAATTGGTCGATTTCTGATTCTAAAGTAAAGTAATGCACGCAGGCGCGGACACAATCAGGATCGCGAATTTGGCGAATGAATAGCCTTTGTGATTCTAAAAATTGGACTAACTTTAAAGTAGTTTGGGGTTTTTGGTTCGCTAGTTGAAACGAAACTAAACCACTTTCGGGAGGAGATGTCCGCAAACATTTGACATTAGGTAAAACTGTTAATTGTCGCCATAGGTATTCACTGTGGCGACAAATTTGTTGATAGCGTTCCTCTGCGGTTCCCCATTGACGATGAATAGCGATCGCCTCTTTTAAACCAACGTACAATGGATAATCTGATGTTGCGACTTCATACTGACTACCGTCGGGATTCCAATCTATCGGCTGACCGCGATCGCTTAAAATCACACTCCGCCAACCAACAAAAGTAGGACTCAAACTAGCTTTGACTTCCGGACGCACATATAAACCGCCTACACCAGCAGGGCCGCATAACCACTTGTGACCGGTGAAAGCATAAAAATCTACTCCTAATTGAGTTAAGTTTAACGGCATAGCCCCAACAGACTGAGCCGCATCTACTAAAAGTAGCGAATTATTATTCCTGCATACTTCGGCAATTTTGTCTAGAGGTAAAACTTGACCTGTATTCCAGAGGATATGACTTAAAACCACCAGACGAGTATTAGGGCGTAAATTTTGGGCGATCGCTTCTACAGGATCACCTATATTTAAAGTATCCATCAAAGGACAAGTGGTAACTTCTACCCCAAACCTGCGACTGATTTCTTGAGAAATAGCGATAATTCCTTGATGTTCGCAATCGGAAAGTAGTATATGGTCGCCAGAACGCCACTCAATACCCCACATGGCGATATTGCAACCAACTGTGACATTTTCTGTGAGAGTAATCGTATTTGCTGGTACATTAAATTCAGATGCGATCGCTTCTTTTGTCGCATTAACGTTTAAGCCAATCCAACGCCCCACTTCATTACCAAAAGGGCCTAAGCTTTGGATTTGCATTTGAGTTTCGCTAATCGCCGCCATTACTCCTTGAGGCATTGGCCCTTGCCCGCCATAATTAAAATATGCCTTATTCGCTAAAGCTGGAAATTGCTCTCGATAGCTATGCAAATTCTTTTGTAGGGCAGAAAAACTAGTCATACTCATTTTGGATTAAACTGGCAAAAATAGTGTGTGGTCATTGGTTAAGAAATTGTTGACGCTTGACCCTTGACTGTTGACTGTTAACTGTTGACTATGGACTTTGGACTCCCAGAAAATGCTAATTCTTGCTAGCTTAAAGGAATGCTAATAAATGCCGATCTGTTACTGCAATATCAACGCTGTAAGCGCCGACCTTTTCTAGATAGTCGCGGTGATAAAACCCAGCGAGACACTCCCAATGAGTTGCTGCTAAAACTGCAACAAGACAAAATTGCTTATCAAAAGAGTATTTTGGCAAATTTGTCTTACCATCAGCCAGATTATCCCAGAAGAGACTGGGAAGCTGGACAAGCCGCAACTTTAGAATTGATGCAACGTGGGGTTGAATATATTCATCGGGGAATATTGTTAGTTAGTTACGACGAATGGGTAAATACAGAAAGTGAAAATTTCTCTGCTTCCCCAGATTATCAAAAATATACCCTGCTCAGCTGTCCAGATTTACTCGTAAAACAACCTGGACAATCTCGTTTTGGCGATTGGATGTATGTCCCCGCAAATTTGGAAATGGGGAAACGTCCCAAGCAGGAATATCAAGTAGGAGTTGCATTTCATGCTCAAGTTTTAGCAAAATTCCAGGGAACCTCACCCCACACGGGTTTATTGCAATTGCGTACCAGAGAAAATACTTATGCAGTAGATTTACTGAAATGGACGCCACAGATGCAGCTGATATTGTCAGAGTTGATAGCAGCTTTAGAGTCATCTGATGGTGCAGAAGTATTTATTTCTCGCCAAAAATGCAATCTTTGCCATTGGTATAGTCAATGTTACGCGATCGCTCAATCGCAAAAACACCTTTCTTTGTTACCGGGAGTCACACCGGTTCGCTACACTCAACTCCAAGAACTAGAGATAAATACACTGGAATCCCTAGCTAGTACCAGTCCCAGTATCCTCGAAAATCTTACTGGTTTTGACCATGAGGTAGCCCATAAATTAGTAGTACAAGCTCAATCTGTACTGCAAAATCGTCCGTTTATCTTACCTTACCCCTTACCTTTAGAAACTATTACTTACACAGCCCCTATTGAGATTTATTTTGATATTGAGGCACAGCCGGACTTAAATTTAAATTATCTCTTAGGCGTTTTGGTAGTCAACAGGCAAACCAACACAGAACAGTTTTATTCTCTGTTAGCCGAAAAACCAGAAGACGAAGAATTAGTGTGGCGACAATTTTTAGATTTGGTTTGGCAATATCCCGAAGCCCCAATTTATCATTTTTGTGCTTACGAATTCGACACAGTCAAACGACTAGCAAAGCTTTACCAAACTCCCTATTCTTCTGTGCGTCCGATATTAAATAGATTTGTGGATGTTTATGAACAATTAACTCAAAGCGTCGCCTTACCGATAGAAAGCTACGCTTTAAAAGCCATTGCGCGTTGGTTAGGGTTTGAATGGCGCGATAAAGAAGCTAGTGGAGCTAAGTGTATTTACTGGTACGACCTGTGGTTAGAGACAGGCGATCGCACTTTATTAGATATAATTCAACGCTACAACGAAGATGACTGCCTCGCCACCCGCAACGTCAAAGACTGGCTAGTACAATTTTTCCAAAAAGAATACTATCTACGCCCCGCCTAACAACAGTCAACACTCAACAGTCAACAGTCATCACTCAACAGTCATCACTCAACAGTCATCACTCAACAGTCATCACTCAACAGTCAACAGTCACTCACCCCTTCTTCTACCATCTGCCTTAATTCAATGATATTGTGTTTGGTGACTTTGACACTTTAATTTTAGCGATCGCTATCCATGCAGCTTATCCAAAAAATTTTCGCTAGACGAAGAATTATTTATTTTATTATCCCCATACTTATTATCAGTCTTTGTTGGAGCAATATCGCATCAGCGGCTGTTACCGTTAGTCAGATCCAGTTTATCGGACAAGCCACTCTTCCTAAAGGATTGTCCTTCCAAAACACCCCCGTTGGTGGTTTATCGGGAATTACCTACGATCCCAAAAAAGACCTTTATTATGCAATTTCTGACGACCGCAGTGAAAAAGCTCCTACTCGTTTCTATACTTTGAAAATAGATTTGAGTACAGGTTCGCTCAAAAATAATGGTGTTGTTCCTGTTGCGGTTACAACACTCTTAAATGAAAATGGTAACACGTTTGCTAGAGCTACCAGCGATACCGAAGGAATTGCCTTCACTAGCAAAAATACTGTCTTTGTTTCTTCGGAAGGTGATGCTAAAGAACTCGTTAATCCTTTTATTAAAGAATTTTCTTTATCTACTGGTAAGGTAATTACAACACTACCCATACCAAACAAATTTTTACCCGCTAAAAATGGTCAGTATGGTATCCGCGATAATTTGGCTTTTGAAAACCTCACCATTACACCAAACGAAGCAAAGCTATTTACAGCCACTGAAAATGCTCTAATTCAAGATGGTGTAGAAGCGCAACCTAATACCAGCACTTCCTGCCGAATTATACAGTATAATTTACAAACCCAGCAGCCAGAAAAGGAATACCTTTATCAAACTGAACCAATATCATCCTTTTTGAATTTTACTGGTAAGTTTGCTAGCGGATTGCCTGATTTAGTTGCCCTTGACGATCGGGGAAATTTCCTGAGTTTAGAACGGTCGTTTACCGGCTTAGGATTTGCTATTTTATTATTTCAGGTTTCCCTAGAAGGTGCTGATGATATTGGGCATATCGATAGCCTCTTAAGTATTAACTCCCAAAAAATCAAACCCGTTCAAAAAAAACTGTTATTAGACTTGCGAGGTTTAGAAGTACTGCTCGACAATATCGAAGGCTTAACCCTCGGCCCCAAATTACCTGATGGTCAACGCTCATTAATACTTGTCAGCGACAACAATTTTAACTCTTTACAACGTACCCAAATCCTAGCCTTTAAGCTGAAAATCGAATCACCTCTGATGAGAGTCTTACGGCGTCTCATCCCCATTTTCCAACGCTAAATTTTAGCTGCTGGTAATGACTTTTTAATCAGGACTTTGGTTCTAAATTTTACGTATATTTACGCAAAATAAGGGGTGAAACCACCATCCTGATTTAGGGATTCAGTGGAATCTCCCATACATTTTGCAAAACAAATATGTTACACCATGTTTAAGAACTGTTACAGATAATTTTTTGTAATTTTATTAAAAATTCACCAAGGTTTGGAGTAAATTTTACTCGACATGATAAATTCTCTAAAATTATTAACGTTTTTTATAGATAAAATATAGTTTTAAAGAGAGTTATGTTAATAACTATCTAATTTTTAAAATCAGTAATTTTATGGTGCAGAATCCAATTCCGAATCTAGCCAACTCCAAAACTGAATTAGATATTTATATTGGAAAATTTTTAAATAACCGCTATTTAATTAGAGATTTAATTGGCAAAGGAGGAATGGGTAGGGTTTACCTAGCAGAAGATGTTGCCAAAGGTGGAATGGCAGTTGCAGTCAAAATCCTATCACTTAGCTTGGGAAGTCAGCAAATATCCCAAAGATTTGCTAGAGAAATCTTTATTGGCGCACAATTAGGACGTAAAAGTAAAAATATTGTCCGGGTATTTAGTTATGGTGTTACCGAAGAAAATATTCCTTTTTATGTGATGGAATATCTCCAAGGTAAAAATCTCAAACGTATTCTGAAAAATCAAACATTATCTTTAACAAAAATATTAGATATTTGCCAACAAATTTGTCTGGGTTTGCAATGCGCTCATCAAGGTATCATCCTCAAAGGAGAAAACTATCCCGTTGTTCATCGAGATATTAAACCAGAAAATATCTTCTTGTTAGAAGAACTGAAAAAAGATAATATCGTCAAAATTCTTGATTTTGGCATTGCAAAATTTTTAACAGAGCGCAGTGGGATGACACTGACTGACTCCTTTATCGGTAGTTTACCTTACTGCTCTCCCGAACACATGGAAGGACGCAAACTACTAGATGTGCGTTCTGATATCTATAGTTTAGGCATCTTAATGTTTGAAATGCTGGCAGGAAAACATCCATTTCAAACAACAAGTAACTCATTTGGTACTTGGTATCAAGCCCATCACTTTCAAATTCCACCTACATTTGAGGAAGTAAATTCTCAATTAGCGATTCCGCCAAAATTGCAGAAATTAGTGATGAGTTGTTTAGCCAAAGAAGTAGGCGATCGCCCGCAAAGTATCAAAGAAATTTTGACTAATTTAGACCAAATCAAATTACAAATCGAACAGTCAGCTACTAATAATAGTGATGATAACTTACAGCCATCTACTCTACAAATAGTACCTGTAACTTCATTAACAGAAAAAGAATGCTTACAAAAAACCTGGCCAAAGAATAGACCAATTGCACCAATTGGCTTTCCCTACTTATTACATACATTACAAGGTACTATTCCCACTTTTTGGGCAATGTTACCGAAACAAGAAATTGCCAAATTTTTAGATAAAAAATATGGCACTGAATTTATTGCTAAAATGAATATCTATCCCATGATATTATGGGTTACAGTCTTACATAATGCCCAAAAATCCCAAACAAAATGGCTCTCTTGCTTTTTAGATATGAATGATGGACGGGGGCAAAAAATAGTGCGGAGTTTAGTAGAAGCAGGCTACTATCACTTACTATTTTTTTCTATAGAAGAGCCGACCAATTGTAAACATGTAATTACCTTAACCCTGAGTGCTAGCCAGCGTCAGTACTTAACAGATTGGTTAGCAAATAAGCAAAATTACCAGGAATTTATCTCTACCAAGCAAGCAAAAATCATTTTAAAGGCAGATTATGAAAGGTTAAAACCTGGAATCATCCGCAAATTAGTAGAAATTCCAGAGAATAAAGAAACAAGTTTAAAAAATTGGCTATTAAAAATATATTATTACTTTTTTAGAAAAAAATAATTTATCAGACTGGATTTAAGTTGAGAATAATTAAGTAATAGTATTATTTTTATAATTTGGATAAATAATTAATAAAGGGGAGTCTTAAGAGGTTGTAAAGGTGAATAAAAGCTCATTTGCATCTCCAAAAGTGACAAAGTTACTTGCCAATCGTTATCAACTGCTCGAGTTAATTGGCAATGGAGGTATGGGCAAGGTTTTTTTAGCTAATGATATGTTGCTGGGAGGAACCCCAGTAGCAATTAAATTCCTCGCTCAGACTGTTTGCGAACCAAAGATGCAAAAGGATTTTGCCAAAGAAGCATTGATGAGTGCAGCTTTGAGCCAAAAAAGTATACATATAGTTAGAGCGTATGATTATGGCGTAAGTGAAACAGGCAATCCTTTTTACGTCATGGAATATTTATCGGGTAAGTGTTTAAAGGAATTAATTCCGATGAACTTGCCTATGTTTATGACTTTAATCCGCCAGATTTGTTTGGGCTTACAATGTGCCCATCAAGGTATCAACATTGATGGCAATATTTATCCATTAGTGCATAGAGATATTAAGCCAACCAACATATTAGTTATTCCCGACCCTATCTTAGGTCAGTTAGTAAAAATCCTAGATTTTGGCATTGCAAAATTTTTAAATCATGTCGCAACTAATAGCACCAATAAAGGATTTCACGGCACATTACCTTATTGTTCACCAGAACAGTTAGAAGCAGAAGAATTAGATAGTCGCTCTGATATTTATAGTTTAGGGGTAATGATGTTTGAAATGCTGACAGGTGAAAAACCTTGGCAGCCAGAAACAGATCATTTTGGTGCTTGGTATAAAGCACATCACTTTCAAGCGCCAAGAACGATCGCTCAAGTCAAACCCAATCTAAAATTGCCCCGAGAATTAAATGATTTAATTATGGCTTGTTTGGCGAAAAAAGCCAGCGATCGCCCCCAAAATATTGCTCAACTGCTGCAAGTGTTGGAAAAAATCAATCGCTCCCATTATTTCACCTTGCCGTCAAATACCAGTACGGGGTTAGTAGACAACCATCTCCCTCCAGAATTACCCAAGAACTCTGAGTTACCCCTAGCTGTAGAACAAGCCTGCTACAAACTTACCTGGCCTGAGAAAAAACCCATTCAAGAAATTGTCTTTCCCCAAATTATCGATACCGAACCGGGATCTGTAGGAGCGCTGTGGCTGATGTTATCCAGTCAAGAAATCAAAAAACGCAGCCTTTCAATTCGTCACAACGAATTTCTGTTTATTACATCCCCTCACCCGATGCTACTGTGGCTGACAGTTTTATACAATCGCCTACTTGTACCTAAGTGGCTACCTTGCTACTTAGATATGCAAAACCCACAAAATCAACGCCTAGTAACTGCCTTAGCAGAAAATGAACGCTACCCGTTAATTTTATTTACTCTCGAACCACCCCATTCCTGTATCAGCGTTATCAGCAGTTACATCGATCCCACCCAGCGACAACTCTTGAAAACTTGGGTAAAACAGAGCCAAAGCTTACCAAATTCTGCTCAAGCCCAGTTGAGCAAAAACATCTTAAAGCAGCAGTATAAGCAAATGCAATCCCAGATTCAGCAGCGTTTAGGCGCAAAGCCCCCCGCTGTGGGAGCGGGTGTTGTGTGAAGAGATATGGCGAAGGGGGGACAAGAAATTTTGGATTTTGGATTTACGATTTTGGATTGGAATTCAATAGACTTCTTGCATAAATCTTTTGGTGTTGTTGATTAATCATTTGACAAGCTCACGCATAGACGCGGAGCGGCTTCCCTCAGGGTAGCCGCAAAGGCGCAAAGAAGAACGCGAAAATTAGGACTTTTTCAAGCTAGGTCTAATCTAAAATCCAAAATCTAAAATCTAAAATTGTTTCCAATGCCCCATGCCCGAAATTTTTCTTCCAGATAGTTGACAACCCAAGTGAAACGGTACATAATAACAAAGTTGCCGATTGAGGGACTGTAGTTCAATTGGTTAGAGCACCGCCCTGTCACGGCGGAAGTTGCGGGTTCGAGCCCCGTCAGTCCCGTTGAATTAGATAAGTTACAAGTGCTGAGTCTTAAGTAGACGCTAGTGGAAGAAGTTTATTTGTAAATTCTATCTCATTAGCGATCGCCTAAAACTCAGCGCTTGTTATAGTGATCGTGCTTTGAGAAAGAGAGAAAGAACTGTGACAGTTAGAGTTCGGATTGCTCCCAGTCCCACGGGAAATTTACATATTGGTACAGCGAGAACTGCTGTATTTAACTGGTTATTTGCTCGTCACCACGGCGGGAAGTTTATTTTGCGGATTGAAGACACAGACTTAGAGCGATCGCGTCCTGAATATACAGAGAATATTCTCGAGGGTTTGCGCTGGTTGGGTTTGAACTGGGATGAGGGGCCATTTTTTCAATCTCAACGCCTGGATCTCTATAAACAAGCAGTAGAAAAGCTCTTAGCACAAGGGTTAGCTTATCGCTGTTATACCACCTCGGAAGAATTAGAAGCTTTACGAGAAGCGCAAAAAGCTAAAGGGGAAGCACCGCGTTATGATAACCGTCACCGCAATCTTACCCCAGAACAAGAAGCGGCTTTTAAAGCAGAAGGACGTAGTTTTGTTATTCGCTTCAAAATTGAAGATGAGCGGGAAATTGTCTGGAATGACTTAGTTAGAGGCAAAATGTCTTGGCGCGGTAGCGATTTGGGCGGTGATATGGTCATTGCTCGCGCTTCCGAAGCCGGAGTTGGTCAACCGTTGTACAACTTTGTGGTTGTAGTTGATGATATAGATATGCAAATCACCCATATCATCCGGGGTGAAGACCATATCGCCAATACAGCTAAGCAAATTCTGCTTTACGAAGCCTTGGGAGCAAAAATACCCGAATTTGCCCATTCACCGCTAATTTTAAATATGGAAGGGCGCAAGCTGTCGAAGCGTGATGGCGTAACCTCGATTTCTGATTTTAAAAAATTAGGCTTTACTTCTGAAGGTTTAGTTAATTACATGACTTTGTTGGGTTGGTCACCATTAGACTCGACTCAAGAAATATTTACCTTAGAATCAGCAGCGAAAGACTTCGGCTTTGAGCGTGTGAATAAAGCCGGTGCAAAGTTCGACTGGGCGAAGTTAGATTGGTTAAACAGTCAGTACATCCACCATACCCCAGTAGACAAGCTGACAGATTTACTCATACCTTATTGGGAAGAAGCTGGTTTTAAATTTGAGGGTGGCAGAGAACGAGCTTGGTTAGAAAAGCTAGTAGCGTTAATTGCCCCTAGCTTAACTCGCCTCAAAGATGCGGTAGAGCAAAGCCAACTGTTTTTTAGCGATACCGTAGAATTTAGCGAAGAAGCAGTGAAACAATTGCAGCAAGAAGGTTCTGCGGCGGCGCTGCAAAGCATTTTGACAGCTTTAGACAATCAAGAAAAATTAGACGAAGCCAGCGCCCAGGAGATTATCAAGCAAGTAGTCAAAGCGCAAAATGTCAAGAAAGGTTTAGTAATGCGATCGCTCCGCGCCGGCTTAACAGGAGATGTTCACGGCCCCGATTTGATTCAATCTTGGTTACTACTCAACCAAATTGGTTTAGATCGCTCGCGTTTGAATCAAGCCATAACTGCTGGTAGTTAAATAGCGATCGCATCTGATACAGCGACAAACTACCAGTCTTTATAAAAATTTTAGATTTTTAGAGGCGTACCTATGTGCGCCTTTATTAATAATTAAAGCAACCAGAACAATTGATGATGCTTGACTGTTGACTGTTGACCGTTGACCGTTGACTGTTAACTGTTGACCAATGCCCAATGCCCAATGCCCAATGCCCAATAACAACCTAGTTAATTATTCTATTGTTCGGGAACATTTTGTGTAAAATTAATGTCTTTATCTACACTTAGATAACCATGTAGTTAAAATGCCGAAAATAGCCTTCAATAAAGGGATAAGCTTACCATTTTTGATACTTGCATTCTTCGTTACATCAACAACTTACACCAGAGCGGATACGCAACAAACACCACCCATATTTGGAGATGTTACCATCGGCAAAAATTTTTCCCCAGATCCGTTTACAGTTCGGGGGATGAGTGGCGGCTCAATTCCCGGAAATCAAGTATCAAAGCGTCCGGCTACTCCCACTGGCCCCTGTACGGGATTTGTCGATGAAGCTCCAGACCATAAATTAGAGTTAACTAGTAAATTTGACTACTTGAAGGTGCAAGTGCAAAGTCCTGAAGATACGACAATTATCGTCAAAGGGCCTGGTGGTATCTGGTGCAATGACGAGTTGTCAGATGGTCAAAATCCTGGTATTGCGGGTGAATGGCTCCCCGGAACTTACCAAATTTGGGTGGGTTCCTATGTCCAAGATAAGTATTTGCCTTACACGCTGCAAATTACAGAAGTGAAGTAGGGGCTAGATTTTATCAAAATTCGCAAAGGTTGAAACCCCACCCACAAAGGGTAGCTGTCTTTAATTTTGAATTTTGAATTTTGAATTTTGAATTGCTTCATTTGGTGGTGGGTGCTTGTAGGCGCTCCCACAGATGGCTGTTTGTCGCCGCAAATACATCAGCTACACCGCTAGGATTTCCGCATCCAAAATCAAGCATTGACAATAGGATAGAAGAGTAGAGAAGCGCCCAGGATTAAGGAAGCAAGCTTTAATAATGCTTCGTCTTGGGGACTTTTCTTAATTCTCGTTGCTTTTGGGGTGTAGTTTTGTATTAAAATTAAGTTAACTTTAATTAAGATTCGTGATGTCGTTATAGATTTGCTGTAAGGCCCTTAGAGTTTCTATAGCGATGCGCGTAAAACATCAGATTAAGCAAAATGGATTTATCAAGATCCGTTTCCCAGCGATTTAGCAACCAAGTAAAGGATGGATGATGACAAAAACTTTTGAATTCCCCCATTAAAAGCCTTTGTGGTAGCGTTACCAAAGGGTAGCGCAGCTTACAAGGTTCAGTTAAGTTGAAAAATTTTATAGTTTTTACTCAACTCTCATCCTGAAATTGCAGGATGATTACATCATTTGGTTGCTAAAGCTGATGAGTTCTATTGGCATCTAGAGGCAGATAAAGATGAAATTTTCTTGGAAAGTCCTTCTACTTTGGACATTGCCTGCTTTGGTAATTGGCTTTTTCTTTTGGCAAGGGGCATTTGCAGGTGCGCCGGCTGATATGACGAAAAATGCAGCCAATACCCGCATGACTTATGGTCGCTTTCTGGAATATGTGGATGCTGGTCGCGTCAGCAGCGTAGATTTGTATGAAGGTGGCAGAACAGCAATTGTCGAAGCCGTCGATCAAGACATCGAAAATCGTGTCCAACGGTGGCGGGTGGATTTACCTGTGAACGCGCCTGAGTTAATCAGCAAGCTTAAAGACAAAGGAATTAGTTTTGATGCTCATCCCATGCGCAATGATGGCGCTATTTGGGGTTTATTGGGCAATTTAGTTTTCCCAATTTTATTGATTACCGGTTTGTTCTTTTTGTTCCGTCGCTCCAGTAATCTTCCCGGCGGACCCGGTCAAGCAATGAACTTCGGTAAGTCGAGAGCGCGGTTTCAAATGGAAGCCAAAACCGGGGTGAAATTTGACGATGTAGCAGGTATTGAAGAAGCGAAAGAGGAATTACAAGAAGTTGTCACCTTCCTCAAACAGCCAGAAAGATTTACTGCTGTAGGTGCGCGGATTCCTAAAGGCGTGCTGTTAGTAGGCCCTCCAGGAACCGGTAAAACTTTACTAGCAAAAGCGATCGCTGGGGAAGCTGGCGTACCTTTCTTTAGTATTTCTGGTTCGGAATTCGTGGAAATGTTCGTTGGTGTGGGTGCTTCCCGTGTCCGCGACTTGTTCAAGAAAGCTAAAGACAACGCTCCTTGTATCATCTTTATCGATGAAATTGACGCTGTAGGTAGACAGCGTGGTGCAGGTATCGGTGGTGGTAACGACGAAAGAGAGCAAACTCTCAACCAGCTACTAACCGAAATGGATGGTTTTGAAGGTAACACAGGCATCATTATTATTGCTGCTACCAACCGTCCCGACGTATTAGACTCAGCATTGTTACGTCCCGGACGCTTTGACCGCCAAGTAACAGTGGATGCACCAGACATCAAAGGACGTTTGGAAATTTTACAAGTCCACGCCCGCAATAAGAAATTAGACCCCAGTGTATCCTTAGATGCGATCGCTCGTCGTACTCCTGGATTTACAGGTGCAGATTTAGCCAACTTGCTCAACGAAGCGGCAATTCTCACCGCCAGAAGACGCAAAGAAGGCATTACCCTCACCGAAATTGATGATGCGGTTGATCGGGTAGTTGCGGGGATGGAAGGTACTCCCTTAGTTGACAGCAAGAGCAAGCGCTTAATTGCTTACCACGAAGTCGGACACGCCTTAGTGGGAACACTGTTAAAAGACCACGACCCAGTACAAAAAGTTACCCTCATTCCTCGCGGACAAGCACAAGGTTTAACTTGGTTTACTCCCAACGAAGAACAGGGTTTAATTTCCCGTTCTCAGTTGAAAGCGCGGATTACTGGTGCTTTAGGTGGACGCGCAGCCGAAGAGGTAATTTTTGGTGCGGCTGAAGTTACTACTGGTGCTGGTGGTGACTTACAACAGTTATCGGGAATGGCTAGACAAATGGTTACCCGCTTCGGGATGTCAGATTTAGGCCCCTTGTCCTTGGAAAGCCAACAAGGTGAAGTGTTCTTAGGTCGTGACTGGACAACCAGATCTGAGTATTCTGAATCTATTGCATCTCGGATTGATGGTCAAGTGAGAGCGATCGTTGAAGACTGTTACGAAAACGCCAAGAAGCTTATTCGTGATAATCGCAGCGTCACTGACCGTTTAGTCGATTTGCTGATTGAAAAAGAAACCATTGACGGTGCTGAATTCCGGCAAATTGTGGCTGAGTACACTGATGTACCTGAGAAACCTCAGTATGCGCAGCTATAATCACTAATTGAAAATTAGTTAATTTAATGGGTATGGAAATAACACCATACCCATTTTTTTATTTGTGAAGCTGCACAAAACTATATCTTTTTTGAACGCAAAGTTACGCTAAGGTTAACGCAAAGGTACGCAGAGTTTTTTCAGTTACAAATTTTTGAAAAGAATTACGTGCATTTTTATATTAAATTGAGATAAACTATATGTTTTCATAAATATTAATTACGAATTACGTTAGCGCAGCGTTAGCGACGAAGGAGCGTCACTTGTACTGAGCGAAGTCGAAGTATTACGAACTACGAATTATTTTAAAAGGTTATTTTGCTTTAGCAATATAACCCCATTTACCGACAAAATTGTATGAATTCAATTGACCACCTACAAATACCCCAGCTAAATCTTCAAAAAAAGTATGATAATTCACAATATAGCGAGGTTTAATTAACACATCACCATTGCGATTAATATAACTTTGTTTTTCACCAATGGTTACCCACGCAACACCATCAGAAAAGTCTGATACTGAATCAAATTTATTTTGCAGAACAAATTTACCAGTAGTATCAATAAACTGTCTTTTATCATTTATAGATACTACGGCTAAACCTTCAGAAAAATTTGAGGCATAGGGAAATATTATCGGAAATGCCTTTTTTCCAGTTTTATTAATAAAAACATAACCACCATTGACTGGAAATCTTGCCAATCCATCATAAAAAGGACTGCTGACATCTACTGTATCTAATTTCTCTACTTCAGTAAATTTCCCTGATTTATCAATAAAACCAAAAACTGAATTTGTTGAAGCAAATGCTACTCCATCATAAAAAGCATCAGCCCAGAGAAATTGTGGTTTAATAATAAATTTTCCTGATTTATCAATAAAACCAACTTTCTCTTGATAGCCAACTGCTGCTAAACCTTCAGAGAAATGTGCAAAACCGAATAAACCTCTTGGAGAATCAAATTGCGGTTTAATGACAATTTTACCTGTGGTATCAATGTAGCCTATCTTGCCATTAACTATAATCGTGGCTAAACCTTCATAAAAAGGAAAAGCTTTGTCAACATTTTGCGCGATCGCTATTTTACCTGTCTTGTCTATATAGCGATATTTACCACCAATAGTTACTAATCCTAACCCATAAGAAAACGGGTAATGCTCATAATATTGCGGTGCTATAATTATTTTGCCAGTTTTATCGATTACACCCCATTTCTTGCCAATTTGCACCCAAGCTACACCATCAGAAAAACCTTCTACAGCATCAAACTGCGGCTGAATTTTAAATATATCGCTACCAACTACATATTTTGATGGCACTAAATTCCACAGAAATAAAGCTTGACAAATTAAAGCCGCAAATTCGCCTCTAGTAATTGGTTGATTGGGACGTAACCTTCTGACATTGGGATAATTGACAGCGAAAAAGTTTAGACAAGCAGTTGCGATCGCGGCTTTAGCATAATCAGGAATTTCCGCCGCATCATCTAAAAATTCTAGCAGAATTGCATCAGGGTTTTGCACTAAATTAAAATTTACTCCTTTTACCAAAATAGTTATTGCTTGCACCCTTGGTAACAATTCGTTGGGTTTAAAAGTGCCATCAGGATAACCTTGGAAAAATTCTCTAGCACTAGCAAATTCAATTGCTTGTTCTGCCCATAAATTTGGTGAAACATCCGAAAATTGCATCGGATTTCGTCTGGCTGGCAGATTAACAAAAGCTTTCATTAAAATCGCCGCAGCTTCAGCACGAGTAATTGTCTTTTCTGGTAGAAATGTACCATTTGGATAACCTTTAATCACTTCGCGTTTGGCTAATTCTCTGATACATTTTTCAGCCCAATGATTTTGAATGTCACTAAAATTGAGAGAATTTGACATATCTTAATAATCTCGCAATATATGAATTTAAGTAGGAAATTCCCTTCAAAAAATACCCTATTAGTCAGGTATTTCAACAAATAATACAACTACTGCAATATAAATATATGGGAATTAGGCGATGTCTACGATAAGCTGCTCTGCATCTACGCAATTTGGGCGATCGCTCGTCCAAAATCCTCTAAGAATGTCATCATAGTTAAGGTAAAACATTCTGGAGATAAAGCTACGGTTTACGCACGTCCTTTAGCACGGTTAATTGAGCAATTGCAACGCCTACCAGGAGTGGGGCCTAAGTCTGCCCAGCGCTTGGCTTTGCATATTTTGAAGCGACCAGAAACAGAAGTAGAGGCTTTGGCACAAGCTCTGATTGATGCTAAAAAACAGGTGGGCTTGTGTTCTGTCTGCTTTCATTTATCTGCTGAACCAGTTTGTGAAATCTGTCGCAATCCTAACCGCGATATCAATACTATATGTGTAGTCGCCGATTCCCGTGATGTGATTGCATTGGAAAAAACCCGCGAGTTCAAAGGTAAGTATCACGTTTTGGGCGGGGTGATTTCGCCAATGGATGGTATCGGCCCGGAACAGTTGACTGTTCAAGCTTTAGTGAGGCGGGTGAGTCAACAAAAACCCCAAGAAGTAATTTTAGCGATTAGTCCCAGCGTGGAAGGGGAAACCACGACATTATATATCGGTCAACTATTGAAACCATTTACCAAGGTGACGCGAATTGCTTTTGGTTTACCTGTGGGTGGAGATTTGGAGTACGCCGACGAGGTGACATTAGCTAGGGCTTTGGAAGGGCGGCGAGAGTTGGATTGAGGGTTGTGATTTTTTGGTTCAGGCGATCGCATTCCTGGCAATGTCATTATATAAAGTGAAAATGCGATCGCATTTCTGGCAATGTCATTATTTTTAAATAAAAATGCCTTAACGCGAATAAGTCTATTTACCAGGGGGAAGCGGGAGTTCGATATTTAATTTGCTTCCTATTTCCATAACATTGTTTGTAAAGTCTGTTATACCTGCAATTGGTGCAGCGATTAAACTAACAGCAGTTAGTAAAGCTGTTAGACGCTTTTTGAGTTTGGCTGTCTTGCGTTCTTGTTCTGGCTTTTGAATTTCTGCTTCTACATCATCAATATCAATAATGATGTCGTCGCGGATTTCTGGGGGAAATTGGGCGGCTGTTTGACGCATGGTGCTGATGATTTGCATTAGTTCTGCTACGCTTGCGCCGCTTGTTTGATTAAAGTTGCTTACTGTGACTTGGGCTTGGTTTTGAGCGACAATTCCAATAGTTGCGCCTTTGAAATCATTTTGGTTTTTATCACCTTGGATTTTATCGTGCATGATTTTATCACCTGCAACGTTATCGCCTTTGCCGTGTTGATTGATGGTGTTAGACATATTTTTTAGGGGTTTGTCATTGAATTTTGGGAGTTGATGGGCTGGTAAAGCTTGCATGGCATAGGTTTGACCGTCATCATCACTAAATTCTACCTCGTATACTTCGGCAGTGAGGATTTAGACAATGGTTGCCACTTGTCCAGCAAGGAGATTCTGGTAAATGATTTTTGAGCGCGACCACATCTAGAATTTTTAGCATCATCCGATTATTTTATCTCCATCAATATTATCGCCTCCAAAATTATCGCCTTTTCCATATTGCTGAATATTATAATTATTAGTAATACTGATCAAAAAATTCTCTAATATTTCTTGTTTAGATAAATCATTACCCATTGGTAATGATTGTTGCTGTATATTTGCTTTATCTTCAATTTCTAGGAGTTGATATTTATCTTCACAAATACAATATAGCAAAGTAATATACAAGCTCTTGTCATCCTCTAAATACAAATCGAATAATTTTTTTTGATGTTGTTTTAAAAAATATTCTTCATACTTGCTTAGTCGAGATTCAAACAAATTTTTATCTAGTTTAGTAATAGTAATTTTAGTTTCTACCTCCAAATCATTGCACAAATGTATAGCTTTCAAATAAAGAATACTAGAAAAATCATTTATCAAAATAACATTAATTATATCCTCTAGAGTTTTTGTTATTCTTTCTAATTCTTTTTTATTCACTTGGAATGCTACAAAAAAATGTTTTCTTATATATTCAGGATTTTCTTTAAAAATATAATCATCTTTGGGAAGTATATTGATGAGAATTACAATTCTATCTTTTGCATGAGCCATTCCTAATTTATAACAATTTTCATAAGAAATATTTCCTTCGTAGCCAATAATTAAAATGCATTTATCTTGAAGAATTTTATTGATCTTTTTGATGTCTATGTTGTTGAGACTATATGTAATACCTTCACAACATATAGTATTACCAAATAATTCAATGATGTGCTGAGTAATAATTTCACATAAGCTTTTCCGAGAGTTAGGAAAAATTACATATATTTTGTAATCAATATTCATTCTTTATCTTCAGTCAAAAGGATTGTATATCGGATATTTTTATATACATTTCTTATTTAAGAAGATATGTCAACATTTATTTTGCTTTCTACAAGATCTTCATAGCTGGGTACAATAAAAATATCAGATTTCTTTCGACGCGATTCTAGTGATTCGTAGCCATCTAAAAGTTGACGCAAATCGAGTTTTAATTTTAGTTTGCCGATGGTGACTGTTCTTTCACCCATTGCCTCAAGTCCCAGAAGTTCTTGGTAGTCGAGGGGCGGATGATTGGGATAGCCAGGGATGGGAACCCATTCGGTGATTTCGAGATTGGGGATACTTTTGTGGATTTTGTTGAAGACATCGCGGAGTATACCGAGAAATAAGCGACGGGTTTCTTTGCGTCCGCTAATGGTGATGAAGATTTTTTTGTCTTCGGGATCGGCTTTGATGCAAGCAATGTTGTAGATTTCGTTGTGTTCTTGATATCTCAACATGACGCCACTGCGCCAATAGATTTGGTTATGAATTTTTTCGTGGGTGATGACGATGAAGCGAGAAATGATGCTTTCGGGGAGAACTTTGTAATGGTATTGCAATTCCAGGGTTTCGCCTTCTAATTCTGTTTCCTCTGGTTCGTCTTTGGGCAGAAGTCCCGCAATCAGGAATTGTGGTGGCTGACATTCTAGGGCAAAGCAAAGCTCAAATTTTTTCATCAGCCCGATTAGATAGCCGTGACGCTGGGTGGGGTAACGCTTTGGATTGAGGATGCGGCTGAGATCCGCATAGGTGAAAATGCCTTTGTTTTTAGTTTTAAGTATTTCATCGCTCAGGAGCGCGTAAATGCCTTCTGTCACCCAGTTGGGTTTGAGGACGTTGGTATCTTTGAGGATGGGATGCTCGCGGAAGTTGAGAACTAAGCCGAGTCGATGCAACAAATCGATGAGTTGCTCTTGGTTTTGTTCTTCGGGAATTTTGTTTTCGTAGCAGATGCCGATATAGTTATTGTAGGTGATGAAGTCTTGAGGCATGGATTCAAGTTGCTGTTTGACCTCAAACCATGAGAGCGGTAGAAGGTCGTAGACTTCTTTGCGGTTGGCGATTTGTTGCAAAATTGCGGCGCGAAGTTCATCAATGCCGATATTTTCTTGGCAGGAAGTTTCGATAATGGCTTGGATGTTAGGATATTTTTCGCGTAATGCCTTGCGGTTGATGTCGAGGGGTTGTTCGTCTTTTTTGTTTCCAACGATAATCACGGGGGACTGTCCGCCGAAGGTTTCGATTAGTTTCAGCCAATATTCGATGCGGTTTTCTTCTTCGCTGGTGCGACAATTACAAACTAGGAGATAGAGGCTGCACTTAGTGAGAAAAAACTGATGTGTGGCATGATAAATTTCTTGTCCGCCAAAGTCCCAAACATTCAGGCGGATGTCTTTGCTATTGACCTGTACGTTCCAAGTTTGGACATTGAGTCCGTCGGTTTGGGGTTGATTTTTATCATATTTATTGCGGATTAATCGCTCGATGAGGGATGTTTTGCCGACGCTACCTTGTCCGACGAGCAAGAGTTTGGCTTCGTGTAATGGTCGAGTTTCACTTGTGCTAATTTGCCGCAAGTAATTCAAAATCTTTTTTGTATCTTTTGAATTAAGAATTTCTAATGGAATATTGGTTATTTGGTTGCCACTGAGGTCAAGCTGGGTGAGATTGGTTAATTGTGCCAGCGCCTCTGGTATCTCGGTTATTTGGTTGTCACTGAGGTCAAGTACCCTCAGATTGGTTAATTGTGCCAGCGCCTCTAGTATCTCGGTTATTTGGTTGTCACTGAGGTCAAGCTGGGTGAGATTGGTTAATTGTGCCAGCGCCTCTGGTATCTCGGTTATTTCGTTGCCACCGAGGTGAAGCTGGGTGAGATTGGTTAATTTAGCTAGCGCCTCTGGTATCTCAGTCAACTCTTGCCCCGACAAGTCTAACTCTCGCCAACCCTCAGCCGCCGCGCGATCTATCAGTAGCAATAACTCATCCTGCGTCATAATTCCCAGCAAAAGGGTAAAAAGAAAGAAGATTGATGCAAATTATCTTAACTGATATGAAAAAAATGCTACATCTTCGCTTTTTGGCGATGTCTACGCGCTTTGAGATTTTGCGATTCAGGATCGGGTAAAACTATTGCAATTCTTAGCATTCACGCTTTCCAGGTGTTTAACCTATGTGACTACAGCTATAACGTTGTCACTCAATACAATCGCATTGTCACTCGATGCAATGCGATCGCAGACCGATGCATTAATATAACAAAGCAGTGCGATCGCTTAAAATTCAATAGAGTTCAGTTAGGCTGAGATGCAATATTTCGTAGGGGCACGGCACCGATAAGATTACTGTATACACCAAAAGATTGTGGATGCCGTGCCCCTACTACTATTTGATTGCACTTAGGTTGTTACATTAACAATGTCAGCCGTTACATTAACAATGTGAGCCGTTACATTAACAATGTGAGCCGTTACATTAACAATGTGAGCCGTTACATTAACAATGTGAGCCGTTACATTAACAATGTGAGCCGTTACATTAACAATGTGAGCCGTTACATTAACAATGTGAGCCGTTACATTAACAATGTGAGCCGTTACATTAACAATGTCAGTCGTTACATTAATAATGTGAGCCGTTACATTAACAATGTGAGCCGTTACATTAACAATGCTAATGAAGCAACTTGTGTGTACACCATAGCTTTTAAGGGCAAAGTCTTAAATGGGTATTTAAAAAATTGGATGTCCCTTGGACAAATCAGTTGAGATGCGATCGCCTACGCATTTTATCAATCGCATACCCGATATATCGCCCGCAGGCTGGAAGCCTGGGGCTATTAATACAAAGCCCACCTGCGTGGGCTAAAAAAATTAGCCTGCATTTGCAGGCTTTGTTTAATTAGCCGCACCCTTGAGGGTGACGGCGGTATGGCGGTATCAGCGCAAGTATTCTCACTAACAATGCTTATGTGGAAAATACTGGTTTCGCTACTAGATTAATATTGCTGCTTTCCTCGCTTAATTCGCTAAGTTTGCTGACTGTTGCATCAATATTTTTCTTCGCATCGCCAAACAACATCAGGGTATTTGGCTTATAAAATAGCGGGTTTTCTACTCCAGCATAGCCGCTTGCCATACTGCGTTTCATGACGATGACTGTACCAGCTTTCCAAACTTCGAGTACAGGCATTCCCGCAATGGGGCTATTGGGATTTTCTAAGGCGCTGGGGTTAACAGTGTCGTTAGCACCAATGACTAAGACTACATCTGTTTCCGTAAAATCCTCATTAATTTCGTCCATTTCTAAGACGATATCATAAGGAACTTTCGCTTCTGCTAACAAAACATTCATGTGTCCTGGCATACGTCCAGCTACGGGATGAATACCGAAACGCACTTTAATTCGGCGATCGCGCAATCGTTTGACAATTTCGGAAACGCCATGTTGTGCTTGGGCTACTGCCATACCGTAGCCAGGAACAATGATCACACTCTTGGCACGGCAAAGAATTTCTACTGTGTCTTCTACTGTCGCTGAGTTAACTTTACCTTCTGGCTGTGCGCCATCTGCCATAGTTGCGCTAGTTGTCTGCGCCCCAAAGCCGCCTAAAATGACGCTGATGAAGGAACGGTTCATGGCTTTGCACATGATGTAGCTGAGGATTGCCCCACTACTACCGACTAATGCACCGGTAATAATCAGTAAGTCGTTAGATAACATGAAACCAGCCGCCGCCGCCGCCCATCCAGAGTAGCTGTTGAGCATGGAAATTACCACCGGCATATCCGCGCCACCAATTGCCATGACAAGATGAACGCCTAAAACTGCGGCAATTGCAGACATGATTAATAAAGGTTGCAATCCGATTGTTACTTCTGCACCGAGAAATTGACTACCAAGCCAGATTACAGCCGCAAGCATAGCTAAGTTTAATAAATGCCTTGCTGGTAATAGTAAGGGTTTGCTGCTGATGATACCTCTAAGTTTACCAAAGGCAACGATTGAACCAGTAAAGGTGACTGCACCAATAAATACACCAATAAATATTTCTATTTGGTGGATTGTGGACTCTCCAGGATTCAGTGGCGTTTCTTGGAGATAATTAGCAATGCCAACGAGAACTGCGGCTGCACCGACAAAACTATGCAGAATTGCTACTAATTCTGGCATAGAAGTCATGGCTACCCGCGAAGCGACAATTGCCCCTATAACTGCTCCGGGAATAACAACTGTAGCCAAGATACCGTAAGCATTGATATTTAGAGATAGGGCAGTTGCTACAAAAGCAATCAGCATTCCTACGATGCCATAAACATTGCCTTTGCGTGCAGTTTCTTGATCGGATAGTCCCCCAAGGCTGAGAATGAATAAGGCGCTAGCGACAATATAGGCTACTGTCAGTAAATTATTTGACATAAATCTTTTACCTTTGGAACATTTTGAGCATTCTTTGGGTGACTAGGAAACCGCCGGAGATGTTAATTGTGCCGACAAGAATTGCGATCGCTCCCAGAATTGTTGTAGATAAGTTGGATGTTCCCGATATTTGCAGCATCCCGCCGAGAATAATGATGCCGCTAATGGCGTTAGTCACGCTCATTAGTGGTGTATGCAATGCTGGTTTGACATTCCAAATTACTTGCCAACCAATAAAGCAAGCCAGAACAAACACAATAAAATGAGACAAAAATTCTGGCGGCGCACTTATCCCAATACCAAGTAAGGCGACACCAACCAATAACAGCCAAATTACATTACTCCCACCTTTGGCTGTGCTGGGAACTGGGGAAGCTGGCGCAGTTGCTAAGACTGGAATCGGCTCTTTGACTTTATCTTCACTTTTGCTACTTTTGGTTGCTGTTACCTCTACTTTTTTCTCTACTTTTGGCGGTGGATAAGTTATTTCGCCACTATGAACGACTAAAGCGCCTCTAATGACTTCATCTTCGAGATTGACTTGAAAATTCTTTGCTCCTCCCATGTCTTCGAGGAGATGGTAAAGATTTGTACCGTAAAGTTGACTGGCTTGTTGTGCCATGCGGCTAGGCAAATCTGTTAAACCAACTATGGTTACTCCCTTGTGACGGTAAACTTCACCGGGATGAGTACAGGCACAATTCCCACCTTGCTCGGCTGCTAAATCAACAATTACCGAACCTTCTTTCATACTCTCAACCATTTCCTGAGTAATTAGCACTGGTGCTTTTTTCCCAGGAATCAAGGCTGTAGTGATGATAATATCAACTTCTTTGGCTTGCTCGGCAAACAGCGCCATCTCCGCCTTGATGAATTCGTCGCTCATCACCTTGGCGTAACCGCCTTCACCAGTTCCATCTTCAGCAAAGTTGAGTTCGAGAAATTCTGCTCCGAGACTTTCTACCTGTTCTTTAACTACTAAGCGAGTATCAAAAGCGCGCACAATTGCGCCTAATCCTTTAGCTGTACCAATGGCGGCTAATCCCGCAACGCCCACACCAATAATCATTACCTTGGCTGGTGGTACCTTACCGGCTGCGGTAATTTGTCCGTTAAAGAAGCGCCCAAAGTGGTTAGCTGCTTCAATTACCGCCCGATACCCTGCCAAATTTGCCATTGAACTTAAAGCATCTAGCTTTTGCGCTCGACTAATCCGGGGGATTGCATCCATCGCCAAGACTGTAGCTTGACGCGATACTAATTTTTGCAATAAATCGCCATTTTGGGCAGGCCAAATAAAACTAATTAACGTACTTCCCTGATGCAGTAAATCAACTTCATGTTTACATGCATCTGGGTGCAATTGCGGTGGGCGCACCTTGAGGACAATATCTGCTTCTGTCCATAAAGTTGCTGCATCTGGGACAATCTGACATTGTGCTGCGGTGTAAGCATCATCATTAAAGTTTGCGCCGCAGCCAGCATTTCTTTCTACTAATACATCAAAACCCAGCTTTTGCAAGCGTTTGACTGTATCTGGCGTAGCGGCTACACGCTGTTCGCCAGGATATACTTCTTTTGGAATACCAATCTTCATTGGCGTTCTCCTATTGATTTATGCAGTGTTCCCAGTTGTTGAGAAGGGGGGAGAGAAGCAGAGGGGCAGAGGAAGCAGAGGAAGCAGAGGGGCAGAGGAAGTAAAACACATAATTAATCAATGCCCAATGCCCAATGCCCCATGCCCTAATTTGGCTGTATGCAATTTAATGTGGAATTGAATTATGCGATCGCCAAAATTTGGGAATAATGAGGATTTTATTGCTGACTGTATTTAGTTGCTAGGAGCGATCGCTTTTAACGGGAGGTTTAGATCTTGCACCAACCTCAAAATGACGCTGAAATTAATTGTGGTACGCCATGCGCACGCCACTTAGGACAATTTTAAGATGGAATGTTTTCGGCAAACCGCCTCTCAGCACGAAATATGAAAACAACTTTTGTTTACAAAAGTGTTTTTGTTTTTGTCTCCCCTACTCAGGTTGTATCTTTGATATTGATTGAATTACTTATTCTAAAGATACTATTTCTTATAGTATAGGATATCGATAATTGTATTAATTCTTCACAACCATTATTGGTTTTAGTAGACCAAATATCTAGCGACTAGGGTAAATAATATTTACTATAGCAATATCAACAAAAAAATAATAATTTTGGTTCTTCAGTAGCTATTATGCCAAATTATTAGTTATAGCACTCATATAAACACAAAAAAAGCATCTTTATTTTGCCAAAAGCCTTATATGTATTGACATC
>NZ_JACJRE010000001.1 GCF_014697075.1 Tolypothrix sp. FACHB-123 | reverse complement strand
TTTTGTATAAGTTCTTTTTTTGCTAACAAAATCTAGGTCTTCACTAAACGGTTTTTTACATATTTCACATTTGAATTGTCGTCTATTAATTTCTAAAAATACTGGTTTTTCTCCTAAGGGTAAGTCTTTAACAATATGTCGATGATTTTGATGTAATTTATGGCTTTTGGTACCACACCTGGGGCAAGTACTAAATAACTGTTTTGATTCGGTTTGTAAAATTATTCCAATCCCAGGATGAAGACGATGTGAGATAACTTTTATATCGTCTAAATCAAGAAGCTCTGTTAAAATTTTAATATCTTTTTTGCTACTCATAACTGTAAATTTACATAAAAATAATCTGTTTGTATTTACAGCTAACAATAAATACCATTCAGATGTCAATACATATAAGGCTTTTGGCAAAATAAAGATGCTTTTTTTGTGTTTATATGAGTGCTATAACTAATAATTTGGCATAATAGCTACTGAAGAACCAATCTTCATAATCTAAAGCATCAGGAACTACCACAGCTATATCTGGTTCTGGTTCAGAATAATCATCCAATTGCACTGGAGACTGAAATCGCAGCAAAATTTCATGGTTGATACGATTCCGCAATAACCTATCTATGCGAGTAATGGCTGATTCGTGAGATGTTCCCTTAGCTACCATCTGAATTATTTGTCCAGCAATTAACTCAACCCGTTCCTCTGGATGAAATATTCCCGCCTCTGCCATGCGGTGATAATCTTGAACTGTTAATAGGCGAATAGCTAAAACCATATAAGTTAAGCCGACAGTTCACTTTTTGTGTTGTTTCTCAGTCTATCTTTTAAAACGGAGAGGGAGGGATTCGAACCCTCGTATACGTTGCCGCATAACAGCATTTCCAGTGCTGCGCCTTCAACCACTCGGCCACCTCTCCAGGTGCCACGATTTATGATTCTACGATGAAATCTCAAAAAATGCAAAGATAATTAAGAAGAGATTTGTGAAGAAAGCTAAAATCCCCAATCAAGATGTCCCAAACATACAAGATTAAAGTTCACGATCGCAATACTGGCAAGGAATACACCTTACAAGTGCCAGAAGACCGCTACATTTTGCACAGTGCTGAACAACAAGGAACAGAATTACCGTTTTCTTGCCGTAATGGTGCTTGCACTACCTGCGCTGTGAGGGTACTTTCGGGAGAAATTTACCAACCAGAGGCAATAGGCTTGTCTCCAGAGTTACGCCGTCAAGGTTATGCCTTATTATGTGTGAGTTATCCCCGCTCTGATTTAGAAGTGGAGACACAAGACGAAGATGAAGTCTATGAACTCCAGTTTGGGCGCTATTTTGCCAAAGGGAAAGTCAAAGCGGGTTTACCGTTAGATGAGGATTAAAATTTGGTTGGCGCAAAGGTGCAAATTACGGCTTTGATGACGTATTTTGGCGGATTGGTGCAAAAAATAGCAATTTTGGCTTGTCTATTACTCCTTGTGAGTTGTCAAGCCAATAAACAGCCGACAAATAATCAAGTGCAGGTGAAAGTAGCGCGGGTAGTCAGTGGACAAAGTTTGGAAGTTTTAGGTATGGCGGAACAACCAAATTTGATTTCCCAGGTGCGTTTAATTGGTGTTGATGCGCCAGATACCCGCCAGCGCCCCTGGGGCGACGACGCCAAGCAAGGTTTAGAAAAGCTTATTGGGGGTGCGGAACAAATTGTCACTCTGGAATTTGACGTAGAACCCAGAGACAAAATTGGCCGGACTTTAGCCTATGTGTGGAAAGAAAAGGTGTTGTTGAATGAAGAATTAGTTAAACAAGGATACGTATTATTTTTTCCGCGATCGCTTAATCATAAATACGACCAACGTCTAGAACGTGCCCAACAATGGGCGAGAATCATGGGTTTAGGAATTTGGCAACCAGACAAGCCTATGCGCCTGACTCCAACTGAGTTTCGCCGTACCTTTCGTTGAGAGGGGTTAGGGACTAGAGGCTAGGGGCTAGGGGAGAGAAGGAAGCAACTAACAAATGACAAATGACAACTGACCACTAACAAATGACAAATTTACAAATTTTTCTCGATATAGCTACAGAAGCGGCTTTAGCTGGTGGTGAGGTTTTACAAAGCTACTGGGGTAAGTTAGAAGATGCAATTATTGAAAAAGGCCGTCCTGGCGATCTGGTGACGGCGGCTGATCAGGCTTCGGAAGAGGTGGTTTTGGCAGTTTTGCGCCGTCATTTTCCCCAACATTCGATTTTGGCTGAGGAATCTGGAAAACTGGGCAATCAAGATAATGAGTTCCTCTGGGCTATCGATCCCCTAGATGGCACAACTAATTACGCTCACCAATACCCGGCTTTTGCTGTTTCTATCGGCTTGTTAATTAATGGTGTGCCTCAAGTTGGGGTAATCTACAGCCCGTTTCACAATGAACTATTTCGAGCGGCTGCTGGTTTGGGTGCTACCCGTAACCGTCACCCCATTCAAGTTTCCGAGACTGCGGAACTTGGTAAAAGTCTCTTAGTAACCGGATTTGCCTACGATCGTCGGGAAACTACCGATAATAATTATGCCGAATTCTGTCACTTTACCCATTTAACTCAAGGGGTGCGCCGCAGTGGTTCCGCTGCAATGGATTTGGCTTATGTTGCTTGCGGGCGCTTTGATGGCTATTGGGAACGGGGGCTTTCTCCTTGGGATATGGTAGCTGGAATTATTCTGGTGCAAGAAGCTGGAGGGAAAGTCACTGCTTACGATGGTAGTCCCCTAAACATTGAGTCAGGAAGAATTTTGGCGACTAATGGTTATGTTCATGACAGCATGAGTCAGGAATTATTACATATTCCATCACTGTCATCTTGGAAGTAAAAAGTGGGAATACTAAGTCCACGGTCAATAGTCAACTGGTCAATAGTCAATAGTCAATAGTCAATGGTCAAGGTTAATTACTCTGGACTACCGACTCTGGATAATTGACTCTGAACTTGCGGCTACTGACACTTCGCTAATGTAGCGAATTAAATCCTTAAGAATCGGTTGCTGACTTTGGTGCATAGAGTTTTATGGCTTTAAGAATAGATCGTGGACTTTTTAAATATGATTTCATAGACCATCATGCAGTTTTATGCGTGCCTGTTGATGCAGATGTCAAGGAACTTCGCAAGCGCTATCTCACAATTGCTCGTCGCTTACATCCAGATGCGAATATAGCAGCTAGTGCAGGTGAAAAGCAGGTAGCTGGCGAATTTCTAGCCAAGTTGGTTAACCCAGCTTATGAAAAACTTTCTGCGGAACGGACTCGTGCAGAATACATGATAGTTTTGTCTCAAATGGGCAAGCGTTTAGTTCAAGAATCTTCTTCTGTTGAACTGCATACAGATTTGGCTAGAGAGTTAGTTAATGCGCCAGAATCCAATGTCAATCAACTTTATAAAGCAGCGATCGCGCATATTGCCAAAACTCAGTATGACTCGTTGCCGCAAGCACCGCAAGTGATTGCCGAAATTAGTGAATTGAATTTGGTTTACTTAATGCGGAGTGCCAATAAACTATTAGCAGCACAGCCATCATTAGTTCAGCCCACCAATAACTCAACTCCCCCACAGCCAACTCCTGCACCAAATTCTACAGTCACAGCACAAGCAGCCACAGCTTGCGAAGATTCAATGCTGGAATCTTACATCCGCCGGGCGCAGAGTTTGATGGACAAAAACCAACTTTCCCAAGCGCAAATCGAACTCCAAGATGCTTTAAAACTAGAACCAAAGAATAGTCGTTGCCATAGCCTGATAGCATTGGTGTATTTGAAGCAAAATCGCTTGAAAATGGCCAAGATTCACTTTGATAATGCACTCAAATTAGACCCCAACGACAAAACATCTTTGGAATGGAAACCAAAACTGGATAAGGCTTTGGGGTTACAATCTGGTGGTGCTAAGGGGACTCCATCTACCAATAATTCTGGTAAACAATCAGATAAGTCTGGTGGTGGTTTATTTGGTAGCTTGTTTGGTGGAAAGAAAAAATAGTCAGCGATCGCCAAATTGGTCAATCGTCTGCTTTGTGGAACTGGCCCCTATCCTTTGGCTTGGGGCCATAGTCCATCTCAACGCCAACAGCGCAGTGCTGAAGAAGAATCCCATATATAAGGAGATTTTGCAGGAGAAAGGGATAAAAATACGGAGGATGAATGGTTTATCAACCAGCAGCGGGAGCCAGGGATTTATTACCTTTGGATGTGGCGCAAAAACGCTGGATTGAAGATAGGTTACAACAGGTTTTTCATCGTTGGGGATATCACAGGATTATCACATCAACTTTGGAACGGATGGATACTCTGATGGCGGGAGAAGCAATTCAGCGTCAGACGGTAATTCAACTCCAAAATGCAGAAGATGAAGAATTAGGGTTGCGTCCAGAACTCACAGCTTCGATTGCGCGTACTGTTGTTACTCGCATGGCAGAGGGTACTTATCCCCAACGGCTGTATTACAATGCCAATGTATTCCGCCGGATTTGGGAAAATCGCCACAACCGTCAGCAAGAATTTTATCAAGCTGGGGTAGAGTTACTGGGTGCAGGCGGATTGCGTGCTAATGCAGAAGTTTTGTTGTTAGTAGCAGATTGTTTAGCGGCGCTTTCTTTGCAACAATGGCATTTAATTTTAGGTGAAGCCGGAATTACGCGATCGCTTTTGAGTGTATTCCCCGCCCATCTCCAAGGTAAAGTTCGCCAAGCTATCGCCCATCTCGATCGCATCGCTATCGATAATTTACCTCTAAGTGAGGAGCTGCGCGATCGCGCTAGACTCATCTTGGATCTGCGGGGTAACAGCAGCGAAGTCTTGCAAAAAGTCCAGAGTTTAGATTTAGATCCAGCCCAACAAGAAGCTGTCAATAACCTCAAAGCTTTAGTCGAGTTATTAGAATCTAGAGGGGATTTCCCCTTAATTCTCGACCTCAGTTTGATTCAAACTATCGACTACTACACGGGGATTGTGTTTGAAGTCGTTAGCGATAGCGAAGGACAAGCCAGAGTTTTAGGACGCGGTGGTCGCTACGACCAGCTTTTAGGGCTATATCATCCCCAAGGAGAAAACATCCCCGGTATTGGCTTTGCCCTTAACATTGAAGATTTATACCAAATTATTCAATCTACTCAGCAATTACCGCAAACTCCACCAGCCAGTGATTGGTTAGTCGTACCAGAGACAGCAACTGCTGATGCAGCCGCCTTTGCTTACGCCCAAAAGCTGCGATATTCTAGCGACATGGTGCGGGTAGAACTAGATTTGGGGGGAAGAGATGCAGCAGCTATCCGTCAATACGCACGCGATCGCAGTATTGCTCAAATCGCCTGGATTAAAGCAGATGGTTCGCCACCCGTAATTGAATCATTGCGTTAGACACTATTGATTGTCGTTAAAGGCGGGGAAACCCCGCCCCGACAGTAAAAAATTACGATTTTAAGCTCATTCCACCCTCCGGGGATGGGATTTCATGTTGACGGTTGATGGTTGACTGATGACTGTTAACTGTCAACCGTCAACGGTGTCAGGGTGTTTTTTATGCCCTGAAAGGAATGGGTTTTCCTGACACCTTTTTTTAAAGTTTTGTAAATAATTTGTATGACCCCAGCCTGGAATGCCGATAACCTAGCAAACAGGTAAGAGGAGGTTAGCTTGTCATGATATTCCAACCTAAAGATATTGGGTCTGGATAACTGTAATATGTCTAATGACTTGAGAGAGTCGCCTCTAATTGGCTTGCTGGAAGCTGCTTTTAGTAATGCAATGGCAAAAAGCAAACTATTACAGCAACAAAAAACGCTCCAGGAAATCATGAATGATATTCCGGCGCGTCAATGGTTATTTGAACAATTATCTCAAGCTGAAAATCCAGATCGGGTGAAGGATTTCATTATCGCGATGATGAAGTCTTCCCGATTAATTTGGAACGGCGCAAAAATATCACCAGATATATATAGTGAAGCATTATCACGAAACTGGGTATGGTTTATGGAAAATCTGGGACAGTATCAGCCAACAACGGCTAGCTTTGTCACCTGGTTTAACCAAAAACTGCGATGGACAATTCATGATGTGATTCGCCAAAAAGCCAATGAAGAAAGAAGACGGTTAAATCCAGTCACAGATGGAGAAAATCATCAGTGGATCGAGCCGCCAGCACCAGAGCCGGATCGCTGGTATGAAACTATCCAAGAATGGCTGGAATTAGTGCAAAATCATCCCCAAGGCTTCAAAAATTGTCGAATGCAGAGTTATCCCAATGTTAACTGTCAGGTGTTATTAATTCATATTTTAAAGGCGTTGCACGATTCCGGAGAGTTTTCTTGGAATGCGATCGCCCAAGAATATGCAATTGAACCCTCAGCACTGAGGAGATTTTGTCGCACAAGATGTTTCTCCCATTTGAAACAGTTGTTGGAATAGGGGTATTGGGTATTGGGCATGGGGCATGGGGCATTGGGAAATCAGCACTGACAACTGACTAATGACAACTGACAAATCATGATCAATAAGGCAGCAAAATTCCCGCAGATTGCAATTGCAATTACAGCAACCGATCGAATACAAGCTTACGAATTTGCTCAACAGCAATTAACTCAAGAGCGATCGCAACAAGTTTATCGCAATACTTTGGCGGTATTAGTCACACGGCGTTATTTACAGCTGTTGGGTATCGAGAGCGATTTAGAACACAGTCATAGCTGGAATCCTCTAGAACGCTTGATAGAAAATATTGCGGACTTGTATATTCCTAGTTTGCACGGCTTTTTAGAATGTCGGTGCTTACGTCAGAGCGATCGCAAATGTCACATCCCACAAGAAGTTTGGACAGAACGTATTGGTTACCTCATAGTTCAACTCGATGAACCTTACCAAGAAGGGCACATTTTAGGATTTGTTGAATCTATATCAGTAACAGAACTACCCCGTAGCTATTTCCAACCACTGGATTTATTGCTAGAGCGTTTAACCTTAGAAGCAGCAACAGAACCAATCGTACAAATCAGACAATGGCTACAACACAGGTTTGAATCTGATTGGCAACCTGCACCAGAATTACTCAGCACTTTTAGGGCTATGACTTTACCACTAGAGCAGCCACAACTGCAACTTAAACACCGAGGTAACGATGTAATTCGCCAACGAGTTGAACAACTTTATCGCGGACGTTCTTGTGATTTATATCTCACTCCCCAAGAGGCTTTGGTAAAACTTATCCAAACAACAGAAGATGATGAAATTCGCTGGCAAGCTGCTGAGTTATTGTGGGAAATAGAACCAAAACATCCAGCATGTCCGGTGATTAATGCTAAAGATTTAGGTATTTATCTGCTGGGATATTCAATAGTTTTAATGGTAGGAGTTTTGCCTAAATTAAA
This sequence comes from Tolypothrix sp. FACHB-123, assembly GCF_014697075.1. Lineage (GTDB taxonomy): Bacteria > Cyanobacteriota > Cyanobacteriia > Cyanobacteriales > Nostocaceae > Aulosira. The sequence goes on along the minus strand of NZ_JACJRE010000001.1, from coordinate 350,912 downwards.
TGGCAAAATGTTAATTTTATTGCGAGTTTATCCCTTAGAAAAATTGTCTCATTTACCATCAGGACTAAAGCTCATGGGGTTAGATGAAAATGGCAGGTCGTTTTTTTCTATAGAATCGCGCCAAAAAGATGATTATATTCAATTCAAGTTTACAGCCGATGCAGGCGATCGCTTCCGTGCCCTTGTCGTTCTTGATGATGCCAGCTTTAGCGAAGATTTTCTAATTTAGCTAACTCTTGCGTAGTTTTGCGGAATCATGCTTATCTAATAATAAATCCTTGACTTCCCAATATCCTCGCTAGGTCGTTTATGGTGCTATCCTCCTCTAGTCTTCAACCTCCTCAAAATGTCGCTGTTGTACTTGAGATTAGTAGCGGTAGCTTTGATGACGGCTTTTGTGTCAAAGTGCAAATTTTAGAAGACGGTAAAATTATTGAAGAACACAATGATTTAACTGAGATTCCCGCAGCGTCAGAAATACCACAGTTATACGAAAATTGGCAAGATATATTACTGGAGAATAGTCGCACGCTACAAGCTGTTCCCGGACAGGTAACAAACGTAGCTTTAGATAGTTGGAAAAAAAGAGCTGAAGAACTAGAGAATTACTGTAAGAACTGGTTTCAAAATCCAGCTTTTAAAAGTTTACGCGATCGCATTCAAGCCAATATCAAAGTCAAAGCCGATCAATCTGTTCCCATTATCATTAGATGTCACACTGCAAATCATCGGCATAATAATGTTTTACGGAGACTACCTTGGCATATCTGGGATTTATTTTCTAAACTCCCTAACACTGAATTTGCCTTATTTACTAAATTTCACTATCAAGTAGCTACCTTTAAAACACCAGTCAAAGTTTTAGCTATATTCGGCAGTTCTCAGGGAGAATTACAACTAGAAGCCGATAAAGAAGCTCTCAAAATTTTGGAGCAAAGAGGAGCAAAAATTACTTGCAAAGTGGAGCCATCAGAAGAAGAAATTGCTCATTTACTATTTGATAAAATTTGGGATATTCTGTTTTTTGCTGGACATAGTTCCAGTAAAACAACAGGCGGACAAATTCAAATTAGTCAGGATAAATTTTTACCTTTAGAGGCATTAACTCCCAGCTTAAAAAGGGCAGTAAATAAAGGTTTAAAGCTAGCAATTTTCAATTCCTGTGATGGCTTAGGAATTGCAGATTTTTTGACACAGTTAAACGTCCCAGCCGCGATCGTCATGCGCGAACCCGTACCAGATAAAATTGCTGGTCAATTTTTACTCTACTTTTTACGAGAATTTTCGCAAGGTACACCCCTGTGTTTAGCAGTAAGGGAAGCACGCGATCGCTTAGACGCTTTAAAAGCTACTTTTCCCACTGCTTCTTGGCTACCTGTCGTTTGTCTCAATCCCAATCAACCAGAATTTGTTTGGCCTGCTCAAACCTCAGAAAATCATCAAATGACACCAAATCCCTCTCCTTCCCCTTCACAGTCACCTTTCCTCCTGCGTAAGAAAATATTGGGTCTAGCTGCTGTAGCGGGAATTATTGCTATAGCCACTTTAATTTTTATTAATCGCTGTTCAATTTTTTCCTCAAGCTGTAAACCACCAGAAAATAATGAAACAATTCAACCTAAAATAGATAACTTTATTAGCTTGGGTGAAAAAGCAATTGCTGATAGCAGAGTCAAATTGAGTCAGCCATATCTCAAATTAAAAGAGCAAGGAATTCAAGAATTTGCTAAAGGTGACTATGACAGTGCATACAAAACTTTTGATAGTCTCCGCTTTCAAGCAGGAGAAAATAAAAATGTTCAAGGTTTACGTCAAACAGCTTTAGCCGCATTGCAAGATCCAGAAGTTCTAATTTATCGTAACAATGCTTTCGTAAATACGCGACATCAACAAAATCCAATTTTTCCAATTTATACCATTGCTATAGCCGCACCCTTAAATATTAATTCTGGATTAGATATCTTATTTGGCGTCGCTCAAGCCCAAGATGTAGCGGTTAAAAACGGTATAAATTTACAAGTGGTAATTGCTAACGATCGCAATCAACAAAAGCAAGCTCAACAAATTGCTACAAAACTATCCCAGAATCAAAAAATTCTCGCTGTGGTAGGACATTACACCTCACCTAATACCTGTGAAGCTTTAAAAGTTTATTCCCCAAACGAGCTTGTCTTAATTTCTCCCACCAGCACTGTAGTAAATTTACAAGGTTGTACTACTTCCAATAAAGTATTCTTCCGCACAACTACATCTACTAGAGAAGAAGCAAAAAGTTTGGTGCAATATTTAGTTAATGATTTGCGAAAACCTCAGCCGAAAGTAGTCATTTTTTACAGTAAAGAATGGTTTAGCCGAGATTTAACTAACGAATTTGAGACAGTGATCCAATCATATCAAGGAAAAATACTTCTTAAAGTTGATTTATCAGATCCCAATTTTGATACTAGTAAACTTCCTGACCAGGTTAAAGAAGCAGATGCTTTGGTACTATTACCTGATGGGGGAACTGATGGTAATAAAACATTGGAAAATGCGATTAATATTATCAAGTTAAATAACGGTAAAAAGCCTATTTTAGGAGCCAATACTCTTTATCTTCAAGAAGTTATTGCTCAAGCTAAAATAGCGACAAAAAGCTTATTCTTACAAAGTGAATGGCATCCAAAACAGTGTGGTGCGCAAGAATTTGCTGAACAGATTCGTCAATATTGGGGTGGCGATTTAAATAGAAGAGTAGCCCTATCATACGAGGCTGTGCAAGCAATTGTGCAAGCTATTAAGAATCAAGATGTAGGTAAACCTATTGATAGAAAAACAATTCAACAGAAATTGTTTGAGACAGGTATTAACCCAGATAAAGCAGCCTCTAGTGATGTGCTGAAAGGCTGGAAGATTATTTTTAAAGCCACAGGCGATCGCGAAGGAATTAACACACAACCCATATTGACTGTTCAAGAACATAATAAGCAATTGAAGTTTGATATCGCCAAAAATATTCCTTGTCAGTAGATTGGTGTAATGAAAATACTGGCGTACCCCTCTGGGGAAGCAAGCTACGCACAGTGCCTCTGACAGGAGAGGGCTGTTATTAGTCATTGGTCATTGGTAAGAGTTTTATTAGTTAATACTTAGAGCGAAACGAATTGTGTAAAGTTTCGTAACAATTGCGGAAATTATGACTCTATCCGCAGATATTCCTTTAGCGGGGTGAAAAGCGATCGCTTTTTGCTTGTGTAACCAATTGTTCAATTTAAAAATGTAGGTTAGTGTAGCTTCGTTTGAGTCTCGATTAATGTGCATAACTAACCTACAGCTATAACTACTTAAATACTATCAATGAGCAATATTAGTTATGTCCAGGAAACTAATTCAAAGGCTGATTTTATTTTGTATAACCCTGATTTTCTGCCTGACATTTTCTCTTGATCATGTCCAAGCTGAATCAGTCCCTTTTTATTGGGACTTTATTAATGTTGATGTTGCCGTACAAACTAACGGTGATATGTTAGTTACCGAAACTCAAAAATATACCTTTACCGCAGATTACACAAATCAACGTTATCGCTACATTCTTATAGATAAGATAGACGAAATTCATGAAGTAACAGTATCAGAGAATGGGCAAATATTTCCCAGTGCAACCAAAATAGAAAATAATCAATTTTGGATTAATTGGGAACATCCATTAACAGCACCAGGAAGTCATACGTTTGTGCTGAAATATCGTGTTGTTGGCGGATTAGAAGTCAATGAAAATGATGCACAAGTCTATTGGAAAGCTATATTTCCTGAACGACAAGCTGCTGTTAAACAAGCAAAAGTTACAGTTCGGTTTCCGGAACAATTCGCTACTAAAATAAAAGCTTTTCAAACCTGGGGTACAGAAGCCAATATTCGCAAAGTTGATACTCAAACTATTGAAGCGATCGCATCAACAGCCATCGAACCAGGAAAAGAGTTAGGCGTTCAGGTAAACTTTGATAGCACGGGTACTGATATCAAACCCTCACGATGGCAAAGTTCAGGATCTTCTTCATCTTCTGGTAATTGGTTTGCGTGGATATTTTGGGGATTTTTCGGTCTCATATTTTTATACGGAATTATCTTTGGTAGTCACAGCAGTAGCGGTAGTGGCGGTAGCGGCGGTGGCGGTAGCTGTGGCGGTGGTGGTGGTTGTGGCGGTGGTGGTTGCGGTGGCGGCGGTTGTGGTGGTGGTGGTTAAACTAATATCAATTAAAAAAATAATTTTTCTGGGCGGGAAAACCCCACCCTTGCGAGTTTCCTTACCCTTGGATTATCGATTTAAAAGCCATCTACCATCCATAGAAAAACCCCTGTAGGTTAAGATAACCAAAAGTAAAAGCTGAATATTACTATTAAAAAATCGCGCAAAAGACCAGCTAGCGTGGAAAATATTGAGAGTGTTCCCCAAAATTATGGATAATTCCCCTGTGGTCGCTCAAGTAGATGACTCTCTATCTAACTACAATCTGGAAAATACTCCACCCATGAATTCGACAGAAAAAATGGTAGGGAGTGATTTTGATTCCCTAATGATGCGGCGGTGTATAGAACTCGCCCGTCAAGCTTTGGGACGCACTTCACCAAATCCCTTAGTGGGTGCAGTGGTTGTCAAAGATGGGGAGATTGTGGGCGAAGGGTTTCATCCCCGTGCTGGGGAACCTCATGCGGAAGTTTTTGCCCTAAAATCTGCCGGAGAGGCTGCTCGTGGTGCTACTGTTTACGTAAATCTGGAACCTTGTAACCACTACGGACGAACTCCGCCTTGTTCAGAAGGTTTAATTAATGCGGGAGTGGCAAAAGTAGTGGTGGGGATGGTAGATCCGAATCCACTGGTAGCTGGAGGCGGGATTGCGCATTTACGTGCCGCAGGTATAGAAGTGTTGGTAGGGGTAGAAGAAGCCGCCTGTCAACAACTCAACGAAGCTTTTGTCCATCGCATTCTCTACAAACGCCCTTTAGGTATTTTGAAGTATGCCATGACTTTGGATGGCAAAATTGCTACAACTTCCGGTCATAGCGCTTGGGTGACAAATCAAGCAGCCCGCACTGAAGTACATCAGCTACGGGCTGCTTGTGATGCTGTGATTGTCGGCGGAAATACTGTGCGACAGGATAATCCTTATTTAACTAGCCATCAGGTAGGGGCCCATAATCCTTTACGAGTCGTGATGAGTCGCCATCTCAACTTGCCAGAAAATGCTCGCCTATGGCAAACAACTGAGGCTCCTACCTTAGTCTTGACAGAAGTGGCTGCTAACCCTAATGTTCAAGAAATGTTACGGCAACGGGGGGTGGAAGTGGTAGAGTTCACTTCCCTGACACCAGATAATGTTATGGCGCACTTGTATGAACGGGGTTTTTGTAGCGTATTGTGGGAATGTGGTGGGACTTTAGCGGCGAGTGCGATCGCTGGGAGAGCAGTACAAAAAATTCTTGCTTTTATTGCTCCGAAAATCATTGGTGGTAGTAATGCTCCTACACCCGTAGGCGATTTGGGCTTTACCACCATGACTGAAGCGTTACCCCTCGAAAATGTTCGTTGGCGTGTAGTGGGTTCTGATTGCTTGGTAGAAGGTTATCTTCCCCGACATAGTTAATTAATCTTCAATATCACAAAAGTCTAGAGCGATCGCTCTTAACACTGTCGTTCATAAGCTAAATCGCGAATCAGAGACAGGCGAGATTGAATGTAATCACACAAAAAATCAGTCTCTCTGGGTTCCAGCAATGCTTCGGTGTTGGTCTGCTTTACTAACCATTGCACCAAGCTAGCATCGTCTAGTTGTAATAAAGTCTTGGTCTGGGCAGTTTCCACCACCGACCAAAGCTGACGCATAATCTTAGGAGTCATCAGACCTCAATTTAATTATTAGCTTAGCTGTCTTCAGATTACACAATTCTGGCAACAGAATATGCCATGAATGTAGAACCTGAGATAACTATTATCAAAAGCTTAATAAAGCGATTTATAACTTTATGAAGGTTAAGAATTATCAATCGCAATCGGCTAATTTTTGGGCTGGTTTTACTTGTTTTTCAAGTATATATACTTAATATTACCCTAAAACTTCCCGCTTTCAGTGGAAGAAAAAATAATATTATTCTGTTAACTCAGAATCTCGCCATAGCAAGGCTCACTGCCAACGTAAAGCACAGATTTTAACTGCGATATTGCCCTTTATTGCTAGAGAAACTTTATTAATACGAGGATTAGAGATTAATTTCCGGCAAAAACTCAATAAAAGAATTATTAATAGAATTTATTTTACTTGCGCTTAATGATTTCTATACCTTGAGGAGGAAGAAAAATATTAAAATTCAGCAGGTATGAAGAGTATAACAAATTACTCGATAACTTTGCCATTTCATATTTCTTGTATAAACTCAAAGAGCTTTGATAGTAATAAGTATAAATTTACACTTTAATTTTTTCGATTTTTCGAGAAAAATTGTGGCTCCAGCAAAAATTCATCCCATCGCTTCTTTATGGGCGATGAGATGAATTCTGAAGTGATTAGGAGTTAACCGCTAATACCAATCTTCAAAGTAGGGAAGCAGAGACAACCAGACGCAGAGGTTTATTTTGGCAATATTTTAGAGCAAAGCTACAACAAATGTATAACCAATGACACCCTTGCACTTATCTTTAATGACGCCAACCTCCTCACTCTTGATACTCTACCCAACTATTCGGTGTTTCTGAAACTCGAACTTTGAGCTGTACCTCTGCGGGTAACTTCTGCTTAGTTTGATCGTAAATATACTTGGCGATCATCTCCGCAGTTGTTTCGTATTCTGGAGGTAAGACTTCATTGAGAACACAGTGGTCGAGTCCTCCTTTAGTAACATCTTGTTTAGCCCAACGTAAGCTTTTAAAATCAGCCACCATGACTGGGTGTGGGCAATATTCTGAAGAATGCAACTGTGATGATGTAGCTTCTAGTCTCACTTTATAAGTATGTCCGTGCATTCGGCCACAAGGGCCATCATAATCTTTGATATAGTGAGCGCTATCAAAGGTGAATTCTGTAACTAATTTCCATTTGGGCATTTTGACATCACCTAATAGTCCATAGTGACCTAAATACTCACGCCACCATATCTCATTAACAATCACAACTAGATATTTACAAGTATTGCTTAATTCTTGCAGGCTTGACTATAAGGGGGTTTACCAGAAAAATCATCAAAAAGTGCGATCGCTGTTGAGGTCAGGGGATAATAAAGTGCGATCGCACTGATTATCTGGAAAATAGCAGGGAGCATGGTAATTACTCAATTTCACCATTAGGTATTTCGCAGCACACCTTACCAATCAGGTTATCACTCACGTATTCCATCACTACAGCTTGTTGAGTATAACTAGCCGAACGCTGTTCAATAAGCGATCGCCTTTGTAAAGACAAGAGTGCTTCTAGTAATTCTCGCTCGGAGATTTGCGGAATCACATACTGTTGCAATTGCTTTAAAGTTACCCAATCTTGGTTAACTGCTAGGGAGTACATTACCTGTTTTTCCTTAGCAGTTAAGCGGTGAAACTGTTGCTCTAATATTTCCCAGATATCGCCAAAAATCAGCGATCCTTGCTGTAAAAATTGGCAAATATTGCCATCAAATAAATGCTGAATTGCTGTAGCAACAATTTTTAAAGCTAAAGGGTTACCTGCATAGCGCTGAATTAACTGCTGACATTCAGCGCTAGAATCCACCAATCCTTTAGTTGCAAGAATTTGCTGTGATTCGACAAAAGACAAACCAGTTAGTTGGAGCGATCGCACTGGTAAAGTATCACCTTCCCTAGCTATAAAGCCACTAGGCGTTTCCCGCGTAGTGAATACTAAACAACTTTGATGGACTTCATCCCCTACCCGTCTGAAAAGTTGACCGTATCCTTCATATCCAGCGCAATAGTGCCCAGATGTCTCTCCACTTTGCAAAACCGATTCGATATTATCCAATAAAATTAGGCAACGCCGGGAGCGCAAATACTTCATCAAGTAGGAAATTTGTGCATCCAGATTTTCTGGTAAACTCACGGCTGATTGTTGGGAGAGAAACAAAATTAACTCCCGCATCAAATCAGAAATCGGTGGACTATTACGGAGACTGCGCCAAAATATAAAATCAAACTTGCTCTGTAAATGTTCTGCAACCTTTACAGACAAAGCTGTCTTACCAATCCCTCCTATTCCCAGCAACATTACCAAACGGCATTTTTCGACAATAATCCACTGTTGCAGCAATTCTTGTTCGTTCTTACGTCCATAGAACACAGAAACATCAATCGCTTCTCCCCAATCTTGCTGCTTTAGGTTCTTAGGGGTTGAATGTGCTGTGGTAGTCGAGACTTGTAACTCTACTTGCTTGAGGCTGAAATAATGGCGTCGTAAAACTGTTTTGACATTACTTTTAGCAATGTTTTCTCCCAGCGCTTTCGAGAGCGTTTGCCATAACCGAAAGCCTACGTCTCGGATGTAATCATCATCATAACCTGAGCTTTCGGCAATTTCTGCGTAAGTGTATCCACTCCAGCACAATCTAAGTACCATCTCTTGGATATTACTTAAATGCTTCTTTTGCAACGCTTTGTCTAGAACCAGCATTGCTTGCTCAAACGTTAATTCTATGACTGTCACATAAAATATTCCTAGCTGAGATCTGCATCCACCTATCGGAGATTGTTTAGTGTTTTATGCAGTTCAAGCAAAACTTTACATTTCGTTATTGGGCATAGGGCATGGGGCATTGCTTAGTTATGCACAATCAACAATCAACGGTTATCCCTATACTAAAATCCCCCCAGCTGTCTCGACAAGAGGAACGCATTACTGGGGGAAAATTGCTTATCAAAAAAATATCTTCAAAATTCCACACCACACGACCCCTTGATCAAGGCAGGTAATATGCTATAATCATCTGCGTTGATTAGTGGTTACTACACATTGACCCAAGCAGGGCATTAGTAGTAATCGTGTTGTGGTTCTGGTTCTGGTTGCACCATAGCAAAGTTTGAGGCATCGTATAGGTAGCGGCTGGCTTCCTCTTCGAGGCGATGAATCAAATAAGGTTCAATGGCGTTCCCATGTCTCAGCGCGGCTAAATATCCATCCAAATACATCCGCATATCGTCCATACGATAACCGCGATTCCACAACTCGACGAAGGCGTCGGTAATTCTTTGGTAATAGCGGATGGTTTGTGTGTCTTGGAGCATAACTGCTGAATAAATCTCTTTGGAATGAGAATTGTAAATGATTCGGGCAAAAATGTGAAGTGTGACTTTCCCCCCTATCCAGGAGTCAAAATCAATTTCTCTACTTTGGGCATTACCCTCCAGCAGCTACAACGTATTCTGATCCTATTCCAGAAAGCACAAAATAAGTCAAGTAAGTAAGTTATTTTTATAATTTGCTTGCGTAACTTCCTGGTTTTTTACACTATCTTAAAACTAAGTTTTGCCAGGTGCGATCTGCTTTGAGCATGAAGTCAGGATATACCTTTGGGAAGGATCGGTCGATTTAGGGATCTCGTGTTGATGCCTTACCCCCTTCGGTGGAGCCAGGATGTTTAGACAGAAATAATTTCAATAAGTCTAACAAAAATTTAAGAATATTACTAATCGGCTGGAGTTAAAGCATAAGTTAAACTTTTAGCTAATATTGCCATCACAAAATGTCAAGTTAATGATAATTGGAGTAACAAAGACTACAAAACCTTGGGCATGGGCTTGTTAATTTGAAAGTCATCAACGCTAAGGGGTCTTGCCACCGTGGGTTCGGTTTGTATTGAAATCGTTGAGGGGAATCCCCATCTGAGGTCGTTGCTCGGTTGGCACTTGCAGCAGCTGGAATATCGCGTACACCAAGCCGCCAGCATATATCAAGCAAGGGAAGTGTTTTTAAGCCAGCAACCAACACTGGTAATTCTGGATGCTGATTTGCCTGATGGTGATGGCATTGAATTTTGCCGTTGGCTGCATCGTCAGCAACAGCCGTTAATTTTAATGCTATCTGCCCGTGCTAATGAAGCTGATGTTGTGGTCGGTTTAAAAGCGGGAGCAGATGATTACTTGAGCAAACCATTTGGGATGCAAGAGTTTTTAGCTAGAGTGGAAGCGCTAATTCGTCGCAACCGCACACCTGTTGCGCCAGCTTATTTAGATTATGGTGCCTTGCAAATTGATTTAGTGCAACGCCGGGTGAGATTTCAAGGGGAATTTATCGATTTAACACCGCAAGAATTCAGTTTATTATACGTTTTAGCGCAAGCCGGAGGAGTACCTCTATCTAGGTCAGAATTGCTACGCAGAGCTTGGCCTGACGCCATTGATAATCCACGTACTATTGATACTCACGTTTTATCGCTGCGGAAAAAAGTTGAACTAGATCCTCGGCAACCCAGTTTAATTCAAACTATCCGGAATGTAGGATACCGGTTTAACATGGAAATTTTAAATTCCAATCTACCGCAATCACCAGCAAAATTGCCCAAAGAGAGATTTAGCAATCAACGCTCAACCCTGAGTACGCAAAGGGTATAGGGGCTGAAAGATAGGGGAGACGGGAAGATGGGGGGACGAGGAGATATAATCAATAACCAATGCCCGATGCCCGATGCCCGATGCCCAATGCCCAATGCCCAATGCCCCATAACTAAATCCACTCTTCGGAGGCTTGAGCTTCTGCTTGTTGCAAGTTGGCTCGTAAATTAGACCAGTCTACCTCAGTAGTTGTTTGATCTGCTGACAACCGACCTTGCTGGAGGTGGAATAGTCTTGTACCAAATACCTGTGCCAATTCTAGCTGGTTATTAATCGTCAAAATTGTGGTGTGATGGGTGGCAGCCAGCTGAATTAAAATTTCTATTACATGGGTGGCTATACCAAAATCTAAGGCAGAGGTTGGCTCATCTAATAATAATATTTTGGGTTGGATGACTAAAGCTCTGGCGATCGCAATTAGTTGGCGCTGTCCCAGAGAAAGTTGTACTTCGGTACGTCCTAACCAATCATTGGGTATATGCAGTTGTTCCATCCAATAACTGACTCGTTGCTGTATTGTCTGTTTGGATAAACCACGCAATACCAGTGGATAAGCCAAAGCTTGTTGGACTGTCATCCCCAAAAGTTTAGACTCTTGTAATACCAGCGTGACTACCTGGCGTAACTGGACGATGGGGATTTGGCGATATTCCCGATCTTCTAGAAGTATTTTGCCACTACTTGGTTCCATCAGGCGGTTAATCAGCTTGAATAAGGCTGTTTTTCCCGCCCCTGATGGCCCGACAATGATAATGCGATCGCCTGGGTAAACCTCAAAGGAAATATCCTGCAATATGGGATATCCTTGGTGATTCGCTGATAGTTGGGTTTTGAGCTTTGTAAACAGATTAACTTGCTCTAATCTGAGTATGGCTTTTGGGGTGACAGTATCCAAGTTCAACTTTCTTTAGAAATTGGTCAAAAAGATTCGTAATTACGAATTAGTAATTATTGGGTTAAAGCTGTAGAGATAGTCCAAGCATCTACTAACAGCAACAATAACGTGAAACCCAGCAAAATAAAATACATCCAAGGTTGTGCTAAAGGACGCACATCTGTAGTATCAATACCTGTTTTTGCTTGTACTTCCCTTACAAATTGGGCAAATCCCACTACTCGCATGGGCAATAAATAAGCTTTTCCTGAGTGGCTGAGGAAATAATATACTATACCTCCTTGACCTGTGGTGCGAGGTTTTAATTCTTTCACCTCAGACCATTCCAAAGACCAACCTTTACGAAAAAATTGCGGTACCCAGACAGGATAAGCGAGTTGAATTCCGCGCTCATCTAAGATAACTCGTTCGGTCAACACTGCATATAAAGCAATCAAGCCAATACTAATTCCTACCCACAATAATGTCGGTGGAATAGGTGCAGCTGTTACTTGGGCTAAAAAAGGTAAGGGAACTGTGAGTGCGATATATAAACTCAACAGAGTTATCCGAATTAACGGTGAGAGGCGAAAAACAGAGGTTGAGGTATTAACTAGGTTTGCTGTCACGGCTCAATTTAGATATCTTTATCCTCATTTTGACTGAAAAAAACATAAGAAACAGGAATCAGCGAACAGACTCCTATAGACGATAGCCAACACTAAAGTACAAGCCCTCATCTTGCGCATTTGTTCCGCGATCCTCTAGCTCAATTAGGGGAATGGCATAATCTACGCGCAAGTTAAAATCTGGTATGGGTTTCCATAAAACGCCTAGCCCTAAACCACCGATAAACTTTTGTCTTTGGATGATGTTGGGGTTGCTATCTACATTCCAAATTAATCCCAAATCAAAAAAGGGTGCTAATTGCAGCACATCCTGACCGTTGCTGGGGTCTTTTTGTAAGGCTATGCGGTTTTCTAAAGAAAATCTCAATCCATTATCACCCGCCCGTACATTTTGGCGATAGCCGCGTACTGATTGACCACCGCCAATGACAAATTGTTGGGAGGGTAATAAACCATTGGGTGTGAGTTGTAGGTCAAGTTGGGCGATTAAAAGATGATTTTGACTTAACTTTTGCTGACGCTGTAGTTGCAATAACCAACTAAAAAACCGACCATCGGGTTTGGGGTCAGGGTTGATGGTAGCATCAAAAGCCCCAATGCCGAAGTTAAATTGCGATCGCAATCCCCAAACGCCTTCAAGACTGCGTTGTACGTAATCTTGGCTAAATCTAATAGTCCGGGTTTGGCTGTTACCATCATTGTCAGGCCCAATACCGAAGGGGGTTGGCCCTGCAAAGGTAAATGTTTGACCATTTTGGACGCTAAAACCTAAGGATAGAGCAAATTCTTGACTGAGCGATCGCACTATTGGCTGACGGTAGGTAATTTCATACAAACTAGATTCACCGCGAATGTCAAAAATGTCGAAGGGTGCTTGAACGACTTTGACTTGGTTAATTGCAGTTCTTAATTGCAAAGTTCCATTCATGGGATTTAGCGGTACTTGATATGTAAAGTCGTAAAGATTAGAACCGCCAGATTTCGTAGAAAAATAATAAGCCGCACTCAGTTGGTCGCCAAGTCCTGTGAGGTTGCGATAAATTGCACCAATACCCAACCTCTCCGAACCTAGACTAGGGGGAGAGTAGTTATCTGCACTCAAAATTAAATCAAATGGTTTAGTCTCAGTCACTCGCACTACTACAATACTTTGACCTACATTGGTTCCCGGACGGATACTGGCTTCTACTTTGGTAAATAACGGGTCAATTTGCAGTAATCTTAATTGTTCTTCTAGCTTGGGTTGAGAAAAAGGTTTGTGGCTACCCATACTCAAGCGCGATCGCACATAATCAGGATGAATCCGTTTTGTTGGTGGATCGATTTGAATTTCTTCTATACTGCCTTCAATTACTTGAATGGTGACTGTACCATCTTTAATTGATGACTCGTCTACTGTTGCTAGTGAGGTAATGTATCCTTGCTCAAAATACCAGCCAGTAATTTGATCGGCAATATTCTTTAAGCTTGCCAAACTCACTGTCTGTCCTTCAACACTCTTGAGGATAGATTGGATGGCTTCTGAGTTAGAAAAACTACTACCGATTAACTGGACTTTGTTAACTGTAATTTGCTGAGAATCTGCTGGTGGTGAAGCTTCTGGGGTAGTTGTCCCTTGTCCTAGGTCTAATTGAGCTTGATAAACCGCATTTTTGGGCGAAACAGAGATTTTTTTAGTTAATTTTAAAAATTCTGGTGAGTAAGACACCTTTGCAGATTCGTTGTTAACGATCTCTCCTACTAACTCAGCACGAACATCATGAGGAAATATACCAGCAACTAAGATGCTACTAGAAAATAAAAATACACGCCAATACCAATATTTTTGTAAAATAAAGTACATTTTCTGTTGACACAGGTGAAAATTTACGTAAGCGCGAATACTAAATAATACGTAAAAAATAGCACCTTTAACAGAATCTTTATAAACCTTAGAAATTAATTAAGCCAATTGCTAGGGTTTTTTCAGCCTTTTTGGATAAATTTAACATTTTATATATTTTTTCGATGAAAAAGTCCGTATTTACCCCGTTTTATACTAGATTAATATGTGATCGGGCAAGATTTAAGTATTTCCAGTATGTTTTTTTATAACGATCATTTAGATACTAAAAATAAGGCTAGAGCGTGATAGCAGCAGAAAATGAATACAAATCAAGCAAAATTTGTATTTTGTAGCAATAACCAAGCAAATTGTTCCTACTTACTTCTGAATCAAGAACTGAGGACGATTAGTATCAAAAAAGGAATGAAAGTAAATGTTAAATAAATCTTTAGTACCAATTTGTCTAGCTAGTGTCACTATTTTGACGGGAGTCATTCCCGCCTTAGCGCAAACAGATGTACCACCGACAGCAGTGAATCAACAGTCACAAACAGCTAAGGAATTGCAGCCAAAAGAAATAGTAGCGATCGCCCAAACAACGGTGGTAAGGATTGAACCAAGTGTAGGTTCTCCGGGCTCTGGAGTGATTAGCGGTGTCTACCAAGAAGGCGGAACCAACGTCTACGCCGTACTGACAACTAAAAAGTTAGTGCAAGACAAAAATCTTGAATATGACATCATCACCCCATTATCCCAGGGAATAGGGGGCAGCAAGCGCCAAAAAATCAGGATTTCCCCACAGAAAGATATTGAGGAAATACCCGGTGAAGATTTAGCGATCGTGCGATTCCGGAGCGATCGCACTTATGAACTTGCCAAACTAGTAGAAACTGACGATCCTCAAGATTGTCAACAAGCAGATCCGCAGCTTTGTAATGGTATTTATGTCGGTGGATTTGCTAACTCCCCATCTGGGAAAAATCGCTTGTTTCATGTGACACAGTTACAGAAAAAGGATAAATCCCGGACTTACAGTAACTTACCCCCTCAGTATAATTTGTCAGGTTTGGCAGGTGGCCCGGTGTTTGATGGATCGGGGCGTGTGGTGACGCTATTCGACAAAAATCAGTCACAGCAAAAGATAAATAGTAAAAGAAGAGGGTTTGGTCAATTGCGTAATTATTCGAGATTGCGTGTTAGATTAGACCTAACGCCGCCACTATTGACTATTTCCCTGAGAGATCCCAAACCATTTAATTTCCAGCAAGAAATTCTCGAAACAGATATTGAGGTTGTAAATCAGTAACTAGCCGATTTAGTGAAAGCTCTCAGGTAAACTCAGTATCAATGCTGACAAAGGTAGTAATAGGGCCTTGTCTGACACTTTAAATCTAACTGAGGTGATAACCGTAGATTCACCAAGATTTTCAGTGGTCAATAGTTCCCCCATCGGCTGGGATGGGGGAATTTCTTGCTGCTTTTTTATACCCAAATAGCAAAGTAACGAGTTTCCTGTATAGCGAAAAATATTATGACTTCTCTAACTCAAAAGATTAATTTATTCATACTCATTATTAGTCAAGCGATCGCCCAAATATTTGGTTTCGGAGGAATTGCGATCGCCCCAGCCAAAGGGCAGTCAATTATACCTGCTGCCGATGGTACAAATACTACAATTACTCCTAGCAACAACCAGCTAGATATTAGCGGGGGAACACTTTCCAGCGATGGTGCCAATCTGTTCCATAGTTTTCAAAAGTTTGGTTTAGATCCCAACCAAATAGCCAATTTTCTCTCTCAACCCAGCATTAAAAATATTTTAGGGCGGGTAGTTGGTGGCGATCCTTCCATCATCCACGGTTTAATTCAAGTTACTGGCGAGAACTCTCACTCTAACCTCTTTTTGCTTAACCCCGCCGGCTTCATGTTTGGCTCGAACGCTAGCTTAAATGTACCAGCTGACTTTACTGTTAGTACAGCCAATGCTATTGGGATTGGTAACAATTGGTTTCAGGTATCAGGTACTAATGACTACGCTAGTTTAATCGGCAACCCCACAACCTTTTATTTCAATACATCGCAACCAGGAAGTATTATTAACCTGGTTAACTTGACAGTAAGTGAAGGTAATTTAAACTTACTAGGTGGTACAGTAGTTAGCACCGGACAGCTATCAGCACCAACAGGTAATATTACCGTTGCCTCAGTACCTGGACAAAATCTGGTACGCATCAGTCAAGCTGGTAATTTATTGAGTTTAGAGATTCCCGCCAACGCCCCTACATCGGGAAATATTTCTGTAGCCACATTAGCCAAATTATTAACTGGTACAGGTGCAGAAAATAATCATGACTTAATAGTTAATAGCAACGAACAGGTGCAAGTAGCTGCTTTTGGGATTCCGGTGAATTCTGGAGATGTAGTCGTCAAAGGAGTGACAGCACAAACAGCCACCTTTGACGCAACCCAAAATTTAATTTTGCCAGAAAGCCAACTGCAAACAAGTGGAGATTTAAATTTATTAGCGAAAAATACTGTTTTGGTGCGTGATAGTGTCACCAATCCTTTTTTAGCCCAAGCTGGAGGCAATCTTTACATCCAGGGAAATCAAAATATTGATATTCTCGCCTTCAATCATCCACAGACATTTTTTGGTACTACTGGTGGAAATATTACCTTCGACAGCGCTGTTAGTTTAGGGGATAGTGCTGCCACTATCACTACTGGTTCTGGTACAGGTAATATCAGCTTTAACAGCACTATTAATGGGTCGGAAGATTTAACACTGACTGCGGGTACAGGTAATATTACTTTAGGTGGCGCAGTCAGTGGAATAGCCCGCTTAAGTGTCAATGCTGCCAATACCAATGTTGCTAATAACATTACTACCACAGGCACTCAAACATTTAATAGTCTCGTCACCTTGACTGGCGGTGGTAGTAAAACCTTCAACTCCGGTAATAGTAATATCACCTTCAACAACAATATTAATGGTGCCAGTTCGCTGAACTTAAATGCCGGCACCGGGGATATTAGCTTTGGTGGCACAACCACAGTCAGTGGTTTAAGTGTCAATGCTGCCAATACCAATGTTGCTAATAACATTACTACCACAGATACTCAAACATTTAATAGTCTCGTCACCTTGACTGGTGGTGGTAGTAAAACTTTCGACTCCGGTAATAGTAATATCACCTTCAACAACAATATTAATGGTGCTGGTAATTTAACTGTAGATGCAGGTAGCGGTAATATAAATGTCCCTAGTAATATCACTACCACAGGCACTCAAACATTTAATAGTCCCGTCAAGCTGACTGGTAGTGCCACAACCTTTAATTCTGGTAATAAAGATATCATCTTTAACAATACTATTGATGGTGTTGGTAATTTAACTGTAGATGCAGGTACGGCAAATATTAATATCGCTGATAACATCACTACCACAGGTAGTCTACTATTTGATAGTGCTGTTAATTTGATAGGTATTGCTGTAAATACCTTCAACGCTGGTAATATTACCTTTAACAGTACGGTAGATGGTAATAACGATTTAACTCTCAATGCCATTGCAGGAAATATTAGCTTTGGTGGAGCAGTTGGTGGCACAAACCCCTTGAATAGCTTAATTACCAATGCTACTAACACTAATGTTGCTAATAACATTAGTACCACAGACAGTCAAAGATTTAATAGTGCCGTCAACCTTACTGGTAGTGGAAGTAAAACATTCACTTCTAATAATGGTGCGATCGCTTTTAATAGTTCCTTAGCAGCAGGTAATAACAATCTCACGCTGACAGCAAACGAAATTAACTTTTCATCAACTTCTAGTCCAGTCAGCGGTTTCGGTAACCTGAAACTTCAACCCTTCACACCTAGCCAAAATATTACCTTAAATGGTGATATTGATAGCAGTTTACAAACTTTAGACTTGACGAAAACAGATATTGGTAGTTTAGCAAATGGCTTTGCTGCAATTACTATCGGACGTAGTAATGGTACTGGTACAATTACAATCAACCCCGTCACTTTCTCCGATCCAGTTAATATTCAGTCTCCCGGTGGGAGTATCATAGTTAATGGGCTAATTGAAGGTACAAATAATGCTTCTGTAACTTTCAGTGGTAATACAAATCTCAACGCTAGCATTACCGCTGCTGAAGGGATTACTTTTGAAAAACTTGTATCATTAGGCTCAGTCGCTAATATAAATTTAAATTCTAGTAATGGTAGCATCAGCTTTAAAGATGCTGTGAGTGGTGCTAGTAATTTAACTGTAGATGCAGGCACAGCAAATATTAATGTCGCAAATAACATTACTACCACAGGTACTCAACAATATAACAGCGCTGTCAAATTAACTGGTAGCGCCACAACTTTTAACTCTGGTAATAACGATATTAGTTTCAAAAATACCGTTGATGGTGCTAGCAATTTAACTGTAGATGCAGGCACGGCAAATATTAATGTCGCAAATAACATTACTACTACAGGTACTCAACAATATAACAGTGCTGTTAAATTAACTGGTAACGCTACAAATTTTAACTCTGGTAATAATGATATTTCTTTCAAAAATACTATTGATGGTGTCAGCAATTTAACCGTTGATGCAGGCACAGCAAATATTAATTTTGCCAATAACATTACTACCACAGGTACTCAACAATATAACAGCGCTGTTAAAATAACTGGTAACGCCACGACTTTCAACTCTGATAATAATGATATTACTTTCAACAATACAGTTGATGGTGCCAGCAATTTAACTGTGGATACAGGCACAGCAAATATTAATGTCGCAAATAACATTACTACCACAGGTACTCAACAATATAACAGCGCTGTCAAATTAACTAGTAGCGCCACAACTTTTAACTCTGGTAATAACGATATTAGTTTCAAAAATACCGTTGATGGTGCCAGCAATTTAACTGTGGATACAGGCACAGCAAATATTAATGTCGCAAATAACATTACTACCACAGGTACTCAACAATATAACAGCGCTGTCAAATTAACTAGTAGCGCCACAACTTTTAACTCTGGTAATAACGATATTAGTTTCAAAAATACCGTTGATGGTGCCAGCAATTTAACTGTGGATACAGGCACAGCAAATATTAATGTCGCAAATAACATTACTACCACAGGTACTCAACAATATAACAGCGCTGTCAAATTAACTAGTAGCGCCACAACTTTTAACTCTGGTAATAACGATATTAGTTTCAAAAATACCGTTGATGGTGCTAGTAATTTAAATGTGGATGCAGGAACAGCAAATATCAATCTGGCTAATAATATCACTACTACAGGTACTCAAATATTTAATGGTGCTGTCAAATTAACTGGTAACGCCACGACTTTCAACTCTGGTAATAATGATATTTCTTTCAAAAATACTATTGATGGTGTCAGCAATTTAACCGTTGATGCAGGCACAGCAAATATTAATCTGGCAAATAACATTACTACTACAGGTACTCAAATATTTAATGGTGCTGTTAAATTAACTGGTAACGCCACGACTTTCAACTCTGGTAATAACGATATTAGTTTCAAAAATACCGTTGATGGTGCTAGCAATTTAACTGTAGATGCAGGCACAGCAAATATTAATCTGGCAAATAACATTACTACTACAGGTACTCAAATATTTAATGGTGCTGTTAAGTTAACTGGTAGCGATATAACTTTCAATTCTAGTAATAACGATATTAGCTTTAATAATACCGTTGATGGTGCAAGTATATTAACCTTAAATGCTGGCATAGGAAATATCAACTTCGGTGGTGCTGTAGGTAAGACAAATCCATTGATTGGCTTAAGTGTGACATCTGCAAATACCAATGTTGCTAGCAGCATCAATACTACAGGTAATCAACTATTTAATAGTTCCATTAACTTAACTGGTAATGAAGAAAAAATATTTAATTCAGTTAATAGCGATATTACCTTCAATAACGCTGTTGATGGTGTTGGCAATTTAACTATAGATACGGGTACAGCCAATATTAATGTTGCTAATAATATCACTAATATAGGTAATCAACAATTTAATAGCGCCGTCAAATTAACTGGTGATTCAATCATTTTCAACTCAGGTAATAACGACATTAGTTTCAATAATACTATTGATGGCGCTAGTAATTTAACTGTAGTTGCAGACACAAGAAATATCAGCTTCGGCGGTGCAGTCGGTGAGACAAACCCATTGAATAGCTTAAGTGTCACATCTGCAAATACCAATGTCGCTAACAATATTACTACCACAGGCAATCAATTTTTTAATAGTTCTGTTAACCTGACTGGTACTGGGAATAAAACATTCACATCTAATTCTATTAATGGTGCGATCGCTTTCAGTAGTTCCTTAACAGCAGGTAACAATAACCTGACGCTGACAGCTGACGAGATTAATTTGCCATCAACTGCTAATTCAGTCACTGGTAATGGTAACCTGAAACTTCAACCCTTCACATCTAGCCAAAATATTACCCTAGGTGCTGCTAGTGATAGTTCTTCTTTAGATTTGACAACAACAGAACTTAGCACCTTAGCAAATGGCTTTGCTGCTATTACTATCGGAGATGATAACGGTACTGGTGCAATTACAATTAACTCTGCAACTTTCAACGATCCAGTAAAAATTCAGTCTCCTAATGGAATTATCACAGTTAATGGCGCAATTACAGGTATAGATAATGCTTCTGTCACCTTAGATGGTAATACTACTCTCAACGCTGGGATTACTACCAATAATCAAGCGATCGCCTTTACAAAACCAGTATCATTAAGCACAGATACTAATATAGCTATCAATTCCGGTAATGGTAACATCAACTTCAACAGCACTGTAGATGGCGCTGGTAATTTAACGCTGAGTGCGGGTAGCAGTCAAATTAGCTTTGATAGCAATCTCGGTGAAATAACGCCCCTAAATAGCTTAAATATTACTAATGCAGGTAACAGTATTTTTAAGGGTAATATTACCACGGTAAGTAAAATAAACATTAACAGTCCGATAACTTGGGAGAGTACAGGTAGCAAATTTGTCAATGCTGGGACAGGTGCGATCGCTTTTAATAATAGTTTGCAAACCAGCAACAACCTCACGATTGCTGGCGGTGAAATTGTTGTCAGTGGCAATATTACAACTAATAACAATTCTGCGATCGCTCTTTTAGCAAATCAGAATGTTAATACTAGCAACATTTTTACAGATGGTGGAGAGATTCAAATTACTAGCGAAAATAGCAACATTAAAACGGGTAATTTACATTCAAATACAGATATCAATGGCGATGGCGGTAATATTAACCTCACAGCACTGGGTAATAATACAGGAGCGATCGCTACGGGAAATATTAATACTAATACTAAGTCTGGCAACAGTGGTACAGTTACTATTCAGGCAAAAGATAGCATTAATGCTGGAGCTATAAATACTAGTTCCGACATTGGAGATGGTGGCTCGGTAAAGCTAGATCCAGATAACGATATTCAGGTGCAATCAATTAATGCCCAAGGTGGCATCAGAGGTATAGGTGGTAATGTAGATATTAAAACTCGACGTTACTTTCGCGCTACAGACACCTTTACAGATAAAAATGGTATTCCAGCCAGCATTTCCGCACTAGGGGGAGTAGGTGGCGGTACAATCAAAATCGATCACGGCGGTGATAGTGTAACACCATTTTATGTAGGTAGAGCCTCGATCAACGGCACGACTGGAGCTATTACTACGGGTTTAATTAATACGATTTTACCCCTAGAATTTTTCCCGAATAGTGAAACTAGAGGCAATATTCAAATTATCACTCAAGGACGAGTAGTACCAGGAAAAGATGAATTAGCTACATCTCAAATAGTAATCAATAATAATGTTAATTCTGGTAATACTTCCGCTATTGCCAACATAGAAGATGCGGAAACTAGACGCATTGAATCATTGCTAAATCTAGATAATGTGCGTATTAAAACACCCCAAGAAATCACTAATGAACTAGGGCAAATTCAGAAAAAAACTGCTATCAAATCTGGGCTTGTGTATGTAGGGTTCAGACCTAAAAACTATAAACTCAATGCACAAGATGGGCAACCAGAGTCTCACGATAACGACCCCTTAGAATTATTCATGGTTACACCTAGCGGCAAATATATCCGTCCGCAAATACCAGCAGGCGTAACTAGAGGAAATATTCAAAAAGTAGCTGAAGAATTTTATAAAGAAGTATCTCTCAAAGAAACACTAGATTCTCGTCCCGATCTCCAGAAAGCTAGCACCACAAGTTATAAAAAATCCGCACAACAACTGTATCAATGGTTAATTGCACCTCTGGAAACTCAATTAAAACAAGAAGGTATTGGGAATGTATTGTTTGTCATGCGAGATGCGCGTTTGCGATCGCTTCCCATAGCTGCACTAATGGATGACCAAGGTAAGTTCTTAGTTGAAAAATATAGTGTGGGCATGATTCCCACTTTTAGTCTGATTGATAGCAACTATATTAATCTCAAAAACTCCCAAGTCTTAGCAATGGGATCTGAGAACTTCGATCCAGGCCCAAACAATGAAAATCCAGTCACCGAATTAGTTGGCGCACCCATAGAAGTTGAAACCATCGTCAATCAGGTATGGCGCGGTCAGGGTAAAGTCATACTTAACAAAGAATTTACCAGAGAGCGTCTCAAAAAAGAACGCGCTCAAACACCGTTTGGTATTATCCATCTAGCAACTCATGCCATTTTTACACCAGGAGAAAAGCCGGAAGACCCGATAAATTCATACATCCAACTTTATAACGAACAGCTCAAACTTACTGAAGTCCAAAACCTAGGCTGGAATAACCCACAAGTAGAATTATTAGTCCTGAGTGCTTGCGAAACTGCTTTTGGCGATGAAAAATCACAGCTAGGTTTAGCCGGATCGGCAGTAAAAACCGGGGTTAAGTCAGTTGTTGCTAGTTTATGGCAAGTATCAGATACAGGAACTCTTGGACTGATGACAGAATTTCACCGCCAGTTACAGACTCAACCCACTAAAGTAGAAGCACTGCGACAAGCACAGCTAGCAATGATTCAAGGTCAGGTAACAATAGATTCTGAGGGCAAAAACTTAATTATCGGCAATAGCGATTTAACTATCCCACTAGCAAAAATTGCTGTCAGTAGTTCAGAAGCCAAGCAATTAATTCTCAAACATCCATTTTTCTGGGCACCATTCATTATGATTGGTAGCCCCTGGTAGTATCTTAAATAGATCCCACACTCCTGAGGGTTTAGCAGTGCTAAACCCCGGATACAGATGTAATTTATTCTTAATACATATTTAGTAGTTTTTGTCAACGTATAATATCAAGTGCGGATGATTACTGATAAAAAAATTACCAACATAATTACGAATTAGTAATTATCTTGAAGTTCTTGGATAAAAGACTGGGCTAGCTTTGAGCAATTTGTGCGTCCTTGTTGACTACAAAGTGTGTCAGCTTTCTCGAAATCTTGAATCGCCTCTTGTCTGGAGTTAAGTGCTTTGTAGATCCGACCCCGATTGAAGTAAGCTTGAGCAAAGTCTTTTTTATGTTCAATTGCTTGAGTGAAATCGTCAATCGCTGCTTGTGCTTTGTTTTGAGCGGCTAGGGCGTTACCTCGACCATCATAGGCGATCGCGGCAATCTCCGGTTTATTGGTAGCGAGTTTCAGGGCTTGGTTGTAATCCGCGATCGCTTTTTCGTACTCTTGAAACTCAATATAAAAAACACCACGACTAATATAAGCCTGAGGATCGTCGAGATTCAGGTCTATCAACTTGGTCAAATCCGCCAGTGCGCCATCTTTATTTTTTAAGTTACGCCGAGCATTAGCGCGATTGAGGTAGGCATCAGCATACTTGGGATTAATTTCAATCGCTTTAGTACATTTCGCTTCAGCTTGCTGGGGCTGCTGTAAAAGCAGAAGCGCTGCACAGAGGCGAGTATAAGCTTCAAAGTAATTCTCCTTTAATTCAATCGCCTTACTGGCATCTTCCGCAGCACGCTGATAGTTGTTAGCCAAAAAATGAGCATTTGCTCTTTGGTAATATGCTTCTGCATACTTATCATTGAGCTTGATTGCTTCATTAAACTCTTTAATCGCTTCCGACTTATCTTTGTGTAATTTTTCCAGTCCCCGTTTATAAAACGGCAATGCTTTGGTTGTGGGTAGCTGATGATAAACAGCAAAACCAATTCCTGCAACTACAATTACTGCTGCTACTCCCTTGACAATGGACGGTTTGAATTTAATTTTTAACTGTGGCTGATTGTTTGGAGTGATTTTTGTTGGTGTTGGCGAGAAACTTGGAGAATAAGCAGGTATTTTACTCAAATCAGCCAGGACTTCATTAGCTGATTGGTAACGTCTACGCCAGTCAGTCAATACCATTTTATCAATCACGTCTGCCAAGGCAGGGCTGACTGCTACTTGATTGCGCCAAACTATTTCACCAAGATTAGGACTGGTGTTATCGCGCAGTTTTGTTAAATCGTGCGCAGGTAAACCCAACAGCGCTTGGATAGCAATCATACCCAAAGCATAAATATCGCTATTATATTGGGGAAAACCATGAAATTGTTCCATTGGCATATAAGCCGCAGTACCAATAGCCGCTGTCGGTGTCAATTGTCCTTGGGGAATTTGCGAGCTGATGTCTTTGACTGCGCCAAAATCAATTAACACCAATTTTCCATCAGCTGAGCGTCTCATCAAATTAGACGGTTTAATATCTCGATGAATCACTCCTTGTCCGTGTACAAATACCAAAATTGGTAAAACTTCTGTCAATAACTGGAGAACTTGCTGTTCGTTCCAACGTTGGTGAGGCTGAATTTCTTGGTGTAAAGGATGACCATCAATTAATTGCTGAACCAAGTAAAATTCTTTTTCTTGCTCGAATTCCGCTAATAAAGTGGGAATTTGGTCGTGTCTACCCAATTTTTCTAATATTTCTGCTTCTTTTTTAAATAACCGACTGGCGGCATTTAAAGCTAAGGGATCTTGACTGGAGTAGCTGAGCTGCTTAACCACGCATTGGGGTTGAGTTGGACGCTTGAGATCTTTTGCCAAAAAGGTTTTTCCAAAGGCCCCTCCGCCCAAGACTTGAACAATTTCGTAACGTCCGTCCAAGAGTTGACCGATCATGGTATTTTTGCTGCTACTATTAGCTAATTTTAACACTTAGAATAATATTTCGTACCGAAATAAAAATCAGCGATCGCGATCGCTTTTATCTTATTTTCGCCAGATAAGTTGAAAAATAAGATATTTGGACTATCTTATCCGTAATGTGACTAAAGTTGCCACAAAAATTGTATCTACTGATACATGGGTATTTATAGCTTGATTGCCATTAGTCTCTTCTATGACGATTGATCAAGACTGAAATCCTTACTCATCACTAATGACCAATGACAGCCCTAGCTAGTTATCTTTAATTACCCAACCTAGTTAATTATGGTAAATATTTTTGCACTACACTCCAACCAGTGAGTGATACCCAAGCAAAACCTATAAACAACAGAATATTGATAGTGACATGTAAATTTCTTACCCAAGGTCTTTCTGGGCTAATTTGTGTAGCACTTAAAGCAGAAAGCAAAACTAAGACAACTACTATTAATCCAGCAGCCAAGTGTGATGAATGACCCAGGGAACCAAAATGACCTAAAGTACCAATAATCCCAATGGCCAGCAGTAGCAGCACTAAGCTGACCATAGTAATACCCATAGTAAAGTGAAGCGATCGCATTCCCCCAAGTCCGCGATGAAACAGAGGTAAACTCGGAGGTTGTTGCAAATTCCTCGCCTTATACATCCAAAAGCCAGTCGTCGCCAACATCAAATATGCCAGCAAGGATAACCCCATCGACCAAGCCGCTATTTTCCACAACCAAAGAAAAGAAGGCAAATTCATACATTGATTGTAGAGTACAACGCGGATTAGGAGGCAGGGGGCAGGGGGGATGAGTAATGAAATTTTAGATTTTGGACTTCGTCGTGAGCGCTCAGTCGAGCGATTTTGGATTTTAATTTTAAATTGAAATCCAAAATTGCTTTCTCCAAAATCCATGCATTCTTTTCAATGCCCAATGCCCAATGCCCAATTAACAAAAAAGGCTGCTGAACCCAGCAACCCCAAAATTTGAGAAAAAAATTTTTTTAATCAATTGATGCTAAACCAGCTACTGATAAAGGTTTTGTTGTATCTTCAATTTTTGTATTAATTGGTTGCACCATTGGATTTTTATGAATAGAGTCTATTGCTACATCTGAGCTGCTACCCGACTCATAAGTACCATGCTCATTAATTGCTAAACGAATACAAGGAATAGTATCCGATAAAATTGCACTTGCCATCATCCCCGTATGAATCTCCATTTGAGCTTCTCTAGGGGCTTCAAACACGAGCCGCTGTCCAGGAAAAACAACCCTTTCAAAATACCAATTGGCAATATTAGAGATGCGGGCAACCTGGATTTTGCTCGTGGCATTTACGTAGCAGCAGAGAATTGTCCCCGATTGCTCAGGTGGTAGTGGATCTAGTATTTGAGCCATAACTGCTGAGGAGCTTTACGCCACAATTTTACATTACACTAGCAAAACTAACACTTGGCGATCCCCACAAGCTGTAACTCCGACTACCAACTGCACATTTCTGCATTATTTCTATCTAAAGATAGGTGTCCAATATAAAATTTTTGTAAATATCTATGTATTTTGTAATATTATACACTATAAAGGAAGTTTTTAATATTGATTTTTTGACAAAAGAATTGCCATTTCCTCAATCTTCCTCAATCAAAGTCATGCAGGATAGGGCATGGCGATGATCCCCAAACCGCTGCTTAGCAGTCGCAGTGAATTTTTGCTGTTATCTCTAGCAACAGCTAAACATGAGGATTTATCGCTTAATGAAGAAGCTGAATGTTATGGTAAAGCTATATGAAATATATCTTTATAAAACCAATCTCATGGATGTCTTAGCTATGAGATGCATAGCAATTATAGCTATTTCCCTGGTTACCACGAGAGGGTTGACTTTGAGCGGACGAGAGCTAAAATCTCCAGCGCGATCGCTATCAAAGAAAACAAGCACAACTTACACAGACAGTTAAATACTGGATGTATTTTTCACTTTACTTTCCCCAAAAAAACGGCAAGATGGCAGTTGACGCAAGCACAATGGAAAATCGAATTCTTTACGTTCGCCTTCCCTGTAACCCCATCTTTCCCATTGGGGTTGTCTACCTAAGCGATCACGTTCACAAACAATTTCCCAATATCGAACAACGTATTTTTGATTTGGGGTCTGTACCACCTTTAGATTATGCACCCGCCCTAGAGCGATGCATAGATGAATTTAAACCTACACTATTGGTATTTTCTTGGCGAGATATCCAAATATATGCTCCCGTTGGTGGTCGTGGTGGTAATCCTTTACAAAATGCCTTTGAATTTTACTATGCGAAGAATCCCTTAGTGAAATTACGTGGCGCTTTCGGTGGGTTGCGAATTTTCATCGCTTACTACGTAGAAGTATGGCGGAATCTGGGATTAATTAAACGCGGTTTAAAACGCGCCCAAAAATATCAACAATCCGCCCGTGCAATTGTCGGTGGTGGTGCAGTTAGCGTCTTTTATGAACAGTTGGGTAAAAGTTTACCCTCAGGGACAATTATCTCTGTAGGCGAAGGGGAAACTCTGTTAGAAAAATTTTTAAGTGGTAAAGAGTTTCGGGATGAACGCTGCTATGTTGTGGGTGAAACTCAGCCCCGACAACGGCTAATTCACGAACAACCCACCCCACTAGAAAAATCTGCCTGTAACTACGACTATATCGAAAGCATCTGGCCGGAATTTAACTATTATCTCCAAAGCCAAGACTTTTATATTGGTGTGCAAACCAAACGCGGCTGTCCCCATAACTGCTGTTATTGTGTATACACCGTAGTCGAAGGTAAACAGGTAAGGATTAATCCCGCAGATGAAGTTGTGGCGGAGATGCGCCAATTGTACGATCGCGGAATTCGCAATTTCTGGTTTACTGATGCTCAATTCATCCCCGCCAGGAAATTTATCGATGATGCAGTAGAACTGTTACAAAAAATCGTCGATTCTGGGATGACAGATATCCATTGGGCAGCATACATCAGAGCCGACAACTTAACACCCCAATTGTGCGACTTAATGGCGAAAACCGGGATGAATTACTTTGAAATCGGGATTACCAGTGGTTCTCAGGAACTCGTGCGGAAAATGCGCATGGGCTATAACCTGCGTACTGTCTTACAAAACTGTCGCGATTTAAAAGCTGCTGGTTTTAATGACTTAGTTTCCGTTAACTACTCCTTTAACGTCATTGATGAACGTCCCGAAACCATCCGCCAAACCATCGCCTATCACCGCGAACTCGAACGGATTTTTGGCGCAGATAAAGTTGAACCAGCGATTTTCTTTATTGGCTTACAACCCCATACCCACTTAGAAGAATATGCCTTTAAACAAGGTATTCTCAAACCAGGGTATAATCCCATGAGCTTGATGCCTTGGACAGCCAAAAAACTCCTTTGGAATCCAGAACCCCTTGGTTCCTTCTTTGGCGAAGTCTGCTTACAAGCTTGGCGACAAAACCCCAATGACTTTGGGCGTGAAGTCATGAACATCTTAGAAGAGAGATTGGGTTGTGCTGATTTAGAAGCAGCACTATCTGCGCCAATAGAGAAAAATGAGAAACAGTTGGTAGGTGTTTAAGCCTCGTTAATCTGATATTGATAATCTCCCGAACTGAATTCGAGAGATTATCAGTAAACACGTTTCCTGTAATAGGGCGGAAATATTAGCGATCGCGCAAAATAATTAAGAGGCCAATTTTCAGGATTTTTGGTCAATACAGTTGTTATCCCCGCGTTTAACCTACTTGCACAATACTTTCTGCTCTGTAGCCTAATTCGTACATCAAAAAGTAAACTGAAAACAGCTATACATACGATTTAAAATTCTTTATCTTCTCCGCCTCTGCGGTGGATTTAAATAAACCTCATGTTAGAAGGCTCTATACTCCAACAATTAGAAAGTATTCATCGCCGTAGTACTAGACCAATTCGGTTTGGCGTGTACTACAAAAATACCCTAGTTGCCTTGTGTCATGCCCTAGAAGACCATATCCTTAAAGACGATGGTCAACCATTAGTCATCACTGCCTTCCAACGGGGTAAATGGTATCTCCAAGAAGCAGAAAGATACGCAGACATCGCCCAACACAGCCGCCAGATAGTCATTATGGCATCTCCCGATGGTGGATTTGGCGAACATCCTACCAGCCAACTACCTAATGTAGACTTAGTTGCCTTAGATCCAGCCGATGCCGTAGCTCAAGAATGGCATCTAATTATTCTTTCATCAAAATACACAGCTATGGTAATTTGTCAAGAATTATCAGAGGCTGATTATGGTAGTGGTGGGCTACCTGCATCGGACTTAGAGCGCAAATTCTATGGTTTATGGACATTTGAGCCAGAGTTAGTTAGAGAGACAGCAGAATTAGCGATCGCTCATATTAAACCATACAACCCCAAACTCGCAGATAAACTCACCGCCCAGAAAAATTCCATTCAGCCTAGCTATGTCACCCCAGAAGATTTGAGTACGGTCGTCTCCCTGGTGGTACATTACCTGCAAGATGGGCAGGAACATTTACCCGTTCCCACAGCACCCCGTCAAAAAGTCCTAGATAACAACTTGGTTTCTAACGAAATTCAAGCATTTTTGCGGATGGCGCAATTAATCGATTTAGCAGATATTAATAATCCAATGGCGGCGGCGGAAGTCGTAGCCTTATCAGAAACAATGGGGCAACTGTTAAACCTCCCCGCATGGCAAATTAAAAGATTGCGCCTAGCCGCCTTGCTACACCGCATAGATCCTTTACAAAAAGCCGAAAGCGTTCTCTTCGCTGGTAGTTCTAGACGTTACCCAGAAGAATCCGCCAATCCTCCCTTAAGCTGTCCCCTAGTACCTGGCGCACAAGTATTGCGTACCATGCCCAGATTACGGGCAATTGCCCAAATCATTACCCATCAAACTGAATGGTGGGATGGAACAGGCGAACCAGCAGGTTTAGCTGGAGATGAAATTCCCCTAGAATCGCGAATTTTATCTTTAGTCGCAGATTTTCAATGGCGAGTTAACCAGAAAAAATTAGCCCAAATCAGCCCCGAAGAAATTTTTACTCAAGCTTTAGATGAGTGCAAACAACAAGCAAACCGCTTTGACCCTAAACTGATAGATACCCTAACTTTGTTAGTCATGGGTTTGCAACAAGGACTCGACTTAACCCTAATAGAAACCAAAGTCAGTGCCGGTATGTGGCTTATAGATTCCCGATGGGATAGCCAAAGCAAGACTAGTCAGGAAATTGGTAGTTACCCGCAATGAATATCGAAGCGATTAAATTAGGAAATCTCAAACAACTTTCAGGGGCAAATTTAGAAGACGAAGAACTCTGTCAACTAGATTTAAACCGGATTAATCTTGCAGGCGCTACCCTTGTTGGTACAAATTTCACTGGTTCTAAACTCGAAGGCGGGCATTTAGAAGGCGCAAATTTGATGGGCGCAAACCTCCAAGCTACCGACTTGCGGGCAAATCTTATGGGCGCAAACCTCATGCAAGCAGATTTAACTGGTGCTGACTTGCGTGGTAGCAATTTACGCGGTGCTAACTTCATGGGTGCAACACTTGCTGATGTATCCTTGGCCGGCGCTTTTTTGAGTGGTGCTAATTTGATGAACGTCAATTTGCAAGGCGTTGATTTACGTGGCGCTGATTTACGCGGTGCTAACCTGACAGGTGCTAATCTCAAAGGTGCAGATTTAACCCGCGCTGATTTACAAGGGGCGTTATTAAGTCAAGCTAATCTCGAAGAAGCCGATTTACGCGGCGCGAATCTCGCCGGGGCTAATTTTACAGGCGCAAATTTATTATGTGCTGAATTAGAAGGAGCAAATTTAAACGGCGTAAATTTAGATAAAGCTTGCGTCGTCGGAACAATTGTGGAGAAAATTTAACTTAACTACAAATATTTTCAGGTAAATACACTACGTTTACCTGAAAAATCTACAATTGAAATCTAATCAACTATTTTATTAAGAAACAGGAATTTTTTGGCTTTTTTCATAACCAAATGCGCGTAATAGAATAGGCATCAAAAGCAAAATCGCGGCTCACTAAAACCAGGCGATGATTAATCGCTTACGCTACCGAAATCTGATCGAATGGATCTCGATGATGCAGAGGTAAATAACGGAACTGAATAGTATCAGTAAATGTAATAGGCAGAATCGTAATACCAGCAGCAATTACTTGTGGTTCAATATCCTCAAACAATCCACTTAGAGATAATTTTCCAATATTTAGTTTAATCGCAATTTCCCAAAGACTAGCAATACTGAAGAAAACAGTTTCAGCAGATTCAATTTTTTCTTTAGTTGAAACTGGTAGATTTGCTTCATTCGAGACAAACCATATCAAAGTATGAGTATCCAAAAGTAATCTATTCATTCCATATATTCTTTTATATCCTCAAGTGGCTCATCAAAGTCATCAGGTAGCGGTAAAACAAACATATCTTTCATTGTTCCCACAACACGACATTTCTTTGTCAGTTGTTCTTGGGTAGACTGTTTAGCGTGCTTCTCTAGCAAAAACTCAATATAATGAAGCAATTCTGTCTGAAGAGACTCAGGGAGTTCTTCTAGTTTTTGTAAAATTAATGGCTCTATCATTATGTATTTTCCTGATTAATCTTGACTCAAACAATCATAGCTGCTTATGTTGTCTAATATTAAAAATTATTAATTTTTATTTTTCCACATCCACAAAGCCAAGATACTCATAAATAATACCCCCATTACACCTTGCAAAGGATTATTATTCACCCCAGTTATCCAATCAGGAACTTGACCAGAATATTTAATTAATTGACCAACATTAATAATGTAATATCCCCCAACTAAACCACCATGCAATCCTATTGGTAAGCCCAGCCTTCCTCTACGCCAACGTTTCCCCCACACTTGGGTTAACCCCAATAATACTAAAGCTGGGAATTGTGGCAGAGTATGAATAATTGCTGCTAATGGCTTAATAAAATGCAATCCTGCAAATATAATCGCATTTGTCCACAAGGAAATATTGGCTTTGTAATTTCGCTCTAATTCATTCAACAACCAACCACGAAATAATACTTCTTCAGCAAAACCTACGCCTATACCAACAATACAACTTTCTAAAACAATTTTTAGTAAAAATACCTGGGGTTGTTGCCAAATTAACCAACCAAAAGCCCCTTGTAAGCCAAATAATATTAAAACGCTACTAATACCAATAGCCAAACCCCATACTAAGTCTACGCCGTTATTGCGAGAAAACTCCAAACCATAATGCTGTAGTATATGCGGTTCTTGATAAAGATATTTACCCCATATTTTTAATAAGAAAATAAACTCTACATAGAGCAATACCATTGTTAATATACTTACTAAATTAGCATCCTTGACTAGTAAGTATATTGGTGCAGCAAATGGCAACCATAGCAATAATAAGGCTAATATAAAACAACCCAGCCTTATAGGGGCAGGGCGTTGAGCTAAATGATGAATAAATTGAATTTTCATAAAAGCAAAGCCATAAATAATTTGTAATTCGTAATTCATAATTAAAGATAAGTCTAGACTTAATCTTTGAGAATAGAAACCCACACGTATTTTTAGCAAGTAGGCAATGTTACCACAGTATATTACAAAATGTAAAAAGCTGGTAACTTTAATTAGAGACAAAAATTATCTTGCAATTGTGCCTACCTACTCGATTACGAATTACGAATTATCAATTACGAATTATTGTTATTCATCAGGTTCAATTGTGCTACTTAAACCATGACTTTTTAAAGTTTCACAGTAGAATTCAGCATGTTCTTGCGCACAAGTAATCACTAAAGCTAGCCCGTTATGATGGGCTTCCATCATAATGCTTACAGCTTGGGGCTGACTGAGGCTCGGCACTGTAGTCATTAGTACCTGCACCACGTACTCCATAGAGTTGTAGTCGTCGTTATGGAGCAAAACGCGATACTGAGGCGCGAGCTTGCGGGATGTGGAACGCTTCTCAATGGTTTCGACTGACACGGTTCTTTGCTCTTTCAGGTTTGTTTTACTACAACAAAGTGACTGTGAAGCGATCGCTTCACAGTTATTCACCTATTTTATAGCATTTACATCCAGATGCCTGCCTAGAAAAATTTTGCTTTTAGAAGCTAATGACGACAATTCAGTTTCCAACAGCGCAGGTGTAATAGTGCTAACCTAATGGTTGCAGCTGTTTTTCCTAGACAAGATTACCTCCTGCTACAAGCTGCATGATTATGGACATGAGCCTTGACTTTCAACCAGGACAAATTGTCTTTTTAAAGTATCGCGACATGAATCTTTACGCAGAAGTCATTCAAGTCGTGCTTTCCCGTCAGTTGTGCTGGGTACGTCCTTTAGTGCTAGTTGATTACATCCTTGAACCACCCCATCTCACTGACTTGCGAGATGCTTCTGATTTACTCTGGCCTGTAAATTTATTTCAACCCGCCCTAGATACCGAAGTTATTGCGATATTGAGTCAAGTATTAGCCAAAGAACCGAAAACTGAACCTGACTCAGGTGCTAAACAGAAACTCCATCAATTTATGCACTTAGTTTGGCACGAATATCAGCAGGAGCTAGAGGCTAGGGACTAGGGGCTAGGGACTAGGGAGACAAGGAGGACAAGGGGGACAAAATCAATTCAAAATTCAAAATTCAAAATTCAAAATTAAGAATTCTATTTGAATTTTGCCCAATGCCCAATGCCCAATGCCCCATGCCCATCATTCATACCTAATTCCCGCATCCTTGAGCCGTTGAATTGCTTCATGCATTCGTTCGTCAGATATGGTGAGGGCGATGCGGAAAAAGCCTTCTCCTGCTGCACCGTAACCATTGCCTGGGGGCACAAGAATGCCGCATTTGTCAAGGATAAGGTTGACAAATTCTGTGGAAGTATATCCTGGGGGTACAGGAACCCAGACGTAAAGAGTCGCTTTTGGCGCTTGAATCGGCCAGCCTAGAGATTGCAGTCCTTTGACGATAATATCCCGGCGATTTTGGTATACAGAAATTACAGATTGCAGTTCTGATTCATCGGTAGAATAGGCTGCGATCGCACTTGCTTGAATGGCTTTAAATACTCCAGAATCGACGTTACTTTTTACCTGTGTTAAGCCTTTAATCCCGATGGCATTACCGACGACAAAACCAATCCGCCAGCCTGTCATATTGTACGACTTAGATAAACTATGAAACTCAATGGCTACATCCTTAGCACCGGGAATTTGGAGAATACTCGGCGGTTTATAGCCATCGTATGCCATTTCTGAGTAGGCGTTGTCATGGCACAGCAAAATATCGTATTGCTTACAGAAAGCTACCAATTCCTCAAAAAACTCTATTGTTGCTAGTGCTCCTGTGGGATTATTTGGATAGTTAATCCACAACAGTTTTGCTTGACGGGCTATTTCTTCCGGAATCGCCGTCAAATCTGGTAAAAATTGATTCTCTGCCTTTAAAGGCATAGTAAATGGTTCGCCACCTGCAAATAATGTTGCAGTTCGGTATACAGGATAACCAGGATCGGGGATGAGGGTATAATCTCCTGTTTCCACAAAGGCGAGGAAGGTATTATGAATGGCTTCCTTAGAACCGATAGAAGACACAACTTCTGTGTTGGGATTCAACCCAGTTACTCCAAACCGCCGTTCCATCCACTTAGCTGCTGCTTCCCGGAATGCTTGAGTACCTTGATAGGGGGGATAGTTGTGGTTGGAGGCGTTATTTATGGCCTCATGCATGACTTGGAGTATATGAGCCGGAGTCGGTCTATCTGGATCGCCCACCGCTAAATTGATGATATCAACTCCCTGTGCTACGAGTTCATTTCCTTTGCGATTAATCTCAGCGAACAGATAGGGAGGAATTTTTTCTAGGCGTTTAGCGAAGTGCATGGCGAATTTTTACTAATGCAAATGTTGATGCTCATTAGCACAGTTTACGCCAGACAAGGGATCTAAAGATTCAACTCAGGGAAAATTATCCAGGATGACAGCAGTTGAGTTATTGGTGCTGTAGTTTTCCGAAATTGATGTGGATGATGCTGAAGTTATATAGCTCTAGGTAGAGAAAAAATTTGCAAATTTGTACAATAATTTATGGCTATCCTAAGCTCGGAACTAATTTAATTCGTCCGGCATCCATTTCCGCCATTAATAATTCTAGAGCTTCGTAATCAACATCAGATATGTAACCCATTTGTGTCAATTCTGAATTGATTTCATTTTCAATTTCTGGGGTTAATTTTTTAATATCCAGGGCCTTTTCTACTAATTGCCGAATAGCATGTTTAGTTCCCATAAAGTTTAAGCCAAATTGTATTTGCTCTTAATTATCTAAGATAGAGTTTGGTATAAAAAGTGATCTCAAACCATAAGCGTCTGTGATCTAGATCACATATTCTCCCAAAGAATATTCACCATCAAACTCAGCATTTATCGCTATTCAGCAGATCATCTCAGGATTTTTACTGAAAGGTTAACCTAATTCTCGATTAGCCGGAGCGTAAGATAAAGTAACTCTCTCAGCATAGCTACGTATTTTTATCTGGCGCTTTATTTGGCTATGTTGATTGTTTTTGAACTTTCAATAAAAAAATGTATATATACATACATTTTACCATGTATTTAGGACAATCTTTAAATAGGAGTACGTAAGTGATAAAGATTCAGCAAAGAGACTCAGACAATTGGTCGATGTAATGCAAAAAAGTTTATGTTCAAATACATCTCAGCTAGAGTTTAGCATTCAATAACTTTAATTAGGATTTCATTATGCAAGCGGTACTTAAGTGTCCACAAATTACAGTTATTCGTCCCCAGGGTTGCCTCAATGCTGTCAATGCTTTGGAATTTGAGCGGGATTTGACTACAGCGTTGGCACAAGACCATACCTCTTCTACCTTGGTAGTGGATTTAGCAGAGGTAGAATCCATAGACAGCGCAGGTTTGATGGCGTTAGTATCTGCACTAAAGCTGGCTGGGAGTTTAGGAAGAAGTTTGCGCCTGTCCTCCGTTTCTGCGTCAATTAGAATTATTTTTGAATTGACACAACTAGATCGGGTATTTGAAATTTTTTAAAGTAAATCTGGATAAATAGCATTATTACTGAGGGAGATGGGAGATATTGGGGAAATAAAGGCGTATTTTCCGGCTTATATCCTCAATTACCGATATCTCCCTGATAAAATCTTCACCAAGCTGGCAATTTGCTTTCCAATCTTTAATTCTCTATCTATGTAACAGAATTGTAAGTTGCGACGCATAATTCTGTGAAAAGACCTAATCAATGCTATGGTTAGAGGTGAGTAGCTGTAATTAAGGTAGCTAGAAGATAGCACAGTGGCTGTTGCAGTTGAAAAATTAATCACACCGGATATTTTAAAGCCAGCGCGTTACTTAGGTAATGAACGCTTAGCAATACACAAACCTTGGGAAACGGCAGCAATACGCTGGGTGCTTACCTATCCAGAAGTATATGAAGTCGGATCGTCCAACTTAGGGCATATCATTCTCTATAACATCTTAAATGCCCAGCCGCGACAGTTATGCGATCGCGCTTACCTACCCGGCCCGGATTTATCAGCGAAACTACGACAGACAAATACACCATTGTTTGCTGTCGAGTCCAAGCGATCGCTGCATGAATTTGACATTTTGGGTTTTAGTCTCAGTTACGAGCTGGGAGCCACCAATATTTTAGAAATGTTGGATTTGGCGGGCATACCCCTAACTTGGCAAGAACGAACAGAGGGCAATTACCCCCTAATTTTTGCCGGTGGACAAACAGCAACATCCAATCCCGAACCATACACCGACTTCTTTGACTTTATTGCTCTGGGCGATGGAGAAGAACTATTACCAGAAATTGGCTTAGTTTTAGAAGAAGGGAAACAAGTCGGGTTGAGCCGGAAAGAATTGTTGCTGGACTTAGCTCAAATCCCAGGTGTATATGTACCCCAGTTTTATCAAATGGCAGAGGATGGTTCGGTACATCCGATAGAGCCAAATGTTCCCAAACGCATTTTACGCCGGGTGGCTACCCCCATCCCGGCTTATTCCATTGGGCTAGTTCCCTACGTCGAGACAGTACACGATCGCCTAACCATTGAAATTCGCCGGGGTTGTACTCGTGGTTGTCGCTTTTGTCAACCAGGAATGCTTACCCGTCCCGCCAGAGATGTCGCCCCCGAAAAAGTCGTCGAAGCCATTGAAGCGGGAATGCGGGCGACAGGTTACAATGAATTTTCCTTGCTGTCCCTGAGCTGTTCTGATTATTTAGCCCTCCCAGCCGTGGGGATGGAAATTAAAAATCGGTTAAAAAATGAAAATATTACCCTGTCTCTCCCAAGCCAAAGGGTAGATAGATTTGACGAAAATATTGCTAATATCTTGGGCGGTACCAGACAAGGCGGGCTAACTTTTGCCCCAGAAGCGGGAACCCAAAGAATGCGAGATATTGTTAATAAAGGACTGACCAATGAAGAATTGCTCAGGGGGGTAAAAACAGCTTGGGAAAATGGCTGGGATAAAATCAAGTTGTACTTTATGATTGGTTTACCGGGTGAAACCGATGCCGATGTCGTCGGTATTGCCGAAACCGTCAGCTGGTTACAGCGGGAATGTCGAGGACAAGGTAGAAGACCGCTCAACTTTAATATTACGATTTCTAACTTTACGCCGAAACCCCATACCCCCTTCCAATGGCACTCAGTGGCGACAGCAGAATTTGCCCGCAAACAGCAGCTATTGCGGCAAGAATTTCGCCGGATTAAAGGAGTCAAGCTAAACTTTACTGATATCCGGATTTCTGCAATGGAAGACTTTATAGGCAGAGGCGATCGCTCTTTAGGCAAAGTCCTCCGCCGCGCTTGGGAGTTAGGAGCAGGAATGGATTCTTGGTATGACAGTGTAGATAAAGCTTTTGCCGCTTGGGGGGAAGCGATCGCTGAAGCAGGTCTAGACTGGAAATACCGTCAAGTAGAACAGGGTGAATGGAACCTGTTTCATCAACAAGACAATCAATTAGAGAAGGCGGCGACGCTAAAAGACAACGATCGGGAAAATTCCCTGTCAGCAACTTCCACCGTTCCCGCTTCCCATACAACCGCCCTTGATGTACCCTTACCTTGGGATCACATTGATACCGGAATTGACAAAAAGTGGCTGAAACAAGATTTACAACTTGCCTTAGAAGCCGCAATTGTTCCAGACTGTTCTTTTGATGGCTGTTCTCATTGCGGTGTCTGTGGCACCGATTTTGGTCACAATATTGTCATCGAGCCACCGCCCATCCCGGAATTTGCTGGTGATTTTGTGCCCAATACTACTAAAGTCCAACGCTTGCGCGTCTGGTTTGGTAAGCAAGGTGACATGGCTTTAGTCAGCCACTTAGATTTACTCCGCCTGTTCGACCGCGTGGTGCGCCGCGCTGGTTTACCCATAGCCTTTACTGGCGGGTTTCATCCCTCTCCGCGTATTTCCGTAGCTAATGCCTTAGCTTTGGGAGCGACAAGCAATGGTGAAATAGTAGATTTTGAATTAACGCAGCCTATGGACGTGGAGAGTTTCCGCGAACATTTAACAAAAGAATTACCAGAAGACATCCCCATATATGATGTCCAACAAGTGGATTTAAAAGCTCCTTCAGCTAGTCAAGCAATTGTCGCCGCAGAATATTTAATTACTGTGTCCACAATGACAGAAGTCATACCTGGCCAATGGCAAAACTGGATTGAGCAGATTCAAGCTCAAACCGAAATTACTTACAAGCAAACCACCAAATCTGGTAAAACCCAGGTAGTAAATCTGCGCGATCGCTTATTTGCACTGGAATTGATTACCACCGATAACACCCCCACCGAGTCTACAGCCAAACTACGTTATTTAGGCAGCTGTCGTCCTGATGGTGTGTCGTTGCGTCCCGAACAAATTCTGTTTATGTTAGAAATAGTAACAGGCGCAGAATTTGTTCTGTTGCACATCCAGCGCAATCGGCTAGTTTTAGGTATATAATCCGTCAAGGGTAACTGGCTAGTAGTTGCCCTAACTTGGTACATCGTGGGAATTGATTTTTGGCAAGGTTGCGTTAGAATGGGATGAAGAGAAATTTTCTGGCGCTGCATTGAATCAGCTGATTCACTACCCTGTTAAGGGTCAAAAGCAAAGATATTAGAGTGCAACTTCTAGGATAGTATCCCGGAAAAACTGAGGCAGGTTAAAGAACACACTCTCTATAGCTACTTAGTGAATCAGTCATTAATAACAGGCTCGTCGGCAACTCTTCCTCTATGCTTTTAAAACAACTGCTGAATACCTAATACTTAAATGGTAAAGGTATAGCATCAAAAATCAACCACAGATGGTTGATTCAATTGCTTAAACATATGCAGCCTTTTCGGAATAATCGCGCGTGTAAACGCCATCACACCATCGCTAGCTCTTTAACTCAGAGCCGAAATTCACAAATTTTATTACCAGCAGCACCTTTTAAGGATTGCAGGGGCGAGAGGCATAATAAACCTCCTTTACCAGTTAGTGCTGCAAATTTTTGAGGAAATTGAATGCCAAAGCAAATTATTATCGCGGAACAGCATCAAATCGCGGCTGTCTTTTCGGAAGATCAAATACAAGAACTTGTGGTTGCTACAGGTCATCACCAAATTGGTGACATATACCTAGGTGTAGTGGAAAATGTATTACCGGGTATTGATGCAGCCTTTGTGAATATTGGCGATCCAGAGCGTAACGGTTTTATTCATGTCACTGACCTGGGGCCTTTAAAACTCAAACGCACAGCCGCCGCCATTACAGAATTATTAGCACCACAACAAAAAGTACTGGTGCAAGTAATGAAAGAGCCAACGGGAACCAAAGGCCCCAGGCTCACTGGTAACATCACCTTACCGGGGCGCTATGTAGTGCTCATGCCCTATGGCAGAGGTGTGAATTTGTCGCGACGGATTAAAAGTGAAAGCGAACGAAACCGCTTGCGCGCCTTAGCAATTTTAATTAAACCTGCGGGAATGGGTTTACTAGTCCGCACAGAAGCAGAAGGTAAACCAGAAGAAGCCATAATCGAAGATTTAGAAGTATTGCAGAAGCAATGGGAAGCAATCCAACAAGAAGCTCAGTCTACCCGTGCGCCAGCCTTACTTAATCGAGATGATGACTTTATTCAACGTGTCCTGCGGGATATGTACGGTGCAGACGTGAATCGCATTGTGGTTGATTCTAGTACTGGCTTGAAGCGAGTCAAACAGTATTTACAAAACTGGAGTGGGGGTCAAACACCGCAAGGATTGTTAATTGACCATCATCGCGATCGCTCCCCAATTTTAGAATACTTCCGCATTAATGCTGCTATTAGAGAAGCCCTCAAACCAAGGGTAGACTTACCTTCTGGGGGATACATCATCATTCAGCCTACTGAAGCATTAACAGTTATAGATGTTAACTCCGGCTCCTTTACACGTTCCGCCACAGCCAGAGAAACAGTGTTGTGGACAAACTGTGAAGCCGCCACAGAAATTGCCCGCCAAATGCGCCTGCGTAATATTGCTGGAGTGATTGTAGTCGATTTCATTGATATGGAATCGCGCCGCGACCAGTTGCAAGTTCTGGAACACTTTAACAAAGCCCTGAAAGCCGATAAAGCCCGTCCGCAAATCGCCCAACTTACTGAGTTAGGTTTGGTCGAACTTACCCGGAAACGCCAAGGCCAAAATATTTACGAATTATTTGGAGAAACTTGTTCTCACTGCGGTGGTTTAGGGCATACAGTGCGTCTCCCTGGAGAAAGCGAAAGCAGAATCCCGACGACAACTCCAACAGAAATTCCCGATCGCTTTGTCTTACCCCATAGAGAACCAAGAGAAGCAAGAGAACCCAGAGAACCCAGAGAAATCCGAGAAACCAGAGAACCACGGCTACCAGTCGCCCGCATTCCCGAACCCAGGGAAACATACGATGGCTTTGGCGAACCATTTGATACGGACTCAGACTTGAGCGCCCTGAATCTGATGAATCATCCCAGCTATCAAGAAATGAGCGATCGCGATAAACGTCGCACCCGTACTCGCCGCAGTCGCATTGGCATCGGTACTCCCAATGGCAAAGATGAAAGTAGAGTAATTAATAATCCACTCGCTTTTGGTAACGAAGCAGACTTAGAAATTGATGCTGATAGCGAACTAGCAACAACATCAGACATACCGGCACCTACCCTCAATAAACAAAGTTGGGGTGAAAGAGCAGAACGAACAAAAATTACCAAAGTAGAACCAGTCAAACCAGTGGTAGAACCACCGGAAATTAGGACTGTCGAAATGACTTTAGAAGAGCAAGATGTTTTTGCTTTAATGGGTGTTTCGCCTTTGGTGAAATTAGATCGGGAAGTTAAAAATTCCAAGTCTGTGATTATTAATATTGTTCAACCAGGGCAAGTAGCAACTTCATCCCCTGAACCAGTGTTAGAGCCAACTGTCGCTCCCCAGAGAACGAAAAGTGAAGTTAGCGCCGTTAAATTAGCTACACCACAAGTTGAGCCAGAACCACAACCTTTACCCGAACCTGTAATTGAAACATCAGGATTTACTGATATTCCCGATGAAACTGAAGTAAATAGTTCCACTGCCGCCAGCCGTCGCCGCCGTCGCCGTTCTTCCGCACTTGATGGCAGTAGCTCTACGGAAGAAAGTTAATCTTAATATGGTGAAAACCAGACAAGCTGCCGCAGATATTTCCTCCCTAACATCCCCCAGCGAATTAAATTGGCTGGAGTTATCTGCCTTATCAGGGACTTCCACCGTGGCAGGTGTAGATGAAGTGGGACGAGGTGCCTTATTTGGCCCTGTAGTTGCGGCAGCAGTGTTACTACCCGCTGATGCTTGGCCGGAACTAATTGCAGCTAAAATTAAAGATAGCAAAAAGCTGTCTAGTTCCCGCAGAACGCAACTAGCACAACAAATTTGTACCTTAGCAATAGATTGGAAAATTGGCTTCGCTTCCACTGCGGAAATCGATCGCCTCAACATTTTACAAGCAACTCTGTTGGCAATGAAGCGGGCTGTGCTGAAACTCAAAGTACAGCCTACGCTTTGCTTAATTGATGGTAATCAGTCAATCAAAGACTTACTAATACCGCAACAAACAATAGTTAAGGGAGATGAGCGATCGCTGAATATAGCAGCAGCTAGTATTGTGGCTAAAGTTTGGCGTGACGATTTGGTGCTGCGCTTAGCATCAAAATATCCTATGTACAACCTCACAAGTAACAAGGGTTATGGTAGCCAAAAGCATTTACTAGCTCTGCAAAAATACGGGACTTCACCCCTGCACCGCAAGTCTTTTCGTCCTTGCCAAATTTCATGCTGAAGAACCATTCTGTTCTTTCGGCTTTCTGATGTTGAAAAAAAGGAATAGGAAATAGGAAAACAAGGAGTTTCTTATTAATTGATTTGCGGTTGACTCCGTTTCTTTAGAATATTTCCCAACCTTATGAATTTAGGCAAAGCTTATTCTATATTGAGAATTGGTAATTCTGGGCTGTTATCAGTTAGCCCTGGTTCTTTTGTTTGCACGCTTACCCAACGACGATAATCTGCTAACAGTTGATGTAGCAATCGTTGCTTAACTGTCAACAGCACGCTTTTGAGTAAACCATTACCCGTAGCTTCTAAAATTGGTTTAGGAGTAAAACAAAATGGTGGTGGTAGTTCTACCTGTACTTCTAAATCAGCTTTACCTTGTAGACGAGTCCCTGTACTGTGTTGTAATGGTGATAGGTAGCCTTTTAAATTAAGAGCAAAGCGTTGATTAATATACTCAACACCTAAAATTTCACAACCTACAGAACGCAAATAAATAGTTCCCTGAGAGTCTGCCCATACTCTCATGTCTACAGTTGGCTGAATACTTAGTGACATAAAACTCAAAGGACGCATTTTCAAGCGAAATATTTCCTCAGAGATTTGCTGAATGCGATTATTATCAACCAACGCATGAACTAGCCGCTGGGGTTGACGCAAGTAGTGCTGAATGGGAATAGGCTCATTTGGCACAGCTATTTCAACCGATTGAGAAGCAGTAAACTGGGTCGTCATGAGTAGTTAAATATAATTTGTCATTTAATTTTTTTAAGATTTTAAAAAAAATTAAATTGACTGGTAAAAAGTTTAAACTTATTTAATTATAAAAATAATTGTTGCTCAGAAACTATCGCTTATGGGTAAAAACTTGATAATCTGATTACTATCTTTAGATAGAAAAATATCTGAGTCATCATTGAAAGTAATGATTGACAAAATAGAATAACTATGTAAGGGATTATCGAGGTCAAATATTATAATTATTCATCAATCTGGTGAACAATTAAATCTAAGGCTAAGAATAATATATTTTTTCCAAAAAATAGTTTTTGGTAACCTAATTTACCCTTAGTAAGATGTGGAAATAAACCAAACTATGTTATGGAACATCAATTGGCTCAAACCCCTACCAATGAACAAATCCAAAGTCTGAATAGAGCTTTTCTCCTTTCAGAACTTTGTAAAAATAACTAAGGATAAATCACAGATCTCTCCTATCGGAGACGCTACACGTAGCTTGCTTCCCCAGAGGGGTACACCAGTTATATTTAATTGTGCTGGTCTACTGATTGAGTATTATTTGTCGATGCGTAAATCCTAGGAACTGCTGACAAATAACAAATGATACTCTAACTGTATTTCTCACTCAAAATCGTATTTTTCGGCTAAAGATATGACTTTATCAATCGCACATTTAGGCCCGCCAGGTACTTACGCAGAGCAAGCAGCCGTTGTTTACGCTAACTGGTTGAAGCAAAGCACAGGGATTGAAGCTACTTTATGTGCTTATCCTAGCATTGCCCAATCACTCCAAGCTGTTGCTCAAGGACAGACGCAATTAGCAGTTGTACCTGTGGAAAATTCGATTGAAGGTAGTGTCACTATGACAATGGATGCGCTATGGGTGTTGGATAGCT
Organism: Tolypothrix sp. FACHB-123; assembly: GCF_014697075.1. Taxonomy (GTDB): domain Bacteria; phylum Cyanobacteriota; class Cyanobacteriia; order Cyanobacteriales; family Nostocaceae; genus Aulosira. The sequence goes on along the minus strand of NZ_JACJRE010000001.1, from coordinate 306,781 downwards.
TGCGCATTCAGTTAGCGCTGATATTACCAATAACCCACACTTTAATTTCTTGTGCAACCAGTTTAGATGATATCAAAACTGTTTATTCACATCCACAAGCTTTGGCACAATGTCAAGGATGGTTAGAGCAGTTTCTCCCGACTGTGCAGCTAATTCCTAGCAATTCAACAACGGAAGCCTTAAAGTTACTTAAGGAAGATATGACATCAGCGGCGATCGCATCTATGAGAGCAGCTGAACTTTACAATCTACCTACTTTAGCTACAGGTATTAACGATCGTCCAGAAAACTGCACTCGCTTTTGGGTAATAAGTCAAGGTGAAACAGACAATTCATACCAAACATCTTTAACCAGTCCTACTCATACTTCACTGGCTTTTAGTTTACCTGCCAATTTACCTGGTGCACTTGTCAAACCTTTGCAGATATTTGCTCAACTAGACATCAATCTCAGTCGAATTGAATCTCGTCCGACAAAGCGCTCATTGGGAGAATATTTATTTTTTATGGATTTAGAAGCAGATGCTGATACACCAAAAATGCAATCTGCTTTGGCACAGTTGAATACCTACACAGAAATCCTCAAAATTTTTGGTAGCTATAATATTCTCCCAATCGCTATTTAGCTTTCAGTTGACTATTAACCTATAACTTTTGGTTAAATGTGTCTTTGAGCACAGTACGTGCTGCTAAGTGATTTCTGGTAGAAGTCAAGATTTCTGATTCCCGTTTTAGACGAGCAACAGTATCTCGCATTTCTAGTAGTGATTGCTGCTCCGAGGCTACACCATAAAGGTTACTGGCTACCCAATAGGATAATTCTGTGGGTAAATCGGGGACATCTTCTGGTAATTCAATATTTTGTTCTGTTAACTTCGCCGAAAGACGCACAACATCACGCAGCAGTTGTTCAACTTCAGATGCTAAAGGCCGCAAATCCTTAGTTGGTGCTTGGTCTTCAATCCACTCAACTAAAGCTACGCGGTAAGGTTTTTCGCGAACATATTCTAAAACACGGAATCTTTGCTGACCTAAAGTTAACATCTTCATCCGGTCATCTGGCAGTCGCTGATAATGAATAATTTCTGCACAGCAACCAACATTAGCAATGGTACCTTTGACTGGATCGACCATTAAAACACCAAACCTGCGATCGCTTTCGAGAATCGTGTTCATCATGATTCGGTAGCGAAATTCAAATATATGCAGAGGTAATGGTCTGCTGGGAAAAAGAACTACATCAGGCAACGGGAACACAGGTAGTTCGCGAACTGCAATTCTAGATGAGGATGTCATAATTACTTTGGTATAAAGTTAATCTCTAAGATTTAAAGTACTCTGCTTCTCCCGTAATTTGTCTATATTCTATCATTTGTTTTGAATGCTAATTAAAAAGCCCTGAGGTAGATTACTTCAGGGCAATGTCAATCTTAATACAACAGTCAAGGGTCAATGGTCAATGGTCATTCTTACAAAGTTGAGGCAGTCCGTTGGTGGGGTTCCCCCGCTTAAAGGAACTGCCGTCTGAGCGGAGGAAATCTCAGATCAAACTATGGGCTTTGTCAATGGTCATTGGTCAAGGTTAATGGCGCTTGACTATGAACTTTTAACTATAGACTTTTGACTTTATAGCTTTACTTCGATATCTACACCTGATGGTAAATCCAACTTCATCAGCGCATCAATAGTTTTAGAAGAAGGTTGATAGATATCAATGATCCGGCGATGGGTGCGAGTTTCAAAATGTTCTCGGGAATCTTTATCTACGTGAGGCGATCGCAATACACAATAGATCTTACGTTTTGTCGGTAAAGGAATGGGCCCAATAGCTGTGGCGTTGGTACGGTTAGCGGTGTCTACAATCTTCTCGCAAGATGTATCCAATAAGCGACGATCGAAAGCTTGTAAGCGGATTCTAATTTTCTGCTGCTGTAGAGTTGCCATCTTTAGTTTTCTAGGTTCTGGTTAGTATGAGTTATTAGAAAGAACTGGAGACTGGGGACTGGGAAAATAAATTTCCATTCCCAATTGCCAATCCTTTCAACAAAGGGAAGAGAAAGGAGCAGAGAATGATTGTGCTATCTCTGCTCCTTGTTAATGAGAGCTACAAAGGTGTTGTTATTTGAGAATCTTAGAAACAACACCAGCACCGATGGTACGACCACCTTCACGAATTGCAAAGCGCATCCCTTGCTCAATCGCGATTGGGTTGATCAATTCTACAGTCATTTTGATGCGATCGCCTGGCATGACCATTTCTGCCGCGCCGCCTTCATCAGAGGTAAAAGCTGTGATGGTGCCGGTTACATCAGTTGTCCGTACATAGAACTGGGGACGGTAGCCAGGGAAAAAAGGAGTTTTCCGACCACCTTCAGATTCTTTAAGAACGTAGACTTCACCTTCAAATTGAGTGTGAGGTGTAATTGAACCGGGTTTAGCTAGCACCATACCGCGTTCAATATCTGCCTTTTGGATACCACGTAGGAGTACACCTGCGTTATCCCCAGCCATACCTTCTTCGAGACTCTTCTTGAACATCTCGATCCCGGTTACGGTGGTATTACGGGTGTCTCTAATACCCACTAACTCAACAACATCACCGACCTTAACTTTACCGCGTTCAATCCGTCCGGTAGCAACTGTACCACGACCTGTGATGGAGAATACGTCTTCTACCGCCATCAAGAAGGGTTTGTCTATATCACGCTCAGGAGTGGGAATGTAGGAATCTACTGCGTCCATCAGTTGGTAGATTTTATCTACCCATTCATCTTCACCCCGTTGAGTTTTGGGGCTAGCAGTCATTTTTTCTAGAGCTTTGAGACCTGAACCCTTGATAATGGGAATATTGTCACCATCAAATTCATAGCTGCTCAGCAATTCTCTGAGTTCTAATTCCACCAACTCTAGTAATTCTGGGTCGTCCATCATGTCTTCTTTGTTCAAGAAGACAACCAGGCTGGGTACACCTACCTGCTTAGCTAGCAGGATGTGTTCGCGGGTTTGAGGCATAGGGCCATCAGTAGCAGCTACTACCAGAATTGCTCCATCCATTTGCGCCGCACCAGTGATCATGTTTTTCACGTAGTCAGCGTGTCCGGGACAGTCTACGTGAGCATAGTGGCGATTGGCGGTTTCATACTCAACGTGAGCGGTATTTATGGTAATACCCCGCGCCTTTTCTTCTGGTGCGTTGTCGATTTGGTCGTAGCCTTTAGCTACAGCTTGGCCCATAGCTGCCAAGGTCATGGTGATAGCTGCTGTTAATGTTGTTTTACCGTGGTCAACGTGGCCAACAGTACCGATGTTAACGTGGGGTTTATTCCTTTCAAACTTTGCGCGTGCCATGAATGCTCGTTTCCTTTTTTAATTAAGCGTTCCCTTTGCTTTTAGCGATGATTGCCTCAGCCACGTTGCGAGGCACTTCTTCGTAGTGGCTAAACTCCATTGAGAAGATGCCCCGACCCTGGGTTTTAGACCGGATATCGGTGGCGTAGCCAAACATTTCTGCCAATGGGACTTTAGCAGTCACTTTAGCAAGACCTTGCTCAGATCCCATACCCTCAATTTGTCCCCGACGAGAATTGAGGTCACCCATGACATCGCCCAGGAAGTTCTCTGGAACTTCGACTTCGACTTTCATCATAGGCTCTAAAAGGACGGGTGCAGCTTTGGTTACTGCTTCTTTCAACGCCATAGATCCGGCGATTTTGAAAGCCATTTCTGAAGAGTCTACATCATGGTAAGAGCCATCTACCAATGTTGCCTTCACATCAATGAGTGGATAGCCAGCTAAAATCCCTGATTCGCAGCATTCTTTCATTCCTTGTTCTGCGGGGCCAATGTACTCTTTTGGTACAACACCACCCACAATCTTAGAAACAAATTCAAAGCCGCTTCCTGGTTCACCTGGTTCCAAATCGATCACAACGTGACCATATTGACCCTTACCACCACTTTGGCGGATAAATTTACCTTCGATTTTGGAGACTGCTTTACGAATTGTTTCGCGGTAAGCAACTTGGGGCGCACCCACGTTTGCTTCCACTTTAAATTCACGTAACATCCGGTCTACCAGAATTTCCAGGTGTAGCTCTCCCATCCCTGCAATCACTGTTTGGTTGGTTTCAGGATCGACGTGGACGCGGAAGGTCGGGTCTTCTTCTGAGAGCGATTGCAGTGCCTTGGATAATTTATCCATGTCATTCTTGGTTTTGGGTTCAACCGCCACCGAGATTACAGGCTCAGGGATGAATAAAGATTCCAGAATTACTGGCGCTCCTTCATCAGTAATCGTGTCACCTGTTAAAGTATCTTTCAAACCCAACGCTGCACCTAGATCTCCAGCCCGCATTTCTTCGACATCTTGTCGTTCATCCGCTTTCAAAATAACTAGGCGTGAGATCCGTTCTTTCTTATTCTTGGTCGCGTTGAGAATGTAGCTGCCTTTCTTGAGAACACCAGAATAAACGCGCACAAAGGTTAGGCGACCATATGGGTCAGCCATAATCTTGAATGCTAAAGCTGATAAAGGTTCGTTATCATCAGCCCGACGTTCAACAGTATCACCGTTAGGCAATGTACCTTGAATTGCGGGGACATCAATTGGTGCTGGTAGATAATCTACAACCGCATCCAACATCAGCTGTACGCCTTTATTTTTGAATGCTGAACCGCAAAGCACTGGTACAATTGAACCCGCGATGGTTCCTTTGCGCAGAGCAGTCTGAATTTCCGCTTCTGTAAGTTCTTCACCCTCGAAGTACTTAGTCATCAAATCATCATCGGTTTCTGATACTGCTTCGATGAGTTTGGTGCGGTATTCTGCAGCTTGCTCTTGCAATTCGGCGGGAATTTCAGTTTCCTGAATATCTGTTCCCTGATCGTTGTTGTAAATATAGGCACGCATCCGTACCAGGTCAACGATGCCTTTAAATTCGGTTTCACTACCAATTGGTAGTTGAATGGCTATGGCATTAGCTCGCAAGCGATCGCGCATTTGCTCGTGAACTCTGTAGAAGTTCGCGCCTGTACGATCCATCTTGTTGATAAAGGCTATGCGCGGCACTTTATAGCGGTCTGCTTGTCGCCATACTGTCTCTGATTGGGGTTGAACACCACCTACAGAACAGAACACGGCGATTACACCATCCAACACACGCATGGAGCGTTCAACTTCGATAGTGAAGTCAACGTGACCTGGAGTATCGATAATGTTTATTTGATGATCTTTCCAACTGGTACTGATCGCAGCAGCGGTGATGGTAATACCTCTTTCCCTCTCTTGCTCCATCCAGTCGGTAACGGCGGTTCCTTCATGGACTTCGCCAATTTTATGAATTATCCCAGAGTAAAACAATATTCTCTCTGTTGTTGTTGTCTTGCCCGCATCTATATGCGCCGCAATGCCGATATTGCGTACTCTCTCTAGCGGGATCGTGCGTGCCACAGTAGCCTCCTATAGTTTTTGCCTCATGATATCTTGTATATTACTCTTTGTTAAGATTCTATACTTTTACGGAAAACCGTCTTTTTTTGAACCCCGCGATATATCGTTACCAGATATCACGATATACCGCTTTTGGATTTAGTAACGATAGTGAGCAAAGGCTTTGTTGGCTTCTGCCATGCGGTGTGTTTCTTCCCGCTTACGAATAGCATTTCCAGTTTCGTTGGCTGCATCCATTAACTCATTGGCCAACTTGCCAGCCATTGTGCGTCCGGGTCGAGAACGAGAAAATTGTACCAGCCAACGTAGTGCTAGGGTAGTACCCCGTTCTGAACGCACTTCCATTGGTACTTGATAGGTAGCTCCACCAACTCGGCGAGCTTTGACTTCTACTAAAGGAGTTGCGTTACGCACTGCTCTTTCAAAGGTTTCTAACGCTGGATTACCAGTGCGTTCTTCAATTGTTTTCATCGCATCATAAACGATGCGTGCCGCTAGTGATTTTTTTCCATGACGCATTATGCGCCGCATTATCATGCTAACCAGGCGGCTATTATAAACTGAGTCAGGCGGAACTGGGCGCCTTTGACTAACACCACGACGAGACATACTTCACCCTTAATTCGGTTTTGGCAACGAAATTATATGCTATCAGACACCGGAAACTAAAAGCGGTACGAACCGCCGCTCAAACTTCCTGAATTTTTCTTTTACAGATGCAGCCAGGTCAACCTAATTCACTTGTTACCTGACTTCAGATAAACAAGGCGACAACATTCATAAACCTTAATATCTAGATTAAAGCGTTGCTGTCACTTTCTACGATTCTGGTCAAAAGTTCCTACACTTGCTCGCTTAGTGAAAAACTTGATTTGTTGACACAGACAAAAGAAGTATAACTAATGCTGCGGCGAATGCCCTTTTTTGTTCGGTGCGTCCTTTTAGGCCAGACGATTAATCGTAATTTAATTCGATTAATCGTCTAGTTCCTATTTTTTCGCTTCTTTGGGACGCTTGGTTCCATACTTGGAACGTCCTTGCTTGCGGTCTTTGACCCCGGCTGTATCTAAGGTGCCACGGATAATATGGTATCTCACACCAGGGAGATCCTTAACCCGACCACCACGAATCATCACAACAGAGTGTTCTTGGAGGTTGTGACCGATACCTGGAATGTAAGCTGTTACTTCAAATCCAGAAGTCAACCTGACTCTTGCCACTTTCCGGAGGGCTGAGTTAGGCTTTTTAGGAGTAGTCGTGTATACTCTGGTACATACACCCCGGCGTTGGGGGCATTGTTTCAGAGCAGGAGACTTGGTTTTCTGACGCGCTTTTTCGCGTTCATTACGTATGAGCTGCTGTATAGTTGGCATGAGTTACAGCGCGTGAAGCTGCTTAGGGTCTAAGTTTTAACAAATCCTAATTATAACTTTTTTCAGGATTTCATGTCAATTAGTATTTTTCGGGGATTTTTGAGTCTGTGAATGTTCTAGATTATTGATGGTTGACTCAATATTCTGGATTCAGCTCGAAAGAATTGCCACATCCACAAATGGCGATCGCTTGGGGATTTTGGAAGCGAAAGCCCCCACCCATGAGATCTTCTGAATAATCAACGGTTAAACCATTAATATATTTTAAACTCTCGGCATCGATCACTGAAGGAATACCATTCAAGTCAAAAGTGCGATCGCCAACTTTAACAGTTTCATCAAAAGACAGATCGTAAAACCAGCCAGAACAACCACCAGGTTTAATTGTTAATCGAAATAAAACATTTTGTGGCTGCTTTAACTTTAACCTAAAGATTTCATTTGCAGCTGCGGGACTCAATTGAATCATAGAGTTTATTCTTAGACATTTTAAACCCGATCTTTAGAGTATTACAGAATGGGGCATTGGGCATTGGGCATTGGGCATGGGGCATTGGGCATTGGGCATTGGGCATTGGGCATTGGGCATTGGGGAGAAAAATCAATATTACCTACCGAATCCTTAATGCAAAATCCCACCCGATAAACAGGTGGGATAAGGTGAAAGATTGCTAAATTAGGACAATTTAACGGCTTGGCTCGCCAGTGCGGGCGTAATCATCTTGATAGCGGATGATGTCGTCTTCACCCAAGTATTCACCATTTTGAACTTCGATTAAAACCAAGGGAATGACACCAGGGTTCTCTAGACGGTGGGCTGTACATTGAGGTACATAGGTAGATTGATTGTTAGTTAATAAAATTTCGCGATCGCCGCACAATACCCTAGCTGTACCACAAACAACAATCCAGTGTTCGCTGCGGTGATGGTGCATTTGCAGGCTGAGGCGGTGTCCTGGCTTAACTTCAATGCGTTTAATTTTATATCCTCGTCCTTCTTCCAACACTGTGAAAGAACCCCAAGGGCGTAATTCTGTAGCTGCAACGCCTCTGGAAGTCACAGATGAAGGTAAGGGGAGAGTGTTAGTTTGTGTTGTTTCGGAAATTTGAACCATAGTAACCTCATTGAAAGACATTAAAAACCGTCTGTACTCTAAGAACCATTGATGAGAACTCTGGTGTTACCGTGTAGTTGCGAACATCAAGAATTGAGTCGTACCTTGCCTACCATAACAAAGAGAAAAATATAGTGCTGGAAATGTGTTGGGTAGGCAGAGGGGGGACAAGGAGGACAATGAATTTTAGATTTTAGATTTGCGATTTTGGATTTTAATCTAAAATCTAAAATCCAAAATCCAAAATTGTTTCCAATGCCCAATGCCCCATGCCCAATTCCTTACTTTTGTTCCAAGAAAATACCAATGCCGTTGTGGACACGGGCAGCAGTATTGGGGGAACGGTCAAGCAATTGCCCTCCTAGGTAAAGACTGGTGGAACTACCACCGTCCAAATTGAGAGCATCTACACAACCTAGAAGTTGCATTAGTTGAGCATGTTCCGCTAAAGTTGGGCCGGGGCCGCCTGCACGGTTGTGTGTGGCTGTAATCATCAATTGACCTGTGCTATTGGTACAGATACCACTGCGAATAGCTTTTTCCGCAATAAAGGCATCGCTAAATCTTTCGGCTTTACCATCAAGAACAATTTGACGATTTTTGATGAGTAGCGGCCCTGCACCAATGATGTTGGGATAACGACTAAAATCACTAGAAATTGTGGTGCTAGTAATGTTTATCGTGGTACCTAGAGGTAATTGGGCAGCAGTATTGACAGCGTTACCTCTCAAAACAAGCAGGTAGCCATCAGGGGGAATAGGAAAGCTTGTTTGCCCAGCTTTACCACCCGGTAATTGAGTGATAACTTGCTCTTTTTGGACTGTCAAGATGATTTCGTTATCTGAAAGGGGGGTGTAAGATTGTCCCCAAAGGCTGGTGTAACGGGCTATACCACTTTGAATATAGGCGCTGTTGAGAAAGAGAATTGGCGAACGCAAATTATTCGATGCAGTTAAAGTTTCTTGTAAGGTCAGGCGATCGAAGTAAAATTGTCCTGAATTGTTCCAAGCGATCGCGCCTCGGTTTAAGATCGGCCCGGATATCCATTGCCCATTTTGGCGAATTGCACCTAAAGGTAAGCGATTATTGCGGTTAAAGTAACCAGCATTAATGGCGGCTGCGGCTGAATATCTCGGTGCTATTTGCATTAAGGGAGAAGTTCCCTCTACTGCATTGGGATTGCTGTGAATCGGTTTTAATGTTAACCCAAAGGCGCGGGGATTAATTTCTAGCCAAACAACTGGGAAGCGTTCTTTACCTAAATTGACTATCTGCTGTCGCCAGCGTAATCCCCTAGCCCAGGTAATATCTTTTGCTACTAATGCATCCGGTCGTACATCAATAATCAGGCGATTGGGATTAGCGACAGTAGTAATTCTGGGTGACATCCCAAAAGGAATGCTCAAACTAATAACTGTTTGATTGTTGACTACCTCCACTTGCTTGATTAATGCTTCTGGTGCAGGTAATAACTGTTTGAGCAGATTTGGTACTGGCGCTGGTAATGGTGTTGGCGGTAGGGGACTATACAGTTGTATCAAAGCCGGATCGGCTATCCCATCGATGGTGACTTTCCAGATGCGATTGGGAATTTTAGCAGGTTTAGCAGTTGGCGTATCTGGATCTTGGGGGCTTTTGACAGGTAACTCTTGCCTAACTTGCCAAGGTGTGGGACGGTCTAGATTTACAGTCAAACGATCGCCAAAACTTTCTTGATTTTGTGAAATTTCTCTGACTTTTGCAGTTGGAGTAGAAATTACTAAAATGTTGCCATTGGCTTGGATTTGCCATCCTGCTGTCTGCGCTAAATTTGTAATATCTAAATAGCGATATCCTCTTTGCAGCCAAGCACTTAAAGATGTTGGTGTACTATTGGGTGAAAACCACTCTATTGGTTGTTGGGCAGGATTGTTAGTATTTAATAAGTCCACCCCGATTAATTGTCGGAGTGCGCCGTCACTGATGTGAATTGTCGGTTGATCTGCATTTACAGGACGCTGTAGCCAAGCCCCTGCAACAGTCCGACCATTGAGGGAAATTTGATTACCATAGATAATGCCCCGATTTGAGGGAACTGTAGACGCCTCTGGTTTTACAGTGGGTGCAGGGATATTGCTTGTAGGTAACTGTTGGGCCCTGGTAAGACTGGTAGTATATAAACACAGTGCCGTAACAACTACAGGTGAGATATAAGTCAGAAACCATCTGCTATCGCTCTGCTTGACAATAGCATTACTGTATTTTTTGCGATCGCAATTCGGCATTTTTAACATCATTTACGAGATACTTTGGAAAGTGGTCACCCAAGATATAGGTTCACTTATGATGCAGAATTATTAAACAATAACGATCTGAGTTTTAAATAAACGTGATAGTATATATGATGGCTTGTTGTCTCTTATGAGCATAAACAAGCGTTTCTTCATAAAACTACTGCAACTCAGTGTTTTAACTGGCACTTTCAGCAGCCCAAGATGGTAGTCTTGGTAACTAATGCTGGATTAAATTATTCACCCCTCACCGATGTTTGCTACTGCTAATACTTGAGTGAGGTATAGCTAGTAGTGACGCCAGTGGCAATCAATAAGAATCAACAAAAATTTTTGATACCAAGAGCAATATTTAGGAAGTGTCAAATGGGCATATAGTGTAATAGGCTGAAGTTTCTGACCTTATTCAGGTAATTTTGGCAACTTTAAGATCAGGTTGGTGATAACTACCTTTACCTGAAAAATCACTGTCATCTGGAAAAGAATTGAGAAAACACTTAGCTTCACGATATAAATATAAAGCTAATAGGGTAAAAGTAATTTAGCTAACTCAGCGTAAACACATAAAAATAACGCGAATATTTTAACACGGGTAAACCTAAATATAGAACCGAAGTTAATTTTTTTCCTCAAATTTCGGCGTTGATATTTTTCCCCCATTGCTCGAGGTTGAGAAGTTTTTCTCACAAGCAGCAGCAAAATTCGTAACTCAGGATTTCAGGAACAGTCTATGAATAATCAACCAAGGAAGCAAGTGCAGAATATGACATTTTCAGATACTGACTCACAGGGTAATTACCAAGGACAAAGGTGGTTAGTTGAGGAACGAGATGCTTGTGGTGTGGGGTTTATTGCCCATCGCCAAAATTCTGCCAGCCACGAAATTGTGACCAAAGCTTTAACAGCTTTGACTTGCTTAGAACACCGGGGTGGTTGTAGTGCTGATCAAGATTCAGGGGATGGTGCAGGGATATTGACTGCGATACCTTGGGAGTTGTTCCAAGACTATATCCCCAAGGGGACAGAATCTAACTCTACCAGCAATTTAGCGGTGGGGATGATTTTCTTACCGCAAGACCCCCAAGCAGCCCAACAATCGCGGGTAATGGTGGAAAAAATTGCGGCTGAAGAAAAATTAACTGTATTGGGCTGGCGAGTAGTCCCCGTACAGCCAGAAACTTTAGGGATACAAGCAAAAGAAAATCAACCGCAAATTGAACAAGTCTTTTTATCAGCACAGACAAGCGGTGAAGAACTAGAAAGGGCGCTTTATATTACCCGGCGGCGGATTTTTAAAGTAGCCAAAAGTGTTTCTGAAGACTTTTATATATGCTCCTTGTCGAGTCGCACAATTGTTTATAAAGGGATGGTGCGTTCGGCGGTATTGGGAGAGTTTTATCTAGATTTAAAAAATCCTGCTTATAAAAGTGCTTTTGCTGTTTATCACCGCCGCTTTAGCACCAATACCATGCCCAAGTGGCCTTTAGCTCAACCGATGCGGTTGTTGGGTCATAATGGCGAAATTAATACTTTGCTAGGCAATATTAACTGGATGATGGCGCGAGAAGCGACTTTAGCCCATCCAGTCTGGGGTGATCGCATTGAAGAATTCAAGCCCTTAGTTCACATTAACAACAGCGACTCAGCTACCCTAGATAACGTCCTCGAACTCTTAGTGCGATCGGGACGCAGCCCCTTAGAAGGCTTGATGATGCTAGTTCCTGAAGCTTATCAAAATCAGCCTTCTTTAAAGGATTATCCGGAAATTACCGATTTTTACGAATATTACAGTGGTTTGCAAGAAGCGTGGGATGGCCCGGCACTATTGGTATTTAGTGACGGGCAAAAAGTAGGCGCAACCTTAGATCGTAACGGTTTAAGACCTGCGCGTTACGTCATTACCAAAGACGATTACATTGTTGTCGCTTCCGAAGCGGGTGTAGTAGATCTCCCAGAAGCAAACATCGTAGAAAAAGGTAGACTCGGCCCGGGGCAAATGATTGCCGTGGATTTGACTACCAACGAAGTGCTAAAAAATTGGGAAATTAAACAACGAATTGCCAAGCAGCACCCCTATGGGGAATGGTTGCAACAGCACCGTCAAGACCTCAAATCATTGGTAATAGGTCATTCAGCAACCAGTAATGGCAATGGGAATGGTGTGGCGAGCAGCAATGGGAATGGGCATCTCCCTAATAACAACGGACACATCGCCCCAGAAAAGACAATAGATAGACAAACCTTGCTGCAACATCAAGTAGCCTTTGGCTACACCACAGAAGATGTGGAAATGGTGATTCAGCCAATGGCGATGCAAGGTTCTGAACCCACCTTCTGTATGGGTGATGATATTCCTCTGGCGGTGTTGTCAGAAAAACCCCACTTGCTGTATGACTATTTCAAACAGCGCTTTGCGCAGGTAACTAACCCGGCGATTGACCCCTTAAGAGAAAAGCTAGTGATGTCTCTCAAGGTGGAACTGGGCGAACGGGGTAACTTATTAGAAGTCAAGCCAGAATATGCGAAAAGAATCAAACTCGATTCGCCTGTACTCACAGAAAAAGAATTAGCGGCGATTAAACTTTCCGGCTTTGCAACGGCGGAATTGTCAACATTATTTGAAATTGCTTCCGGGCCAGAAGGCTTAAAAACAGCCGTAGAGTCATTACAAGCCAAAGCGGCAGAATCAGTGCGGGCGGGTGCAAAGATTTTGATATTGAGCGATCGCTCACCTTTAGGCACAGAATACAGCTATATTCCCCCACTGTTGGCAATAGGTGCAGTTCACCATCACCTGATCAGTCAAGGCTTGCGGATGAAAGCCTCGCTGATTGTCGATACAGCCCAATGTTGGAGTACCCATCACTTTGGTTGTTTGATTGGCTATGGTGCAGCGGCTGTTTGTCCTTACATGGCTTTAGATACCGTCCGCGATTGGTGGTCAGATCCGAAGACACAGCAGTTTATGACCAGAGGTCAAATTGCGACGATTACCTTAGAACAAGCGATCGCCAATTATCGCAAAGCTGTAGAATCTGGATTACTGAAAATTCTCTCGAAAATGGGAATTTCTCTGCTGTCCAGCTATCAAGCAGCCCAAATCTTTGAAGCCATCGGTATTGGTGGCGATTTATTAGCACTCGGATTCAAAGGTACAGCTTCCCGCATCGGTGGTTTGAGTGTGGGTGAATTGGCGCAGGAAATTCTCTCCTTCCATCACAAAGCGTTCCCCGAACTGACAACCAAGAAGTTAGAAAACTTAGGCTTTGTGCAGTATCGTCGTGGCGGCGAATACCACATGAACAGCCCCGAACTCGCCAAAGCATTGCATAAAGCTGTAGATGGGAAGCAATACGACCATTACGAAGTTTACAAACAACACCTGCAAAATCGACCAGTCACCGCTTTGCGCGACTTGTTAGACTTCCAAAGCGATCGCCCATCCATTCCTTTAGAAGAAGTCGAGTCAGTTAGCGATATTGTTAAACGCTTCTGTACTGGGGGAATGTCTTTAGGTGCGTTGTCTAGAGAAGCCCACGAAACTTTAGCGATCGCCATGAATCGCATCGGTGGTAAATCCAACTCCGGCGAAGGTGGCGAAGATCCGGTTCGTTATAACGTGTTGGATGATGTGGATGAATCCGGTCATTCTCCCACCCTTCCCCACCTCAAGGGATTAAAGAATGGTGACACAGCTTCTAGTGCGATTAAACAAGTTGCATCGGGACGCTTTGGTGTGACACCCGGTTACCTAGCCAGCGCCCAGCAAATTGAAATTAAAATTGCTCAAGGTGCAAAACCAGGGGAAGGCGGACAATTACCAGGGCCAAAGGTAAGTCCTTATATCGCCATGTTGCGGCGTTCCAAACCCGGTGTTACCTTAATTTCCCCACCACCGCACCATGATATCTACTCCATTGAAGACCTCGCCCAGTTAATTTTTGACCTGCATCAAATTAACCCCAGAGCACAAGTATCTGTGAAGTTAGTCGCAGAAATTGGTATTGGTACCATCGCCGCAGGTGTAGCTAAAGCTAACGCCGATATCATCCAAATTTCCGGTCATGATGGCGGTACAGGTGCTTCACCTCTGAGTTCGATTAAACACGCTGGTTCACCGTGGGAACTCGGATTAAGCGAAGTCCATCGCGTACTCATGGAGAACAGTTTGCGCGATCGCGTAATTCTGCGTGTTGATGGCGGTATCAAGAGTGGCTGGGATGTGCTAATCGGTGCCTTGATGGGCGGCGAAGAATTTGGTTTCGGTTCCATCGCCATGATTGCGGAAGGCTGTATTATGGCGCGGATCTGCCATACCAATAACTGTCCTGTGGGTGTTGCTTCCCAAAAAGAAGAACTCCGCAAGCGCTTCTCTGGTATGCCAGAACATGTTGTGAATTTCTTCTACTTTATCGCGGAAGAAGTACGCAGTCTGTTGGCGAAGCTAGGCTATCGTTCTCTCTCGGAAGTAGTTGGACGCGCAGATTTATTGAAAATGCGCGAAGACATCAAACTCACCAAAACCGAATCAATCAATCTCAACTGCTTGCTTCAGTTACCAGATACCAAAGAAAATCGTAACTGGTTGGTGCATGAAGAAGTTCACAGCAACGGTGCAGTGATCGATGATGAATTACTCGCCGATCCAGACATTTTAGCGGCGATTCGTCATCAATCGACCATCTCCAAAACCGTGAAAATCGTCAACACCGATAGAACCGTCGGCGCGAGATTATCCGGCGCGATCGCTTCTAAATACGGTGATAGCGGCTTCGCAGGACAAATTCATCTCAACTTCCAAGGTAGTGTCGGGCAAAGTTTTGGCGCTTTCAACCTTCCGGGAATAATTCTCCGTCTCGAAGGCGAAGCCAACGACTATGTAGGTAAAGGGATGCATGGTGGTGAAATCATCATCAAACCCCCAGCTAATGCTAGCTATGACCCAGCACAAAACGTCATCGTTGGCAATACCTGCCTCTATGGTGCTACTGGTGGCGTGTTATTCGCCAACGGTTTAGCCGGAGAACGGTTTGCTGTGCGTAACTCCAAAGGTGTCGCCGTCATTGAAGGCGCAGGGGATCACTGCTGTGAATACATGACAGGTGGTGTAATTGTCGTCCTCGGTAAAGTTGGACGCAACGTTGCTGCGGGGATGACAGGGGGATTAGCTTACTTCTTAGATGAAGATGGTTCTTTCCCTGAATTGGTGAACAAGGATATTGTCAAGATTCAACGAGTTAGCACCGAAGCGGGTGAGAAACAGCTCAAAGAATTAATTCAAACACATGGCGATCGCACTGGTTCGCCTAAAGCAAAATTAATTCTGCAAAATTGGCAAGAATACTTACCTAAATTCTGGCAATTAGTACCACCTTCTGAGGCTGATAGCCCAGAAGCTAATCCTCAAATTAAACAATTGAGTGCAGTTTAGGAGATTGAGTTTGTAGTCAGGACTAAGTTTCTGGCTACATTAAAAAGGGACACAGGTAATTAAATTTATCTGTGTCCCTTGATTTTTTATTTTGGATTTATGCAGATTTGGGAAAAATCTCTAGGGTTTTATTTGGTTTGCAGAATTAACTACAGATTATTTTCACCCTAAGATAATTATTTCAAAATCAAATAGTAACTCAACGGCTGATTGACGGTTGAAATTTAAACGCAAAGGTACGCAAAGGTAAGCGCAGAGGTACGCAGAGAATTAATGAAAGTTGTAATCAGCTAAATAAGGTCAAGAGATTGTAACCAATGACAAATGACAAATTACTTTTTATTTGCTGCTATTTTTTGTTCTTTCTCTTGCATTTCTAAGAGTTCTGGAACAGTGACAAAGCTGTAGCCTTCTTTGCGGAAGTTTTCAATTATAGTTGGTAAGGCTGCTACGGTTTGGGAACGATTACCACCACCATCATGTAAGAGTACAATTCCACCAGGTTTAGCGGTTCTAAAAACATTATTGATTAAGTTTGGTACAGAGGGGCGCGAGTAATCTTTAGAGTCAGAAGACCACATGATAATAGCGTATTTGCTATTTCTGGCGTAAGCTGCCACACCATTGCGCATATTGCCTCCTGGTGGGCGAAATAAGTTGGTTTTCACCCCTGTAAGTTGATAAATTAAGCTAGTGGTATTCTCAATTTCATAAGCCGCTGTTTGGGGATTCATGTGATGATACCAGTGATGCCAAGTATGGTTCGCGATTGTGTGACCCTCAGCTACCACTCGCTTTGTTAAATCGGGAAAATTTTTGACGTTCTGCCCAACTACAAAAAATGTCCCTTTGATATCATTCTTCTTTAAAATATCTAGCACCTGTGCAGTGCTTTCTGGCCAAGGGCCATCATCAAAAGTTAGCGCAATGACTTTTCTATCTGGACTGAGTTTCGCTGATTCAATGGTTGCGCCGAGAAAACTTTGTGGTACAGCATAAGCAAAACCCTTAGCCTGGGCTTGTTGTTGCCAACTTGTCAGCATCGTTGATTTTAAACCTTCAATCCGCGCCTGAGTCCCAGCTTTAGCAGATGTAGTGATTTCATTTATACTTTGCTGACTCTGTGCTTCTGAGGTATTAGGTTTGACAAGCATCATCAAACCAAGACTAAAACTACTAACTAAGGCAACTAGTGCAATTAATAATCCTTGCGGCCAAAAAAACGACTTATGATTTTCCACTTCATAGCTCCTTCAAGGGTCGAACCATCAAATACGTACCTAGCGATACGTTATAACATATCTTTTTACACACTTAGTTACAGTAATAACTACTGCTATTCTTGAAAAATTTAATCAAGATTAACAGAAATTTCGTAATTAGTCATATATGTAAAAAATTACAATGAAATCCGGATTCTCTGATTTCATAAAAACTGATGCTTACACGATATTAAGTAATCGTGTCAACTCAGTAATCTATAAAAATTCGCATGGCATGGATACTAATTAAATAGGCAAAATTAGGACACAGTAAAATCAGGTGATTTACCGCACCTTACCTCAACTATGTTAGTAACATTACTAAATTTGCTTAGACCTCTTGCTTATTAGTTGATAAATGGCGAAACAACTAACCCATGCAGGCTTGGGCTTGTCAATCTCCTAAATCTATTCAAAAATTAAGCTACTGAATTAGCTTATTAAGGAATATCTAACCAAAAAACATTTAACTAATTATTCAGTTTTATTAGGTGACAAGGTATATTGTACTGTTGACAGCCAATTTTTCTTTTTTAAGAAAAAGTTAAATTTTCAACTTGTAGACTATTAACCTTACCTTCCATAGAATAAAGAGACTATATTTACTAAAATATAGTTTCTCATCGATCAAGCTAATTGAGTAGTTAACTTAGCTACTCTTTACTTGTTGAGCCACAAAAATTTTTTGGCATCCGATTTCTACAGGTTGGTAATAATACCTTAATATGACTTAAATTATTAAGTCATTATTGAGTTGGTTGCAATAGCAAACAATTATTGGAGCTATCTATAATCACACTAAATATTTTTTACCTTAAACAAGGTTAATTAGCCAGTGTCTAGTTTAATAAATCAAATACTTTTTTAACCGCATATTTACTGAGATTTAATTGTTGAATTTGGCTGCTATTATAGCACATTTCAAAAAAAATCAAATATAAATTCTATTCAGGCAGAAAAATATAGAACTAAAGTTTTGTTCTGAGGAAGTCTGTTATCAGACTTTTCGCCAAGGTCAAAAAACCAGATAGGGTAAGAGTTTTGTGAGTTGAGTAGGGTAGCTGATTGACGCACTCAAGAGAAGCAAAGAGATGAACTAGCTACTCAATAATAAAGAGTTTAATTCAGCACTCAGTAATTTGGTGATAGATGATGAGGAACTTTTGGGAAGCTGCATTATTTAGCGAGCTACGTAATAAAATTACCTCTATGAAGAATATCAAGAGAATTAATCCTCTAGTGGAGTAATTAGGATTTATACCGTATTGTCGGTTTCGATGGTAATTTCACAAGTTTTTTTAGGTTTTAATATTAGCTGCATAGATAAATATGAATTATTCAAATTCACGCATGAGCAAAGATTATTTAATACTAGTAATAATTTGGTCGATCGGATTAATTATAGATAGATTATGGTTTTTTTTAGATGACTCAATTCCTTCCTACGATCAAAGCGCTCATTTAACTACAGCATTACATCATTTTCGTATTTTTCACAATTTCCATATTTTCTCAAGAGATTGGTGGTTATCGCTATGGCAGTTAACACCAAGTTACCGCGCACCTTTTGTCTATATCTGTACAGTACCGTTTTTTTTCTTATTTGGTAAGGGCTACGATCAAGCAAGTTTAGTTAATTTAATATATAGCGCAGTCATTATTATATCGGTATATCATTTAGCTAAATATTTATTTAACAGTACAAAAATAGGTATTACAGCCAGCATATTCTGCTTATTATTTCCCATTTTGGGAATTATGCGGACAGATTATTTATTAGATTATGGTTTAACAGCAATTGTTACATTGACTTTTACAATATTAACGATTTGGAAAGATAGCGATCGCGGTTTGAAATCGTGGATATTAACCTTGGGTTTTGGGTTAGGTATTGGGCTAATAATGCTGGCGAAACCGACAGGGTTTATTTTTCTTTTAATTCCTGGGATTTTAACATTCATTAACTTTGTCCGAAAACGTAAATATATTAAGCTATTACAAACATGTTTATCTTTAATTGTAGCTTGGTTAATTTGTGGTTCTTGGTACAGTTTAAATTGGTTAACGATTATTACCTCTGCAATCAATGCTAACAATGTTGGTAAAGCGGAAGGCGATCCACCATCTACTACTATTGCGGGATGGTTAGTGTATCCCCAAATTTTACCGGAAACTGTCGGTTTTCCGATATTATTCGTGAGTATAGGAATTTTATTAGTTTACCTAATTAAACATAAATTTTCTAGAGAGGGAGTACTAGAAAAATGGAATAGTTCAGGCGTAAATTGGTTACTGATTTTCTTGTTAAGTAGCTATATTATTTGTTCCCTAGGGACAAATAAAGATGTGAGATTTATTTTACCTTTATTTCCTATAATTAGTTTAATTTTATCTTACTGTTTTAATTTAATTAATAGTAAGCATTTTGATAGAGTAAGATTTATAGCTATTGGTTTAAGCGCTATCATTTTAGTCAATAATTTATTTTCTTTACCGCTAATTCAAGGATGGGGAGGAAAACATTTACCCAGTGATGAGGGTACAAAATATCCTTTGGCGCAGTTGATAGATAAGATTAATCAAACTAATCCATATTTAATGTCAACTTTAGGTGTGATTCCAGTGTCTACACCGCAAGTTAATGAGTTTACTTTAGATTATTTTGGCACTTTAGCAGATTTTCGTGTCTACGGTAGGAAAGTGACGATGAAATTATCTCAAATAGAACAAGATTTAAAGTACTTTCCTTGGTATGTAACTAAAGATAATGAACCAGATGAACCAGGAGAACGGGGAGAAACTAAACGCAAATTTAAAGCTTTAGTAGAATCTGATCCTGATTTAAAATTACAGGCTGATTGGGTATTACCAAGTGGAGATAAATTAAGATTATATAGACGAGTAAATCCTGATGTAGTAGTTGAGAAAGTAAATAATGTTAATTCGGGAATTAATTTAAAGCCAGTAATCAGTAATAATCAGTTAGTAGCCGGACATAGTAACCCAGTTAGTTATCAAATAACTGGTGAATGGGATGATTTGCAAAATGGCTTATTACTCTTAAAATGGCAGCATGACAAATCGTCTTGGTATCACGATCATGCTATTGGATTAGGTAATTTATATTGTGGCGTTAAATGTCATCCTCAAGAAAATTTTCAGGTAAGTGAGACTATTTCGACATTTCTTCCTCAACAATTAGGATTAGGAGAATATCAACTTTCTGCCCAATATTTAGATAGAAGAACTGGTAAGGTTACATCTTTAAATATTCCTGCAACTACTGTAACTGTAACAGATAAGGGGAAGATAGACAAAGCACCAGCATTAGACTTAGTTTCCCACATGTCACAATTAGCATTAGAGTTACAAAAGGGGAAACTAGATAATATATTTGTGCAAATAGATAATTTCAATCAATACGATCCTACGCAAGATTATTTAAAACAAATTGAATTAGCTGCTAATTATCGTCTGCAAAACGAACCAAGTAACCTCAATTGGCGTTATACTCTAGTGTTGGCAGAACTTTTACAGCGCCAAGTTCCAGAATTAATTGAAAATTTGACAGAATTAACTAAATATGATGCGAAAAATCCCTATGTATGGCTGTATTTAGCTTTTATTTATTTATATGATTTTCAACCAAGACAAGCGGAACCAAAATTAGCGATCGCAGAAAAATTAAACCCCAATATTCCGGAACTAAAAACTTTAAAAACAGTAACAAATATTATGAAATTTTTACCAATAATTAATTTTTAAATATGCGCCCATTCACAGATAAAGAATGGTTAATCAGCTTGCTAGTGGCTTCTCTAGTTTTGTGGCTGATATTTTTAGGTAATCTACCCTTAAGAGATTGGGATGAAGGTACTTATGCAATCGTCGCTAGAGAAATTTACCGCAATGATAATTGGTTGTATCCCACACTTAATGGAGAACCATTTTTATTAAAACCACCTTTGATGCAGTGGTTAATTGCACTGTGCTACCACATTGGAGGAGTACAAGAATTTACTACTCGCTTTCCTGGGGCTATATTAACAGCTTTGGGAGTACCTTTACTTTATTTAGTAGGGCGTTTAGTTTTTCCACAAAGCCTACCAGCTTTATTTGCAGCTTTAGTTTATCTGACAATGTTACCAGTGGTGCGTCATGGCAGATTGGCAATGTTAGATGGGATGACGATTTCGTTTTTTCTTCTATTATTATTTTGTCTATTAAAGGCGCGTCATAATCAAAAGTATGCTTTAGGAATAGGTTTCTGTTTAGGGTTAATTACTCTGACTAAGGGCTTGTTAGTTTTAGTTTTAGGCGGAATTGCGGTATTATTTATTTTAGTAAATAGACAATTTAGTTTATTGAAAAACCCCTACTTATGGTTGGGAATGTTATTAGGAAATGCACCTGCGATCGCCTGGTATTTTCTCCAATGGCAACATTATGGTAATTTCTTTTTAGAAGTGCATTTTCAAGCCCAAGCTATAGATAGACTAGGACAAGCGGTAGAAGGTAATTCTGGCCCTTTTTGGTACTATTTAATTGAAATACTTAAATATGGATTTCCTTGGCTATTATTCTTACCTGGAGGTTTATATTTAAGTTGGCAAAAACGTCAGACAACTTGGGGTAGTTTAATTCTCATCGGGACAATTGTTTATTTAGGCATTATTTCTGTGATGCGAACTAAACTACCTTGGTATGTAATGCCTATATATCCCTTTTTAGCTTTAGCAATTGGAGTAAAATTAAGCAATATTTGGCAGCAGCAAGATAAATTTAAAAGTAAATTTCTGACTGTATTCTTTGCATTTCTCTCGGTTGTTGGCTTGGGAGGCTGCGTTTACTTTATTATTGCTGAACCCCAGCCAACTTTAATTGTTATGAGTATTTTTTTTGCAATTAGTATGGGTGTAACTGCATGGCTAATTAAACAGCGTAACCGTCAGTTTATTCCAGTTTTATTGTCTGGAATGTATTTAGTTTTAGCGCTGTTTGTGAGTTCAAAATCTTGGGTTTGGGAGTTAAACGAAGCTTTTCCAGTTAAGCCAGTAGGCGCATTAATTCGGGCTAATGTACCAGCCGGAACACAAATTTATACTTCTTTTGCTTATAGTCGCCCCAGTTTAGATTTTTACAGCGATTGTAAGGTGACTGCTGCGAATCTGCAAGTTTTACAACAAATGGTAGAGCAAAAATCTTATTTATTGTTAGATGATGTAACTTTGCCAAAGATAAATATATCTGAGAGTAACGTAATAGGTAAATCTGCCAACTTTATCCTAATTCGCACGAACAAATAAGTAGACATCATCGCGCTGATATTGTAATTTAAATTTTGATTGAATTTGCAATTGATTAACTAAATTTTGATAATCTGTAGCGCTTGCAGCCCAGCCAGGGTGACGTAGATTAAGTAAAATATAATGGAACTTATATAAATCTTGAGAATTATATTTAAAACTAATTAACTTTCTATGAGTTAAATGTGGGGTAATTATATCTGTAGTAAATACACTATCTGGGGTTTTGACAAGAGCGATCGCATCTTTTGTAGCTTGCCAATTATCCAAGTTTTTGAGATATCTGGATGTAAAGAAGCCAAACTTACCTAAAACTAAAAATCCCATTAAAGACCATAATATAATAGTACGGTTTTGCTTAATCCAGGCTTTACCGTTGGCGAGGGTGGCAATTACAGCTAAAATTAAAAATGGTAGTGCTGGTAAAGAGTAATGCAGCACCAGATTTTTTTGTGATATGTGATTGGCAAGAATATTCAATCCTATACAGGGAATTGCGCCTATTAGGGGTAGGATAGATTCTGCTCTTAAACCCCATAAGACAGGGGCGAATAAAAAAAATAAATATTCTAAATTAATAGCGGAAAAAATATTGTTAATAATCACTCCTGGGTGAGATAGAAAAATTTGCACCATCTCCGCAAAGGAGTTTCCTAGATAGGAATAGCGGTAAAGATGGCGGTTGAGTAATGCTGCTTCTGTGCCAAAAACGGGGATAATAAAATTATTGGCAATGATAAACCAAGCTGTACCGCTAAAAATTGCGATCGCACCATAAAAACGTCTCTGTTCAAACCAAAGTAGCCAAATTCCCATCGCTACTACAGTTAAGGATAATACAGCTTTACAACCCAACACTAAAACAATACTGAAAATAAACCAAGCTGTTTTTCTACTTCTTGCTACTAACACTGCTGTTAAAAGTGCAGGTACAGCAATAACATCTGGATGAAAATCACACAAATTACTGTTATAAACTACCGGGTAGAGAAGATATACACCTACCATTACTAATGCTTGGCTTTTTTTTAAACCTGCTTGTATTGCTAGCAAATATGTAGGTAAACCACCTAAAGCCAAAGCAAAAGATTGGACTGCAAATAGCCAATAAACGCTAGAATAAATTTTGTATAATAACGCCAAGGGATACAAAATCCAAGCAGCATGATCGGCTAAAGCATGAAACCCGATAATTGAAGAAATGGGAGTTTCTCCCTGACTAATTAAGTAAATTCCTTGATCGAAAAATGCTAAATCTCCCGATGAATTAAATAATTCATGTCTCAGGCTGCTAGAGATAAATAAAATGCTGGTGCTTATGCCAAGAATTGCACCGAGAATATAAGATTTTTGGAAAAGTTTTTCCACTATAATTTATTATGAATATTTTCAATAATTTTTAGATTTTGATTTGGGAAAGATTGTATCACAATTTTGAACAATAAACCAAAGCGTAAAACCTAAAGGTATAGAAAAAATTTGGATATATATATGAGTTCCCAGATAGCTAAAGAATGAAGCCATTTGCACTGATATTGCTACCCAACGATATTGGGGAAAGTAAAAGGCAAAGATAATTGATAAGATATCAGCCGGATAGAAATATCTTTCATGCATTTTAGGCAAGATATATGGCATAAACAACACAGAGATTGTCGCCAAATGTATCAGCCTATCTTGAGTAATTTCTAGCCGACTTTTATAAACACGATATGCTAAAAATAGCATTGCCGCTACAGTTAAAATTAAACCAATCGGCACAACAATATTATAGAAATTATTCGGAATCCATTGATAAAGGTTAGGAGAGTTTTTCGCTAATTCCTTATATTTATTCGCTTGATTAAAGTAAACTAAAAGCAAATCTTTCATTGGTCTACCAGCAAACCAAGCTGGGAGCATGAAAACTACATATACTAAAGGAATTATCGGTAACAAATACCAAGATATTCTCTTTTTTATCACCATGATTAATAGTAAGGGTGAGAGAAACATAGCTTGGAATTTAAAAGAAATCGCCACACCAAAACTGACTAGTGCTGGTATTTGTTTATAAATAGATAAAAAATAAACACAGGCTATCAATCCAGTCGTATAAATAACATCGCATTGACCCCACAAGGCACTATTATAAATTACAGTTGGACTTAAGATAATTGCCAGAAATGCTAGTATTGGCATGTTGCCTATTGGGTATTTTAATCTGACAATTTTGTAAGTTAAAAAAGCACATAAAAAATCAACCGACATAGCAAAAAGCTTGATCGCCAGAATTTTGGGCAAGCCAGAAAGTAGAGTAGCGGCAATTAAAATCCAGTAGAGATAGGCAGGTGTATAGTCAGCAAAACCATGTTTTAAAGCGCTAAACCCACCATTAGAGGCGATAAAATCATACCAAGGATCTAAAAAATATTTATAATCAACTGATTTATTGGGAACACAAATCCAGCGGATGAATATAGCAAATATAATACCTGCAATTAAATATTTGGTAACTGGATAATTTAACCAAGATTTGATTGATTTTAATAATGTTTTCTCGGAAGTTTTCGCCATAAATGTCAATCAGTTATCCAGAAATTAAGAAATCTGTTGTTAATACAGGCTGATAATTTGGATAGCATAGCAAAATACCTAGAGCTACGCTCAAAGGCACAATAGCATAAACTAGACCATTAATTTAGATTACTCTAGAGCGATCGCCCAATTCATGATTTGGTCTTAACTTAGCGTGACGCAAGCAGGATAACATTTTTGTATACAGCAGCAAATGAATAGCAAATTGAAGTTAAACACGCTCTTATGTAGCACTCTGATTTTACTTGCCTTACTGCTGCGCGTTGGCTGCGCGTTGGCTTTTCCCAATATTTTTTGGGCGGATGAAATATTCCAGACTCAAGAACCCGCACACCGCCTCGCTTTTGGTCATGGGATAATTACCTGGGAATATAGAGATGGTATCAGATCGTGGATTTTTCCTGCCCTGTTAGCAGCGATTATGCGCCTGACTGCTTGGCTGGGAGATGGTTCTACAGGTTATGTGACTGGCGTAAATATTTGTTTGTCTGTGCTGTCGTTAACGACGATAGTTGTTGCTTTTCTTTGGGGACATCGCACAGGGGGTTTATTAACGGCTGTTATCACGGCGGGTATTTGCAGCGTTTGGTATGAGTTTGTTTACTTTGCACCCAAGGCTTTTAATGAGGTAGTAGCCACTCATCTTTTTCTCCCAGGCGTTTACCTTGGCGTTCATGGAAAGTGGTTTCAGCCTCGAATTCGTCTATTTTTAGCAGGTTGTTTGTGTGGGTGCGCTTTAGGTTTACGAATTCAATTACTACCTGCTGTAGCTGTTGCATTGTTATATATTTGTTGGCGCAAAGATTGGCAAGAAAGAACTATTACTATGATGGCTGGTATTATCGGCCCTTTACTGATTTTTGGGCTGGTGGATGCATTTACTTGGTCTTACCCTTTTCAATCTTTTTGGAAACATTTTTGGATTAATATTATTGAAAAAAGAAGCCATATTTATGGGGTTTCTCCTTGGTATGAATATTTCGTATTCATGTTGAAAAGCTGGTCTTTTTTTATTGTACCGATCGCACTTTTAGCAATTATCGGTAGTTTTCAGAGTCCAATTTTGGCATGGTTAGCGATCGCAGTTATCTTAATTCACAGTCTCCCAGCACATAAAGAATACCGTTTTATTTATACCGCCTTGCCGTTAATCTTGATGTTAGCTGGCTTAGGAACCTCACAGATAGTCAAATTCTGGCTGTTAAAATGGCGATCGCATCAGGCAAAATTCGTAGCAGTATCGTTATGTTTAATACTTTGGGCTTCCACTTCTGCGGTATTGGCTGGCAGATTTAATCTTTATACAGAATTAAGCTGGCAAATGCTGTGGAACAATCGGGGATGGACGCACTGGAATGCAGAATCTGGTAATTTGCAAGCTTTACAAAAATTAAGTCAGGAAAAAACAGTTTGTGGTGTCGGTCTTTGGGGTATTCATTGGGCATTATCTGGCGGCTATACTTACCTACATCAAGATGTGCCAATGTTTTTGATGGAAAACAACAAGGAATTTGAGACACAGAAACAAAACTTTAATTATCTGGTTGCTAACATCCCCATTCAGCAACCAGGCTATTCATCGCAACAGTGCTGGGGAAATACTTGTATTTATCAGCGAGAAGGTGAATGTCAGCCAGTCAGAAGCGATCGTATTAACCAAGTGATTCAACAAACTGGCGGATAGAGAATAGTATAATTCTTATACCAATTTGAAAAATAATCCGACAGTAGGGGCATGGCAGTGCCATGCCCTCTAGAATATATTGATAAAGAAATGCGATCGCTAGTTTCTCAAATTTGCTTTGATGAAGGATACCTCAGCAATTTATAGTGAGAGTTGTCTGTAAATATTAAACAATTGTGAAAGCGATTACTCTTGTTGGTTCCACCGGCTCTATTGGTACTCAGACTTTAGATATTGTCTCTCAGTACCCGGATCAATTTCGGATTGTTGGATTAGCAGCAGGAAGCAATGTAGAAATGTTGGCTGCTCAAATTCGCCAATTTAGACCGCAAATAGCAGCTATATGTGTAGAAGATAAATTGTCAGCGCTGCAAGAAGCAATCAAAGACCTCGATCCCCAACCAATTCTTCTGGCTGGTGAAGCAGGAGTGATTGAAGTTGCGCGTTATGGTGAAGCGGAAACAGTCGTTACTGGAATCGTTGGTTGTGCGGGATTACTCCCCACCATCGCTGCTATTGAAGCTGGTAAAGATATTGCTTTAGCAAATAAAGAAACTCTCATTGCTGGGGGGCCTGTAGTTTTACCTTTAGTAGAAAAACATGGCGTTAAATTATTACCAGCCGATTCCGAACATTCCGCAATTTTTCAATGTCTCCAAGGTGTACCTAAAGGCGGATTAAGAAAGATTTTGCTAACTGCTTCTGGCGGTGCGTTCCGAGATTGGGAAGTAGAAAGATTAGCAGAAGTTACTGTTGCAGATGCGCTGAAACATCCTAATTGGTCGATGGGGCGTAAAATTACTGTAGATTCTGCAACTTTAATGAATAAGGGTTTGGAAGTAATTGAAGCGCATTTTCTCTTTGGTATGGATTATGACAAAATTGAGATTGTTATCCATCCCCAAAGTATTATTCATTCCTTAATTGAATTGCAAGATACGTCAGTTTTAGCTCAACTCGGCTGGCCGGATATGCGCTTACCTTTGTTATATGCTTTATCTTGGCCCGATCGCATTTACACCGACTGGGAACGCTTAGATTTAGTTAAAGCTGGTAATTTAACCTTCCGCGAACCAGACCATAAAAAGTATCCTTGTATGCAACTAGCTTATGCAGCCGGTCGTGCTGGCGGTTCTATGCCTGCTGTATTAAATGCTGCCAACGAGCAAGCAGTGGCTTTATTTTTAGAAGAAAAAATTCGCTTTTTAGATATTCCCCGTTGTATTGAATGGGTGTGCGATCGCCATCAAAATGATAATTTACAAAATCCCTCTTTAGATGACATTTTGACAGCCGATAAATGGGCAAGACAAGAAGTTTTAAAAGCAACTGAAAATCTCGCCAGTTCTGCCAAAGTAATTTCCTTGAGATAGTTAAATAAACCCAACAAATATTGGCTTTTGTTGGGTTTTAATTTGATGACAAATGATTGTTGACTGTTGACTGTTGACTGGGCAGCACTGCGATGCCCTGAGCCTGTCGAAGGGAGCCTGTCGAAGGGAGCCTGTCGTTCGCGTAGCGTCCTGCAGGGAAGTGTTGACTATTAACTATTGACCTTTTTGCAAAACTTCCTGAAGCATCGGCGCAAGGTCTTTACTTAATCGACCAGATTTAACAAATTCTGCATAAGTATCTGCCTCAATCGCAAAAAGTTCTTCGCGAAACTGTTCTAATGTAAAGTCTTGCAGATTTGGATACTCCTTTTGTAATTTTTCTATGTCTATTTGTAAATTTGCCATTTCACCTTTAATTAGTGCTTCTTGATAACGGTAAAATTCGAGATTGATACCAGGACGGCTATCTGTTTGCAAGTGTTGCAGTACTCGTTCTAAAGCTATATAACGGGCAGTCAATTCTAAATAGCGATCGCGTAAAGAAGCATCGCCTAAAAGATTCAGTTTTTGCAGCAAAGGTTTAATAGTTAATCCTTGGAATAACAAAGTAAATAAAACCACGCCAAAAACTGTAGCAATGATTTTTTCCCGTTCTGGTAGTATTATCGGTACGCTCAACGCCAAAGCAATAGAAACTGAACCACGCAATCCACCCCACCACAAAATAGTTTGGTCAGGTAAAGAAATTTCTGAATTAGTTAACTTAATACTTAAATTGCTAAGTAGATAAATCGCAATTAAGCGCATGAAAATCATCGCTACTACTGTAATAGCAATGATGTGTAAATTTTCTGCTAAACCTGTAAAGTGAATTTGGTCACCAATCAACAAAAAGACGATTGAATTTACAAAAAAAGCTAAAAATTCCCAAAACTCAGAAACTATAATTCTGGTGCGGGGATTCATACCAATCCGAGAACCAAAGTTACCTAAAATCAAACCTGTGGTGACAACTCCAATCACTCCCGAACCACCCAAATCTTCTGTAATTAGGTAAGTACCGTAAGCTGAAACTAAGGTGAGAGATTGTTCTACCATTGGTAAATCGAAGCGTTGGGTGAGGTAGGAAATCCCAAAACCAATTAAACCTCCCACCGCTACACCAATACCGACAACTGTCAACAGTTGCAACAAAATTGGCTGGAGTTCTAATTGAACATTTCCTAAAGGTAAGGCAACTAAAACACCAAAGGCAACCACTGCCATACCATCATTAAATAAGCTTTCACCTTCCATCAAGGTGACAAGCCTGCTACCTACGCCTAATTCTCGAAACAAAGCAGTCACAGAAACCGGATCAGTAGCTGATAAACTTGCGCCTATGAGCAAAGCTGTAGTTAATGAAAGTCCAGCAAATTGACTCAAACCTATTACCACTCCAACAATAGAAATAACTACTCCCAATACCGCATACAAGCAAATTGGTAGAAAATCCCGCTTCAAGTCCAACCATTTCAAATTCCATGCGGCTTCAAATAATAAGGGTGGTAAAAAAATTAACAAAATTAATTCTGGCGACAGATTGACTAAGCGAATATCAACAAATGCCAAACCTAATCCAACAATTACGAGGAGTAAAGTATAAGGAATATGGCGGAACCAACTAAATATTTGTGGTAAAGTTGCTACCCCTAAAGAGACTGAAAGTACTAAGAGAAATTGCTTTATATTAGCCGCAATGACTTCTTCCGCAATTGCTGGTTCAAGCATGATAAAGAGAATCCTGTTAAGGTCTTGTACTTACTCTGCATCTGACTATTTCCAGATGACATCAGCCAAATATAGGATTTTAATTAACCAATAGGCCAAAATTAAGTCAAAATTCACAAATCAAGGAGGATGGTCTTGGGTAATAACATTCGAGACCGCTTTAAAAATTTCCGTCGCCGAGGATCTCAACCAGAGCAAATCCAACAAATACAAACAGATTTGCTGGCGGAATCGACCTTAGACCCATCCTATATAACTTTAATCGTGGGTTCCTGTGCGATCGCTACTTTTGGTTTATTGTCTAACAGTAGTGCGGTAATTATCGGTGCCATGATTATTGCACCCCTAATGTTACCTATCCGGGGGTTAGCCTATGGCGCTTTGGAAGGGAATGTAATTCTGTTCCGCAAAGGGATTATTGCGGTGGTAGTAGGTACAATCCTGGCTGTAGTCATGGCTTATAGCTTGGGGATGTTGGTGGCTATACCTAGCTACGGTAGTGAAGTGCTAGCTCGTTCCAGACCGACACTATTAGATTTGGGAATTGCGGTGGCAGCAGGTGGTATCAGTGGCTACGCTAAAGTTCAGCCAAAAATTTCTGGTAGTGTGGCGGGAACTGCGATCGCAGTGGCGCTCATGCCTCCCATCTGTGTGATTGGTTTAGGCTTGGCGCAAGGAAATTGGTCATTAAGTATCGGGGCGACCCTGCTTTATTTGACTAACTTACTGGGCATTACCTTATCCTGTATGCTCACATTCTTGGTAGCAGGATACACATCTTTATCACGGGCACATCGCCCCCTACTTTGGACATTGGCTTTAACCGCAGTCTTGCTCATTCCTTTGGGTGTCAGCTTTGCTCGACTGGTACGACAAGGGCAATTAGAAATGAGCTTACGTAGCGCATTATTGAATCGAACTGTCACCTTTCAACGCTTACGCTTAATCAACAGTAATACCAACTGGTTAGCAAATCCGCCAGAAGTCCGTTTGATTGTCCGCGCCCAGGAACCAGTCACGCCCCGACAAGTGCAGTTATTAGAAAACTTTATTGAGAGTCAAATGGGACAACGCTTCACCTTAATTTTTGAAGTAGGTCAAGTAGAAGAAATTCGCTCTCAAGATGATCAATCTCAATAATTGGCACAATCAGCCGTCAATTACTGATCTTGAGGGCTAATCTATTCCCTTTTCCTTAATCAAACCCATCAATTTCCGCTTACGCCCATGCTCTTGGATTAACTTGGCTTTATAACTATCCCAATCTGCTTTCCGTCCCGCTTCTAAATAAGCAGCACGGGCTTTTTTTAACCATTCAACTGCCGTATTATAATATTCTGCTTTCCCCGCTTCCATAATTAATTCGGCGCGGTGACGAGCATTAGCAATCACCCAACCTGGCTTTTGGGAAATTGCCACATCCATGACACGATAAATTAAATCGGCATGGTAGGAACCCATTTCGTTGACAATGGCGATCGCATCTTCAATTAAGCCTTCTTGTAAAAATATATCTACTTTGGCTGCTTCTGTTCCCCAACCGCCAAAGGTGCGGAGAATTTGCAATAGATCTGGTTTGACAATCGCCCATTCTTCCCCAGCTAATTCGGCGATTTTTTGATAGCTAACCAATGATGGTTGAATGTGAAAAGCAGCTATCAGTGCAGATAAAGCAGCTGGTTGATTATTTAATTCTATTGCTAAATCAGTTGTCCATATTGCTAGGTCGTACTGACAATTTCCTGGTAAATTTAAGCCAATTTGAGCAATTTCTAATGCCTCTAACCATGAATTTTGCTCTTTGAGGGTTTTTCCTAAAGCAAAGGCTTCTTCCATTGTATTCATCTGAGATTGAGCAGCGATTATAGCTTCGTCTACTCTGCCCAAACGTCCCAGCATGGTTAAATATTGTTCGGTTTGTCCTTCGGCTGCGGCTAAATATAAGTATTCTTGATAACGTTCTTGTCGTTCGAGAATTTTCAGGCGAATTAAGGCTAAATCATCGGCGTAGTCGGGGATATCATCTTCCCATACTCCCATTTCTGGGATATCACCTTGCAATACTTGCACTAACAGTGGGTAATCCCAACCTTGACGTAAAGCTTCGGAAGCAAGGCCAAAATCAGCATCCCACTGATCTTGCCATGTTTCCAAATTAACTTGTAAATCAACTTTTTCTTCTGGGGTAAGTTCCGCTGTGAGAATAGCTTCGCACCAAGCTGCATTTAATTCTGGAAGAATTTCATCATGATCGGAACCATAATCAGCCACATCATCCCAATTGTCCACACAACTAGAAGTAATCGCTGCTAAAATTGCGATCGCATTTTTCCCATCCCCTTGGGCGCACAAATCTACCGCCGCTTGCACGAGATTGAGTATTTCTTCAGTAATCGCATCGTCATCATCACCATCTTCCCAAGCACGCACAGCATCGCGGAGAATTTGGCGCACTCTTTGGGCAAAGGGTTTAGAATCGAGACTATAGTGGCGTAAAGGTTTGACGTTGTCATGTTTGACAGGAGTATAAGTAATCCAGTTGACATGGCGATCGATAGCCTCAATCAATCTGGGATATTCCACTACCAACTGCTGTACTAACCTTTGGGTTTGCTGATGATCCAGACGATTCAGAAGTTCTTCTAAAGTAGGACGTTCCTCTATCATTTCTGGCTGACGCATACAAACCAGCATGGTAGCCACAATATGTTTACACCAGCCATCGCCATCAAAAGGACAACTACATTTAACTGAGGTTAATCCCCCACTATTAAAACTCAGTCCAACTTGATAAGGATGAGGCTCATTACCATCTACTTCCGCTTGCAGTAGATTACCGCGTTGAGTCAGAGATAGCACCGCATCCGCCTCATAGTAAGCCTCACCTCGTTGAAACGATTTGGCGCTAGCATTCCGGCGGATTGTAAATTCACTTAACTTAGGAATTAACATCTGAAGGTGGGGGATGAGGGAGCAGAGGGAGCAGAGGGAGCAGAGGGGACAAGGAATTTTAGATTTTGGATTTTGGATTTTAGATTGGGATCCAAAATTGTTTCCAATGCCCCATGCCTCATGCCCAATGCCCCATTTAAGTATAAAATACAGCGAGTATACAAGTTTGAATAGGATACTGAAGATATTCAGTCCCTTTGCCTGCTAGCGTAAATCATAATTTGAAATTAGCAACTCCCGAACCTCAAGGGGGGTTGCACTGATTGCTAGTCAAGTTGAGAATAAATAGGCGGAGCACACGGGGAAACTAACGTGAGTCAGGGATACGATTACGATTTAGTCATTATAGGCGCTGGTGTAGGTGGACATGGAGCAGCCCTACACGCCGTAAGTTGCGGCTTGAAAACAGCGATTGTGGAAGCAGCTGATATGGGGGGAACCTGTGTTAACCGGGGCTGTATTCCCTCGAAAGCGCTGTTGGCAGCTTCGGGACGTGTGCGGGAGTTACGGAATACCCACCATCTCAAGTCCTTAGGAATTCAAATTGGGAATGTGGAGTTCGATCGCCAAGCGATCGCTAATCATGCTACCAATCTTGTAAATAAAATCCAAGGCGATTTAACCAATAGCCTCAAGCGTCTAGGTGTTGATATCATCAGAGGTTGGGCAAAGTTAGCCGGTACGCAAAAGGTAACTATTACTAGTGATAGTGGTGACAAAACTATCACCGCCAAAGACATTATTTTGTCTCCTGGTTCAGTGCCTTTTGTTCCTCCAGGTATTGAAGTAGATGGCAAAACTGTATTTACTAGCGACCAAGGTGTCAAGTTAGAATCGCTACCTAATTGGGTAGCAATTATTGGCAGTGGTTACATTGGTTTAGAATTCTCGGATATTTACTCGGCTTTAGGCTGCGAAATCACGATGATTGAAGCCCTGGATCAATTAATGCCAGGATTTGACCGCGATATCGCCAAACTAGCCGAACGGGTGTTGATTACCCCCCGCGATATTGAAACAAAAGTTGGTATCTACGCCAAACGAGTCATCCCTGGTTCGCCAGTGGTCATTGAGTTAGCTGATTTTAAAACCAAAGAAGATTTAGAAGTAATTGAGGTAGATGCTTGTCTAGTCGCCACTGGACGCATCCCAGCTACCAAAAATCTCGGTTTAGAATCTGTGGGTGTAGAACTCGACCGCCGCAATTTCATCCCAGTCAATGACAGCATGGCGGTATTATCTGGTGGAGAAGTTGTTCCTCATCTTTGGGCAATTGGCGATGCTAACGGCAAAATGATGCTAGCTCATGCTGCATCTGCCCAAGGTATTGTTGCTGTCGAAAATATCGTTGGTAGACCGCGTGAGGTAGATTATCTCAGCATTCCCGCAGCTGCCTTTACCCATCCAGAAGTAAGCTATGTCGGCTTAACAGAAACAGCCGCCAAAGAACTAGGTGCAGCGAAAGGTTTTGAAATAGCTACGAGCAAGAGTTATTTCAAAGGGAATTCTAAAGCCTTGGCAGAAAACGAAGCCGACGGGATTGCCAAGGTGATATATCGCAAAGATACCGGAGAAGTCTTAGGCGTCCACATTTTTGGACTACACGCCTCAGACATCATCCATGAAGCCTCAGCCGCCATTGCTCAACGCCAATCGGTAAACACCCTCGCTCATTTAGTACACGCCCATCCTACACTTTCCGAAGTCCTGGATGAAGCTTATAAGAGAGCGATCGTTCATTAATTTTTGTTCTTTGTCATTTGTCCTTGGTAAATTCACAGGGACAAATGATTAATGACCACTGACCACTGACCACTGACCACTGACTATTATGCAAATCCGTCGTGTCGCACCGAGTAAACCTGTTTCTATTTCCTATTTAAGTTATCAGGTGGCCGTTCCAGGCGCAGAGCCAAATAATATTTTGGAAGAAATTGTCTGGCATAAAGAAATAGAAGTTGAGAAAATGCGCGAAAGAGTGCCTTTAAGGGAATTGCAAAAGCAAGTACTCACCGCTGCACCTACCTGTGATTTTGTGGGGGCGTTAAAACAAGGGAAGACAAAACCAGCGTTAATTGCGGAAGTAAAAAAAGCTTCACCAAGTAAGGGGGTTTTACGGGAAGATTTTGACCCAATTGCGATCGCGCTTTCTTATCAACAAGGTGGTGCTAGTTGCTTGTCTGTACTTACAGATGAGAAATTCTTTCAAGGCAGTTTTGATAATTTAGCCAAGGTTCGTAGCGTCGTAGACTTACCATTATTGTGTAAAGATTTTATCATCTATCCCTATCAGATGTATTTGGCACGGATTCGAGGGGCAGATGCAGTTTTATTGATCGCCGCTATACTTAGCGACCAATATTTGCATTACTTCGTCAAAATTGCCAATTCTCTGAAAATGGCAGCTTTAATTGAAGTTCATAGTCTCGAAGAACTTGACCGTGTGTTAGCCTTAGATGGCGTAACTTTAGTAGGAATTAACAATCGCAATTTAGAAGATTTTTCTGTAGACCTACAAACCACTTGTCAATTACTCGCAACCAGAGGTCAGCAGTTGCAAGCACGGAACATCTTAGTTGTCAGTGAGTCAGGATTACATACAGCAGAGGATTTGAATTTAGTATCAACCGCAGGTGCATCCGCCGTACTCATCGGTGAGTCTTTGGTCAAACAACCAGATCCACAGTTAGCTATTACCAATCTCTTTGCTAAATCTTTATAGCTTTTATCACTTAATCTATCTCAGGGTTTAGCAAATACTGGTTGCATATGTAACAATTTAATTAATGCCAAAAATCTTCGCTTCTCCCAAAATCCCCTATTTGAAAAAGCAAATTAACTTCATGGAGCAAATTCCTCTGCCTTCACCTATCCACTACGAACTCATACTGCAACTTTTAGAAAGACAAACAATGTCAGCAGTAAGTCAAAACCCGGATTTGCGTCATCAGGTGAATCAGCTAATTATTACTCTGCGTAAAGCAGCTGTCCAACAAAAGCACCTGGAAGAGATTTGCCAGTTTTCTTCTGTACCGATTGACTATCGTTGGTCAATCAACCACCAAACAGAAAAAGCTGTTGCTCCCGAATAAAACTCTGGATATCTTCCCCCACTGTATTCTTCACCTGAATACAGTTATCTTTGCATACAAAATATATCTATAGCAAAAGACAGGAGGCAGAAGGTAGAAGGTAAAAACTATTGCTATTGTTAGCATTCAAGTTTTCAAAATGTCCTAATATATTGGACTACAGCTATATTTCTCAAAATATCAAAATAATTCTCAGTCAATATGTAGAGTAAAAATTGTTATCTAAGCTACAATTTCATGACTTAAAATCTGTAACGAATCAAAAAAGCGAGTTGAAAAGTCAACTCGCTTTTTTGATTTTAATTTCCACAAATAGGCAATATAAGAATTCGTTTCCCGATCTATAAGCTGTGGTAACAGACATAGCGGATTTGACATATCTCAATTCTCCTAAACGAGCCGTTCATAATCTATGCTGTCTCCAACCAATCATAAATTTGTTCCAGTTGCTCAAGAGTAATCAAACCATACTGCCAAAGAATCATTGGCAAAGGGCCTGGATCTTGCTCACGATGTCGTAAGGCTACAGCTAAAGAAGCCGTAGAAATTGCCAAATCTTCTTGCAAAAAATGAATCAGTCGAGAATACTTCGATGGTGACATTTGTATCTCACCTCCTTGTGCAGAGTGTATTGTCATATATCAGTTCACCAATTCTCCGTAACCAGTAGCCAGTATCTTATCTGTCACTATGACATTAATACTGAAATGCCACAGCAAATTTTGTCTAAATTTACTTTAAAGAAATTGCCCTGATACTAGGAATGTGAAATTTTAAACTTCCAGTCTACTTGCTTGATATATGCTGAAGTAGCACTTTCTCAGGTCAAATCAGTTTTAATTTTAGTCAAGGTAGTATCTTATTTTTTAATTACACATGGAGTAACAAAAATTCCTTAGCTTATAATCTCTGATCTGCGACTATTTACACTTGCACCAAAAGGAAGATCTTTGAAGTATAAACCTGAAAGCTCTGATTCTATCCTGGAGACATAAGGTTTCCCGATGTTTGGCGATATTTTCAATAGTCTCTTTTTGAGAGCATATTATACTATAGGACGTAATATTTTTTACATTTCCAATCTTTATTAAGATTTCATAATCGGTTAAAAAAGTCACTAATTATATGTAACTAAGTAATAATCCGGTTACAGAGGATTAATTTTGATACGATCGCCAACTCTTAATCCCAATTCTGAGCTTCTGCCAGAGCGTAGTTCAATTACGGTATCAATAGGTGTATCTGGGCCATAAGTAGGGCAAGGATCGCCTGTACAAGGAGGAGCAGAAATTTGGATATATTTAACAACGCCATTGTGCAGAAAAATCATATCTAAGGGAATGAGAGTATTCTTCATCCAGAAGCGAGCTGGCTGTGGTGAGGGAAATTTGAACAACATCCCCTGGTTATCTGGTAAAGATGTCCGATTCATCAAGCCTATCTCTTGCTGCTTGGGTGTCTGTGCCACTTCTAACTGAATCTTGGTGCCATTGGGAACAATAGCTTCAGCGGAAAGCGGCAGTCTTTGCCCAGCAGCTACTGGTGTTAAAGTTTGAGATCCGGATGTATTAGTAGGTGGTTTAGCTGTAGTTGGTGGAGAACAACCCATGAGCAACACACTCAGTAAAATTGAAAATAAACTTAGTCCGCGCAACATAAAGTTACCAATTTTGTGATTTGGATTTCGATTGTACTGTGAAAATGGGGTATTGGGCATTGGGCATTGAGTTAATAGTCAAAACATTTCGATTAGCTCAATAATCACAGTCAACAGTCAACAGTCAGCTTCCTCATCTTCAATTTCAATCAACAATCCCACCTTGTTTAAGGGTGGGACTGTCACATAATTGGGCTGTAATCTTGGTGAATCCTGAGATTTTAAGATTCTCTTAATACGTAACCTACGCCACGTACTGTTTGAATTAGCCGTTTTTGCCCTTCTTCTTCAATTTTCAGGCGCAGGTAGCGAATATAGACTTCTATGACGTTTGACTCGCCCATAAAGTCGTAACCCCAAACATTTTCCAGAATTTGTTCCCGGGTTAATACTTCCCGGGGATGTTCCATTAAGAACTTGAGAAGTTCAAATTCTTTCATGGTTAAGTCAATGATGCGTCCGTTGTAGATGGCGCGACGGGTACCTATATCTAAAACCAATTCTCCAAAGCGTAACTGTTCTGTGGTGTCTACATCGGGTTTTAAATAGAGACGAATTAGCTTTAAAAAGTCTTCTGAACGGTAAGGCTTAAGAATATAGTCATCAGCTCCAGCTTCTAAACAAGCGACGCGATCGTCAACTGTATCTCTTGCCATGAGTACTAGTACAGGGGAGCACATACCAGCATTTCTGAGATTTTTACACAGTGAAAGTCCTGATTCGCCTGCTAACATCCGATCGAGCACAATTAAAGCTGGTTGGCGATCGCGACTGTATTGTAAACCACTAATGGCATCATGGGCCAAAATCGAATCGTAGCCCGCCTCTTGTAAATCAAAAGAAAGCTGGTTAGCTAGGCTTTCATCGGTTTCAATGACTAAAACACAAGGACTATGAGCAGATGTCATATAAATATTGCAACGTTGAATTATGAATAATGAATTATGAATAATGAATTCTCAATAAATTTGGTACATACCTCTATTATTAATAGGCACAAAAGCGGAAAGCTAATGGCACTTTCCGTAACTGCTACACCTAATTATCTATACACAGACAATATGGCGAAGAATTCTGATTCTTGTTCCCTAAATTTATTTTTTAGGTAATTTCATCATTCATAATTCACCATTCATAATTCAAATCTGGAAGGAAATCACCAAAAAAAATCACAAGCCACAAGCCATAAGTCAGTTTTGGACTAATGACCAATGAATAAGCGCAAAGTCTGAGCGCCGGAAGCCGGCGATCAGAATTTTGTAAGAATGACTAATGACTATCTAAGGTAATTCTACCGAAGTGGGTTTGGCAATATGGGGTAAACCCCAACCCAACTTTTCTCGTAAAATCCGAAAGAATTCTGGTGGTTGGAGGCGAATAAATCGGACACTATATTGCGATCGCTCTAAATGTACCCGATCCTCTGGGAAAACATAACATCCTCCATTACCATCTACGACCATTACCAGCCGGGGTATATTGACTGGGTAGATGTTGACTGGTTCGGTGTCGGGAAACACTAAAGCCCTAGAAGCTAGGGAATGGGGACAAATGGGTACAAGTTGCAACACGGGTACGCCAGGAGTGACGACTGGGCCACCAGCACTTAAAGAATAAGCGGTAGAACCAGTAGGTGTGGAAACAATTACACCATCCGCAGCAATGTCAACCGGTGCATGACGCCCTACGGCAATTTCAAAATGGCACATAGAGGTCAATGGTTCTCGATGAAGTACCATTTCATTGAGACAGAGTGCTTCCCAAAGCACCGACTCTCCCCGTAGCACTTTGACGGTGAGCATGGCTCGCTCTTCAATTTCATACTTACCCGTCATCACCTGTTCGATTGCTTGCGGCAGTTGATTGAGGTAAGCTTCCGTCAAAAAGCCCATGTGACCGGTATTCACCGTTAACAGGGGAATTCCACAGGGGGCTACTTGGCGAGACGCGGCTAAAACAGTTCCGTCTCCTCCTAAAACCACAGCAAATTCCATCTCGGAGTCAAACCCTGGTGGTGTAAGACCGTTGAGTGGGGTGTGACATACAGGACTTTCTGGATTAGAGTAGCCCAATATGCCACCGATACTAGTTGTGACGCATACATTCCAACCGGCAGCGGTTAGCTGGTCTTTGAGTTCGATAGCGATGCGACTCGCTATCGGTTTAAGGTCATTGTAGATAATGCCTGCTTTCGGCACATTCAAATATCCAAGTTTAGGCGACGCTCTGTATTATGCTAATCCTTACACATTTTTGACAACGTAGTCATGTGTTTGGAGTCAAAAGTCCAAAGTCAAGAGTCAATAGTCAAAACTATTGACCAAAGACCGGGGGACAAGAGAGACAAGGGGGATATGGGGAGTGTGGGGAGTTTTTCTTCCCAATGCCCAATGCCCAATGCCCATTGACTATTGACCATTAACCCCTGATTCTTGACTATTAATTTTCGCAGGCTGTTTAAATGGTGATTTTTTATTAGACTTTTGCTTTTTGGTTTTATTTTTTTCGTAGTCTAGCTCTTTAAGTTTTTTCATAATTCGGCTGAAGTACTCTTGCAGGTAGCTTTCTAGGGTAGTGGTTTGTTGAGGATCTAACCCGAAAACTTGGTATACCTCATCCATTGAGGCATTTAAGGGTTTACCGCTGGCTAATACTTCTGTAAATGCTAGTCTGTCGGCTACATTCCATCCCCATTGGAAAAATCTCAGGAAACGCCGCACAGCCCGTAGTAAATTGATTGGCATCCGGGTGATTCTTGCTTCTTTGCCAGAGAGGCGTTCGCAGACTCTAATGATTTCTTCTGCACTCCAAGCACGAGTACCGACTACGGGGAAGGTTTGCTTTTGGGTTTCTGCTACATTCAATGCCTTAATGGCAAATTTAGCAATGTCCAGAGTATCCATGTAAGCTACGGGTGAAGATTCACCAGTTACCCACACCGGTTGATTTTCTAAAATCGGAATTCCATATTGACCGATTAACCCTTGCATAAAGCCAGCTAGGCGTAAGATGGTGTAGTTTAAACCAGACTCTGCTAAAAACAGTTCTGTACACCGCTTAATTTCCATTAAGGGTACTTCGGGATATTTATCGGCTTCTAGTATGGAAAAGAAAATAAAGCGCTCTACACCAGCCGCCTTGGCTGCTTGAATTAAGTTGACTTTGCCATCCCAATCCACTTGTTTGATGCTCAGTGAATCTGTGGGGCGAGATGTCGCTGCATCAATTACTGCGGTGACTCCTTCGAGTGCTCCTGTTAGGGTTTGCGGGTAACATAAATCTCCTAATACGAGTTCTGCACCCCATTCTTTGAGAAAAGCCGCTTTTTTAGTACTCCGGACAAGACAGCGTACCTTATACCCCTCATCGATAGCACGACGAGCCACTTGTCTTCCTAAGGTGCCAGTGGCACCGACGATTAATAATGTCATGAGGGTTGTAACAATTTTTTAATTTATATGACAGAAATTTTAACAGAATCATCAACTAAACAAAAGTTTACATTTATTTTCAGAATTAATACAAGTTTACTTGTAAAAAAAGCTTTGTCCGAAAACCGGACAAGCTATGTCGCCAGAGAGATGACAGGCTCTGGCTGCTGAAAATTTTATTAGTTAGCAGAGTTATTCTTCTTCTGCACCCTGAATTTTCAGTAATAAAGCACCTATGGCCCAACCCACGAAGATTAAACTGAAGGCCAACAAAGCTGTATTCAAAATTTCGCCACCCATTGGTGTGATTCTCCTTAGCGAATGATTGATTTGATACTTACTGCCGTTCAACCTGCTTACATTCAGTTGATCGCGGCGGTTGCTAAAGGTTAGCCTTTAGCTTACCTGTTTTTTGCTTGGCTGCATGGATTAGGCTTGATGACGCTAATCTGATGTTCGCTAAGCCAAAAAATCAGGTATTTAATTTGTGCGTTTACCAATTGCCTGAGCCAGGAAAGGTAAACTAGGTCTGTCAGGAGCTTCTTAAACAGCCTCTGTTGGATTAGACCAGTGTAAATAATTTTAAACCAGTTTGGTGGTCAAACCCTATTGTTGGACAGGGGGCA
Organism: Tolypothrix sp. FACHB-123; assembly: GCF_014697075.1. Classification (GTDB taxonomy): domain Bacteria; phylum Cyanobacteriota; class Cyanobacteriia; order Cyanobacteriales; family Nostocaceae; genus Aulosira. Next base: position 265,452 of record NZ_JACJRE010000001.1, on the reverse strand, counting down.
GGGAGCAGGGAGCAGGGAAGGGGAATATTCTTGATAGTTTTTTGGAAGTTGTGTCTATGGCGATTGGGTTTCAAGCAACTAGGTAATTTAGATGTTAGACAAAACTATTAAGTAATTTTATGTACCAAGTTAATCAACATCAGATAATTAATTCGGGTTCTCATAAACGCCCAAGGTTGGCGCTGACATTAGGAGATCCGGCGGGAATCGGGACTGAGGTGATTTTAAAGGCTTTGGCAGATCCAGATTTGCAGCAAAATTTTGATGTGAAGGTAATCGGTAGTTTAGATTTATTGAACAAAATTTACACAAACTTGGCTGTGGACGATCGCATAACATTGGCAAATCCAGCGGATTTATCTGTGATTGATGTGCCATTACCAGCAGATATTCAAGATGAAATTATCATTGGTACCGGAAATCGAGCGAGTGGTGCGGCGAGTTTTGCTTATATGGAATATGCGATCGCCCAAACCCTAGCTGGTAAATTTGATGGTATTGTTACGGCTCCTATCGCTAAATCGGCTTGGAAGGCTGCGGGGTATGATTATCCCGGACAAACGGAACTTTTAGCCCAAAAATCTGGTGTGGAGCGATTCGGGATGTTATTTGTGGCGCGATCGCCTTATACTAATTGGACGCTGCGTACTTTGCTCGCAACCACACATATCCCACTTTGTCAAGTATCTCAAACCCTGACACCGCAATTATTAACTAAGAAGCTGGATTTGCTCGTGGATTGTTTAAAACAAGATTTTGGGATCAAAAATGGCAAAATTGCGATCGCGGGTTTAAATCCCCACAGTGGCGAACAGGGACAATTGGGAACAGAAGAAATTGATTGGTTAATTCCCTGGTTAGAACAAGAGCGTCAAAACCGTCCCCATTGGCAGCTAGAAGGGCCAATTCCACCTGATACGATGTGGGTAAAGCCTGGTCAAGCTTGGTATGGCAACGGTCACAGCCAAAATCCGGCTGATGGTTATTTAGCACTTTACCACGACCAAGGTTTAATTCCGGTGAAATTGATGGCTTTTGATCGAGCTGTCAATACTACTATTGGTCTTCCTTTTGTTAGAACTTCACCGGATCATGGTACGGCTTTTGATATTGCGGGCAAAGGGATTGCTGATGCTACCAGTATGAAAGCTGCAATTGAGTTAGGCGCAGAGTTAGTGAGGCAAAGATTGGGCGATCGCGCGATCGCCAATCGCAATTAAACTGGGATAGGCGATCGCTGTTTGCTATATTACTAATAATGGGCTAATCGTGCATTAAGAGCCGAAAATCCTACCAAACAACCAAATAAACCGATTACCCAACCTTGATGCACCGTGAGTAAATTTACATTAGCGGCGGCGGGGAAGTGACCTTCTGGTGCATTATCTGTAAAATTGAGGTCAGAGTAGAATCGCCATTGATTATCGACGCGCCAGCCGATGCGATCGCAAAATTTACCCCATGTCTGATAATCAGCATCAGGTTTACCGCCAATACTTTCCCAAATGCGCTTTTGCACGCTAAATCCAAAACGTCCTTGGCTATATTTAACCCAAAGTTGGTCAATAATACAAAGGTCGCTGTAGGGAAATTTGTTAATGGCTTCAATATCTAGCCAGCCGGCTTTTTCTCGCCGCGCCAGTTTGAGCATCAGGGTGACGGTTTCCCGTTCTGCGGCTTTCCAATCACCAGCAGCGAGTAATTGAGATAATCGCTGGTAGTTGACTTTGCGTTCTGAATTGAGGTAATCAATAGCTGGTTCGGGAATTGTGGCTGTTGACTGATGTTGGGGTTGTGGGATTGTATTTACAGGAGAAACATAAACAGGAGATTGCGCCGTCAAGCCGCTACCTCCTAAATGTTGAGCCAGGCTAACAGCAGTATTAATATTGTGTTTACTGGCAATATTTTCTACTGTATCTGTCCGCATCCAGAGTTGCTCTAATTTAGCTAATTCATGACTATGAGTAACTTCTGTAGTAAGTAAATGTAAATACTGATTATTGATTTCTTGTAAATTTGCATACTTGTTGACGATAACCCGTTGCGATTGAGCGATCGCCTGGCTATTGATTTGGGGCGTTTGCAAGGGATACTTATAATGGGTCAACAATTCTGGCACGCGGAAGTTGAGATATTGGTGCAAACGTTTCACTGTGGCGCATTGTCCTTGAATTCCTAAAGCTTCGAGGATTGCATGGGTAAACGCACCTTGTTGGAGTGCATCGATTTCTGAAGAACATTCATCAGGACTACAAGATAATATACTGATGATTCCGGTTTGTTGTGCTAGCTGTTGTGTTTGTTGTCCAAATCCGGCATTATTTTGCCCCTGCTGCTGGCGGCAAGCATCTAACATCATTACAATATGGTCACAGCCAGAATTACCCAGGTATTCTGTAAGATATTGCAAAGAAATTCCCGTATTTTCTATATCATCTGGATTACCATCAGCCAACATGAGGTAATCTTGTTGAGCATGTACCATTCCATGACCGCTAAAGAAAAACCAGAAGTTATCTTCTGGTTCTAAGAAAGGTTGCTCAAATAACTTTTGGATGAATTGTAATAAGTTAGGGCGATCGAGATGAATCTGTTCACCACTAAGACTGGGTGAGTCATCCGCAAATAAGAAAACTCGCTCAAAACCTATTTCATTGTGAAGCAAATTCTGCATCAACTCTGCATCCCGCTGCGCATATTTGAGCGGTTGCAAGAAGTTGTAATGATTAATACCAATAACCAACGCCCAGTTTTTCACCATCTCAGTTTATGTTATTGCCACTACAAGTAGAGTTTGCCCATCCTAATCCAGTAATCTCAGGAATTTTCCTGAAAGTGATTCCACCCTAACCAATCATTACAAATCTTAAGGTTGGGAATAGGAATACTTTGTATTTCCTGCTACATATATCAGACAAACAACTCTTTCTACGGCAATTAGTTAAATGTTTCCGGACTAAAACCTGATATATTTTACATACACCCTACTGAATGTCAGTAGAGCAAACAATCAGCGACGTTGATTAATGGCAGATTAACGGGAAATTTGGGTCATGTTAGCTGTAAACCGAGATTGAGAGCAACAACAGCAATCTCTAGGAAATTATGCGATCAATAAACTAACCCTTAGCTAGTTGGGAAAACATCAGCCATCAGGTAATGATAAATCTACGTAACAGCGATGAGTGTTTAGTTGAAAAAGATACTAGTATCAACTTGGCAATCGGGAATAAAGTTAATTTAATTCAATATTTGCTGGCTTCAAGTTGTGATATCAAAGCACAGGTAGGATTATTGGCGAGATTGTCTCTCTGTATTACTCGGCAAGTTTGATTCATTTTTTGACAATAGCCTATTAGTAGTTATCAGGACAATAACTAACATCAGAAGCTGAACTTGCCAAGGTGCTAAAACCAAGCTCAAAATGAAGCAAATAGAACCAAATACACCAGCTATATAAGCTATTTCATCAGTAGATTGCTTCACTAAATAGCCAGTTAATAAAGCCGTACACAGGGGAACTAAGAAAAACAAAGCCATTACTACTAACCTCGGAAATCAAACGTATAACGTTAGATATCAATAGATAAAAAGCGATTTTTGACATTGTGGTTAATTTTACATCGCCCTAGGATTGAGAAACAACTGGCTATGTAAAATAACGGTGTAGAAAATCAAGATTTGATAATCATCTGATAAATTAGCTTAACACTATACGCTTGTATGGGAAGAACGATCTAGCATATTACCTACAGAAGTAGCGTTTTCCACTTAGACACCCAATGCTGAACATTCCTCAATTACTGGCAACTGAATTAGAGCTTAAACCTTATCAGGTGCAAAATGCGCTGGAACTTTTAGCAGAAGGTGCAACAATTCCTTTTATTGCACGTTACCGCAAAGAGCGCACCGGCGAAATGGATGAAGTTCAATTGCGGGACTTATCCGATAAGTATACATACTTAACTGAACTGGAAGAAAGAAAGGCGGTAATTTTAAATGCGATCGCTAATCAAGGTAAGCTGACTGATGAATTAAAAGCACAAATTACATCCTGTTTACAAAAAACTGAACTTGAGGATTTATACTTACCTTATCGACCAAAACGTCGCACTCGCGCCACTATCGCTAGAGAGAAAGGTTTAGAACCATTGGCGGAGTTTATTAAATCCCTCAATGTGAAAAATCCTGTCTCGGCTTCTTTAGAAATAGAAGCAGCGAAATATATTTCCGAAACTCAAGGGGTAAAATCTGCGGAAGAAGCGTTGAAAGGTGCGGCGGATATTTTAGCGGAAGAAATAGCCGAAAAAGCGGATTCGAGAGCATATATCCGCGATTATCTTTTAGAATCGGGTGTGTTTATCTCTTGGATTAAAGATGAACATCCCGAAGGAACAACAAAATTTGAAATGTACCGCAATTACCAAGCGAAAGTACCAAATATTGCACCCCATAATATCTTGGCGTTGTGTCGCGGTGAAGCGGAAGGAATCTTAAATTTTGAAATTTCTTTTGATGAAGATGTCGTACTTGGTTATTTGGAAGCCAAAGAAATTAAAACCAAAGTGCGTGGGATTCGCGATTTTTATCAAGCAACAATTAAAGATGCATTTAACCGCTTAATGAAAGCATCTTTAATAGGGGAAGCCATCGCAGAAAAGAAAGCTTATGCTGATATTGAATCGATTAAAACATTTGAAACAAATTTACGAGAACTGCTATTATCTGCACCAGCAGGAATGAAACCAACTTTGGCAATCGATCCTGGTTTTAGAACTGGGTGTAAAGTAGCAGTATTAGACCAAACTGGCAAGTTTTTAGAATACCAAGCTGTGTTTCCCCATCAAGCAGCAGAGCAACGGACAAAAGCTGCGCAAACTATCAAGAATTTGCTGGAAAAATACAAAATTGAATTAATAGCTATTGGTAACGGTACAGCTTCCCGCGAGACAGATGAATTTGTCACCCAAGTACTGCAAACAATGGAACGCAAACCGATTAAAGTCATGGTAAATGAATCGGGTGCATCAATATATTCTGCTAGCAAAGTCGCCTTAGAAGAATTCCCCGATTTAGATATTACCGTGCGCGGTGCGATTAGTATTGGTCGGCGATTACAAGATCCTTTGGCGGAATTGGTGAAAATCGATCCGAAATCTATTGGCGTGGGACAATATCAACATGATGTTGATCAAAAATTGCTGAAGAAAAAATTGGATGAAACAGTAGAAAGCTGCGTTAACTATGTGGGTGTGGATTTAAATACAGCTTCTAAAGAACTTTTAACTTTTGTTTCGGGAATTACCCCAGCAGTCGCCAATAATATAGTTACCTATCGCAACGAGAATGGAGCCTTTAAAAATCGCCGTCAATTGTTAAAGGTACCAAAACTAGGGCCGAAAGCTTTTGAACAAGCAGCCGGATTTTTACGAATTCGTAACGGTGAAAACCCTTTGGATAATACAGCCGTCCATCCTGAGAGTTATGCTGTAGTCCAGGCGATCGCATCTGACCTCAGCGTACCATTAAATCAGGTTACCCAAATCGCCGCCAAATTGCCAAAAGCTAACCTGAAGAAATACGTCACCGATACTGTAGGGGAACCGACACTGCGCGACATCCTCAAGGAACTAGAAAAACCCGGTAGAGATCCTCGTGCTGAGTTTAAGTATGCCACCTTCAAAGCAGGAATTACCGAAATCAAAGATTTAGAAGTGGGGATGGAATTAGAAGGTATCGTTACCAATGTCGCCAACTTTGGTGCGTTTGTCGATATCGGCGTACATCAGGATGGTTTGGTGCATATTTCCCAATTAGCTGATAGATTTGTTGACGATCCAAAGAAGATTGTCAAAGTCGGACAAGTTGTCAAAGTCAGGGTGTTAGAAGTGAATGAGAAATTAAAGCGGATTAGTTTATCGATGAAATCAGCGATGAAGCGGTAACAGCACATTAAATTATTATGAGCAATGAGAAAATGTAGCTAAAGATAGAGTTAAGCTGGAAAAATGCAGATTTTACAAGGGTTTTAATGATGACTACAGCTAACTCTCGACCTGTGGCGATCACCGTAATTTGCATTATTGGCTTTATTGGCTTAATTCCTTCTTTTCTACTGATTTTCTCGCCGGTAGCAGCTAGGATTGGTGCTTGGTATCCTCCGTTTTTAGCTTTAGCATCAGTCGGTGGTTTGATATCTTTCATCGGTATGTGGCTGATGAAGAAGTGGGGTGTTTACGCCTATATTGGATTGACAATCATGAGCCAAATTGTACTCATCACCAAAGGCGTATGGAATCCTTTAGCGCTTCTGATTCCCTTGATTGTGATCGCGATTGGCTGGACTAATCTCAAAAATATGTCCTAAGTACAGTTTTGCATAATATCGTGGGTGATTGAGGCGGGAATTTTTAACGCATAGGCGCTTCGCCTTCCCGCAGGGTAGGTTCGCCAAGGTAAGCGCAAAGGTACGCAGAGAATAAGCGAGGAATTTATTAAGTTTTGTAATGGGGAAAATCCGACGACATCGCCAATGGGAGTTTATCAAGTTCGACTGATTAATCAAACAATAGGTTTAGATCGTACTATTCAAGTACCAGACGATCAATATATCCTTGATATTGCCGAAGATAATGGTATTCGCCTACCCTCTGGGTGTAAACAAGGCGAATGTTCTGCTTGTGTGGCTAAACTTATCAGTGGTGAAGTGGATCAAAGCGAACAGAAATTTCTCCGTCCGCAAGAAATAGCAGCTGGCTATGTTGTTACTTGTGTGACTTATCCTCGTTCGGATTGCACTTTAGAAACTCATCAAGAACAGGTTTTATATAAGTCTTCGCTTTATTATCAGCAATAACTTGTTTTGACAGTCTCCGCCCTATAACCTGCGTAGGTTGGATTGAGAAACGAAACCCAATCTATAATTATCCTTAACTGAACCGTATTGATATATAAACTAAATTCTCCAGATTGTCGTTCATTATTGTATTTTTAATATTTTCTTTATAAATGAATACTGACACAATTGTCCATTATAAAAACATATTTTAGCAGAAAATCATTAAATAGTAAAATTAAAACCGCATATTTCAGCCAAATGGTAGAACGACAATCTACCCTCATATTGATGTTCAGACAGATTATTTAATTCAAGATAGTGAAAGTAAGTTCACATTATCAATAATCTGTTTGTGAGGTAAAAATAATGCTAAGTCCAGTGTTAACAGCAATAGCTACAGCCTTAAGTCTGCTAATAGTTGATTTAGTGGTTCCCGGCGTTAATATTGCTAATTTCCCCGCAGCGATAATTGCAGCATTAGTTATTGGCTTAGTTAATGGTACGGTAAAGCCTGTTCTTTCTACTTTATCTTTGCCACTTAATTTCTTAAGCTTTGGTGCATTTTCTTTAGTGGTTAACGGTATTTGTTTTGCCCTAGCTGCTGCATTAGTTCCTGGTTTTTCTGCTCACGGAATTATTGCTTTTATTCTGGGGCCGGTAATTCTGTCTTTTGCTAACACCTTCATTAACAACTACTTCGCTGAAAAGAATTTAGCATTAGGCAGTGGAGATGTGAATGACAAGACTCAATTACCCTCTAGCTAAATATGATTTAAGCTATCTCTGTGCTAGATATTAGTCATCGAATTAATGCCTGCGATAGATTTGATAATTCGGTGACAGTCATACAAATGAAAGTAAACTAAGCAAACATTAGAATCAAAACCATGAAATTAACTCGCTTACTTCTCGGTCTGTTAATACCTCCAGTAGGAGTATTTCTCGAAGTTGGTGTTGGCCCTACTTTATTTATCAACATTTTACTCACACTATTAGGTTGGCTTCCCGGTAGCATCCATGCTGTTTGGGTTATCGCCAAGCATGACGAACAATTTAATAGACAGTACTAGGGACTAGGGATTAGGGGAAGAGATTTTCTCTTGATTGACTAGTTTGCAAATGAAGCTGGGTTGAATACAAAATCAAACAAAATATTGGTAATGGGTTTTTGGTGTATTTCATCTTTCCCATTACCAATTTTTATGGCGCTGTGTCAGTTGTTTTTGGTAAGAGTTTAATAGTTGATGGAAAACTCAACAAAACAATGAGCCAATTTCAGCGCCTCACAAGGTTATAAAATTTTTATAAATACAGGTATGGTGAAGAATTACCAATGCCCAATACTTCGACTTCGCTCAGTACAAGTGCCCAAATAACGAATTATGAGTATTAAGAGAGTATTAGAACCAGAAGTAATGGACTCAATAGAAGAATCTGTTGCTTATGACGCGATGGATTTTTCAGAGGTAAATACGGCTTTTGCCAAAGAAGCGATCGCACTCTGCCCCCAAGCACAAGCTAAAATTTTAGATGTGGGTACTGGCCCTGGTCAAATTCCTATGTTAATCTGTCAAATGCAACCACAATGGCAGGTAACAGCGATTGACTTAGCTGCAACTATGTTAGAAATTGCTGCACAACACGTACAAAACGCTGGTTTGCAAGCACAAATTAATCTAGAATTAGTCGATGCGAAAAAATTACCATATCCAGATGCACAATTTGATATGGTAATTTCTAATAGTTTAATTCACCATTTACCCGATCCTTTACCATTCTTGTTAGAACTTAAGCGAGTGGTAAAACCTCACGGTGGGATTTTGATTAGAGATTTATTTCGTCCAGTAGATGAAGCGACAATTAATGATTTAGTTAACAGTATTGGGGGAGAATTTAACGCCATGCAGATAAAATGCTTCCGCGATTCTCTGTATGCTGCTTTTACTCTTGATGAAGTGAGAGAGTTATTTTCTCAAGCTGGGTTATCAGATGTCAAAATTTATCAAAATTCTCATCGCCATTGGACGGCGCAAAGGATTTGGAGTCAATAAGACAGAGGGCAGATGGCAGAAGTATGAAACAATAATTTTCATCACTATGTATGAGTATGAAAGGGAGAAAAGGAGATGAGGAGAAAGGAGAAATAACTTTTTTAGGTTACAGCTTACCTACATGATGAAAATTATAATCCCTTCTGTCCTCTGCCTCCTACCTCTTGCCTTCAAAAATTACCTTGGGGGAAGTTTTGGTTGATCGGAATGATCTTTATCTTTAAACAAATCAGCCGCAGCTAAAAGTACCTCTCTTAAAGTCTGTTTTAGCTGACGTTCTTTTCTCGCGATCGCACTTCCGGCTTCTCCTAGTTTCTCATCAAACTGCGATCGCTTTTGTTCTACTTGTAAAGCGATATTTTCCGCTTGGGGACGCGCTTGATTATACCAATGTTTAGCATCTTCTAAGTAATTTTGTACTTCCTCAGAACGCCCGCCATAACGCGCAGCTAAATTAGCGCGCACAATCGCCAGTTGTGCTTGCAATTGTGCATAGCGTTTCTTTAAAATAGCTGCTTCTTCACTATCTTTAATGCCATTAATGACAGAATCCAGCACAGTTTTAGTACTAGTAGAAGTTTCCTTTCCTGTCTCCTCAATTTCTGACAAAATTACATCAACATCTTGTTGCAGTAGTTCTTCTTCGCTATCTAATTGCGACTGTAATCTTTTAATTTCCGTTTGAGTTTTGGCAATATTTTCGTGGCGTTTGCTATTGACTCCTTCTAACACGCCTTCAATCGAAGCTGTCACCTCTTCTTTAATTTCGCTACCACGTTCTTGCGCAGTTTCCATCACAGCCGAAACCGCATCCTTAACAATAGTGCGCAGTTCTAGAGAACCCGCCTTAAATTCTGATGCTACCTGAGAAACAGCAGCTTTGACAATTTCACGAATGCGATCGCTTCTTAATTGTCCAGTTTCTTTAGCTTGTTGTAGGTCAGTTTGAATTTTCTCTTTGATATTGTTACTCATTTTGAATTTTGGGTATTTAGCTAATAAAATTTTCTAGACATCATCCTCTATCGTCATTATGACCTAGCCTTTTTCAAGCAAACACTTCCTTTAGATAGAAAATTTCTGCCATATTAATTATTACAGCCACCTACCACCCTAAATATTCTCTTCTTCTTGGCGTACTTGGCGTCTTATCTACGAGACGTTGCGCGTTGGCGCAAGCCTCTCGCAGATAAGGCGGTTAATAAATACCTGATACAGCAAAACTAAATTTTTTATGAATATCTTCTTTATATTATATTTACCTTTTATGAGATGATGAATATCTGTTGATAGCAAATAAACCTATTATGTGGCAAGTAAACATCAATTGTTCTGGTGACGCATGGAAAAGCTATGGTGCTGCATTTAAAGCACTCGCTGATAAATATCCAGGTGATTGTATTACCTCTAAAAAACTGCCCGATGGTCAACGGATTATGGTATACAAAATCGAGGATGTCAGCGATGCTGAAACTTTTACAGAAGAGTGTCAAAAATTCCCAGGATTTACAGCCTACTTTGAATCTTGAAATCAGCAGAAATTTATCTTGAGTATATGAAAAAACAATTTTTCTCAATCATCAAATTGATATTAATTACTTGCCTAATTTTCACAAGTATGGTTACACCATCTGCAACAGCCGCAGATATAGCTAACGGTGCCAAGATATTCAATATTCATTGTGCTGGCTGTCATGAAAACGGCGGTAATATTATCAGACGTGGTAAGACTTTAAAAAAGAAAGCACTGAAGAAAAATGGTATGGATTCTTTAGAGGCAATAACATCCATTGTCACCAATGGTAAAAGTAATATGTCAGCCTACAAAGACCGTTTAACAACAGAAGAAATTAAAGATGTTGCTGCTTACGTTCTTGAACAATCTGAGAAAGATTGGCGAAAATAAAGCCAACGAGTGGGGGTTGTTATTTGTCATTTTTCATTTGTCAAAATTTTTGTGCTTACCCCCACGGAAATTTCTTCATAATTTATCATTCATAATTCCCAATGACTCTACCAACAACAAGCTATCTGCAATTTACCCCTGATTTAAATATTTGTCGCATCTTAAATGGTATGTGGCAAGTTTCTGGCGGACATGGACGAATTAATCCCACATTTGCCATTCAAACCATGTTTAAATATGTAGACGCAGGCTTTACAACTTGGGATTTAGCAGACCATTATGGCCCTGCTGAAGACTTAATTGGTGAATTCCGTCGACAATTTATTGCTACTCGTGGTAAAGAAGCTTTAGCAAATATTCAAGCATTTACCAAATGGGTACCTCGTCCGGGGAAAATGACTAAAAAAATAGTCGAAGATAATATTAATATTTCCCTGCGCCGGATGGATGTAGAATCATTAGATTTAATGCAGTTTCATTGGTGGGAATATCAAGATAAAAACTATCTTGATGCGCTCAAATATATGGCGGAATTGCAAACAGAGGGCAAAATTAAGCATTTAGCTTTGACTAATTTTGACACTGAACATCTGCAAATTATCACGGAAGCAGAAATCAAAATTGTTGCTAATCAAGTGCAATTTTCTTTAGTTGACCGTCGTCCAGAAGTAAATATGATTAAATTTTGTCAACAGCACGACATTAAACTATTTACTTACGGGACAGTATGTGGTGGTTTGCTATCAGAAAAATACTTAGGTAAACCAGAACCGCGAGGATTTGATTTAACTACAATTAGCTTGAAAAAGTATAAAAATATGCTTGATGCTTGGGGTGGTTGGCAATTATTTCAAGAGTTACTTTCTACCCTGAAAACTATCGCTGATAAGCATGGGGTGAGTATTTCTAATGTCGCAGTGCGTTACATTTTAGATAAGCCTGCTGTAGGCGGTGTGATTGTAGGTGCAAGATTAGGCATATCAGAACATTTAGCAGATAACACCAAGGTATTTAGTTTTAATTTAGATGCTGAGGATTTGCAAAAGATTGATGATGTCTCGCAAAAATCCCGTGATTTGTATCAGTTAATCGGCGATTGTGGCGACGAATATCGGCGGTGATTGCTTTTATCGCTTCATCTATGGCTGAGGCGGAAAGAAGAAAAAAAAGACAGCAAGATTGGGGGAAGCGGAGACATTTTTCAATGAAGTTTCCCCGCGTCCCCCCTTCTCTCACTCTCCCCCTCTTCCTAAGCGCTAAAGTACTTCGCTACTGGGTGGTAAGTAATAATCGCCGTTGTAGACTGTTCTGGATAAAGCTGCTCACTTTCATCCATATATAGATTAATTCTGTCAGTCCCCAACAACTCCATCTGCTTAAATTGATCCTGAATATTCGGACAAGCCGGATAGCCAAAACTATACCGCGAACCCCGATAACGTTGCGCCAAGATATCCCGAATATTATTTGGTTCCTCAGTCGCAAAGCCTAACTCTTGGCGAATCCTAGCGTGTGTCCATTCCGCCAAAGCTTCCGCTACCTGCACCGCTAAACCGTGGAAATACAGATAATCCGTGTATTGATTATTTGCAAATAACTTCTGCGCATACTCCGTCGCAATCTCACCCACAGTTACCGCTTGCATTGGGAACACATCAATTATTCCTGATTCCTTCGGCGCAAAGAAATCTGCAATACAAAGTCTGTTAAAAGACTTCTGTCTGGGAAACTCAAAACTGGCTTTTACCTCTGTGTTCTGCGCGCCTTGGTTCGGTTCATAAACATACAAAGTATTACCCTCAGCCTGACAAGGGAAATACCCATAAATTACCTGAGGATGCAACAAATTCTCCTCAATAATCCGCTGTTTCCATTGTTCCAAAACTGGATAAACCTTCTCCGCTAAGAAAGCCTGATATTCTTCCTTAGTTTGCTCCTTTGGTTTGCGGAATTGCCATTGTCCGGCTATCAAAGCTTGCAAATCTAAATACCAGAATAATTCTTCTAAAGAAATATCATCAGGCTGTAATAACTTCGTTCCCCAGAACGGTGGTGTCGGACGTTCAATATCTACCGCCACGGCTTCAGAACGTCTGGTATCTACAACAATTTTGTCCTCTGAATCTTGAGTATTTTTTGCAGATTCCTTAGCCTGAGACTCTGATTTTTTGGTAATAACTTCTGCTGCATCATCACTAACTTCATCCAAAAAGCCTTGTAAATTATCCCATTTACCTGCTGTTTTGGCTGGCATTAATTTATCCATGAAATGCAAGTCAGAGAACGCATCTTTGCCATAAATAACTTTACCTTTATAAGTATTTTGGCAATCTTGATAGACAAATTTGGGAGTCAGCGCCGCACCACCTAAAATTACCGGCACAGTGATTCCCTTTTCGTTAAATACCTCCAAATTTTCTTTCATGAAAGCGGTAGATTTCACCAGTAACCCACTCATAGCAATACAATCAGCTTGATGCTGTTCGTAAGCTTTAATGATGTTTTCTACTGACTGTTTGATGCCCAAATTAATGACTTTATAGCCATTATTAGAAAGAATGATATCCACCAGGTTTTTACCAATATCATGGACATCACCTTTCACTGTGGCAATAATCACACTTCCTTTAGCATTATTCCCCGCTTCTGACTTTTCCATGAATGGTTCGAGGTAAGCTACCGCCGCTTTCATGGTTTCCGCCGACTGTAAGACAAAGGGTAGCTGCATTTGTCCGGAACCGAATAACTCACCCACTACTTTCATCCCATCCAAGAGAAATGTGTTGATAATTTCCAAGGGGGGATATTGTTCTAAAGCTTTGGTGAGTTGTGCTTCTAATCCAATGCGTTCACCATCAATAATATGACGCTTGAGGCGTTCTTCAATAGGTAGATTTTCATCCACACCTTTGTTGCGTTTTGTCGTCACCCCAGCAAAAACTGTAGTCAGTTCTCCTAAAGGATCATAAACGCAGACATCACCTTCAAACCGCCGTTCATCATAAATCAACTGGTGACAAACTTCTTGATGTTGTGGTTCAATCTTCGCTAATGGTAAAATCTTGCTAGCGCTAACAATGGCTGCATCCATTCCCGCAGTCATCGCCTCGTGTAAAAACATCGAGTTCAGCACAATCCGCGCGGCGGGATTTAAACCAAAGGAAATATTCGAGACGCCCAAAATTACATGACATCCAGGCAATTCTTGGCGAATTCTCCGAATCGCTTCGATTGTCGCCTTACCATTCTCCCTATCTTCCTCAATCCCGGTAGAAATAGGTAAAGCTAAAGTATCAAAGAAAATTTCTGTGGGTGGGATACCATATTCTACAGCTTGACGATAGGCACGTTGCGCGATCGCAAATTTTCTCTCAGCAGTTCGCGCCATCCCTTCTTCATCTATCGTCCCAATGACTACCCCTGCACCATATTTCTTGGCTAATTCCAGCACTTTCAAGAAACGCGGTTCGCCATCTTCATAGTTAGTCGAGTTGAGTAAACACTTACCCCCCGCGACTTTTAAACCCGCCTCCATTTTTTCCCATTCGGTGGAATCGAGCATCAAGGGTAATGTCACATTATTAACAATGCGCGAAACGAGTTCGTGCATATCTCGTACCCCATCGCGCCCTACGTAATCGACGTTAACATCAAGCACATGGGCACCTTCTTTCACCTGGGATCTGGCCATTGACACCAGCCCATCCCAATCTTCCGCATTCAGCAATTCGCGGCACTTTTTGGAACCGCTAGCATTGAGGCGTTCGCCGACAATTAAGAAAGAATTATCTTGATCGTAAGGTTGAGTAGTATAAATCGATGCTGCCGCTGGTTCTAAACTCGTCTGTCTTACCTTCGGCTTGAGATCCTTGGCAATTTCAGCTAATTGTTGAATGTGTTCTGGACGTGTCCCACAGCAACCCCCAATCACTTGGACACCCAAATCTTCAACAAAATGCATCAAAGCCATCCGTAATTCCATCGGTGTCAAGCGGTAGTGTGCTTGACCGCCAACATTCTCCGGTAAACCCGCATTAGGAATACAAGAAACGATAAAAGGTGAATGTTCTGCCAGATATTTAATATGTGGCTTCATTAAATCCGGGCCTGTGGCACAGTTCAATCCCAAAATATCAATGGGGTATGGTGCCAAAATTGTCAGTACGGCGCTGATTTCCGTACCTACCAACATTGTCCCCATACTTTCCATTGTCACCGATACCATCAACGGACGGCGATCGCCTTTTTTTGCAAAAACCTCTTCAATCCCATTCAGCGCTGCTTTAATTTGCAACACATCCTGACAAGTTTCCACCAGAAATATATCAACCCCACCATCCCATAAAGCTTCTGCTTGTTCGGCAAAATTAGTTTTCAGGGTATCAAAGTCAATATGTCCCAAGGTAGGAAGTTTGGTTGTGGGGCCAATGGAACCCGCCACAAACCGGGGTTTTTCTGGTGTAGAAAATTCCGCCGCCACAGATTTGGCTAATTCTGCGGCTTTCTTGTTCAGGTAATATGTTTGATCGGCTAAATCATATTCTGCCAAAACAATCGAAGTCGCACCAAAAGTATCCGTTTCAATCACATCTGCACCAGCAGCGAGAAAATCACGGTGAACCTTGGCGACAGCTTCCGGTTTAGTGTGGATTAAATATTCATTACAACCTTCATACTGCGCCCCACCAAAATCATCAGCCGTCAAGTTTTGTGTTTGTAAGTTAGTACCCATAGCACCGTCAAAGACGATAACCGGGGCTTCTGGATTATGTAAGCGTTCAAGAAAAGGATGTTTCATGTTTTCCGTGCGGAAATAATGTTAGTCGTGTTTTATTAGACTTAACTTATTATTTCTAAAATTTACAAATTTTCGCCACCGTGGAATAAATTTGCACAGGGCAACAGAAAATTATGGTCAAAAGTTCATAGTTGACGGTTGACTATTCACCAAAATTAATTATTTCTTGAACGCTCGTTAATCCAATCTTGTAAAATTGGGTTGACTAATTCCGGTGCTTCATCTTGCGGGCAATGTCCTACGCCTTCTAAGGGAATAAACTTCAATACTTGCGGATAATCAGCTAAGTCTCTACCTAAATCGACTGGTTCCCAAGGGTCAGCTGTTCCCCAGATAATAATAGCCGGACAAGGTAGGACGGGAAGCAAATCTTCCGGTAAGGGGCCGCGAGAATAACTGGTAAAAGCTAGAAACACGGCTACTGCACCGGGGTCTTTAGCTGGCGCGGTTAAAATATCTACTAACTCGTCTGTCACCGCCTCAGAGTTAGCGTAGGCTTGGAGGAGAATTTTCCTGACTGTTTGAGGTTTGGCAATTTGATTAAAAAAGAACTTGCCAACCGGTTTGATGGATAATATATTTTGCAGCAATGGTGCGCCTAGGCGACGAGACAAGGGTAAAGTTGCTCGTTTGCGATCGTGTAATAGTCTTAAAGAACAGTTAAGCAAAGCCAGTCCTAAAGCAATCTCTGGGTTGCTAACTGCTGCTTGCATCGCCACAATGCAGCCAATGGAATTTCCGACTAAAAATGCTGGTTCACCTACAACTTCCTGACAAAAATCTGCTACTTGCTGTCCCCAAGTTTCTAGAGTGTAGTCAATTTTTTTACCGGGTTCTGGTTTAGCTGAACTGCCAAAGCCAATCAAATCTAAGGCATAGACGCGACAATTTTCTGCTAACACGGGTATATTTTGCCGCCAGTGCCACCATGATGCCCCAAAGCCATGTACCAGCACGACGGCTGGGCCAGAACTTCCTTGACTTTGATAACAGATGGGAAAACCTTGCCAAATCCAAGTTTTTGTTGCGGTAAATGTGGTTTTATAATTCGTCATGGCAGTTGATCGATATGAATGTCACAAGTAGACCGAAATGTTTTACCGCAGCCATTTTTAAAGAATATTTAAAATAATTAGAGCATTGCTGATGCCATTCGCCAAAAAGGGGTGACATCTGCAATCTCATACTGGGACTTTGCTGCTATTACCACTGGATGGGAATCCGTAACTTGTGATTACTGTCCCGTCAGGGTTAGAGAAGTTGTCAATCAGTGGCTGATGTCCGCCGCGCCGTACTAAACCTATATCATATTTACGTATAAAAAATAACATTGTATCCAATATTTTCCTGCTGAGTTTGGTTTGGGAAAGTAGTTAGCAAGACAATATTTATACTTTTAAATTAGCTGCTGTCAAGCAGCTACACTCTCAGAGTAAGTATTTATCTTTGTTGACAGCGGACAAATTTAACACAAACTGAATGCATCATGGGAAATTTATAATTGCTATAAGGTATATACACAGTATTATGGCTATAGCTATAACAACGTTTAGTAAATTTTTTACAAATAGTATTTATTTTCAATGAGGCTGCTAAAATCTGGCTAGAATTTCCAATTATTTTGGTTTCATAGAAGAATTTATCTCTACAGGGCAATGAGCTGGAACTGAGGATTGTCTTCTACCTGCAAGCAAGCTGAGTCAAATAATCAATTCAATTATTCAATAAATCGCAGATATTAACCCATAATTAAGTTTTAGTAAAGAAAGAATTAACCTGGCTGAGGAAACAGCAAGTCTTGCTAGTATTGATTACAGCAATTCTACTGGAATTATAAATATTCGACCATAGCCCAAATTCTGCGCCCACTACCTAGTTGTCTTAGCTTGCGTAAAAATTACAATGATATCTAGTTCAATTGTCCAAAATTAGTATCAGTATTAGATTCAGTAGTTTTACAATTTACGCTCGCTAAATTAATTCCTAAAATTATTACTTATTAAGCATCTGCCAAGGAGTGGTTTGCAACTAGGAAAGTGACGCTGAATTTGCCGCAATTTTTTTTGTTGCTAGTTCCTCCAAACCTAAACCCATGACTATACTAGAATCTATTGATACTCCTATTGGGAGCTATGCACCAGACTTTGAACTGCCAGGAATAGATAATCAAGTACATCATCTTAGCCGTTATTTGAATAAGTTCCGTGCAGTTGCTGTGATTTCCATGTCCAACCACTGTCCGTATGTAACTTTATATTTAGAGCGACTCAAAAAAATTCAGGCAGAATTTGCCAAAATAGGTTTTACACTAATTGGGATGAATGGCTGTGGAGCTATGGGACAGCCAAAACAAAGTTTAGAAAATATGAGCATTTTTGCCGAGTCTCATCAGTTGAACTTCCCTTATATTTGGGATTCGACTCAGGATGTGACTCAAAGCTTTGGTGCGACTAAAACACCAATGGCTTTTTTAATCGATAAGACGGGTATTGTACGCTACAAGGGAGCTATTGACGACCATCCCCAAAAGCCTTTAGCAGCAGGAGAAGATTATTTAAAAAATGCGATCGCGGCGTTGCTAAAAGGCCATAAAATAAATACACCAGAAACTGAGGCGGTAGGTACTTCATTAATCTGGCATAACTAGACAGAGATAGCCATTGTACTGCTATCTTAAGTTGGAGGCAATTGCAACTGTTTCGACAAAGCGTAACTTCATGGGAACGAATTACCGACGGGTTTTACTTAAACTGAGCGGTGAAGCTTTAATGGGCAACATGGGCTATGGGATTGATCCAGAAGTGGTCAAGGAAATAGCCCAAGAGGTGGGAGAGGTGGTAGCCACTGGCGTGCAGATCGCGATCGTGGTGGGCGGCGGCAATATTTTTCGTGGTGTGAAAGCAGCATCGGCGGGTATGGATCGCGCCACTGCTGACTACATTGGGATGATTGCCACGGTAATGAATGCCATGACCCTGCAAGATTCGTTAGAACGAATAGGGGTGCAGACGCGAGTACAAACGGCGATCGCTATGCAAGAATTAGCCGAACCTTATATTCGTCGTCGTGCCATCCGTCATCTTGAAAAAGGGCGGGTGGTAATTTTTGGCGCTGGTTCGGGGAATCCCTTCTTTACCACAGATACCACTGCGGCATTAAGAGCAGCAGAAATCGATGCTGAAGTGATTTTTAAAGCCACCAAGGTAGACGGAGTATACGATGCCGATCCTCATGTCTATCCAAATGCTAAACGTTATACCAGCCTCACATACGCCCATGTTTTGGCGCAAGATTTACGGGTAATGGATACTACAGCGATTGCCTTGTGTAAAGAAAATAATATCCCAATTCTGGTTTTTGACTTAACGGTGCGAGGTAATATCCATCGGGCAGTCATGGGAGAATCCATAGGCACCCTTGTGGGAGGTTCTTGTGAAATTAGCTGAAGCTGAGAGTAAAATGCAACATACCGTTGAGGCAACTCAACGAGCTTTTAACACGATTCGTACTGGCCGCGCCAATGCGAGTCTCTTAGATAAAGTATTGGTGGAATATTACGGTACACCAACGCCATTAAAATCACTGGCAAATATCAGCACACCTGATGCCTCAACCATTTTGATTCAACCTTACGATCGCAGTAGCTTGAATATTGTGGAAAAGGCAATTTCCTTGTCAGATGTGGGTTTAACTCCCAGCAATGACGGTTCTGTAATCAGGTTGAATATCCCGCCCCTAACAAGCGATCGCCGTAAAGAACTCGTCAAACTGGCTGCTAAATATGCCGAAGAAGGGCGTGTGGGAATTCGTAACATTCGCCGCGATGCCGTAGATTCGATTCGCAAGCAGGAAAAAAGCGCGGAAATTTCGGAAGATGAATCCCGCGATCAACAAGACAAGCTGCAAAA
Organism: Tolypothrix sp. FACHB-123; assembly: GCF_014697075.1. Lineage (GTDB taxonomy): Bacteria > Cyanobacteriota > Cyanobacteriia > Cyanobacteriales > Nostocaceae > Aulosira. The sequence goes on along the minus strand of NZ_JACJRE010000001.1, from coordinate 245,948 downwards.
ATTAACTAATAAATACACTGCCAGAATTGACGAATTATTGGCAGAAAAAGAAAAGGACATTACGACTGTTTAGGGTATGGGGCATTGGGCATGGGGCATTGGCTTCGGCTCCTATAGGCTATCCTCATTCCCAAGGGCAGTTTTTCACCACTGACAACTGACCACTAACAACTGACAATTGACCTAGAAACCACAGATATTTATCGCTATTATTCGGTGTTTATCTGTGGTTTTACTTAATCAGTGAGAATTTTTGATGCGCGCTAAGTATACACTAGTCTAGGGTGGGGAATGCCCACCTGATTAGGTTTTGCTGGGCTAAGTGAGGAGCAAGAATTCAGCAATATGTACGACTGTATTATCGTTGGAGCCGGGCCATCAGGGGGAACTGCTGCCTATCATTTGGCTAAGCAGGGTCGCTCAGTATTAGTTTTAGAAAAAGCATCTCTACCCAGATATAAACCCTGTGGTGGTGGAGTGTCACCAGCGATCGCTCAATGGTTTGATTTTGATTTTAGCCCAGCGATTTCTGTTAAAGTAGAATCTTTGCGCTTTACTTGGAATTTAGAAGATCCAGTAGAATCCAAAATCAACGTGAAAGAACCGATGTGGATGGTAAGACGGGATGTTTTTGACCATTTCCTCGTCCAACAAGCCCAGAAACAAGGGGCGAAACTGCAAGATAATACAGAAGTCACAGGTATTGAGTTTACAGGCGATGCTTGGCAGGTGAATACAGCCAATGGCCCGGTTTTAGGTCGCTATTTAATCGCTGCTGATGGCGCTAAAGGGCCGATGGCTAAATGGTTAGGCTTTAAAGACCGCAAACGCCATTTAGCTGGCGCATTAGAAGCCGAAGTTCCCGCCAATGTGGAAAATACATCTCTGGCGCATTTTGAATTTGGCTTGGTGAAGAATGGCTATATTTGGAATTTTCCTAAAGCTGATGGGTATTCTTTAGGTGTGGGTACGCTTATTGGCGGCGCACCTCCCCAAGATTTTAAGAAGATTTTAGATGAATACGCCCAATCTTTTGATGTCGATGTGAAAGTTTGTCAGCAATACGGTCATCCGATTTGCTTGTGGAATGGGAATCAAAAGCTACATACTCAAAATGCTGTTTTGGCTGGGGAAGCAGCTTGTGTAGTTGACCCGATGACGGCGGAAGGTATTCGCCCTTCGATTTTTAGCGGTTTGCTAGCAGCCAGTGCTATTAATCGGGCGCTGTCGGGGGATATTAACGCTGTAGAAGAATATACCAATGCCATTAACGAACAATGGGGAACGGATATGGCTTGGGCGCAAAAATTAGCTAATGCATTTTATCGCTTTCCCAAAATGGGTTATGGCGTGGGTGTAAAGCGTCCTTCTGGTGCGCAAATTATGGGTAAAATTCTCTGTGGCGAAATGCGCTATGGTGAAGTTGTTAGTCGGGCGCTCAAGCGTTTAATTCCTGGGTTTGGTGGGTGAATTGTTGATGGTTGACGGTTGACGGTTGACTGTTGACTGTTGACTGTTGAATGTTGACAACTGACAACTGACTAAAAAGAAAATGTCGTTCTGATTGTGCCTACATAAACTGTATCGCTATTTTGTTTATGTTCGGGATTAGTGATGATTAATAACCCAGGAGTAATGGCAATATTGTCATTAATTTGAAAGCGATATAACATTTCTAAATGCCAAGCGGTAGCTTTATCTTGATATCTACTACCAAAATCATTACTCATAACTTTTGGCGGTTGACCAATGATAATACCTCCCAAGTTACCTTTTTTGCCTAAATCAGGAAAGGCTAAGGTAATTGCATAGTTCAAAATGTTAGCGCTGGGTTTTCCTGTAATGTCTTCGGCGGTGGCTTGTGTCAAACCAAACCAACCGCCTATAGTGAAACGACGGCTTAATCGCAAACTGGTTTGTAATCCGTAAGAATTTGCAGTGATACTGTTACTTTTATCGTTAAAAGGGTCATTAGCTAATTCGCTTCCAGTTGCTGTATTTATGTTATTAAAAGAGCGGATATAAGTTAAACCAAATTTATAATTATTGCTAGGTCTTAGAGTTAGTTGGACAATTGCACCATAGGGACTTTTGCTAATTCCTACTCTGGGATTGCGAGCATTATCAGCGATATAACCAATACTTAAATTAACATTCTTGCTAAGTTGATAGTCTATACCTATACCCATACCCGCACTTTGGCGGTAAATCGGGTTATGTCTGCCAAAGCGGGAGATTGCACCGAGACTACTTCTGATAAAAAAAGGATTTACTGTATCAGCAAAATCGCTTAATTCGCTACCAGTAGCGCTAAGAGAAATTCTGGCTTGTTTGCTAATAGGAAAGGTATATTCTAAGCGGCTGATATTGAGTTCATTATCGTTATCACTTTCAAAGCCTAACCTAGCCATATCTGTACCTGTGGCTTTTTCTAGGTTAGAGATATTTGCTGCTTGCAATCGCACTCGGAACCGATCTTTACCACTAAAGCTAGTATCAAGATTTAAGCGTACACGATTATTGAGGACAAGATGATCGTCGATGGGTTTTTGATTGCGATCGCTTTTTTTTTCACCAAACGCTCCCGTAATTGCAAATATGGCTTCTCCTGTTAGCTTGGTAGTGGTGGAAAATTGTTGTGTTTGCAATTGTGTAGTTTGTAACTCTAAATTTTCTATCTTGCGTTCTAAGCGACTTAATTCAGTTGAAAATTCCGTTTGCAGTCTTTGCAATGTTGCTAAATCATCTTGATTCACCGTTATTTGATTGGCGGTAATGAGTTGCTGAATTCTCCGCCAGCAGGAATTTAAATGAATTGCAAATTCATCACGGGTAAGAGTTTGGTTACCTGCATAAATGCTATGGTAATTAAGCTGGCAACCGTAGCGTTGTTCTAGGGATTGCAAGGCTTGGAATGCCCAATCGGTAAATTTTAGATCTGATAGTTGGGAAACGGAATTAAAAGATGATATATTGCTTGGTTCTGTGTTGATAATATCATTAGCTAAGGCTGGGTGGGATAAGCTTAAAATTGCGCTAATCGTAGCAGAGCTAAAATATATCAATTGACGAAAAAGTTTTGTGAAACCAAAAATTTGTTGATAAAAAAGTTTGATTTTAATATGTAAAAGTATGTGCTGATTCACGTTTTTGGCAACACATCAAATATGAGATGAATTCGCCATTCTTCAGCAGGGTTAAAAGCCTCATGGGTTTGTTTATTATCAAACCACCACAGTTCACCTTCATGCATGGTAACTTCTTCACTGCCGCATTTCATCCAGCTACCTGATTGACTTTGCAGTACCAGATGATAGCGATCGCGCAATCTATAATATTCTCCGTGGTCGATGTGGCTGTAAACTCTTCCCTTGGGAGCTAATCTCACAATGTTAACTCTACCTAGTTCGCCCCCAATCTCCGCCACAAAATCCTCTACCCAATTCATCACCACAGGAAATTCCTTGGCTACTTCGGTGGGACAAGATTCATGGACATCCCTAGCATTCTCAATTCCCACCGGAAAGGGTTTGACTGCTCTTTTGAGGAAAATACTTTGAGTTTCTTGTTGGGGGGCGAGTTTTTGCTGGCGGCTGGTATCATAAAACCATAAAGGCGATTTTTCGGTGATTTCCGCCATGATTGGGGCAATATCTACTTTTTGCTTGAGCTTTTGAAAAGCTATTTTGGGTTGGGGTGGTTGTTGGGGAAATTCTGGTAAATTGTAGAGTTTGAGAATCGCCATCAGGCTTTGCTGCACATTATCGAGACGAATAGTGTTGTCATAGACAGTAGTGCGGACACCACCCGAAATGAGCGATCGCTCTTGGATGTAGAACATATCCACATCATCTTTAAATTGTAATTGGCGAATATGGCGTAATCCCCGCCAGATAGCTAACTCATAAGCATTAGCTCTAGGTGTATCGTTGCTTTGTTTAGCCAAGCGATAAGCATCCACTAAACCTTGGAGATAATTTCCGGTTGTCGCCGCATGGGGTGAACCGTATTCTTTCTGTGCTGGATTGTAAAATCGCCCCCGCCCATCCAAAGAGCGGAGTTGTTCCCATTGCTGCATTGGCAATAGCCAATCGTTCATCTCGAAGATAAAATCCCGGAACAACGGATCGCAGGTCTCATCGTATAGCAATGCATAGGCTTGAGTGTGCCAGGGAATAAAGGCGGGATGACGGTGCTCTAAGTGCCATTGGCGATAATATAGGAAGCTTTGGCGACATCGCTGCAACAAATATTGCTCGTGATTTACTTTATACAGAGATGCCCAAAAGAGCAGCACTAATCCTGGGTGTAAATTCTGGCTGCGGGGCTGAGAACTGATACAAAATGAGCCATTTGGTTGCCAAAACGTTTCAATCTCTTGACAGAGCATGTGGAAAATATCAGCATAGCGATCGCGATCGGGATGTTCCAGAATCGCTAAAGCTGCTAAGGCTGTTGTGCCCAGTTCTACTTTACCCCGATGTTCGCTACCGCTGATGCCGGATTGTAATCGATAGTACTGCGCCAAATTGTAAGTCAGATTGCGATCGGCCATGAGTAGGCGATCGGACTGACCTGTAAATTGGGCATAGCGGATTAAGCCCAAAGTTGCTAAAAACTGACGAGTTATGTTATTATCATCAGAAGGGTGGTTTTTGCTGGGAAAATATTTGTATATTAAGCGTCCATTGTCAATGCAGTTTCCCTGTAGCCATTTCCCCATACTCCCCAGCATATCTGAGATAGTTTGGCTGGAAATTTCAGCTAAAGGTACAATCTGATTGCCGCGATATAATTTTGTGACGGCAACAGCAGCATCAAGAGTTAGCAATATTTGTTCCGCTTCAAAAGCTGCGATAATTCCGCCATGATTGGCGAAAGCTTCAGCAGAAAGAGATATCTGTTGCAGAAAATTAGTCAATACCTCTGGAAAGCTCAAGTTATTCGCAATCATCTGCGTGGGACTATATATTGCCACCTGGGATTGATATTGCAGTTTAATGCCGCGAATTCCTCTTTTTGAATTGGGAAACTTAGTAGAAAAATCTAGAACTGAAACAGGCCGATAGTGGTGAGTCAGACACAGTTCAATAGTATCTACTTTTTGCCAGCCTTCATTGGAGATAGTGGAGGTGACAGTACCGCAGATGGCATTCAAGACTTCACCTTTATCAAGCCAGTAATCGCACAGCAAAACTCCATTTTGGCGTAGGGCGACATAGCCAGGGCGATCGCTGCTAAAAACGCGCAGTTTTTTTGGCAAATCGCTGAAAGCTGTGGTTAACAAGTCTGCTAAAGCAGTGTGATTAATGGTTGTGTTGGGCATGGGGCATTGGGCATGGGGCATGGGGCATTGGGCATTGGGCAACAGTCAGTAGGGGGGGGTTTATTGAGAATTATCGTTGCTCGGTAAGGATATTTGTGAACCCGCCCGTACAACGGTCAACGGTCAACCTCTTTCAGACATCAGGCTTTGGGTGTGTGACCAAAATAAGCGACTAGTAGGGCCATCTTTGGCTAATAAATCTTTGGTGGCTCCGGCTTCTATAAGGCGACCGGCTTCTAAGAACCAAACTGCATCGGCTGCGGCTAGGCGTTCTTTGCGGTGGGTAACGATTAAAACTGTGCCTTGATATTCTGCGAGGATGCGATCTACAACCGAGGCGGCTTGGGCATCTAAGTTAGCATCGACTTCATCTAGTAGTAATACTGGGGGATTGCCTAAAATTGCCCTAGCCAAGGCAATGCGTTGGCGTTGTCCTGCGGATAAGCCTTTACCTCCTTCAGCAACTCTGGTTTTTTCTCCTTCTGGAAGTTCTGCTAGTAGTTCATCAATGCCGCACAATTTACGAACTCTGGTAATTTCTTCTATGGGTGCATCCCGCCAGCGATAGCGGAGATTTTTATCAACGCTTCCCCGCAAAAGTGGTAAATCTAGTGCTGCCATGCCAATGGCTCGCCGCACAGATTTTAAACTGTGTTTGGTTAGGTCTTGTCCATCGAGACGAATCACGCCTTTATCGGGGTCAACTAAACGGGCGGCGAGAGATAATAATGTTGACTTTCCCGCACCATTGGGGCCGACGATGGCGACAATTTCCCCAGGAAAGGCGATCGCGCTAACGTTATCTATAGACCCTTCTAGGCTGACAGCATCAAATTCTAAACATCCCGGCCCCATCTGCAATTCAGGTGCATTAGGTACTTCTTTTACCAGGGAAGGGGTGGCTAAAAATTGCTGAATCTTTGCCAATGCTACCCGCGAGTTATGCCAGTATTCTTGCACTTTACCCAAGTCTCGCAACCGGGGTACTAAAAAACCGACAATTGTCATGGCGGCGACCACGGTTCCAGGGGTAGCGCGATTGGCGGCTACTTCTAGCGCCCCCATTAATAAAGTAGCGCTAGCTGCGATCGCCGTTGTGCCCTCGGTAATGGCTTGCATTTGCCCAGCTACTACCGCCCGGTTGACCATCGCCTGTTCTAAATCTCGACATTGACGGGCAATTCGCCTTTTTTCCCGCTGAGACTGTCCAAAAACTTGGACAACGGCGATAGAACCGACCTTTTCGTTGATATTCCCCGCAAGTCTACTCAGACGATTTCGCGCTTCTTTGGCTGTAGTTCTCATTTTTTGGCTGAGCCTAAATGCACTAACAGTGCCAATTGTCAAGATAACAGCTACTGTGAAAGCCAATCTTGTATTGACTAATGATAAAGCTAATAAGGAAGCGATCGCCGCCGTAATCGCGACTACAAGCCTAGCCAATCCCAAACTAACCCACTGGCGAATAGCGCTTAAATCGCTGACAAAGCGCAGCATTATCCCGCCCTGAGTGCGACTTTGCAGCGTTCGTGGGGAAAGGTTCATTAATCGGTCGTACAAAATCATCCGGAGTTCGTAAACATATTCTTGACCTATGCGTTCAGCATCAGTCCGTTCCATCATCCGGAGTAAAGCAGTAACAACAGCCGCTGCTACTAAACCTAAACCTATTTGCCAAATTTTTTGATTAAAGCTAGGGTCAACGGCTGTAATGATTTTGTCAAAAGCTAGTTCTACGAGAAAAGCATTGGCTAATGTAGCAATTGCCTGAAAAAAGCCATTCATTACTAAGCGGCTGAGCAGCCAGATGCGGATACCACTTAATATGCGAGGAATCTGCATAATTATTCTTTTTCTATTAAATCAGCAAACCCTACTTAATCTTGCGCTGTCAAAACAGTAGGAGGTACTGATAGGGAAGATGAAAAAACTAAGGGTAGACTTTCGATTTTTTTGGCACTGGCTAAGATATTAATGGCTTCTGTTCTCAGCAGTTGCAAATCTAAAACAGGTAATGAAGTAATTTGCAGTACTTCACGGGCTGCTAAAGGCGATGCAGTTACCAAACCACTAATACCAACTATAGGTAGTTTCTGCTTTTGCAACCATTCCACGCCAGCAGCTGCGCCCAAGGAACCACCAGCCGCAAATAACACGCCATCAACAGTTTGGCGGAAAATTTGGGAGGAAACTAAAGTTGATGTTTCTTCTTGAAACAAGCCATCGGCTATTTCTAAAACAATGACATCTACACTTTGAGCTGCTAGGTGGTTAGTTAGGGTGATGAAAATCTCTTGTACTTGTTTGGGAGTAGCGCGATATGTACTGGGAAACCCAACGCAAGTAAAATCTAAAACGAAGCTTGCGCCCGCATCCTGCATCAGCCAAGTATCGTTACCTGCACCAGTACCAGTAATCTTGGCTGCACCAACTTTCAAGCCTGAGTTGGCTAAACCGTTAATTAAATGAGCGGCGGTGGTGGTTTTACCAGCGTTCATTGATGTGCCCACAACAGCTATTGTGGAAGGTCTTTGCCCAATGTAGTTAGTGGCGGGTAAAGCCCAATCAGCTAGATTGAGGCGTTTTCCTTGTCTATCTCCCAGTAATCCAATAGGAGTAACGGCGGTGGGTAATTTTACCTTAGCGTGTTGAGAGAGAACTCTTGCGGCTATCCCCCCGGCGGCGGCTAAATGACATGGTGATAAGTCTGAAGGAATCTCGGCTTCAAATTGATCGGGAGCATAACGGTTCCCATAGCAAAGAACTAATTCATCTCCCACAAAAACGATCGCTTTGCGACCATTGACTTGGTCGATGCGTTCGTGCTGACCAATGGAGTCTACTCTAACTAAGACTAAATCCCCGGATTTCGGCTGGATATCTCCCGTTAAAATTGTGGCGATCGCATTTACATCGACTGAACGTGTGGTATATCCTGCTTTTGCTTTTGCCAGTCTTCCAGATGTCAATTGATTAACCTTGATCATAACTGCCTCCTCTTGATTTATCGCCCAAGGCGATCGCCTCAAAACAGCCCTAGTTTTAAGAAAGAGATGTAGAGCGATCCCTGATGCCATTGATTAAGTGGTATAATCACCAAGTCCAAGACAGGAAAATCTATCCCCTAGCGGGGAAAAAGTAGATAGCCAAATCTCACACTGATGATATGAGAGATAGTCAATGCTGAGGTGTTACGCATTGAAGTTTTGCATGTGCGCGAATGTAACTCTTAAATGCGTAGCAGCAGCAAAATTAAAAAAATAGGTATTGCTAATTGAAGGTATGAACTTGTCAATATCAAATTGACAATTTCAGTGCTATTTTTTAAGCACTCTCTTGCCAAACATAAATCGGTTGCAAATTCTCAATTAAAGCTTCTTTTTGCTCTTGCTTTCTTAGTTGTGAGACTTTTAATTTAGCCTTCAACTTCTCGCGCACAAATCGATTTACCGTGTCATATTTAATTTTCAGGCCACACTCTAGGTCTAGCCATTCTACTATTTCGCGGTAACTGTGAAACCCTTCAGGTGAGTTTAAACGATGTTTCAGTTTCTCCAAGGCTTCGCCTTGAATTTTTTTTTGCGCCCCTGGTGCTGTTCTCACTTCCAGCAGCTTTTCCAATCCTCCTTGGCGATATTGTTGTAACCAACGGGTAATGGTTGCTGGACTGCGCCCCAATAGCTGACCTAATTCATGATGCTGTGTAACTTGACCTGTTTTTAGCCACCACAACATCTGCAATCGTTCCTTGTGAGATGCATGTTTTGCCTTTTTCAGACTTTTTTCTAAAAGTTCTGCACTCTCCGCTATTTCTATTTTTAATTGTCTGGCCATAATTACCGATCCCCACTTGCCCTGTCTTTGAATTTCACACGTAAAATTAGCGAATGGTAGGACTACCATTTTTCAAGATTTAGATAGGGCAAAAAATACGTTTTTTTTGCTTGTTACTATTATTGATTACCTCAATTAATCTGTATTAAAGCTTTTATGAGAGTTTTCTCATGTATCTAAGCGATAACCGATCCCTCTAACTGTTTCAATATAATCGCTACCTAGTTTTTTACGCAGATAACCAACATAAACATCAACTATATTGGAACCAGGGTCATAGTCATAACCCCAGACATGGCTGAGTAGTTGCTCGCGGCTTAAGACTTGACCGGGATGACGCACAAAGATTTCGGCTAAAGTAAATTCTCTGGCGGCTAATTCAATATAGCGATCGCCTACCTTGACTTTGCGTGTACGTAAATCTAACATAATATCGCCCGCGGTCAGTAACATTTCATCCTTATTTTTCGGCAAGCGATAGTCGCGCAATCGCAGGCGAATACGCGCTAGCAGTTCTTCAAAGCGAAATGGCTTGGTAACATAGTCATCAGCACCACTTTCTAACCCAGTTACTTTGTCTTTGACATCGTCACAGGCAGTCAGAATAATAATTGGGAGCATTTCTCCTTGACCGCGCAATTCTTCTAAGACTACCCAGCCACTTTTACCAGGAAGACCAATATCTAAAATCAAAAGATCGAATTCCCCACTCAAAGCCAAAAAAATCGCTTCATCACCTGTGCTAGCTACAGCAGTAGTAAAACCATTAGCTTTTAATCCTTTCTGTAAAAAGCTAGCAATGCGAGGTTCATCCTCTGCTATCAGAATTCTGTTCACCTCAGGCTATCTCCTGTAAAAATTGTATCTGTTGGGCATTGGGCATGGGGCATGGGGCATTGGGGAGGGAGATTTTCATGCTTGGTTGTGTCAAAACCTGGCGTGAATGGCTAGCTTGAAAATAGCTTTGACTGTTGACTGCACTGAGAGCTACAAGAGGTGTTGACGGTTAACTTTCAAGAGAAATTTTTATCTTTGTTTGTGAAAATATATAGGGGTTTCACAACCTTTTTTATTTGATGGATGGCGATGAAAATTTTTTCATCATGACTGCTTTCTAGCTATGATTCAGTTCTGTGAAGTAATAAATTTTTATTGCCGCGTTTGGTGGATTTGGGGATGGGTTTGAGCGGAATTACTATGGTAAAAGTCGAGCCACCATGCGGGCGACTGAAGAGTTCAATTCTACCACTGTGAGCTTCTGCAATTGCTTGAACAATGGATAATCCCAAGCCAGCACCATTGGAACGACGGTGATTAATCAAGCCACGAGCAAAGCGCTGAAAAATTCGCTGTTGCTCGCTTAAGGGAATTCCTTCGCCAGTATCCCGTACCCAAAGACGCACTTGATTATTTCTCACATCTGAACCTAAGCTGATGGCATCACCTTCTTTGGTGTAGTGTGTAGCATTTTCCGCTAAATTCATAATTGCTTGAGTTAAACGTTGCCTATCGGCCCGAATCCGACCGCTGGCTATAGCATCTAAGCGCCATTGTCGTGGGGCTAAGGCTTTGGCTTTGGCATAAAGTTCGAGAGTTAAAGAATTAATTTCGACAACTTCTAAATTTAAAAAATCTGGTTGTTCAGACTTCGCTAGTAACAGCAAGTCTTCTACAAAGCGATTCATTCGGTCTAGTTCATCTAGAACTAATTCGATAGTTTCTTGTCGCTCTTGTGGATCTTCACCTAACAGTTCCAGATGACCACGAATAATTGTAATTGGTGTTCGCAGTTCATGACTAGCATCGTTGATAAAATCTCGTTGGCTCGTAAAGGCTGTTTCTAACCTTTCCAGCATCTCATTGAATGTGATAGTGAGTTGGGAAATTTCATCTGCACCTTTGATTGGTAGGCGTTGTGTCAGGTCTGTTTCCCCAATTGAGCGAGTAGTTTCTGTCAGCAGTTTTAGGGGTTTGAGTACCCTTCCAGCTACTACCCAAGCAAAAAAGGAAAATGCAATTGTGACAATCACGCTGACTTTGATAATCACTACAACGGCTTCACTTACCTCATCGCGTTCGCCAGAAGTAGCATGAAGCACCACAAATACTCCATGTTTACCTCCCCTAATTAGTGGTTGAGCTAGGTAAATCACTTCACCATCTGGGGTGCTAAATTCGCCTTCTTCGGCCATTTTGATTTGAGATAGGGCTTTGACGATATAAGAATCAGATTTAAACCAGCTAGGAAGAGCTATAGGACTACTACGGTAAATTTGCCCATTTAATATTGCTACCAAAAATTCATCGTCATCGGGAATGTTACTTGTGAGAAAAACCTTAAAGATAGAATCGATGTCATCCTCAAAAGGTTTACTAGTTTCCGGATTGACTCCATCCGCTAACATGCGGAATTCTTGCATTTCTTGCACTAGAGATTTGTTAATTCGCTCCTGTATCTTAAAAAATAGAATTTGATCGATTACAAAAGTACCTACCACAGATGAAAATCCCATGAGCAACATATAAGCAATTACTATATGTGTGCGCAGGCTAAATATTATTCTATAGAGTGGGGATGAGGAATTTTTCTGTTTCATTCTCTTGTCAGTCCAGAGTCAAGAATCATTAATCTGACAATCAAGAAACTCATTTCATATTTACTTTATCCTCCGACTTGACTTTGGCAATAATAAGTTATAAAAGTTGCATTACTTAAATTTAAGTAATGCGCTTGAGTAATAAAAAGATTCTACCGTAATTGTTGTAGCAAATTAATATTTGGCAGAGGGAACATTTAGTTGAAAATAGAAGTCACATATATGGTTTTGTCACCAAAGCAATAACAATCAGGAGACGAGCTTTGTCAGCTATTCTGATTTTAAGTTGCACAATCCATCGCGAGGGCTGTTGACTGTCAACAGTTAACAGCCATTATGAATAGTTATGAAATTTAGAGGTGCATTAGCTTAGGGACTTCCAAGTAAAAAAATATTCCATTACTATTGTTGTACGGGCGGGTTTAACCGACATATCTGTTAGGAGCGTGAATATCTCACAAAACCCGCCCCTACAGACGGTTGACAGTTAACAGTCAACCGTCAACCGTCAACGACTTGAACGGAATAATTTATTTTTTGAAGTTCCCTTACACTATAGAAGATGGCTGATAAAAACTATAATTCTTGTTGATTGTAGAGGTTATAGTAATAGCCTTTTAAAGCCATTAATTCTTGATGTTTTCCTTTTTCTATCACTTTACCGCTATCCATGACAATTATCATATCTGCATGAGAGATAGTGTTGAGGCGGTGAGTAATGCAAAATACGGTGCTTCCCTGAAATGCTTGGGCTAAATTTAAACAAACTTGACGTTCTGTTAAGTAATCTAAAGCGCTAGTAGCTTCGTCTAAAACGAGTAATTTGGGTTTTTCTAAAACTGAACGCGCGATCGCAATTCTTTGTCTTTGTCCCCCAGAAAGCGCTGAACCGCGTTCGCCTACTTTTGTATTATAACCGTTAGGCAGGTTCATAATAAATTCGTGGGCGGCGGCTATTTTCGCGGCTGTAATAATTTCCTCGGTGGTGGCTTCGGGATGTGTTAAAGCAATATTTTCTTGCACTGTACCGTCAAATAACAAGGTATCTTGAGGTACCACACCAATTTGTCCGCGCAAGGAATATAATTCTACTTTCGCTATATCATAACCATCTATTAAAATTCTGCCGGATTCTGGCTCGTACAATCTCAGCAGTAATTTCATCATCGTACTTTTTCCCGAACCACTTTGACCGACGATACCAATAAATTGTCCGGGAGCTAAATCTACACTCACATTGCAAAGTTGTAATGCTCTCCCTGAATTAAATCGAAAGAAGACATTCTCATATTTAACTGCACCTGTGATGGGTGGTAAGGCCATTTTTTCATGGTCTTTTTCAGCTTCTTGGGGTGTATCAACAATATCGCTGAGCCGTTCCAATGATAAAGCAGTTTCTTGGAAATTTTGCCAAAGTTGGGTGAGGCGTAATATGGGACTTGTGACATAATTAGAGAGAATTCTAAAGGCAATTAATTCACCTAAAGTTAATTCTCCTTGCAATACTAAGTAAGAGCCATACCATAAAATTAACAAGCTACTTAGTTGATTGAGAAAATGACTGGTAGAACTCGCCAAAGTCGAAGTAACTACTTTTTTGAAGCCTGAAGCGATATAACGTCCATAACGTTCTTGCCAAGAAAAGCGCGCTTGTAATTCAATATTTTGGGCTTTGACAGTTTGCATCCCTGACATCACCTCAACCAAATAAGATTGAGCTATGGCGTTACGTTCGGCTTTTTCTCTTAACTGTTTTCTAATAGTGGGAGCAGCCAGGGTAGTAATAATAATAAATATAGGAATAGTAGATAAACCTACTAAGGTAAGTTTCCAGCTATAAATCGCCATAACGATGATATAAATCACCGAAAATAGAGAATCTAACCCCACAGTTAAAGCCGTCCCTGTAAGGAAAGAGCGAATATTTTCTAATTCGTTGATGCGGGTGGCTAATTCTCCCACAGGTCGGCGTTCAAAATACGGTAAGGGTAGCCGTAGTAAATGGTCAATAATTTGTGCCCCTAACCCCAGATCAATGCGGTTAGTAGTATCTACAAATAAATATGTACGCAATGTAGATACTATCGCTTCAAATAGGGCAGCGACTAATAAAAATGCACCTAAAATATGTAAAGTATTAAAACTACTATTACTAACGATTTGGTCAATAATGATTTGAATAATTAAGGGGTTAGCTAGGGCTGCTAACTGCACAAATAAGGAAGCAATAAATACTTCTAACAATACAGAACGATAGCGGGAAATATAAGGTAGAAACCACTGCAAACCAAAGCGTTGTTTAGGTGTGGTTTTAGTGGGGGAAAGTAACAATACGCGGATCTTAGTATCGCTATCTTCTAGTGCTAATTGCGAAAGCAGTTCAGCTGGTTTGAGTCTGAGTATACCTTTGGATGGTACAGCAATTACTATGAGGCGATCGCTTACTTCATAGATTACCCCATAACTATCGCCATAGTGAATCATCGCCGGGGTAGGAATGCGGGTAATTTGCTCACAAGGCATATCTCCTAATTTTGCTTTGAGTCCAATTAATTCCGCCAAAGCTGCACAAACCTGAAAGGGGATTATATCCTGGCGTTGCATCTGCTCGGTTAAGATACGGTTAATAACCTCGCGCCGAAACGGCATGTGCAGATATTGACAGAGCATTTGAAAACAGGCGATCGCGGAATTTAACTGCCCTTTCCCTTTAAAATAGGGATACTTCCTGTTTGTACTTTTCTCTTCAGTCTTGACAGTAGGGCGTTGTGGTTGTGCTAATTCCTCGATAGGTGCATAAGGAATTTCTACTTTGTTGGTAATATCTGCATGAGGATTATTTGCTAATAAATCTGACTTGCGCACCCCCAGCAACCGCGCTGGATTTGTTCCCTCAACTTCAATGGTGTATGCTGGACGGTAAAATTCCAGAGGAGAACCACAATCAAAGTTCTTGACAGTTCCCCCACCACTAACAAACCAAATCCTGTCACTACTAAGTTGATTAACTGCTGTGGTTCCCGGAGGAAGATATGTTACTTTGGCATTAGCTAAAACTTGCTGCGCCAGCTGTTTGAAATTAATATCGTCTACATTTGCTAAATCTGACTGTGTAGTCAAAATATGATACAATTCCGCCAAATTACTTTGGTATTGGCGTAATTGGGCAAACTCTGGGTAATTAGCCAGCAAGGATAAATAATCATTAGCATCTAATGTTAAGCATTTGACTTCAGTAGATGCGATCGCTAACTCACAAGCCACTTCTCGCAGTAAACTAATCTCACCCAGAATTTCTCCTGGTTGCAGTAACTTTAAGGGAATTGGCATTTGTGTTTTAGGTTCATACGCTAATAGACGAACTGTTCCTTGATAAATAATAGACAATTTTTGGGGTATGCTTTGTTGGTCAATAATTTTGTGTCCTAGTGAATACAATTGTGGTTTGAGTTTTGATGCTAAATTAACCAGTACTTCACTAGGTAACTGATTAAAACCCTCCATTGCTGCGAGAAAATCTTGAAAACTGCTTTGAGTATATGTCACCTTGTTTTGCTCCGAATTTAAAATTAAAAATTAATAACCCCACAGATAAATCCGGGGGCTGAAATTAATTTGGTTTCATTTTTTTGTAGAAATAAAATCGATTATCTCTGCCGATTAGATTTGTTGAGAATTAATTCATTTGCAAATCATAATTTAAATAGCTGCTAAACTTACTTCTTTACCAATCAGGCTGAGAAACCGAGTACCAAAGTGTTGTATTTCTAAAAAACTTGCTTGGTCTGGGACAGATTTATAAACGCGAAATGTCTTCATAATTCCCAAAGTCGCAGCACTTTCTAAAGGGCTAATAAAACTGGTATCGCGGTCAAGAAAATCAGATTGATTAGCCCAATGAGCCATTTGATGAGCATTCAAAAAATAGCAGCCAGAATGGGGATTGAGAGTACGACGAAATTTAATAGGCATACCCATAATTGTCCCCTGAATTTGGGGATTTTCATTGATATTTTGAAAATTTGCAGTTATTCTAGGTAATAAGTCCCCATCAATATAAGCTTTGCAGGTTAAATTATGAGTGGCAACTTCGTAGCGATTCGGTTGGAGGAGATTGAGATTATTTGTTTGCTGGTTAAACCAGTTTAATTTAATAAAAAACCAAGGATCGTGCAGGATTAAATCATCCTCTAAAAAACAGTAATAATCATATTTACCAAGTGAATCACGCAATATTGCTTGACATTCAAATCCTAACAGCATTGGTTCTACTTGAGTAGAATTCTCTTGATAAAAGTGATCTGGCAAAGATAGGTGATTTAGGAGATGATGACCTTGGGTAGTACAAATTACAATATCTAAATCGTCAGCTTGGGGTTGATTTGCTGGTAAAGCTACTCGCTGTCCAATATCGATGATGCTTTGAGACTTGCCAAATAGCTGATGTAAAGCTGCAAGACTTTGAGTTAATGCGATCAATCGCGGTCGGGGGTCTTTCCTTTGGGAGGCGTGCTTACCCTGACCATGAGGATTAAAAAAGTGGGCTATAGTAAACAGAATCCGCATGGTTATTTCAATATTTTGTCATTAATTATATTAGTTTTAGTCCAACAAATTAATCATAAAGGTTTACAGATAATTTATAGATCCCCAGCTTAAAAAAAGTTGGGGATCTAAAGTTTTGCTAGCTATGATTCACACAAAATCACAGAAAATTAAAAGATAAAGTCGCTCGCATCTACATTAGTGGCGGTGAAGTTTGCCAAGATGATATTATTACCACTGCCAAATACCGCCCCAGAAATCAGCGTATTTACCCCATTTTGAGTTACCGTCAAAGAGCCAAAGCTGGTTGCAAATGCTGTGAGGTCAATTTTGTCACCACCATTGGTGAAAGCGGTAATGCGATCGCTTCCAAAGCCTGATGCAAAAATATAGGTATCGTTACCAGCACCACCATTGAGGGTATCAGCACCAGCACCACCAGTGAGGCGATCGACACCAGCACCACCATTGAGGTTATCAGCACCAGCACCACCAACTAAAGTATCAGCACCACCAGCCCCAGTTAAGACATCATTACCATTAGCACCAACGAGGTAATCATTACCATCGCCACCATTGAGGTTATCAGCACCTTCACCGCCATCAAGATAATCATTACCACCAGCACCAGCGAGGGTGTCATTGCCATCAAAGCCAAAGATGTTATCTTTAGCACTTGTGCCAGTAATATTATCGTTACCAGCAGTTCCTAGAGTCAGACCAATACTATCAACAGCGATCGCACCAGTGAGGTCAGCGCCAATGAAAATGGCATCAGTAAAATTGGTTTTTGACAGATCGGCGTTAGTCAAAATGGCATTTGTGAAATTTGCACCAATAGCGATCGCATCGGTTGTCCTTATCCCAGTCAGGTTAGCGCCAGTGAAGTTGGCATTTGTCAAGTTAGCTGTCGTAAAGTCAGCGTTAACTAGGTTAGCATCGGTAAAATTAGCACCAACCGCAGATCCGTTAATAAAAACACCTTCAGCATTAGCGGCGGTGAAGTTAGATCCACTGATATCGGTAGTATCAAATCTGGTTCCAGTCAGGTTAGTAACTGTACTACCAGAAGCACTAAAATCTGAATTTGTCAAAATGGCATCATCTATCAGCGCACCACTTAAATCTGCACCACGAAAGCTCAAATTAGCAGTTTGACCTGGTTGAAGGGGAGCATCACTTAAAGAGACACCACTGAAATTAGCCCGGTCAAAAATAGCGTTTTGCAGAGTCACATCCGTGAAATTTGTCAACCGGAAATCTGCACCTGTAGCATTGACATTGACTAGGAGAGTCGCTTCCAGAATAGCCCCTTGGAGGTTAGCATCTGTGAGATTCGCACCTGTAAAGTCAGCAGCTTTGAGATTCGCCAAAGACAAGTCAGCGCGGGTTAAGTTAGCACCAGTAAAATTGGGACGCTCAGATTGTTCACCACTCAGATTGGCTTCCCGGAGAATGGCATCAGTCAGGTTGGCATTTGAAAGGTTAATACCTGATGTGTTGACTAATGTCAGATTTGCCCGTCTCAAGTTTGCCCCACTGAGATTGACATTCTGCAATGTTGCTTGCGAAAAATCTGCTGGTGCGGGAAAGTTAGTATTCGGAGCAAAGATGGCATTTGAGGCATTAACATTAATCAGAGTTGCTAGTGAGAAGTCAGTGCCTCTGAGTAGGGTACCAACCAATTGGACATCCGTGAGGCTAGCGGCGACAAACGTCGAACCATTCAGATTTTGTCCGTTAAAATTATTTCCCACCAGAACTTGATTGTTAAAGTTTTGAGCTGTCATGGTATGCACCCTCAGAAAAGTTATTAGTTGTCATTGGGCATTGGGCATGGGGCATTGGGGAGCCAGTGCGTTGCGCGGGTTTCCCGCGTTGTAGCAACTGGCGTCATTGGGCATGGGTAAGAACACTCCCCACACTCCCCACACTCCCCACACTCCCTCATCCTCCCCTCATCCCCTATTGCTTGTTTTGTGTTCGCTGTAGAAGCGATGTCTAGCGACAAGCCGCTTCATGTCTACGCAAAAGGTAATTGCGAACAGCAGCAAATTGTTTAAATAGGCTCAGGAGCTTCTATAAAACCGCTAATAAAATTTGCTCCTGTTAATTGTCCAGCAGTAATCCCAGCGACAACCGCTAGCACTTCGCCAGTTCCAGTAACTTCAATCCGGCTACTAGCTGTAGCAACACCACCAATATTTAGAGTCAGATCGTTAAAACTCACTTTTTCCATAATTTCCCTTGTTTGCTGAATGTTGGTAAGATGCACGCTGTTACTTGGTATCTCTGAGTTTGTATCTCTGAGGAATCTAGGAGAATAAGAAGGTTGTTCCGGCTGAGTCAACAATGTTGGTGGCGATATCTACTTGACTAAAGGGAGTACCAACCAAAGTCAGCAACAAAGTACCCTGGTTGAACCCGGCGTTACCTATAATTCCATCGCCAACTCGAAATACTGTGTTGCCATTAGTAGTATTGGTAAATACATCAATAGCAGCAATACCACTGAAGGAAAGGAAATCTCCCCCTGTTCCTGTAACAAATCCATTAACTCGGTCTTGTCCGTCGCCAAAGGCATAGCGAATGGTATCGCTACCTAAACCACCGGTGATGGTGTCATTTTCTGTACCGCCGACTAAAACATCATTGGCATCAGCGCCTATGAGGATATCATTACCAGCCGCACCGATCAGGGTATCATTACCTGCTCCACCGTTAAGGTTATCATCGCCGTCACCGCCATCAAGATAGTCATTTCCACCCGCTCCCAGCAAGGTATCAGCACCAGCGTTACCAAAAAGTGTATCGGCTCCAGCACCACCATTGAGGCTATTGTTAGTTTCATTACCAATAATGGTGTTAGCTAGTCCATTACCTGTACCTGCTACGGCTGTACCAGTCAAGGTGAGGTTTTCTAAGTTATCGCCTAAGGTGTAGTCAACACTAGATTGAACAGTATCTGTACCTTCATCGGCGTTTTCTGTAATGACATCTCCTGCACTATCGATTATGTATATATCGTTACCCAAACCACCACTAGCTGTGTCATTACCGGCACCGCCATCCAGGATATCAGCACCACCAGCGCCAATCAGGGAGTCATCGCCTGTACCACCATTCAAGATATCGGCTCCAGCACCGCCATCCAGGATATCATTGCCTTCATCACCAGAAAGCAAGTCATTGCCGTTACCACCAATTAAGGTGTCATCTCCTATACCGCCGTCTAGGATGTCAGCACCAGCTAATCCCTCAAGGATATCGTTTCCAGCTAATCCAATGAGGGTATTGCTGCTAACGTTACCTGTAATGATGTTGGCAAGTTCATTACCAGTACCGTTTAAGGCTGTATCAATCAGGGTCAAGTTTTCTAGGTTGTCGCCTAAAGTATAGTCAACGCTAGATTGCACAGTATCTAGACCTTCATCGGCGTTTTCTGTAACTGTATCCCCAGCGCTATCGACTACATAAATGTCATTACCTGTGCCGCCAATGAGGATATCGTTACCACCAGCGCCGTTGAGGGTATTATCTAACTCGTTGCCTATGATAGTGTTATCAAGCTCGTTACCAGTACCGATGACGGCTATACTAACTAGGGTCAGGTTTTCTAAGTTACTGCTTAAGGTGTAGTTAAAGCTAGATTGAACGGTATCTGTACCTTCGTTGGCGTTTTCGGTGATCGCATCTCCTGCACCATCTACTATATATCTATCATCACCAGCACCACCAATCAGGGAATCATCCCCAGCACCACCATCAAGGGTGTCATTTCCCCCAGCGCCAATTACAGTATCGTTACCGCCAGCGCCGTTAAGGCTGTTATTGCTAGCGTTACCTGTGATGGTATTAGCAAGTTCATTACCTGTACCGTTTTCAGCTGTACCTAATAAAATTAGGTTTTCTAAGTTGTCGCTTAAGGTGTAGTCAAAGCTAGATTGTACAGTGTCTACCCCTTCATCGGCGTTTTCGCTAATCGTATCCCCAGCGCCAACTATGTAACTATCATCACCAGCACCACCTGCTAGGGAGTCAGCACCAGCACCACCATCAAGGGTATCGTTACCACCAGCACCATTAAGGGTGTCAGTACCATCACCACCATTAAGGATATTGTTGCTAGCGTTACCTGTAATGATATTGGCATCTGCATTACCAGTACCGCTAATTGCTGTACCAATCAAGGTGAGGTTTTCTAAGTTGCTGCTTAAGGTGTAGTCAAAGCTAGATTGCACAGTATCTACACCTTCGCCAGGGTTTTCTGTAATCGTATCCCCAGCACTATCAACTATGTAACTATCATCACCAGTGCCGCCAATCAGGGAGTCAGTACCAGCACCGCCATCAAGGGTATCATTCCCAGCCGCACCAATTAGGGTATCAGTACCATCACCACCATTAAGGTTGTTGTTGAGTTCATTACCTGTAATGGTGTTGGCGCTTGTATTACCAGTACCGTTGGCGGCTGTACCTACTAAAATTAGGTTTTCTAAGTTGTTGCTTAAGGTGTAGTTAAAGCTAGATTGAACTGTATCTGTACCTTCGTTGGCGTTTTCGGCGATCGCATCTGTGGCACTATCAACTATGTAACTATCATCACCAGTGCCGCCAACCATTGAGTCATTACCAGCGCCACCATCAAGGGTGTCAGCACCAGCACCACCAATCAGGGTATCGTTACCACCTAACCCATTGAGAATGTTATTGCTAGCGTTACCTGTAATAGTATTGTTGTCTGTATTACCCGTACCACTGACTGCTGTACCAGTCAAGGTCAGGTTTTCTAAGTTATTGCTTAAAGTATAGTTTTGGCTGGCTTGAACTGTATCTATACCTTCGTTGGCGTTTTCTGTAATCGTATCACCGCTATCAACTATATATGTGTCGTTACCTGTACCACCAACTAGGGAGTCAGCACCAGCACCACCATCAAGGGTGTCATTCCCAGCACCGCCAATTAGGGTATCGTTACCACCTAAGCCATTGAGGGTATTATTACCAGTATTACCAGTAATAATATTATTCAGTGTATTACCTGTGCCGCTAACGGCTGTACCAGTTAAAGTCAGGTTTTCGACGTTGTTGCCTAAAGTATAACTAGCAAGGCTAGAACGGACAGTATCTATACCTGCATTGGCATTTTCAACGACAACATCACCTGTAACATTAACTGCATAAGTGTCATTACCAGCGCCACCAACCATCCTGTCAGAACCAGCGCCGCCATCGAGATAATCATTACCGCCAGCACCGTTGAGGGTATCGTTACCACCATTACCAAATAGGTTATCGCCGCCGCTAGTACCGTTAAGGGTGTTGTTACCGCCATCACCAAGAGATAAACCGATCGCATCCACCGCGATCGCGCCTGTAAGATTGGCTCCGATAAAGGTAGCATTTGTAAAGTCGCCCTTTGACAAATTAGCGTTACTCAAATTGGCTTCAGTGAAATTTGCTCCATTGAAAAACGCATCTGTTGTCAGCACTCCACTCATGTTAGCCCCGGTAAAATTGGCATTTGTGAAGTTACTTTTTGATAGATCGGCGTTCAACAGCTTGGCGCTACTGAAATTTGAGCCAGTAAAATCGGTGGCGATTAATTTAGCCCCACTCAAATCTGTAACTGTGACAGCGCCATTAGCAGCTACATAGGCACTAAAATCAGAACCCGTTAAAATTGCATCATCGAGAATAAAGTTGGTTAAATTAGCACCACGAAACCTAGCATTAGCAGTTTGTCCTGGTTCTAGAGGCGCATCACTGAGAACAACATTACTGAAATTAGCCAAGTCAAATATTGAATTTATTATAGTTAAATCTGTGAGTTTTGCTAATCGGAAATCAGCACCGGTTGCATCAACATTGACTAAAAAAGTTGCTTCAAAATCAGTTTCTTCTAACTTGGCATTTGTTAAATTAGCACCTGTCAAATCAGCAGCTTTGAGCTTCGCTTTATATAAATCGGCTCCGGTAAAGTTCGTACCTCTCAGGTTTGGTCGCTCCGATTGTTCTCCACTAAGATTTGCTTCTCGCAGATTGGCATTAGTGAGATTAGCGTTGGACAAGTTGATAAATTTGGTGTCAATCAGTGAGAGATTAGCCCCAGTAAAATTGGCTCCTCTAAAATTGACATTTTCTAATGTCGCTTTAAATAAATTAGCCGGGCCAAAGTTATTTTGCGGGGCAAAAATCGCATTACGGGCATCAACATTATATAGTTTCGCTTCTTCAAAGTTTGTTCCTCTCAATTGTGTATTTACTAAAAGCACATTGGTGAGAGTGGCTTTGAAAAATGTCGAACCATTGAGGTTTTGACCAGTAAAATCGTTTCCTGTGAGTAATTGTTCGTTAAAGTTGAAAGCTGGCATATTAGGTACCTATTTGGGTTTAAAGAATCAGTAATTTAAGCTGAATGTTGGATATCTAAAGATGGGGATTGAGCAGTTTTTTGCATTTGCTCTTTTAACCAAGCTGCAAACAGTTCGTTAAGCAGCCGTTGTTGCATTGGTTTGTCAAATTGTGCTGGTATAAACTTTTCTAAACGCACAATTAACCACAAATCACCAATATTTTTAGGTGGCAACAATTGTCCGGGTTGGCTGATGGCAAGAATGCGGGCAAGTTGGGGATGAGGTGTACTCAATGATACTGGCCCTATTAACCCGCCAGTTTGAGCTTCTGCACCTTGGGAATATTGTTTTGCGAGTTCAGCAAAGGACTGTTCACCTTCTAATAGACGAAAGTACAATTCCTGCGCTACCGCACCATCACGAAGGCGAATCAGAGAATAAACAACCTGATCAAGTTTCGGTTTGATTTGGCGAAAATGATTCTCTAACTTACTACCCCAGGTGGCTTTTTTGAATTTCTCGATTCTCAGATTGCGAGTTGCTAAATCTAAGAATTGGGCTTCATTCATCCCTTGCTGTTTTAACCAAGCTCGGCGTTCTGCTTCCGATGACAATTGATTTTGTGTGCAAAAATCTTGATAACACTGGGTTTTTTCTTCGTTGCTACAGGTAATAGAAGCGATCGCACTATCTATTATCAGTTCTTGCTGAAGCTTGGGTAATAGTTGATAGCGACTCAACAGAGGAATAATTTCTTGGGTGGTTAAGGTTTGATGATTAACTTGTAAAATTTGCGCAGATTTAGCTAAAGACTTCTGGGCTTTTTGTTGTTTCCCAAATCCCTTAGATTCGCCACTATCCACCAACTCTAACTTTCTTCCCTCCCAAGGCGAAATTAGTTGAGGTTCTTCTGATTGCTGTATCCATTGCAAATGTTGGGGTAATAGTTGGGCTAAATCATAGCGCTCAAGCACTGTTTGTCTAGCCTTCGCCCTGATACTAGCCATTTTATCTGGATGGTTCAGAGCTTCTAAAATGCGATCGCATATTTCCTGTGGTGAAAAGAAATCTGCTAACAATCCGTTAACACCATCTTGAATCACCTCCATCACCGGCGCAGTTCGCGAACCCACTACCAAACAACCTGTAGCTAAAGATTCGATTAAAGACCAAGATAAAACAAAGGGACGAGTTAAATAAACATGAGCCGATGAAGCTTGCAGTACTTGCAAATATTCAGAATAAGGTAACCAACCTGTAAAATGAATTCGGCTGAGGTCGAGATCGTATTTTTCTAGCATCACCTCCTTATAGGTTTTACCGTCGGGGAGTTTCTTTCCATAAGCAACGCGGTTTTCACCGACAATCACCACATGACAGTTAGGGCGTTGTTGCTGGAGTAAAGCCACCGCTTCAATAAACTGGGGAAATCCCCGATAAGGTTCCATGCCTCTAGTAGCATAAGTGACAATTTCTTGGGCATGGGAAAGGTCAAGATTGATCCGGGGTAAAACTAACTTAGCACCGGGATTTGGAGAGAAAAAGTTAGTATCAACCCCGTCATGCATTACGGTAATTTTGTTGTGATATTCTAACGGGAATTGCTGACGCTGCCAATAGGTAGGAGACAAACCGCGATCGCAACTATATAAATCTTGTAAAATAGGCGCATTTTTAATTCTAATTCGGGCTTCATCATCAGCCGTCATGCGATCGCTAGGATCAAAATCTGCGTCAGTTCCATGAGCGTGATAAAACCACTCAAAATAACAAAGTAATTTAGCTTGCGGAAAAATATCTTTAATAAATAAAGTCGGGCCCCAACCCGAATGACCATAAACTACATCGGGAACAAAGCTCTGTGCTTTCAGTTGCTCTGCTAGGCGATACACAGCTTGACCTTGCAGCACCGCATTTTCTAAGGGTTTAACATAATGGTGTGTTTCTGCTCTAGCTTCCCGTTTAGGGTTATAAACCACTCGATTAACACCAGCCAAACTACCTTCTTGGCGAGTAGTACCAAAAAAGACTTGGTTATTTTTATCCTGAGCTAACGCCGCAGCCACATGCCGAAATTGGGCAGGGAAATTCTTATGTAAAAATAATATTCGCATGGCTTGTTAAATATTAGTTTTCTGCTCGCTGATTATGGGTAAGCAGATTCTCGATAGATTGCAAAAATCGAGAATCTGACAAGCAAAAAAACGTTGTGGGTATGTAATTGGAGGTATTTGCGATTGATCGCCAAACAATTTTGGAGTTTTAGATAGTAGAGTGATTATTGCTCGCCCTACTATTGCTCAAAGTTAACTTTGAAGTCCATAAAGAAATCAAATAGTTATAATTGAGACTTAATCCCAAGAGTAGCTCAACAAGTTGTCCAGACTCTGTAGCTACTCTTGAAGGTTAGGGTAACTATTAGGTGTGTGTTACTTGGTTCGTACCCAAGTACACCGCCTAGTTGCCCATTTCTTAGACGAGGAAATCTGCTTCTGTGATTGTAATCGCGGAACCATTGAGTCCATTCACGGTTGCAACTTTTTCTAAGAAATCAGGGATTTCTCCAGGTATACCTTGATTGAGAACGCTGATAGTAACCTGAGAAGTGCCGTTACCAGTGATGATCAGTTCTTCAAAGCCAGTGACAAACTCATACTCAATAAAGTCGATCCCATCCTCGAAGCCCTGGATGATGTCACCGGGAGGAAGAATTGGGGTAGGATCACCTGGTTCTAATGGCTCTAGCAAGAAGCCTGTGCTTGATAACTGGAATATGTCAGCGCCAGCTCCACCATTTAAGATATCGGCTGCGGTTTGACCTTCCAGGTCTTCTCCACCAGTGAGGGTGTCATTACCTGCACCACCTATAATCCGGTCAATGCCGGTGCCACCATTGAGGAAGTCATCACCAGCTTGACCATTGAGGGTATCATCGCCACCTTGACCTAAGATAGTGTCGTTGCCGCCTCCACCCAATAGGGAGTCATTATCTTCTCCACCATCGATAAAGTCAGCGTCAATACCGCCAGTGATGCTTTCATTACCTGCACCGCCAAAGAAAGTAGTAGCGCCACCCTCATCAGTGAGGACATCATTACCGTCGCCACCATCCAGGATGTCAATACCAAGACCACCTCTAATGATGTCATCGCCGCCACCACCAAAGATTTGGTCATCACCGTCGCCACCCAATAAGGAGTCGTTACCAGGGTCTCCGAAGGCATCATCGCCTTCAATAGTGTCATTGCCAGTACCGCCATCAACGGTGTCAGCACCGCTAAAGCCAAAGATTTGGTCATCACCGTCGCCACCCAACAGGGAGTCGTTACCACCACTCAAGCTGTCAGCATCGCCTTCAATGATGTCATTACCAGCACCACCATCAATGGTGTCACTACCAGCAGCACTTAAGGTGTCATCACCTTCAAGGGTGTCATTACCTTCTCCACCATTGAGGTAGTCATTACCAGCGTTGCCATTGATGTTGTCATCGCCGTCTTCACCAAAGAGTCCTTTGGTAAACACTCCAGTAGTGGCATTGAGTAAAAAGTCATTGCCGTCGCCACCTTCAATGATGTCATTGTCAAGGCCGCCAAGGATTCTGTCAACGCCAGCACCGCCTGCTAAGGTGTCAAAGCCAGCGCCGCCTTCTATGGTGTCGTTACCATCGCCACCATCAACGTTGTCAAAACCATCTCCAGCATTGATAAAGTCATTACCAGCAGCACCTAACAGAGTGTCGTCGCCATCATTACCAAAGATGCGGTCATTGTTAGCACCACCATCGATGTTGTCTTTGTTGCTACCACCAACTAGGGAATCATTGCCAGCATCCCCAAACAGGACGGCTTCTTCTAGTCCAGCAACTAGGGTATCAGCACCATTTCCACCGTGGAGTTCGCCTTTACCTTCCCCACCATCTAGGAAGTCATTGCCATCTTCACCATAGAGGGTGTCATCTCCAGCATCGCCGAAGAGCCTATCATTACCCAATCCACCATAGAGGATGTCTGAGGCATCTCCACCATTGAGACTATCATTCCCATCTCCACCAAAGAGTTCGTCATCGCTGTCTCCACCATCAAGGGTGTCGTTGCCAATTCCACCTTCTAAGATGTCTTTGTCACCGCCACCAAAGAGTCTGTCATTGCCAGCTTCACCCCGGAGGATGTCATCGCCTATGTTGCCAAACAGATCATCATTGCCACCTCTGCCCTCGATGGTATCATTGCCTTCTAAGCCATCAATTATATTCCTGGCGGCAGTGCCTATAAGCAAATCGTTATCTGGTGTTGCCATGTCTATTGTCCTTATTTTGTCAAAAGAGTATTTTGCTAGCTAACTTAAAGGTGCTAGATACACAATTCCCTCTATTGGGAATTAATTTTTACTACTCTCACTACTCCCCTCTCCCAAATTTGAGAGAGGGGAAATCAAGCCATAGTGAGAAAATATTGCTTGCTTTCGTAATACATACTCCCAATTACTCCGCGAGAAAAAATTTTTCACTACAACGTTTGTTGAAAATTCACACATCAGTATAAAATGTTTAAATCATTGTTAAGCCATAGCTAATTTAGCCATTCCAAGCTCGGCATAAATACATAAATTTATGCCCCATAATTTGCCTCCAGCTATCTTAGAAGCCTGTTGTCAAACTTCACTATATCCCTATGTCAAGTGCAGTTATTTCACCAGCACGAAACTATGTTTATCTAATATGCATCCAGCAAATTATGCTAGGCAAAAGCCAAATCAGTAAACTTTAAAATTTCATACCGTGAAAACTAACACCAGTCGCCTGGAGCTAATTAACTATTACGAAAGTCTTTGATGGGAAACACTCAATACCGAATTGCCTTAACCATAGCACTAATTTACCAATTATCTTTCGTGCTATAGATTCTCTAGCCTAAAAAGTACGTCAAAAATTCAGTTCTCTAGCCTTATTGATTAGTCTCTAGCCACATTACCGTAGATTTCATTTGTGCTTAACTGCAAATCTTAGGTAAGTACAAACAGTTCTAACCATCGAATTACAAGGATATCAGTTGTAAATCAATTAAGATTAGTTCAGTCTGTAACAATGTAATTCTATCATTAGAGACTATTCCTATTTATCACAAATTTAGCTGATTTTCAATGACATCATTTAAGTAGATCGAGCAATGCTGAAATAGCGGTTTATTGCCGATCGCTTTCATGATGCAATCTCTTTGCGCCAGAAACCTAAAATGATAGTATGTAAATAACATGATAGTAGACCACCCAACCCCAAAATTAAAGTCTGTTGCCAATTCACCGAGATTTTATAACTTCAGTAATCACTGATTGAACAAAGCTTTTGTTTTTTACTTAACCCTAGTTAACTGTTAGTTAAGTATTTGTTTAAATGTAGGATAAACATTTACTATGCTCTGCCAAAGTAATTTACGTCTGATTTGATTGAATTATCTAGCCGGGTCTAAAGAAAAAATTAGTCTTCTTAAGAAATCTATTTAGGAATCACGAGTAGTATTCTCTTATGCTTACCGTGCATCTGTCAATATCTGAAAATGCCCTTTTAACCTCAAAATTATTTCCAATTTACTGATTCTCTGTTGATCAAATTTGAAATCCCAAATTTAAATCTTTGGTAAAGCGGAAATGATTGTGAGCAGAATATAAAGATTTAATAATCTCATAAATAATTGGGCTTTTGCCTTGTAGTGAAAGGCTTTGGCGATTTCTAACACACTTTCAAAAAATAGATAATTCTACTTCTATGAAGCAATACAAGTATCTAGTAAATCGGGAGTCATCGTATAGTCACAGCCATTTTAATCCTGCCCTGATTCGATTGTGAGTGCTTAATACTACCCTTGTGGTTGCTTCTTCATATAAGTTACCTTTCTGCTCAAATTCATTTCCGATCGCATATAAAAATATCTATCTTTTGATAGATGCGAATCTATATCTATTCGTAAAATTAGCCTAAAAAGGCGAATCGTCAGGATTACCTATACTATCTCAATTAACCATTGATAGAAATAATGATTAAATCTCGATCTGCATCTCAGCCTAGAGACGGAATAAATTATTCAGGGATATGTCGCTCAAACCACTGTCAGAAAACTGGACTGTAATTACCAAAAGTGCTTTTATATTCTAGATTTAGAGGCTGGTATTTTTTTGTGCAAGATTTATAGAACCTGGTTGTGGTTCTTTCCCAGCATAGGCTAACTTGATGTACCAGACGGAAGAACGCAGCAAGTGGTTCCTCCAATTATATACAAGTAACAGTTCTCCAGAGCGTAGCAAGTAATACAACTCAGAAACGCTCAACATTAAACATGATTATTCATTAGTCAACCCTATTGTCAAGTTAGACGGTCATGTGATTTTTCACACAACGAGGGCATGAAAATATCTCTTCACTAGCCCCTAGTCCCTAGCCTCTAGTCCCTATTTTCAAGGTAGTTCCGCCATAACCAAACATAAAAATCTGTCTTTCCAATGCCCAATGCCCCTAATCTTCATATAAATCAACTTGAGGATTACCTTTAACATCAAAATATAATTCGCTTTCAGTTTCACCATCTGTAATATCTACTTCGTAAAACTTACCCTGAGGTGTAATTTCAATTTCGTATTTTGTAATAATAAATTTTGGATATTCTTGTTTGATGCGTTTTACAATAAAATCGGGAAATTCATTAACTGTTACTAAATATTCTGTTTCTAACCATTCACCTGTATCGGAAAACTCAACTTCAGTAGAAATATTTTTTTCAGTAAAGATTGCCTCATAACCGTAGTGATGCCTTTCCCACTTTGGGGAAATCTGAGGATATTTGGCTTGGAATGCGGCTTGTACATTTGTTGGTACTATTACAGGTTTTTGTTGATTTTTCCAACTATTACAAGCCGTTAAAATTATAAGTATAAACCCTTTACAAGTATTTAGTATAATTGATTTGAACGACATTATTTGAAATTGTTATTTGACAGAGAAAATTATTACTTTATTTTTGAAATTTAAATATCCAATTTTATGTGATATTAGCAAAAATACTTACCATAAACCACTATAATCTATTTTGCTTTTAAGTTGCACAATCTATCCTCAGGGCTTGACAGTCAACAGCCCCTATTAGTAGTTATACAATTTAGACACATATTAGCTTATCTAGGGTTTTTGAGGCAGTTCTGTTGAGAATATATCTATATGTCGCCAACGTTATTGAAATCGGCATAATTTATACCAATTTAAAAAAAGAATGTGACAGACGGTAGGGGCATGGCAGTGCCATGACCGCTAGAATATATTGATGTGCTGTAAAAACTATTTAAATTGGTTAGGACTTACGCAAAAGTTAGGGAATTAAGTCATGAAGAGCGCAGAGGCGTAATTGGCTGATATTATGGGATTGTTTCCCTACACTGCGTTCCGATCGCAATGACAAATTTTGTTTGCGTAAGTCCTGTTGGTATTACCAAAGTCGCAATATAGGACAATACGGTTCAGTTAAGGATAATTGTAGGTTGGGTTGAACGAAGTGAAACCCAACAAACTCCTGGAAATGTTGGGTTTCGTTCCTCAACCCAACCTACGCAACTTAAGGTTTTTGGCGCTAACTGAACTGTATTGCAATATAGGAGGGTTTAGCACTCCTAAAACCCTAGGATATGTAGGGTTTTGCAAGCATCAAGATTAGGTATTTATTATCAATAGCTAAGTCCTAGGTTTTTGATTTGTAAAAGTGGGATAACGAGATTTTTTACTATATTTAAGTGTGTTAATTGTAAATTTAGAGTTTCTAACTATTTTCTTTCTTGGGGCGGTTCCAAAGGTAAAATGATAGTGAATTTAGCTCCCGCTCCTTGCTTACTTTTCAAAGTAACATGTCCACCATGAGCTACTGCAATAGCTTGGACAATAGATAATCCTAAACCTGCGCCTTCAGAACGACGACGACTGTTTGCAGAACGCGCAAAACGCTGAAAAATTCTTTGTTGGTCGGCTTCAGCAATACCTTCTCCCGTATCATGTACCCAAAAGCTAACCTTATCTTGATGTATCGCTGAACCAAGGGTAATAGT
Organism: Tolypothrix sp. FACHB-123; assembly: GCF_014697075.1. Taxonomy (GTDB): domain Bacteria; phylum Cyanobacteriota; class Cyanobacteriia; order Cyanobacteriales; family Nostocaceae; genus Aulosira. Next base: position 215,208 of record NZ_JACJRE010000001.1, on the reverse strand, counting down.
ATCAATATCTGTGGTATGTTGGGTAGCGTTTTGGACTAAATTCATCACAGCCTGGGTGAGACGCTGACGATCCGCGACTATTTTACATTTGGCGGTGGCTTGGAGTCGCCATTGGCGATCGCCTAAAGCCTGAATTTTGGCATACAATTCTTCGGTTAAAGCACAAACATCCACTGTTTCTAAATGCAAAAAATCGGGATGCTCTGCCTTTGCTAGTAAAATCATGTCATTGACAAACCGATTCATCCGTTCTAGTTCATCCATGACTAAGGCTAGAGTTTCTTCTATTTCTTCTGGGTGATTCCCCATCAACTCTAGATGACCGCGAATAATTGTAATTGGCGTGCGTAATTCGTGACCCGCATCATTAATAAAATTTCGCTGACTGATGAAAGCATTTTGCAACCTATCCATCATGGCATTAAAGGTAGTTGCTAGTTCCGCTAGTTCTCCTTGACCACTAACAGAAATACGTTGATTTAAATCTGAGGCGCTGATATTACAAGCAGTTTGGTTTAACAAACGCAAGGGTGCGAGAATTTTTCCGGAAGCAAACCAAGCCAATATTAAAGCTAAAATTACAACCGCTGCACCTACCTGAACGATAACTGCTACAGCTTCTACCACTTCTCCACGTTCGCCAAAAGTTGGGTGTGCTATTACAAATACACCCATAACTTGGCCTTTAATTTTTACAGGTTGAGCCAAATAAACGATACTTTCAACAGCGCTACCAGGAATTATTTTTTCCCCTTCTTTGGGTTGGGTTAAAGTCGCAAAATAGCGCATTATTTCTGAGTCTCGGCTTAGTTCTTTCGGTCTGGCTCTGGGACTAGATTTATAAAATTTTCCTTCAATTAATGCGATTAAAAATGTGTCATCTTCCGGAATTTGCGTACCTAAAAAAGCATCAAAAAAATCTTTTAACTCTTCTTTTGATGTTGGTGGTTTAATCAGGCGGTTATCAGACTCTTTTAGTTCATTAATTACTTTGTCATCATCGCTATTATCTGGATGCTCCCCAAAAAAAAGGGGTTGTCCAGTAATTAAGTCCTCAAAAATTCTCATCTTGGCGTTGTTCTCTCGCTGAACGCGGCTATTGACTCTTGCATATAAAACTTGACGAAAAGCCGGAATAAATACTACAAATACAATACCTAAAATTAACACATACCAGAAGAGAATCCGGGTACGTGCAGCCCACAAAAACCCCTTATTAGTTTTTGAATTATTGCTTGCTGCTGGCTGGTTATTACTTGTGTCGTCCTCATTGATCATATTTTTATGATGAAAAATTATGGCTGATTTTATAGCTTTTATACTTAATACCAATTCAAATAATGTTTGCGACATATCAATTATTCTTAAGGGCACAACATTGTTGTGCCCCTACCTGTCTGTAGCATTGTTTTTTAATTGATATAAGTTACCGCCGCAGAGATAGTAGCATATCTATAGCTAGAGAATTCCCGAAATTAAATTATACAATGTGAGCGCAAAGATAACGATCTTCTGATCGCTGCTGACACAGGGATGAGCTTAATTATTGTTAGTCGCGCAAATTGGGGTTATTTGTGGGGATCATACCAGTCCCGATCGCAGAGCGACAACTGCTGCTTGCACGCGATCGTCTACTGCTAATTTATTCATAATTCCCCGGACGTGCGTTTTCACAGTGTTGGGGCTGAGATAAAGTTTTTCGGCAATTTCTGGGTTACTTAAACCCTCTACCATGAGTTTCAATACTTCTAACTCACGGGACGAAAGATTAGCGGTGTTTCCCTTAGCGGTGGGTGGGCGGAGATTTTCAATTACTCGCCGTGCAATTTGGGGATCGAGGTAAGTTGCGCCATCAATGGCGGCGGCGATCGCACTTAATAACCGCTCCACACTCGCACCTTTGATACAATAGGCATCTGCACCGCTAGATAATGCTGCAATAATTTCTGTCTCCGTTTGATGGGATGTCAACATCACTACATGAGTTTCTGGTAATGCGGCCTTTATTTGCTGTGTCGCCGCAATTCCATCGAGTCTTGGTAATCCGATATCCATGACTACCAAATCGGGTTTGAGTTGCAATGCTGCTTGTACACCCAAATAGCCATCTTCTGCTTGTCCGACAATTTCTAACTGGGGATGAACCATTAAAGATTGTTCCAGCCCCAGTTGCATCATCGGATCGTCTTCAATAATTAAAATGCGCAAAGGCGGCGCATCTGCTGGCAAATTTAAGAAGGAGCTACGATCTGGAGACATTCTTATCGATGGTGTTAGTCAATAGTCATTAGTCAATAGTCATTAGTCAATAGTCATTAGTAGAAAATCAATCATCAATCACGACTGACAACTGACAACTGTACGGGCGGGTTTACAGAGATTCTCAAATATCTATAAGAATCTCTCATAAACCCGCCCCTACTGACAACTGACTATTGACTAATTTCTATTCTTCCACGCGATACCCTAACTCTGCTAAACTAACGCGAGACTGTCGCCATTTTGGTTGGACTTTGACGAATAATTCCAGGTAGACTTTGCCAGAAATTAACTTTTGAATTTGTTCGCGTGCTGCACTACCAATGGCTTTGAGCATTGAACCACCTTTACCGATGAGAATTCCTTTTTGGGAATCTCGCTCTACGTTGATGGTGGCGAGGACGCGGGTAATACTTGGGGTTTCTTCTACCAGATCAATAGCGATCGCTACTGAATGGGGTACTTCTTCCCGCGTTAACAGCAAAATCTGTTCGCGAATTAATTCACCCATAATAAAGCGTTCTGGTTGGTCTGTTACCAAGTCAGGGGGATAGTAAAATGGGCCGTTGTCTAAGTTTTCAATGAGTAAATTTTGTAATTCTGGCAATCCCAGTCCTGTTTTGGCAGAAAATTTGACTGTTTGCCATTGATACGATTCAGCTAAGTGTGTGTAACTATCATCTATCTGTTGAGAATCTGTGGGTTGCTGATCGACTTTGTTCAAACCTAAAATTACTGGTGTTTGACTGCGACTGAGCAATTCTGCAATAAAGCGATCGCCTGCACCACAAGCCACGGTTCCGTCTACTACAAATAGCACTACATCCACTGACTCAATGGCAATTTTGGCATTTTGCACCAGTACTTCTCCCAATTGATGATGGGGTTTATGAATTCCTGGCGTATCTACAAAAATTAGTTGGGCTTGTGGTGTAGTTAAAATCCCTCTTAAGCGATTACGTGTAGTCTGGGCTACCGGGGACGTAATCGCTATTTTTTGTCCTACCAATTGATTCATTAAAGTAGATTTACCGACATTAGGGCGACCGATAATGCCGATGAAACCTGACTTAAATTCAGGAGGAGCTTGGGGAATCGATACTTCTCCTGAAAAAGAGAAGATGTGATTATCAATACTAGTCACCTTTAGCTCCACCGTCATATTTTATAGTTGGGATAAGTTGTTTTTCTTCTTAGACAAGTAAGAAACATAAGATCACCCTGGCATTTTTTGGGGATTGCCTCTGCTTAAGTTTAATCTACTACTAAATATATTGTGTTCCAATATCCAAAAAAGAGACAGGAGTATACAAACTCGCTAAATTTTTCTCTCTTATTGGGTATTGCTCTCATGATAACACTGTGCTGCAATTGTATTTCATGGTGTCATCAATACCGATAATAGAGAAGCTAACCCCCTTTGGGGGAATTGAAAATTCAAAACTCCCACTGAAGCTCTGTGGAAGTCTGCAAAATTAATCATCCCAAGGATAAATCCAAATCTAAAAATTAATATTTTTCTCTTTTTTTTCTTTGCATAAATCAACAATAGTGCTATTATTCTGTTTTTTCAGTTAGGTAATTACTGCACGGGGAAGAGATATTTTATTTTATGGTGGTTGATTAGCCCGAACTACTGCATAATTCTCAGTACTAATTCACCTTGATTCACGGCTTGATTAGTAGAAATTTCATAAACTAATCCATCGTGTTCTGCAAATATATCGATTGTCTGGGGTAATTGGCTGGCTTTGTTGAAACTGAGAATTTGATAGAGTTTATCTTGTCTTTTGACTTTACTACCTACTGCAACTCTAGATTGAATCATGCCACCTGCGATCGCATAATATTTGATGATTTTACTGGTGGCGGAAAAAGTCATTTGGCGATCGCTGGTTTGTTCTTTAGGAAATTCAGGTATTTGCAAGACTCCTTTGTGGGCTAAATAATTTTTTATACCTAAAATTGCTTTGTTTACTGAATCAGGATTTATCTGCATTCCCGAACCAAGTTCCAGTGTCCAAGCTTCGATATCAAACCGGATGTTTCTCCCCAGTTTTTCAAAGCACGCTTCTAGCGCTAACCAAGGCTTAATAAAGGCTTCGTCAAAAGCATCACCATCATAAGGATCTAGTAAAATTCCCCAATCAAGTAAGAAATATTTGGCACTGTCTTCGCGATTTCGGAAGTAATAAAGGTAGTCTATTGCTTGATTTGTGGAACTATGTAAGTCAATTAAATAGTCTGCATCTATACTCAGAGATTGTAATTTATAGGCAAATTGCTCAGTATAAGCTAATCCCACTGGGGAATTAATTTTTTCTAAAATTTTGGCAAATTTTTCTTTAATCGTAGTTAGATAATTGAGTCGGACGACCTCTCTATTAAGCTGAAGTTGAGATTTAGTAAAGGCTACTAAATCATCAGCTTCTTTTTCGTAGTCCCAAAATATCCGATTCCAGTCTTTGGCTTCATAAACACAGTATCTTCCAGGAGAAAAATGATGCGATCGCTCATTTACTCCCATTGGATTGCAAACCGGAACTAGCCAAATTTCCCCAGCTAAATCTGTATCATTTATTGTTAGTAAAAACTCAATCAGTTGGTGAATCGCTGCATTACCCGCTATTTCTGCACCGTGAAGATTAGATTGAATGTAAACTTTTTTACCTGGATGAGCGCCAATAAATTTATAAACTTGTAAAAATAGGCGATCGCCTGAAGCCATTTGACGTAAAGAAATCGTTTCAATAATTGGTTGCATAAAAATTCAAAATTCAAAATTCAAAAATAAAACAAGTATGATGGGCGTTACCCACCATACCCATATTGCATAAATCAAGTATTGACATATTGTTCTGTTTTTTCAATGCTGACTAAATAATTGAGGAATTCAGCAGAGGTAAAAACTGACGAATTAAGCCAACAGTCACTGCTGGTAGTTCTAACTGTGGTGTTAATCCGACATCTTCTAAATGTTGAAAAATTCTAATGGCTTGGGGATTGAGATCCGCTAAACGGCGACCAATTTCTGGCCCGGTAAATTGGGATTTTTCTCCCCAAATGATAGCGGTGGGAGTAGTTAATTGCTGAATATATAACGATAAATCAAAGCACAAATCGCCACGAACAAAAGACAGTGCTGTATATTCAGCATTCGGCTGTTGTGCAGATTGTAGATAAGCATCGACAATTTCTTGATAAACTCGGCTAGGCTGGGCAAATTGTCGTTGCTCTAAAAAAGTGCGAATTCCGTTACTAGTTGCTACTCCCGTACTGTACAACAAGCGATCGACAATGGGAACGCTGGCTAATTGGGCAAAAAAACTGCGCGAGTAATCTTCACCAAAATCAGACAAGCCGGCGGGAGTCGTGAGTATTAAAGATTTAAATAGCTGAGGATGAGCGATCGCTACTCTAATTATGATTGCTGCGGTTAAAGAAGATGCGATCGCTGTGACTGGAACCGTACAAGTCTGCTGGAAAAACTCCTGAATCGTTGTTAAGTAATCTTCAATGAGGTAATTGCGTCCTAAATGCTCAGATCTGCCCCACCCCAGTAAGTCAGGTGCAATAATGCGATAGTCGCTAGCGAAAGCAGGATAAACTTTAGACCATTCATAAGCTGAAGAACCACCACCAAATCCGTGAAGAAACACTAAAGTTTCTCGTTCGTCTTGAGTGCTATCGTCTTGCCAGAGTGAACCTGTGTTCGTGTAGTAAACTATTCTCCCTAGAGAGGTAATTAGCGATCGTTGCTCAAATCCTAGTGGTTGAAACATAAGTATTGTGATTCACTTTTGTGGTTGCTTGGGAAAAGTAAAAATTTAGCTAATCTTAAGTATTTATACTAAATTACGTTCCGGAATAGCACTAAGTAATCGAGTATTAACATACAGTATCGATAAGTATGGAGAAAATCTTTTAGCACTCTCCTGCATACCTATGTGGTTGACTATCTCGGATCGTAGCTTAGTATTACCTGCTAACTTTCAGATCTCTTTCATTATGAGTGAATCCATCATGTTGAAACTTCTAGCCAACGTCAGATTAAGTAGATGTAAAATTACCTTATTGTGTATGAAGATATTGTGTTTTTTTTGTTATAAACCTTGCCTAGTTTTGCCTCTATGTACTGTCCCATCAGGCTTTAACTTGGTAGTCAGGATAACTTAGATATTAAATATGGCATGTGTTTTATGTGGTAATCTATCAGAAAGATTACGGATAATTTTTGCAAGTAAACTATTAAGTCAAAACGCTGAGGCAAACAGCTGTTAATTTTAGTACTGCCAGCAAAAAAATAAACCTTGCTCGTAATTATGACGAATTATTAAACTAAATTATTCTTAAGAAAATTGTAAGGCGGAGTGTGATGGTAAAGGAGGCTATTCTTAAATCAGATAAAATCCCTAAGTTTGATGGAAGTGAATTTGCGGTTGATAGCGGTCATATTCATCACCAAACTTTAGCTTCAGAGTGGCAGGGTTCGGTAAAAGAAGTTTATGAAACTGCATCAGCAAATACACCTACTTGTATTGCTTTAAACTTTGAGGATTTGAAATGTTTTGAAACTGTAGAACGCCAGTACGAGTCCTGGGGTGTGATTTTTGAGAATTGTCTAGCCATACAACCCTCAAATCCAGCATTTCCCACGCACTCAAGTTCGACAGTATTGATGGGATCGCCGAAGAGTGGATTGTTAGAGGTAAGTTTTTTACAACCCGTAAATTGGGTGAGTGCGGTTGTCACCAGTTCACAGCGGCTAGTACTGACAGCTTACGATCGCGATCGCCAAATGCTGGCGCAAACAGTACTACCAGGAGCAAATCTCGCCAATTCTGACTCTTCCATCCCTCCCAACACCCTGTTATCCATAGCTGCAAATAATATCCATTATCTGACCTTCGGTGCCTTTGACGGTCAATTTACCCTAGATAACTTTCGGTTTTGTTTTTAATCGTCAACAGTCAACAGTCAACAATTAACAAACAAATAAGGTATTATTGATTCTCGATGGCAGCTTGAGGCGACTCTAATAGCTGGCATCTCTAAGCCCATAGGCATCGACAGCCTTAATAATTAATGGGTCTCCCATTCTTTCATTCTATCAAGTAAAACTATAAACTAATAATCTTGTAATCTAGTAGGTAAACACCGTGGCGCAGGCTTTGTCTTCATGGCAGCAATTAATTAACCAGCTTTCTAACTGGTCGCTTCCAGATCTTAAGACAGGAGCCTCAAAGCAGCGAAAATTTCAGCGGTTTTCCGGGCCAGGCGGCCTGTTGGGATTCGTGACCATTATCGTTGCTATGCTGTTGTGGAACTGGAAACTTCTTTTGGCGCTGCTGATTGGTATTGGCGTGATGTTATCAGTCTACTCCATGCAGAAGTGGGACTGGCAAAAACGTTGGTCTCAAATGCAGGGGTTTGTTAATGCTCCTAACCGTCAGTTAATCTTGGCTGTGAGTAGCGGTGGGATTGCGACTTTTACAACTTACATAGCAGCGGCTATTTGGTTTGACTCCAACAACCCTTGGATTGCTGCGGGTGTGATTTTCCAGGGTTTAGGAACCTTATTAACCTTAATGTTGCTAGTTTCCCAAATCGTCAATTTCTACGGAATTCGTCAAGAAGACCAATGCGATCGCTTGTTAGATAACTTAACACAACCAGACTCCTTAAAGCGTCTGGTTGCTGTACGTCAATTAACTAAACTTGTCAGTCGCAAACGGGTTGATGCAGGTGTAAAACAAAATGTAATTGAATGTTTGCAATTGTTATTAACTCAGGAAGAAGAAGCCGTAATTCGGGAAGCAGCTTTTGAAAGTTTACAAACTTTAGATAGCGCACAAGTACTTCCAACCAATACATCTGGTATTTTTATTCCTGTTTCTGCCAAAATCAGAAGTCAAATTCCTTCTTAAGAATTTGCTGCCAAATATATGGTGTTTTACCTGCTTGCTTTATGATTATTATCATTATGGGTGTTGCTGGCTCTGGTAAAACCACTGTAGGCAAACTGTTGGCAGAGTCTTTAGGCTGGAAGTTTAGCGATGCTGACGCTTTTCACTCCCCAGAGAATGTGGACAAGATGCGGCGTGGTATTCCCTTAAGTGAAGCTGATAGAAAGCCTTGGTTAGAAGATTTGCAAACAGCAATTAAACAATGGTTGCAAGAAAATACAAATGTAGTCTTGGCTTGTTCGGCTTTAAAAGACAGCTATCGTCAATTTCTGGTAGTGGATAGCGATGGCATTCAGCTAGTCTACCTCAAGGGAACTTATGATTTAATTCAAAATCGCTTACAAGAGCGTCAAAATCACTATATGACGGAAATACTCCTCCAGAGTCAGTTTGAGAGTCTGGAAGAGCCGTTAAACAGTCTATATATAGATGTTTCACAACCACCCCAGGCTATTGTGCAAAACATTAGAACAGTTTTCAAAATTTAGTTTTTATAAAATCTAGTAAATAGGCGGACTCACATTGCTAACGTTATCCGCCTGACAGACAAACAACAATACTATGAACTTACTCATCATTACAGCTGATGAATAGCGATCGCCGGATTGAATTGTCATAATTTCATTAATTTTATGAAAAATTCGCATTTCGGATCGCGATCGCTGATTACAACATGCAGATATGCTGCTGATTAATGCGATCGCATTTACTGTGGGACTTTCACGCTAGACGGTCATGCGATCAATCACACAACGAGGGTATGAAAATCTCTCTGAACAGTCAACAGTCAACAGTCAACAGTCAACAGTTAACGCTATTTTCAAGACAGTTATCTGCTTTTGGGACGGGAAAACTCCGCCCCAAAAATTAATTATGGTGTGTTAGGAATTAACCTACCGCAAGGATAGGTAGCTGCTTGCTGGTTTGCACTTTCGACTACAGCCGCAGGAATTTTATCTGATGGTTGCGCTTTTGCTGCAAGATAATCTTGGCGAAGTTTTTCGACAATTGTTTCTCGCTTGTCGTATAGCCGCTTTAATGGGCGTGGCTGGTTTTTTTGCATAACGTATGCTGTTACCAATGGTAAAGCGATCGTGCTATCGGTGTAACAAACAATTGTGCTGGGTAACTCTTCCGGGTCAATTTTACCCCAGCTAACCGCTTCTGAAGGCGTCGCACCGGACAAGCCACCTGTATCAGGACGCGCATCGGTAAACTGGACAAAGTAATCATGTCCCCGTTCTTCTAAGCCTAGTACCTCGTGAAGTTGCGGTTGAGTTTGTAGCAAAAAGTTCTTCGGACTACCACCACCAATAATCACAGCTGCGCTTTTACCTTCAGCTTCTCGTGCATTGTAGGCGATCGCAGCTGTTTCGTTCACATCAATAGAAGGATCGATAATTAATTGCGAACCTTCCAAAGCTAAAGCGGCGACATTCATCCCAATCGAACTATCCCCAGGAGATGAGGTATAAATTGGTACGCCAAATTCATAAGCTGTTGCTAGCAAGCAGGAATTTTTCACCCCTAATTGCTTTTCAATTTCCCAGACATACTTACCTAGCAAATGGTGAAATTCAGCCGTTCCCATACGCTTTTGAAAAGCTTCTGCTTGCAATATCTTGCGGATAAATGCATCAGTTTCTAGCAGCACATCATAGCCGAAAATAATGTCATAAATACGGATAGTCCCTTCCTGGCGAAGCTTCACATCATCCAAAAAGGGATTACCCGCAAACAATTCAAAACCCAAACCATAGTGCATATCGTGATAAAGATTTGCACCAGTGCTAATCATCCAGTCAATAAAGCCGTTGCGAATTAAAGGCGCAAGGGCGGAAACTCCAAATCCCGCCGGTGTCATCGCCCCAGAAAGACTTACACCGACGGTGACACCTGGGGTTAATACCTCACGACTCAAAAGTTGACAAATTTCCCGCAACCGCGCGGAGTTGTAAGCGGTAAAGTAATTATCAATCAAATCAACTACGCCGATATCCGTTGACATGGGAATCGGTGCAATTTTTTGACCTAGTTGTTTTGACATTCTGAGAATCCCGAAAAGTAAATACGCCGAATCTAATGTTATCTAGGATTACGTTAATTCTCGTATAACTTTTAGGTAACAATCGTAAGCACTTTGTCCAAAACAGACAAAAATCACTTGTTCGATAGACTTATGGCTGTGTAAAAACTTGTTAACTTCCGAAACTGCAATTTTACAGGCGCGTTCCATCGGAAACCCATAAACGCCAGTGCTAATCGCCGGAAATGCAATGGTTTTAATTTGATATTGTGCTGCTAAAGTCAAGCTATTGCGGTAACATCGCCCTAACATTTCATCTTCACCGCGATCGCCACCATACCACACAGGGCCGACGGTGTGAATTACCCACTTTGCGGGGAGTTGATAACCTTTGGTAATTTTTGCTTCCCCAGTAGCACAACCATTTAACAGACGACATTCAGCTAATAATTCTGGCCCCGCAGCGCGATGAATTGCACCATCCACACCGCCACCACCCAATAAAGAGTTTTTTGCAGCGTTGACAATTGCATCGACTGGTAGCTGGGTGATATCACCTTGAATAACTGATGTTTGCTGGCTCATTTTCGCTTCACCATTATTGTGATTATTTTCTAACATCCCAGATGCATAAATTGCTTGTAATCTTTGGAATATTGCTAATAAGTGTTTATTGTCAATCATCATAGCTAAATGACCGCTACAAAATCGTTCTTGGCGAATGTGCGTTGTGAACAATTTTTGTAATGTAGAAATATCTGCTACAGTTAATAGTTCAGGATTAGTAACAAGACGATCTGCTTCTTGTTTCCAAGCTAATCAATCAAAAGAAATGATAAAGTTTTCTTGATAAAGCGATGTAAGAAACTGGTTAAATTCTTTAGAATAGCAATATGGCTCAAAAGTCAATGGTTTAGTTTGGATCTCATATAGCTTAACTTCTTGATTCGTAAATAATGTGACAAAACCTAATATAGTTTCCAGATTTTTCAGTGTAATTTGAGTAGACATATAACATAGGAATCTAGCTGCGTATTGTTAATTAATGGGCATTGGGCATTGGTGAAGAAATTATAGTCTATTAACAACTGTACGGGCGGGTTTACAGATATCCTCACTGATTAACAACGATCCAAATAAACCCGCCCCTACTGACAACTGACAACTGACAACTGACAACTGACAACTAATAATTGATGAAAAACGATAACCCACAACAATTAGATACAGACCAAGAGATTGCACGCGTAATTGACGAGGTGATGTCCTCATCTTTGAGTAACGAACAGTATCGTCAAAAGATGCAGCGACGTAAAGAAGTCCAAGATAAACGGATAGCGCAAGCTGTCCCAGAAAAGGGATTAGTGATTGTCAATACTGGTAACGGGAAGGGGAAAACCACTGCGGCTTTAGGAATGGTATTGCGATCGCTTGGTCATGGGTATAAAGTGGCGATCGTGCAATTTATCAAAGGAGCTTGGGAACCCTCAGAGAAAAGGGTGTTCAGCAGTTGGCAAGACCAGTTAGAATTTCATGCTATGGGCGAAGGCTTTACCTGGGAAACCCAAGACCGCGATCGCGATTTAGATAAAGCTCAAGCTGCTTGGGAAAAATCATTAGAATACATTCGTAACCCAGAATTTAGATTAGTCTTATTAGATGAAATTAATATTGCTCTGAAAATGGGTTACTTACAAGTTGAGCAAGTATTAGCCGGTTTAGCTACCAAACCTAATGATACTCACGTTATTCTCACCGGTAGAGGCGCACCACCTGCGTTAATTGAGCGCGCCGACCTAGTAACAGAAATGACCCTAGTTAAACATCCTTTCCGCGATCAAGGTGTGAAAGCTCAACCAGGAATCGAGTATTAAAATAATTTGTCATCACCCCAGCAGAAACATAGATCCATTACTACAAGTTTTTCCAAAATAAAAAAGGAGTTATGTTTTTATAACTCCTTTTTTATGGTTAAAAGTCTGGCTAATTTGTCTTATTCTCTTGGAGAAATTTGATTGCACATTTGCAAAATTTGTCTGTCATTGTCGCTAATAGACTTGAGTTGATGATAATCTTGCAATGCTACAGAATAAGGATAGGGACTGAAAGCGTCATCGCTAATGCTTGGTATTGTATTAGTTGTTGCAACTGGATTGAAGCTAGTTTCATCAGGGGAAGTATTAACAGTCATTGCTAATTCTCCTGAGCGGTCAATTGTGCCTTGAAAACAACTAAATTCAGAACTAGGCATGTACAATGCACCTTTTACTGTAGCTCGGCGCTTTTCAAATATAATATACCCTTGCCCAATTTGGTTTGGTTTTTCTGACTGACCATAGAGATAAACTCCATCTTCTACGGGCAAATTATTTACTGGTAAATTTCTGACTGTGGCGGATTTTTGATTTCTCGTCACCATCGCTGTGGTTTCGGGTGCTGCTTTTAAATCCTTTGCTGAACCTTGAGAAGATGGTTGCTGCAAATTATCATTTTTCCAATTTTGATTTCTCTGTTCTTTAACTTCTCTTAGCTGTGATAAGAGATAATTTCCCGAAACATTTTGAGAATCAATTGTGATGGGATGACTTAGTACTGATTTAATTTGTTCACCAAACACGCCAAAGGTAATTACTAAAGCTACAGCTGGAATTGCCACTTGACGAGAGGAACAGAACTGATAAAGTTTGTTAAGCACCCGACTTCTCCTCTTACAAAACTAACTACTCTCTCAACACCTGACTTAAACTTAACTAAGTATTTATGCAGCTAGGCTCGGCCAAAGGTTTGATTTCTATTGTCCAGGAAAAAAAAGCCTAAAAACTGAAAATTTTTATATATTTTGCGATCGCAATCCTAAATTACCGTCTTTTAGCTTTTTCCTGCTTCACCCTGTAGCCTCACCCTATCGGGTGATGTAAATCTCAGCCACAAGATTTGTTTACTTTTGTAAATTTGAACAACTCATGACATCTAGCTAAAAACATGTGACTTTTGTCCTGTAACTTTTGTCTTGGTATCGGTAACTACAATAGCTCAGTTTGCTATTACGGAATTTTTTCAAAAATTTTCCAATATTTTTTCAAAATTCTTAAAACCCCTCCTGAGCAAGGTTTTAAGCCTGTAGGCTGTCATGGAAGTGGACTGAAAAACATTATGCTTCTCAAGGTACCGATACACCACAGCGTCAATAAACATACTCTTCCGTATGACGTAAAGATAATAAATAAGTTTTTTGATTTTCGACCTTGAGCGTAGTCGAAGGGTCGTAGTCAAAGGGTCAAGGTTGAGCATTCGCATAGTAAATAGTCAGGGCGAGGTTACCTCGCCCCTAGAAGCCGGGAAAATTGATTTTTTGGTATTCCCTAATTGAACTGTATGCTTTTCACAAAATCTAAAATCTTGTTTTTCAGGATTTCAGCTTCTTGTTCCAATGTCGCGGGCGTTTCGCCATTAAAAAAGCTGCGTTGATTACTAACTATATATAAATAGTCAGTATTAATAAAGGTCAGTAACCCTCGGTATGCATCTAATCTTTTAGCATTGCCATTATATTCTTGTTTGGAAATTGTTGATCCCTGGGGCATATCAACCATTACATAGTAAGCTCCGGCTAGGGTATTTTCTAAATATTCGCCATACTTCACTTCGGCATTGGGTACGTTGGCAATAATGGCCTGAGGTACATACCTATCGACTAAAATTGATTGCAGATATTCTTCTTGTCCGAGGGATTCTATTTCTTCTTCATGTTCGGGGGGAATGGGATAATAATCGATTCTCACTAAAGTACCAAAATCATCAGAAAAGCCAACCACTCCTTCTTGACTTTGAATTTTACCGCCTTGCTCTGCGTTGACAGGAATTGGTACGCTAAAATTTCCTAGAGGCGATGCATATACTTGGTCGCCATAGTCGTCTACTAAGGTGATTTCTACTTCATCATCTCCAAAGTTGCCATTTTCTGCTTCTTCAATAGCAGCAATTATTTCTTGAACAATTTCTTCTGCTTCTTCATCTTCTAAGTCTAAAGCTTTTTGTAAATCTTTCAGATAAGGCTTTTTATCGTTAGTAATGACCAAATCTTCGTCTAAAAGGACGATCGCACCTGCTGCATAAGCATCTAAGACTACATCATCGCTCAAAGCGGCACTAGCGCTGTTAAATAAAGCACCGAGTCCATCGGCTTGAGCAATTTCTATCAATCGATAAACTATCTCTGTGATTTCTTCTTCTGAGTATTCCTCAAATACCTCAAAGTCCCAAAGCACAACGGCTAAAGCTTCTGCATCAACTTCTTCTATAGAAGAATCTGCGATCGCACTAATCACTGCAATCGCCGCTACTCCTTCCTCTGGACTTAAAAATTCTTCCGTAGTCTGTTTTGAATCAAAAATGCGATCGTACTTGCTCATTCTTGCTACCTCCTAAAAAATCGCTGGTTGAGCATAGCCCAACCTCTGCTGATTGAGAATCGTGCAAGTCTCAGTTTAGCAATGTAGCGAATCTGTGCCGCAAAAGATTCGTGAATTGGTCATTTGGCAATAGTTAAGAGTTATTATTTCCCAACAAAGAGTTAAAGCCCTCACCAAGAACAACTGTATGGGCGGGTTTACAGATATCCTCACTGATTAACAACGATCCAAATAAACCCGCCCCTACTGACAACTGACAACTGACTAATCAAGAAAATATTTAGCAATGCTTTCATAAAACTTCATATCAGTCCAGTAACCTAAATGTCCCGAACTTCCCCAACTACTTGGATATGTCATTTCTTCATTGATCAGATTTTCGTAGTAATCTAGGTTACCGCTGATGGGGTCTTCTAAGTGATAATAATTCACCCAGGTAATATGCTCAAGTTGGCAAATCACTGGATTTTTACCTAAATAATCACTTTTTTTTACCAATTCTGGCTTGACACGGAAAGAATTGAGGTGTTCCATAATCCGCCGGCGAATATACTGCTGTTCTTGAGCAACGTTGCGGAAGAAAAAAGCAATTTTATCTAGGGGAGAACCAAAGGTAACTAAACCTTTGAGCTTATCAATATCCATACTTTTACCCAAATCCCCAGACAGGCTGGATTCAATACAAAGCAGGTTTAATGTATCGTAGGCGATACAGCTACCTAGCGAATGTCCCAAGATAATTACTTGGTCGTAATTTGCATTTGGGTCTTTGATAATTTGTTGAAGTAATGTTAAGCATTCTGTAATCACCTGTTGGCGAATTTTTTGGTAAGGTGATTTGGGATCGGTTTTGGTGTAGATAGCCACATCACCGACAAAATTAATTAATAATGGAGTGATCAGCTTTTTACTTAGTTTCCAGGCTGATTGGAGATAACGACCTTTAAGAAAAGGGCCGGCAACTAATAAAGCTAGTAAAATTAATAGTCGTAATATGGGGTAAATAAAGTTAAATATGCGCAGGACAATGGTGAGCGATCGCAAGCGAAATTTAAACAAGCCTTGGCGATGTTGATTTTGCAGCAGACTATCTAATAAATCCTGATTTTCTGGGCGGTTATAAAACTCAATTGTACCGTCAAGCGTCTGCTCTGCCCATTGTAATATTTCCGGCACAGAAATTTTATCTTCGGTATCAGGTGCCCAATAATATTCATGAACATCTATGATTCCTGGTTGTGTAGAATCCTTGGGAGTTAATCTGACAAAGCTTTCTGTCCACCGACTACCATTAGCTAATTCGCGCCTAGCAATATGGTGTTCTAAATCAGTTTCTAAATGCTCTTGGTGGAAATAATTGAGTAAATTCTGAGCAAAATAGTCTAATGTTTCATAAGGATTTTGTTGACCAATCCCGTGGATAAGTAAAAAAGCTGTGCGCCCTTGGGGAAACTTGAGATTCATTGGTGTTTGGCTCATGTGTTTCTACCGTTTTTATTGTCAATATTTGGCTTTTTTCGCAGTTTGTAATATTTGGGAAAGTTTAAATTTTTCCATTTTTGGGAGAAAGACAGCTGCTATTTATACTGTCACGAGATAACAGCCCAATTCCTAAATATGTGTAAATAAGTTTATATTTCATGAGCTGTTCCGTGCCTGTGCCAGCGTTTTCGGCATATTATCTAGACTTCAGCGAAGATCATATTTGACACCTTATATGCTAGATACATTAGATTTAAACTTAACTTTAGACAAAGCAAGCTACAAATCTGAGATTGATCGGTTAATGCATCAACTGCGGACACTGCAAACCGCCTGTTGGGAAAAGAAATTACCTGTAATTGTCGTTTTAGAAGGTTGGGCGGCTTCAGGGAAAGGTGGTTTAGTCAAGCAAATGGTATCTTACATTGACCCCCGTGGATTTAAGGTACATCCCATTTGGGCGGCGACACCAGAGGAACGCCAATATCCTTTTCTTTGGAGATTTTGGGGAAAATTACCCGCCACAGGTGCAATTAGTATTTTTTACCACAGCTGGTATACCCATGTTTTAGAAGACCGTTTATTTGAGCGGGTATCCAGCGCCCAAATCCCCCTATTAATGGGACAAATTAACTCTTTTGAGCGCCAGTTGGTAGATGATGGAGTTGCGATCGCTAAATTTTGGTTACATTTAAGCCGTAAAGAATTGAAAAGTCGTTTAAAAGAATATGCAAAAGATCCCCTAACAGCTTGGCGGGTACGCAAAGAAGATTGGCAACAAGAAAAACATTACGATCGCTATACGGCTTATGCTGAAGATATGCTAGCCCAAACTAGTACTGGTAGCGCCCCTTGGACTTTAGTTGAAGGTGATTCACAACGCTGGGCTAGGGTGAAAGTATTAACCCATTTAGCTGCAACCTTAACTGCTGCTTTAGATCGACAACAAATTCAACTGCCTATCCCCATCCTACCAGCACAAACCCATTTAGAACCCACAGAACCAGACTACTTAGCACAAATTGATTTAAACCAAAGTCTCTCAGAAGTAGATTATGATGAGCAATTAGCAAACGAACAAATCCAGCTACGTCAGCTACAATTAAGCATCCACAAACATCAAATACCCGTGTTAGTTTTATTTGAAGGTTGGGATGCAGCAGGAAAAGGTGGGGCGATTAAACGATTAACAGATATTCTCGATCCCCGGAGTTACTTTGTATTTCCCTTTGCTGCGCCTTCAGATGAAGAAAAAGCCCATCATTATTTATGGCGATTTTGGCGCAGATTACCCACCACAGGAACAATTGGTATTTTTGACCGTTCTTGGTACGGACGGGTATTAGTGGAACGTGTGGAAGGCTTTGCAGCAGAAGTAGAATGGCGCAGGGCTTATCAAGAAATTAATGAATTTGAAGCACAATTAACTACTGCTGGTTACGTTTTAGTGAAATTTTGGCTGCACATTAGCGCCGAAGAACAACTCAAACGTTTTACTGAACGGCAAAACGATCCTTTTAAACAGTATAAACTCACCGATGAAGATTGGCGAAATCGGGAAAAATGGCCTTATTACGAAGTCGCAGTTAATCAAATGATTCAACGCACTACTACCCCAAATGCGCCTTGGACAGTCGTAGCTGCCAATGATAAATATTATGCCAGAGTCAAGGTCATTGAAACAGTAGTTGATGCCATTCAAGCAGAAATCAAACGCCGCAAAAAAGGAAATCGTTTACTTTTTTAACCACTAACAACTGATAGCAATTGCATATGAAGTTGCGCTATACCGCCCTCAGGAATAGTCCACCTAAGTGGGCTAATTCAATGCATCTTCATCCAGAAACGGTATGATAACTGACCAATCGTAATCTTTCTCTAGACTGAGACTGACACTAACTGAAGATAGATGACCCCATAAAAAAAATAATTAGATAATACCCATGTTTGCAGTCAACAACTTGGTGCAAAACTTTTATTTCTGGGATTGCAAACTTGTATTATCAAGGACTTGGAATATTTTTATGGTACAGACTCCTCCATCTCAATTATCCTCAGAACAATATCAAGTAACAGAACCTAATCAAGAAGTAGAAAACATTATCTCCTCGCCTCCATCAGAGACAGATATTAATTTAGAGTTTCTCTACACCAGAGATATTGAATTTCGTCAGGAAACTATTTACTTTATTGTGGTGGATCGCTTTCATGATGGCGATCCAGATAATAGCGAAGGTATCAATTCAGAACTGTACGATCCCACAGGGAAAGATTGGGGTAAGTACTGGGGTGGCGATTTACAGGGCGTAATTGATAAATTAGACTATTTAAAAAATATGGGAGTGACAGCTATTTGGCTAACTCCTTTGTTTGAGCAAGTAGAAGAATTATTTGTCGGTAATGCGGCGATTCATGGTTATTGGACAAAAGACTTTAAGCGCATCAATCCCCGGTTTATTGCTCAGGGAGAAAACCCTTCTTTAAACGCCACTCAAGACAGCAAAGATACAACTTTTGACCGCTTGATTGCAGAAATACACAAGCGGAATATGAAACTAATCTTAGATATTGTTTGCAACCATAGCACCCCAGATACTAGTGGTAGCAAAGGTGAATTATATGATGATGGGGTAAAAATTGCCGACTTCCATAATGATGTTAATCATTGGTATCATCACTACGGTGAAGTCCAAAATTGGGAAGATGAGTGGCAAGTCCAAAATTGTGAATTAGCTGGTTTAGCGACCTTTAATGAAAATAATAGCGAATATCGTGAGTATATCAAATCGGCAATTAAACAATGGCTAGACAGGGGCGTAGATGCACTGCGAGTAGATACTGTCAAGCATATGCCAATTTGGTTTTGGCAAGAGTTTACTGGTGATATGTTGAATCATAAGCCAGATGTATTTATTTTCGGTGAATGGATTTATAGCAGTCCTAATGACGATCCCTCTGTAGAATTTGCCAACAATTCGGGAATGACAATTTTAGACTTTGGGTTGTGTGTGGCGATTAGAGTCGCATTAGCCCAAGGTTCAGAAAATGGCTTCCAGACAATTCAATATATCTTTGACCAAGACCATCGCTACAACGGCGCGACAGAGTTAATTACCTTTATCGATAACCACGATATGGCTCGTTTTCAATCGCTGAATCCCGATCCAGCGATGTTAAAAGTAGCGATCGCTTTAATTATGACTTGTCGCGGTATTCCTTGCCTCTATTACGGCACAGAACAATATCTACACAACGATACTGATGGTGGTAACGATCCATACAATCGCCCAATGATGGAAAATTGGGACACCGATACAGAAATTTATCGTTACGTGAGATTATTATCTGGTTTGCGGCGATTAAACCCAGCAGTATCAATGGGTAGTCATTGGCAAAAATATTTAACAGCAGATGTTTATTGCTACGTGCGCCGCTATCGTGATTCTTTATGTTTTGTCGCCTTGAATCGGGGGGGAGAAGTAACTCTAGCAGAAGTAGAAACCGAACTACCAGATGGAGAACATACCTGTGTAGTCACTCGTAACAAGTATGAAGTCAAAGACGGCAAAATTCACAACCTCGTACTTGCAGAACGGGGAGTAATTGTTTTCAGTCACGTTGGCGAAAGAATTAAAGGACAGACAATTGTGCGCGTACAATTAAACGGCGTCCAAACTCAACTAGGTGAAACCATAGTCGTTACTGGAGACTGTCCAGAGTTAGGTAACTGGGATATTAGCAAAGCCTACCCTTTGGAGTATATTAACACAAATACCTGGTTTGCCGAAATTCCTTTTGACGAGAGTGCAGGTAAGTTAATTAGTTATAAATATGCCATGTGGCGCGAAGGGCGATCGCCCCTGCGCGAAAATAGCGTACCCCGGCGTTGGGTAATTGCGAAAGAAGGTACTGTGAAGTGGCGTGATACTTGGGCTTAAAGCGATTTTCTGAACACAACATTTCAAATTGTAGGGGCGGGGTTTCCCCCGCCCTTAACTTAATCCATAGGATGTAAGCTAATACGCATCTAAATTGCATAACTACAAATAAGGACAATCAACCGTCAACCGTCAACCGTCAACCATCAACAGCCCTCACAATGGATTGTGCAACTTAAAAGCAGATTAGCTTATTATGGGTGCGGCGCTTAGCGACAAACCCTACACGTTAAACCGGAATAACATCACATCGCCTTCTTTGACAACATATTCTTTCCCTTCACTTCTGACTAAGCCTTTTTCCTTCGCAGCATTCATCGAACCACATGTGACTAAATCTTCATAAGCCACAGTTTCCGCGCGAATAAATCCCCGTTCAAAATCTGAGTGAATTACACCTGCTGCTTGGGGTGCAGACATTCCCGCGTGAATTGTCCAAGCGCGAGTTTCTTGCGGCCCGCTGGTGAAATAAGTCCGCAAACCTAACAAAGTGTAAGTAGCACGAATCAAAGATTTTAAACCGCCTTCTTCCACGCCCAAGGATGCTAGAAAATCAGCTTTATCTTCTTCTGCTAATTCTACAAGTTCCGCTTCTACTTGGGCGGAAACTATGACAACTTGCGCATTTTCTTGGGATGCAATTCCTCGCACCTTCTCAACAAAATCATTACCCGTTGCTAAGTCATCCTCAGAAACATTCGCAGCGTAAATAATAGGTTTACTTGTTAGCAGTCCTAATCCTTTAATTATCTCGGCTTCTTCTGCTGTTAAACTTACCTGTCTAACTGATTTACCTTCATTTAAAGCCGCAGATAATTTTTCAAGAACAGTGACTTCAAATTGTGCATCTTTACTAGTCCTGGCTAGTTTACGGGTACGGTCAATCCGGCGTTCAATTTGTCCTAAATCTGCTAAACCAAGTTCTAAATTAATGATTTCAATATCTCGTGCTGGGTCAACAGAACCAGCAACGTGAATAATATCATCATTTTCAAAACACCGCACCACATGGACAATTGCATCAACTTCCCGGATGTGGGACAGAAATTTATTTCCTAATCCCTCACCCTCACTCGCACCTTTAACCAAACCAGCAATATCCACAAACTCAACCCGCGCTGGGATGATTTGTGCTGAACCGGATATATTCGAGAGAACATTTAAACGCTCATCCGGTACTGCGACAACGCCGACATTCGGTTCAATGGTGCAAAATGGGAAGTTAGCAGCTTCAGCTTTGGCGTTAGCAACCAAAGCATTGAATAAAGTAGATTTTCCGACGTTGGGAAGTCCGACAATTCCGGCTCGTAGCATTTTAGATTTTTAGATGTTGGCTTACATTACCAAGATAATTTAAACAGGTTCGGGAATTGTTTGGGGTATTGTTCCGGGAACAGTTTGGGGAATTGGTGCGGGAACCGTTTGGGGAATGGGAGAAGGTACGGGTTCCGGTGCTGGTTCGGGTATAGGTTGAGGAATGGTTGGCCCCGGTGTAGGTTCGGGACTGGGTAAGGGATTGGGGACAGGATTGGGAATTTGTGGTTCAGGGATAGAAATAGCTTGAGGTTGAATCATGGAAAGTCTTGGTTAATTTATCCGACTTTTTCACGCTAGATGACAACTTAACCTGGTGACATCTTCCTAAATAGTCATTTATCCACGATGTACTGAAGCTCAAGAACTGTTGTCAGTTTTTGGTGTGGGTTTGATGATTTTAGCGATCGCAATACTATCGACTCTTCAATAGAGTTTAAGTTCTTGGTTGCGTAATTTCCTCATTATATTAGGATTTCGTTCGCTTTTAGCCTTCCCACAGACTAGGCTAACGCACCTTGAATTATTGATGAGGTATCGGTGCGTTGCGCCTTTGCGTCTACTCTTTGCTAAGCAACGCTACCGCGAACGTCGAATGTGTGAGAAATCAACCTAAAAATTAACCGGAACACAAACATCCGGCGCACACAAACCCTTAAACTTCAACGTTGTCACCTCAAACTTATTCAAATCTACACGGCGAATCACATGATTATTAGTATCAGCAATATATAAATTCGACCCCAAAATACTCAATCCTGAAGGTTCAAAAAATCGCGTATTTTTCCCCACACCATCCTGCAAACCCATAGCACCATCGCCCAAAATTGTTTGACAATTACCCGTGCTAGGACTCACTAATTTAATCTTATGATTGTAACTATCAGCTACCCATAAATAATTCTGCGAATATTCTACCCCCAAACAATGCTGTAACCGCACATTTTCACCTTGTCCATCAATATCACCAAAGCCAAATAAATCGCCACTACCGCACACAGTTCTTACTAAACGCGGTTCCACAATTCCCACACCGCGAATTGAACTAACTTCACTGTCAGCAATAAATAACTCTTCGCTATTACTACTAATACCGCTAGGTTGAGCAAAAGCAGATTCATTCAAGGAAGCATCAACACAAGATTCTGCACCCATACCAGCATAAGTTTTAATTACTCCTGTGGCTAAATTCATTTCCCAAATTTGATGAGTTCCCGCCATTGCAATAAATAGAGTATTTCCTACCTTCACCAAATCCCAAGGAGAATTTAAAGCTGTTTCCAAAGCAGCGCCACCATGAGGACGAAGATTACGACTTTGTTCGCCAGTTCCCGCAATCGTTTCTACAACTTGACTTTGTAAATTAACTCGCCTTAAAGCATGATTTTCTGTATCAGCAACATAGAGAATTTGCTGTTCTACATCAAACGCCATTCCTTGCGGTGCAAAAAACTGTGCTTCATTAAAAGCACCATCAATTAAACCAGATTTTCCTGTACCAATTACATGGAGAATTTCCCCATCGAAGTCACTCATTACTAAACGATGATGTCCAGAATCAGCGATAAATAATCCTGCTGATGTTGCTAAAACTTTACCAGGAAAAGCCAGGGGTGTAATTAATTGTTGACATTGTTTTTCTAAATTAAGGCTAATTTCTTGAAAGTTAATTGTACCTTTTTCTTGATGTTCTTGAATTAGCTTAGCAATGAGTTCGTCTACAGCATTCCGATTTCCTTCTCCAGAAACATAGCCAATTACATAACCTTCAGGATCGATAATCATTAAAGTCGGCCAAGCACGTACAGCATATTCTTGCCAAATGCGAAAATCACTATCTACTATAACTGGATGTTCGATGTCATAGCGCAAGATTGCTTGGCGTATATTTTCTGTTTCTTTTTCATTAGCAAATTTAGCAGAGTGGACACCAATAACTATCAAGTTATCTTGATATTTTTGTTCTAAATATTTCAAATCCGGGAGTATATGTAAACAGTTAATACAACAATATGTCCAAAAGTCTAAGACGATAACTCTGCCTTTAAGTTGTTTAATGGATAATGGTTTATCTGTATTAAACCAAGGATAATTTTTTGGAAATTCTGGCGCTCTAACACGGGGTACCATAAATAGCTATAAATTAAAAATAACAAAAAAATAAATAATACGTAAGGTGAGCACTGCCCACCTTACGTAATTTATCCCTTCACACACAAGACTTGTTTGAGTGTGGCTACAACTTCAATCAAATCAGCTTGATTTGCCATGACTTGTTCTATTGGTTTATAAGCACCGGGAATTTCATCTAATACACCTTCATCTTTACGGCATTCTACACCTTTGGTTTGTTCAATCAAATCATCAAGAGTATAGACATTCTTGGCTTTATTTCTCGATAATAAACGCCCTGCACCGTGGGAACAAGAACAGAAACTATGAGCATTACCTTTACCTTTAACAATGAAAGATTTTGCTCCCATTGAACCGGGAATTATGCCATAATCTTCAGTTTGTGCGCGCACTGCACCTTTACGAGTAACATACACATCTTCGCCAAAATGTACTTCTTTTTCGGCGTAATTGTGATGACAATTTACTTCTAATAAGGGTTTGGTTGCTTTACCACCTGCAAGATGTTTTTCGATAATGCGCTTAAATCGCGCCATCATCACATCACGATTGAAACGTGCATATTCCTGTGCCCATTGTAAATCGTTCCAGTAGGCTGCAAATTCTGGTGTACCAGCTACAAAATGCGCTAAATCTGGATCGGGTAATTTATTATCTGCCATCTTCGCTAATTCTTTAGCTGTATTAATATGGCATTGGGCTAAATTATTGCCGATGTTACGCGAACCAGAATGTAGCATTAACCAAACGTAGTTCTCTGTATCGAGACAAACTTCAATAAAGTGATTACCTCCGCCAAGAGAACCCATTTGTTTCATCGCTTTAGTTTCTAGGTTTTGTACACCGCGATGCAAGTCTTTAAAATCACTCCAATGTTGCCAATTAGTGACAGATTTTTCAATTTCTTTATTTTCGTTAAATCCAGTAGGAATTGCTGCTTCAAGATCTAGACGAATTTTCTTGAGTTTGCCTTCTAGTTTTTCACCAGTAAACGGCATTTTAATAGCAGCCATACCGCAACCAATATCCACACCCACAGCAGCAGGAATAATGGCTTCTTTTGTTGCTAATACAGAACCAACTAAAGCACCTTTACCTAAATGCACATCTGGCATTAATGCTACATGTTTAAATACAAATGGTAATGATGCTACATTCTTCGCCATCTTGGTTTCTTCTGTCCCTAAAGGGTGATTCGCCCAAGATAATACTGGTGTTGGTGTAGTAATTTCTAATTTTTCGTAGGGCATAATTTTTTCTCTATTTTCAGTTTTTTGTGTGTAGTTGGAAATGTAAAATAAAATTAGATTTATTAGTCACGAGCAATTGTATAAATTTACATTTTTAGACACTGTTACTTGGCTTGACCAAACTTAAGAAAGCGGTTACAGTTTTTTGCAGCTTGAATTGCATGTAACATTATTGTAGTATTTGTAATTTATATATGTCAACTCTCGGATAAAAGCTAGGCTAGATCAGCCATGAGTGACTGCGGTCAAAGCAAATATCTGAGAAATATATTAAAATTTGTAAATAATATCACTGTGGTAGTAATAGCCTAATCCTATGGCGATTCCGCAAAATCTATTCTGGGAACGTTTTTTATCCCCTGTAGTCCGGTTTTTGATTGATGAAGCAGGGTTAGAACGTTATGCCCTAAGTATAGACTGGGACAAACAAAGCAATGGCTTTCAACGTGCTGATGTCATAATCCCTACTTACTACAGTAACCATAAATTTCGCGGTATTGAGGGCGGTTATCTCAATCCCAAGGTAGTAGTTTCCTACGATCCAATTATTCAATATCTGCTGCCACCTAACGAAAATCTGGTACGTCAAGCTTTGATTGATGCAATTAAAGTTAAACCGAGACGCATACTTGACTTGGGTTGCGGTACCGGTTCTACTACCTTGATGTTAAAACAAGCTTTCCCGCAAGCGGAGGTGATCGGCTTAGATTTATCTGCTTATATGTTAGTCAAAGCAGATATTAAAGCCACCAGTGCAGGTTTAGACATTATTTGGCGACATGGTAATGCAGAAAAAACAGCTTTCCCTAATGCTGCTTTTGATTTAGTCACAGCTAGTTTACTATTTCGGGAAATCCCTACGACTGTATCCCAAACAATTGTGCAAGAATGTTTTCGGTTACTAGTTGCAGGAGGACAAGTATTAATTTTAGATATTAATCAAAAGGCCCTGCGTCAGCTAGAATGGCTCAATGATGCGATCGAAGAACCATATCTTCGTGAGTATGCTGCTTTCAATCTGGATGAAAGTATGGAGCAAGCAGGATTTGCAACCTTACCAACCCAGGATGTTTGGTGGATACATCAAATAACGAGTGGCGTTAAACCATTGTCTAAAGAAGATGTAACTATTCACAAACAAGTTCGTCAGTACGAATCAAAATCAACAGATAACGGTGATTTGGAGGATTTAGGTTCCCCTGTTTTTGGCATAAAAGCATGAGTTTAAAGGCAGTTTTATTTGATTTTAATGGTGTCATCATTAATGATGAGCGTATCCACCTAAAATTGATCGATGAGATATTGATTGCAGAAAATCTCCAACCGCAACGGGATAATGAACGTCAATTTTCTTTAGGAAGAAGCGATCGCGCTTGTTTTCAAGAATTGTTAGATAATCGTGGTAGAGTCGTCAGTGAAGAATATTTAACTCAATTACTCAACCGCAAAGCGCAGAGTTATATCCTCGAACTAGAGAAATTAGAAAAATTGCCTTTGTATTCAGGCTTAGACGACTTGATATTTCAGGTACGTTCGCGCAACCTAAAAATAGGGTTGGTTAGTGGTGCAATTCGCAAAGAAATAGATTTAGTACTCGAACGCGCTAATCTAGCCGAACATTTTTCAGTCATAGTTGCTGGTGATGATATCACTACCAGTAAACCAAAACCCGATGGTTATCTGTTAGCAGTGGAACGCTTGAATCAAAAATATCCTGACTTAAATCTGCAACCACAAGAATGTCTCGCAATTGAAGATACCCCCGCAGGTATCCAAGCCGCAAAAACTGCGCAAATGCAGGTAGTAGGTGTAGCGAATACCTACCCTTTCCACATGCTTCAGCGTTGCTGTAACTGGACTGTGGATTATCTG
Organism: Tolypothrix sp. FACHB-123; assembly: GCF_014697075.1. Taxonomy (GTDB): domain Bacteria; phylum Cyanobacteriota; class Cyanobacteriia; order Cyanobacteriales; family Nostocaceae; genus Aulosira. The sequence goes on along the minus strand of NZ_JACJRE010000001.1, from coordinate 188,556 downwards.
ACAGATTTGGAACTTGACAGAGTGCAAGAAGTATTTTCCCAAAAAGAGTTAAAAGCAAAGGCAGAGTAATGATATAATTAAAAATGGTGAATACAAAAATTAGGATATCCTAAATCTGAAAATAAGGGGAATTAGCTCAGCTGGTAGAGCGCTGCGATCGCACCGCAGAGGTCAGGGATTCGAGTTCCCTATTCTCCATTAACTTAAAATTTATACGCATGAAGCTCTTACAGGCTTTTGAACAACCAGTTTTACATGTCTCCATTGTCAATAATTATAGCTGAAAAAGTTAATCAAACCTCTTAAAGTTCGTTCTGATTGATCAACTTTTTGCCCTAGTTTAGGTGATGACTACCAGCAATTTTGGTAATGAAACCCTGACAATTGGTAAATCTTGTACCAATTTTTTTGGATTCTAGGGTAATAGGTTGGTAAATTATGAATTAAGAAAAAATGCTTGAGAGGTTTCAAATGATTAATAAACCCATCCTGACTTTTGTGAGTTGGGTATTAATTTCGTTCCTACTCATTGTCAGCTGTAGCCCAACGACGACACCTAACCCATCTTCAACTGCTAGCCCAGCAGCACAAACAGCAAGTTTAACAATATCAGCAGCTGCTAGCCTCAAAGATGCAATGGATGAAATCAAGCCTCTGTACAGCAAACAAAAGCCAAATGTCAATCTGATATACAACTTTGGTTCGTCGGGTGCTTTACAGCAACAAATTGAACAAGGCGCAAGGGTTGACGTATTTATCTCAGCTGCAACTAAACAGATAGATGCTTTACAGCAAAAAGGTTTATTAGTTAATGAAACTCGCAAGGATTTGTTGAAAAATCAAATAGTGTTGATTGCACCTCAAAATTCTCCAGTGATCACTGATTTTAAAGACTTATCTTCACCAAGCATTAAAAAGATTGCTCTAGGCGAACCCAAAAGTGTCCCGGCTGGAGTTTACGCTCAACAAGTCTTAACTTCATTAAAAATTCTTGACCAGGTTAAAGGCAAGGCAGTTTACGCTAAAGACGTTCGTCAAGCTCTCAATTACGTAGAATCAGGTAATGCTGATGCGGGGTTGGTTTACTTCTCAGATGCTAAAAGTACCCCAAAAGTAAAAATTGTCGCCACGGCATCCCAAAACACTCATTCTCCTATCGTTTATCCCATTGCAGTCCTCAAAAGCAGTAAAAATGTCGATGCTGCTAAGGATTTTGTGCAATTTTTATCAGGTAATGAAGCCAAAACAGTGTTTGAAAAACAGGGATTTATCGTAGCTGGTAGTTAACAAAAGAAATTTTCACAGGGCTGTTTGAGCATGGAATGCACCCATTCAAACTAGCTCTAATTCACTACATTTTTCAGCAAAAAACTATGGCACCGGATTTATCGCCCCTGTGGATATCACTAAAAACTTCATTACTTGCCACATTTATTACTTTCTTTTTAGGTATTACTGCTGCCTATTGGATGCTAGGATATCGAGGCAAAGCAAAATCACTGATTGAGGGGATCTTTGTGGCACCACTGATTTTACCTCCTACAGTGGTTGGTTTTTTGTTATTGCTATTTTTTGGGAAAAACGGGCCTGTAGGAAAACTCATGCAGCCCTTGGACTTCAGCATTGTTTTTACTTGGTATGGTGCAGCGATCGCAGCTACGGTGGTTTCTTTTCCTTTAATGTATAAAACTGCGCTTGGAGCTTTTGAACAAATTGATAGTAATCTCCTGCGGGTAGCCAGAACTCTGGGAGCAAAGGAATCGACAATTTTTTGGCGAATTAGTTTACCGTTAGCACTACCGGGAATTTTAGCCGCGACAACTCTGGCTTTTGCCCGTGCTTTGGGTGAATTCGGGGCGACGCTGATGCTGGCTGGTAACATTCCCGGACAAACGCAAACGATTCCAATGGCAATTTATTTTGCTGTGGAAGCCGGAGCTATGGATGAAGCTTGGTTTTGGTCGATTGTAATTATGGCAATTTCCCTATCGGGAATTATTGGTGTCAACTTTTGGCAAGAGTCTAGAGAAAAAGGGCGGCGAGGACACAGGGAAATAAGGATACGCAAAAAAAGCACACAAGTTAATGAAGCCTCTGTGTCCCCTAAAATATCTTCGACTGTGGGATTAAGTTTAGATATCGCAAAAACACTGCCGAGTTTTCATCTGGAAGTAGCTTTTAATACCGACGAGCAAACCTTAGGATTGTTGGGAGGTTCTGGTGCTGGTAAAAGCATGATTCTGCGTTGTCTTGCGGGGATAGAAACACCAACCAAAGGACGAATTGTCCTTAATGGTAAAGTATTGTTTGATTCCGAACAAAGAATTAATCTGCCCAGTCGCGATCGCCACATCGGGTTTTTAGTGCAGAATTATGCTTTATTCCCCCACATGACTGTGGCACAAAATATTGCTTTTGCCTTACCCAAAGGACTATCTAAGGGTAGTATCCGCTTACAGATAGAAGAGCAATTATTAGCTATGCAGTTGCAAGGATTAGGCGATCGCTATCCGCACCAACTTTCTGGAGGTCAGCAACAACGTGTAGCTTTGGCTAGAGCATTAGCCTCGAAACCTCAAGCATTACTATTAGATGAGCCTTTCTCTGCACTCGATACCCACCTGCGGAGTCAATTAGAACAGCAAATGACCGCAACTTTAGCTGATTATCAAGGCGTGGCTTTGTTTGTCACCCATAATATGGAAGAAGCTTACCGAGTTTGCCCTAATTTGTTGGTTTTAGAACATGGTCGAGCTGTGCAATATGGTTCTAAATACGATATTTTTGAGCATCCTAGCACCGTGAGCGTTGCGCAAATCACCGGTTGTAAGAACTTTTCACAGGCGCAGCTATTGCGATCGGGTTTGATTGAAGCTCTTGATTGGGGTTGTCAGCTGAAAATTATGGCAGCGATGCCTCAAAATATATCTTATGTTGGTATTCGTGCCCATCACATCAGCTTTACCAAAGACCCTAATCAGGAAAATACTTTTCCTTGTTGGTTAGTCAGAACTAGTGAAACACCACACCGCATGACTTTATTTTTAAAACTGCATTCTGCTGCTAATAATCCTCAAGACTACCATTTGCAAGCAGAAGTCTTTAAAGAAAAATGGGTAACAATTAAAGATCAGCCTTTTCCTTGGTATTTGCGTCTCGATCCCCTCAGCTTAATTTTGATGGAATCTTGAGAGACTTTTAAATCAGTACTCCCAGTTCGCCCATTTTTTCGAGAGTTAGAAAAGTTGCAAGCTGATACTTCAGGTAGGGTTACCAACCCAATCAACATAATTAGGTTGGTAATCATACTACTATGAATTTAAGCTTGTGATGCTGTAGCGATCGCCTAAGGCTAGAGATCTAGCCGATTTGATTGCGTAAAGATTTGATAAAGTCAGGATTTGCCTATTTAATACAATTGATTTTAGCCAACAATATTGGTATTATTCTTGCCACCTATACCAATATATTTGGTGATTTGAATAGATTTGAGGTGTGAGGGTAATGTCCACTTTTGTACGGTCTTCTTTTTTATTCATGCTAGCTACAATGATGTCAGCTAAAGCTGCATCAGCAAATCCAGTGCTAGGAAATAGCCAACTAGATGAGTCACAGAATGAACTATCCCAACAGAGTCAGCAACTGTCTGATGACAATATAGAACAGTCCAACTCTGCAATGGAGCAGGTGACATCAGTATCGCAACTTTCTGATGTCCAACCCACAGATTGGGCCTTTGGTGCTTTGCAATCTTTGGTTGAGCGCTATGGTTGTATTGCTGGATATCCAGATAGTAGCTTTCGTGGAAATCGGGCGCTGACACGCTATGAATTTGCAGCAGGTTTGAATGCTTGTTTGAATCGAGTCAACGAACTGATTGCAACTGCTACAGCCGACTTAGTAACTAAGCAAGACTTAGAAACATTGCAAAAATTACAACAAGAGTTTGCTGATGGGCTAACAGAACTGCGGGGAAGGATGGATGGCTTAGAAGGTCGTACAGCAACCTTGGAAAGTCAACAATTTTCTACCACTACCAAGTTAAATGCAGAAGTGATTATCAGTCTTGGTAGTGTGTTTGGTGGCGATCGCGCTTTAAACTCAGATGTGTGGAATGAAATTAACGCTCGTCCCGCAGGCGCAACTAGAGAAACTTTTGCTAACAATCAGTATGCTGCATCCGGTGGACGGAGGCTGCAAGATAGAGCCACGTTGAGCGATCGCATCCGCATCAATTTCGTTACTAGCTTTACTGGTAAAGACCAATTATTTACCCGTTTAGAAGCTAACAACACCATTGCTTTTAGTGGTGCTGTCACCGGGACAAACATGACTCGCAACTCTTGGGACACTACCAATAATGCTGATAACAGCGTTCAGATGGGTAAGTTATATTATCGCTTTCCTGTAGGCGATCGCCTCAACGTGATTGTTGATGCTATTGGTGGCGAGTTTTACGACAACTTCAATACTTTTAATCCCTTGTTGTCTTCTACTCCCGTTGGTTCATTGTCTCGTTTTGGTCGTTTTTCGCCAATTTATCGCGCTAGTAATACTGGCTCTGGTAGCAATATCGGTTCAGGTATCAGTGCGATTTTTAAGTTGAGTGACAGCATTACCTTATCAGGTGGTTATCTCGCTCGCAGAGCAAACGATCCGAGTAACGGTAAAGGCCTATTTGATGGGAGTTATGGCGCTTTAGCACAATTGGCGTTTCAACCAAATAAAGACTTTACTCTAGGTTTAACTTATGCACACTCCTACCTCAGAGGTGCTAACAATGATGGTGATGTGGTAGTTTCGGGTTCCTATGGTAGTGCATTTGCAAATAATCCCTTCAACTCTAGCGCTACTACTCCAGTCAACACGACCAGCAATCACTATGGACTACAAGCCAACTATCGTTTCAGCCCTCAATTTACCCTCGCTGGTTGGGTAGGATATACACAAGCGATCGCGGAAAATAGTTCTGGTGCTAATGTGAATCGTGGCGATCAAGCCGACATTTGGAACTGGGCGGTGACTTTAGCCTTCCCAGACTTGGGTAAAAAGGGTAATCTTGGGGGTATTATCTTTGGACAACCACCCAAGGTAACTAGTAACGACTTTGGCAATAATAGCGTTAGTGCGACTAATCTTGTACCAGACAGACGTATAGACACTAATACTTCCTTCCATTTAGAGGCTTTATATCGTTATCAAGTGAATAACAATCTCTCGATTACACCAGGTTTGATTGTGATATTTAATCCCGAACATAATAGCAATAACGACACCATCTATACAGGCCTGATTCGGACTACATTCAGATTTTAATTTCTCACCTGGGTGCTGATATTTTTTCATTAGACCAAATTGGCAGTTGATTCACTTTTTTGAGTGTTAATTCTACATAAGTTGTCTGACTTTGTTTGATTTTTGTGGTACCAAAATAGCCTTGAGAACCGCTATGAGCATGAGGGCCTGTCTGCACAACGGTATAACGTCCCGCAAGACGAGCTTGATTGAATGGCGAACCTACGGTGATTGGCCAGCGTGAAGCAAATAAAATCTTGCTAATATCTTCAATCCAATCTCTCTCGCCTACTAGTTGGTACACATGCTCAACTGCATCAAAGCCTTCTTCACCATCAAAATCACCACCGATGGAGACAACAATTAATTGAGCATTGAGCCATTGGTCGAGATGAGAAGCTGCACCCAGAGCGACTTGTACTCCGCCGCTGGTTCCCACTAAAATCAGTTTCAAGTTTTGTTTAGGGTTTTCAGGTATAGGATATACAGCATCCATGCGATTAACGATCGCATTCGCAATTCCTGAGTTATAAATATGTCCATAGCGGTCATCGGCAGAAATTGCAAACCGCCAGAGATTACGAATTTTGATGAAAATATCTGTATTAGAAAGCCAACCATCTGCATTTTCGGCTGCGCTCCATAGAGGTGCTAATAATCTTTGTCCTCCTAAACTTTCGTTAGCAGCAGAATAAGGAAAAACATCGCGTACTGTTACACAATTACGATGAATTTGCTCTAATTTATCGAGAAAAAATTCTTCGCCTGGAGTTAATTCATTAGCGGAGAAATCCCCTACTCCTGGTAAAAAAACTATATAGCAATCGATATTTTTTGACTTATCAAATTTCCGCAAACGGTTATTTTCAGGTAATTTTTTCGCGGAATTTTTCTTGATACCTAGGCTTTCAGAACTTTGACTTATCCACCAGACCAAAGTGCCAACAGGGGCAACAGTTCCCCAAACCAGAAGTATAATTCCTGCTAAAATCAACAGCTTTGATGTGCCATTTTGTAACCATACCAATATTTGTCCGCCAATCTTACGCATGTGATGATTATTGTTTTATATATAGCGCTCCTATTTCAGTTGTGAAAAATATCGGTTTTGGCTGTTGACTATTAACCGTTAACAGTCAACAGTCAACAACCCTACATATAATATTTCACAAATCATTTAGGATTGCTATAGTTAGTAAAATCATATTGAGCTTAAAACTTTGATTTTTGATAGCTTATTTTATAAAATTATGCTTTTAGTCATCTGTCATCTTTCGTAAGTTAGAAAAAATGAGTAGTAATAAAATCACATCAAAGCCAGGTTTATGTAGTACGCTGCGGTATGCTTTAGCTTTGAATGGCGACTTCTATGAAAATGCTCGCAATACACAGCGAAACCGCAGGTTAGGCCTAAGCATTGTCATTTTGGCTGCTATTTCTCACGCCATAGGTAGTGGCGTAATTTTATTAATTAATAGAGCTACTATTTTTGTACTTTTAATTGGTCTGACGATTGATGCGATCGCTGTTGTTGTCGGCTACTATTTTTGGACATTCACAATTTGGAAAATTGGGCAATGGCTCAAACCTATCGATCCTACCTACGGTGACTTACTTGTACCCATAGGCTTTGCTTATGCACCGCAAGTCCTGAATTTTTTAACCCTGATTCCCTTACTTGGACGACCAATTGAGCTAATCTTGGCAGTGTGGAGTTTATTAGCAGTAATTGTTGCTGTCCGCCAAGGATTAGATATTACTACTCAACGAGCAGCTTTTATCTGTTTAGTAGGCTGGCCTTTAATTCAAATTGCCATTGGGTTTGTACAAATTTTAGAACAAAACTTAGTAACCTGGATAAACTGAGTAAATTAATTTACTAACAATTCTTAAGAAGGGTAGACATTTTCCGCCACTACAACAGGTCTATTCGCGTACTCAGAATCTAACTGTTTTTTCGCATCCATACTCCAAGTAAAGTTGTACTCTCGCTCAATTTCAGCTGCAACAAACAGACGTACTTCACCCATCACTGATACTGTCTGACCTTGGTTAATTGAGTCTTTGGGTGGTGCGGTTAATAACACTAGTAAATCTTGACCACCAAATAATTGATTATCATCTAGTGTTAATAAAATTGAACTGCGGATATTTGCTACTTTCCCTGTGACTGTAACTTGACGACCAGAATATTCTTCAGGATTCTGGGTGATTCGTCCAGGTGGGGGTGATAGGGCAATATATTGAGCAATAATTGCAGGTTTGTTAATGTAATCTTTATAATATTTATCCTCTAGTTTGAGATTAAATTCTTGCTCAATTTTGGCGATCGCTAAATTACGAACTTGACCTGTAACGTAAATTTCTATATTTTTTTTAACTGGTAGATCGAAAGGTATACTTGAAGCATTCACAACTACAAGAGGTTCGCCGCCAAACAATCGTTGATCGCTGACAGTAAAAGAACTCAGACCAATTTTTTCCATTACTCTGCTTCTAATACTCACCGATTTACCAATAAATTCTGCTGTATTGTGAGCAATTTCAGATTTATTCGGCAAATTTTCTGCTGAATTAAACAGCTTTCCTTCTCTAACTAACAAAGCTAATACTAACAGGAAAATTAATCCCGATACATAACCCAGCCTTTCTTGTAAACTGGGACTTTGGGTAATATTATTGCTGTGATTGTGGTTGTTTTTGAAGCTATTCATAGTTAGAACTTACGCACCTGGCATATTAATATTGAATTTATAGTCAGAACTTTAGTCCTCAAAATTAGAACTGAACTTCTGATGATAGCAATATTTTGTGAAAGCAATTATTTTTTGGGCATGAGACAAGCGTATAATGATTGATTGTTGTTAATTACGAACTACGGCTAATCTCTTAGTTATGAATCAATCAAATAGTAGTAGCATACTAGAAAAGTTTGTCAATACAGTTATGGGTGTAAAAACGGGAAATCAACAACAGTATCCCAATACATCAATAGCTACCACAAAAGCACTAGATATGAGAGCAGTTGTAGTTTATAAAATTGGAACTATCCTCCAAATAGGAGCAATGATTCTTGCGTTACTGGGAATGGAAAAATTAGTAAAATTAATTGATAATAATTTTGACTTCCCCAGTTGGGTTAGCACTGTATTGGCTGGATTATTTTTTGCTTTATTAAGCATACGTTCGCGAATTTTTTCTCTTTTAGATAATACCCGTTCTCGTCAGACCTATGACCAAGTAATTCGACCAAGATGGTCGCCACCACCTTTAGTATTTCCCATAGTTTGGATGGTAATTGCTGTTTTGCGGGTAATTTCTTCTGTATTGGTTTGGCAACAAATGAATCACCAATTTTTAGTACTACCTTTAATTTTGTTTGTAGTACATCTGGCTTTAGGCGATACTTGGAATACGATTTTTACTGTAGAACGGAGATTAGGTGCTGCTGTTCCTGTAGTTATTTTAGGGCCTTGGTTATCTGCTGTGGTAGTGACGGCAGTTTATTGGCAAACTAACCCAGTAGCGGGCATGATTTTATCATTTTCTTGTGTCTGGCTCACTGTAGCTGCTGTATTAGTATTGAGAATTTGGCAATTAAATGGATCTGAACCATTGTATCCTTTAAAACTCACATCTGTGGAGAAATAAATATATAAGCTAATGGGCGTCTAGATTGCATAACTACTAATCAGGGCTGTTAACTGTTGACAGTTGACTGTTAACAGTCAACAACCATAAATCTAATATTTCACAAATCCTCAACGGATTATTCAAAAACATACTTTTCTGCTACCTTCCAATAGCGAGAGAAACGTTTGAGGTCAATATATCCGTCGTAATCAAAAAACGGTTCTACCTCAAACACTTCTAAATTTAAAGAACGCTCAAGTTCATCACAGATATGATGAAAGCGAGGACTAGGACTATCGGCTGTTACTACTAAATCAGCGTTATTTTCTTGGGCAAAAGTTAAAATTTCTTGCGCTACCTTACCGCGACGAATTTCTACAGGTAACTCTAGCAAGCATTCATAAATAAAAGTCAGTCGCTTGAGACTAAGTTGCCATTCTTCTATCAAAGCATCATCCCAAACCCAAATTGCAGGCGCATCTGGGTATGCTTGTAAAGCCGGGTTATGAGGACTCAAACAGTCGCCATGTATCCAAATTATTTGGTTAGTCATTTGTCAATTGTTAGTTGTCAGTTGTCAGTTGTCAGTAGGGGCGGGTTTATTTAGATCATCGTTGATCGGCGAAGATATCCGTGAACCCGCCCGTACACTTGTCAGTTGTCAGTTGTCATTAGTTATTATCACAATGCCCAATGCCCCATGCCCCATGCCAAATTCCTATTTCTTCTTCCCTTTTTGCCAACTTTGACTGTTAGGTTTTTTAGTAAATTCTCCTTTAGGAAATAAGCGTTGTTCTAATTCTTCATAGCTACCTTCAAAGTCACAATGACCGTAAAGAGGACATTTTTGACAATACAATCCTTTGGTGTAGCGTTCTAAATTCTCGCGGTTGAAAAAATAAGGTTTATGACTAAAGGTGCTGGCTACCCATTGCCATGACATATTATTACTGGCAGGATCGCCATCTAATAAATGTTCTAAAAACCATTTCGCACCGGCTTGCCAGCAAATACGTCGCCAATGAACAATATAAGCGGCTAACCACATTCGCATATGGTTATGTAAATAGCCAGTTTCTCGCAGTTCTCGACTAAAGTTATCGATGCAAACTAAGCCTGTATTACCATCTTTAATATCTTGGGGTAACAGGAGCGAGTATTCTGCTATGGTGTAGCCTGTTTTGTATTCTTCTTGGTCTTGCCAAATATTATTTCCTAGTTTGGCATATAGTCTTTGCCAGTAATCTCGCCAACCTAATTCGTTAATTAGTTTTGTTGCGTCATCACGGTTTTGGACTTTATCCAGTACATAATCACGAATTTCTCGCAAACTCAAAACTCCATAACGGATATATGGTGAAAGCTGAGTGACATTACCTGTTAAAAAATTGCGTGTTTTTGCATATAAACCAGGTTCAACCTTTTGTAAGGCTTTTTTCGCGGCTTTTCTTCCTCCGACTGTATTGCTGATACAATCGTCACGTTCTGTGGCTTGGGGGAATTGTTCCTTGAGATAAGCTATTAATTCATCTCGACTGGCAAATTCGCGCTGCATAAGTTACCTATTTACAAAAATTAACAGGTGCGGCTACATAATTTAAGATAAACTACCATTCTTTTAAGTTACATCAATCCATCGTGAGGGCTGTTGACTGTTGACTGTTGACTGATCTTATTAGTAGTTATGCAATTTAGACGCGCACTAGCTTAGCGTTCAAAGTAAGTAGATCGCAGTACAATTGCAGGCACAAAAATCAGATAGTAAGAAATCTATTGTTTTCCTAAACTAAAGGAAACTGATTTATAGAAGGTTTTATGACAAATGTCGATCAATTGCCTTTGGCATTAAAACTGTTCGCTATCTTGGGTTGCGGATTGGTGGCTGGAGTCTTCTTTGCCTTCTCGACTTTTGTGATGAGTGCACTGGCTCGACTTCAGCCAAAAGAAGGCATTATCGCTATGCAATCGATAAATATCACAGCGATCAATCCCTGGTTCATGATAGCGCTGTTTGGTACGGCTTTGGCTTGTTTGTTTTTGGCGATCGCTTCGCTGTTACAGTTGCATCAACCTGGTGCAGTTTACTTGCTTGTTGGTAGCTCGCTCTATCTGGTGGGTACAGTTCTAGTAACAATTGCCTTTAATGTACCGCTAAATGATGCCCTCGCGATCGCTAACCCAGATAGTACTGAAGCTGCAAATCTCTGGGCTAGATATCTAACCAACTGGACGCTGTGGAACCATGTTCGCACAATAGCCGCGTTGAGTGCAGCTACATTGCTGACGATTGCCCTAGGGACTTCCAATTAATAAAAAATAACCAATCGCTATGCAAGGGGGTATGGGGAAGAATTTACAGTATCTCTCTATGGATTGAAGTTTTCTGTTGCTGTTAATAAATATTTTTCTGCTTCACCCAATCAGGTGAAGCAGATGGAGGAGACAATTGCTACTCTAAGAAGATTATTGCAACACTTTATTAAATAGAGGAAATACAATGTTCCCAATCTCGCCCTTTGCAGAGATGGAATTAGCTTAACTCATGCTAGAGAAAACTATTCTTGAGAGCGACTCAATTGGCGGCTAGAGAATATACTACATTCATGCTACAGGCTATATAATAAACCAACATACTTGTTTTTCCAGTATTTATACATAATTGATTACCAGGTTGTGTAACATGTTCCCTTTCTTCACGAATGATTTTAATTTTGTTCAACTATTTATGAATTACACGCTACAAACCAAAAATTCTTCATCATGTCATCTCAGAATGCAAACTGTACCACAATCACTGCCAGAGCAAGAGCAGTCGCCGCAGCTGTATCGGTTGCTTCTGCCTATGGTATCAAGGTTGAATCTCCTTATGTGCTAAATAATGCTTATTCGTTGCGGGTTTATTTACACCCAGCACCAATTGTCGCCCGTGTCAGTACCCTAACGCCTGTACTTCGTTCTCCTATCGAGTCTTGGCTGGAGCGGGAAATCTCTGTGGCAGAGTTTCTGGCTGCAAGGGGTGCGCCTGTAATTGCGCCAAGCGATCGCTTAAGAGCAATCCCCCACCAGCATGACGGGTTGTTGATGAGCTTTTGGCAATATATCCCACCAGTATCTGATAGCCTGCCAGAACCGCAAATCATTGGGCGAATGCTGGCGGAATTACACGCCCTGTTGCAAGATTATCCTGGCGATCTACCTCTATTAGTACCGCCCCTCAACGATATTCCCCGCGGATTGGAGCGGTTGAAACAGGCAGGCGATATTCTCACTACCAGCGATTTAACATTGCTGCAAGAGACTTACGAGCGCTTATTGCCTCAGTTAACTAGCGATCACACACAACCATTGCATGGAGATGCCAATGCTTTAAATTTAGTCCCTACTGCACAAGGATGGCTGTGGAACGACTTTGAAGATACTTGCAGAGGGCATATTGCTTGGGACTTAATCAATCTGGATGAAGAAGGAAGAGCGGCTTATCCCCACGCGCCTGACTCTACCGTACTAGAGCCATATACCAAGATGCGACAACTCCACGCCATTGTTTGGGTTTATGCGTTACTACCAGAGTTTCCTAACTGGAGCGAACATGCCAAAGCCATGCTCAATCACCTACGAGATACACAAGCAATATCTCAATAAATAAGCTAATGCGCGTCTAAATTGCATAACTACTCATAAGGGCAGTCAACAGTCAACAACCCTCACGATGGATTGTGCAACTTAAAAGCAGAATAGCTGATCAGCCATACCCCGCAACTAATCTCAGGTGCTTCGTTTACTATGAAAATTTCCATGCCATTTCGCCGTCTCAACCGATCGCAACTTGGGCTGTTAGGACTGCTGCTCCTAGTGGGTGGCGGTATAGTTGTTTGGCGGACAGTAACTCCTAGCACTCAACCCCCATCTGCGCCAATGGCGCAAGGATTTCCGCCCACAACCGTAGAAACCATTTCCCTCAAACGTGGTGAAGGCCTGAGACGTATCCAGTTATTAGGGCAAGTAGAAGCCAGTAAAAGCGCCACACTCCGCACCCAAACCGCCGGGACAGTCGAGCGAGTTTTTGTGGAAGTAGGCGATCGCGTCACACCGGGAATGACGATCGCTACCTTAGACGATGCCGATCAACAGCTAGTATTAGCAGAAGCCAAGGCAAAGCTAGCACAGGCGCGCAGCGAACTGGCGCGTCTAGAAGTAGGCACCAGACCGGAAATCATTGCCCAGCGCGAAGCTGAACTCCGCTCTATGCAAGCACGGGAAAGGGAAGCACAGCAGAACCTCAAACGTTATCAAGAGTTGGTGACAGCAGGCGCAATCAGTGAAAAAGCGCTATTAGAAGAAAGAGCGGCGGTAGATGCTACCAGAGCAGAACGCTTGAAAGTCCAAGCAGCTCTAGCCGAAGCCAAAGCCGGGCCTACCCAGGAAGAAATTGCGGCGCAACAAGCTAGCGTCGCCGCCGCCGTCTCTGCGGTAAATCAGGCACAACTTACCCTAGCGCGGACGCAAGTTAAGGCATCGGTGGCGGGAATTGTGCGATCGCGAGAAGTCAGCGTGGGCGATCTAGTCGAGAGTCGCGATCCGGTGTTCACCTTGGTAAATAGCAACGAGTTGGATGTTTTTCTGGAATTGCCAGAACAACTCAGCGGCAGCATTACCCCTGGTTTACCTGTACAACTGACTGCCCGTGCTATTCCCAACTGGCAAAGACGCGCCACAATTAGCGGCGTGGTTCCCGCAGCTAACGCCGCATCACGACGGCAAATGGTCAGGGTGCGATTACAAAATCCCCCGCAAAATTTGTTACCCAAAATGGCGATCGCGGCAGAATTACAATTACAGGTCGATCCGAATAGCTTTGTAGTCCCTCGCGATGCTTTGGTGCGCCGCGATGAAAATTGGCTAGTTTACACCGTTGCTAATGGCAAAGCCACCCAAGTAGAGGTGAAATTAGTCGTGGATATGGGCGAAACAATGGCAATTTCTAGCGATCAATTACAAGTCGGACAACCTGTAGTGGTGCGCGGTGGTGAAGCCCTGATGCCGGGAGCGCCAGTCCAGATTGCTGAACAAAACACGAGGCCAGATTCATGAACTTTATTGAAACCTCTGTCCGTTGGCGACATGGCACCTTTGTTTTATTCTGTCTGTTGACGATGTTTGGGTTGATTGCCCTATTTAGATTGCCTTTAGAACTGCAACCAGGAGGCGATCGCCCAGAAATTACGATTACTACACCCTACATCGGTGCTGCCCCCGCAGAAGTAGAAGATTTGATTACTCGCCCAATTGAAGATGTATTGGAGGAAATCGAAGGCGTTGAGGAAATCACCAGCCAAAGTTTATCCGGAATTAGCACTATCACAATCAAGTTTGACTGGGGTACAGATGTTGATGCTCGCCTCGTCAATGTACTAAACAAATTACAGCAGCTAGAACAACTTCCAGAGGAAGCGGGGGAGTCTGATGTTCAAGTTGCTAGCGGTAACAATAACCCGATGATGTGGATCGTCCTCAAGCCCAAACCAAGTTATCAGACTGACTCTAACCGCTACCGTGATCTAATTGAAGAAGTGATTGAACCTGCACTACGACGAGTGAAAGGAACGAGTCGGTTTTTTATTGTCGGTGGACAGGAACGGGAAGTGGAGGTATTAGTCGATCCTAAAGCTTTATCCGATCGCAATCTCACCCTCACTGATATCACCAATACCTTGAGAACCAATAACCGCGATATTCGCGGCGGCCCCTTGGTACTAGGAAAACGGGAATATCAGGTGCGCACAGTCAACCGAGCGCAAGAGTTAGATCAACTCAAAACCTTTGTGCTACGGCGCGACGATGGCGGTACGGTATATCTGGGGGATGTGGCTGAGATAGCAATGGGGCGGAAGTTCCAGGACAGCGCCTTTCTCTTCAATGACGATCCTTCTGCGGGTGTTGGTATTATCCGTCGGGTAGGTGCGAATGTACCCCAAGTATCTCAGGGAGTCCGCGCCACTTTAGCCAGCTTACAGCAGCAATTCGATCGCCAAGGTGAAGGGGTAGAGTTTGAGATTCTCTACGATGAAAGCACCTATATTGAGCAGTCGGTGTCTAACGTCCGGGGTGATTTGATTACCGGTGGCGTGTTAGCGATCGCAGTTTTGCTGTTATTTTTGGGTTCGCTGCGTACCGTTGTGGTGGTGGCCATTAGCATTCCCATTGCCATGATTGTGGTGTTCATCGTCAGTGCAGTGCTGGGGCGATCGCTCAACATCATCAGTTTGGCAGCCTTGGGATTTGCGGCGGGGATGGTAGTGGATAACGCGATCGTCGTCATTGAAAACATTTTTACCCACATGCAGCAGGGAAAAACTCGTCTGCAAGCAACCATCGACGGTACTCAGGAAGTTGGTGGCGCAATCTTGGCGGCAACATTAGCTAACGTAGCCGTATTTGCACCGCTGGTGTTGGTGACCGGTGAAGTTGCACAGTTATTTGTTGATATGGCAATCACAATTACGGCGGCGGCTGTATTATCGATGTTTGCCTCATTGACATTGCTGCCGATGTTAGCGAGTTTGTTTCTCAACCCAGCAGAAGCACAACAAACCTTTCAATTAGGAAACGCCAGCGATTCCCAATTACAGCTACAAAGTAGCGGTAACTGGTTAGAGCGATCGGTCATGCAAATTTCGCTCCGGTTTCGACGCTTACAAAGCAAGTTGGAAAGCTTTTTATTGGCAACGGTAGGTTGGGCGTTGGGGCCGCGTCGGCTCAAGCGCAGACTCGTATTATTATCTATTCCCATTGTGTTGCTGGTTTCCAGTATTGTTTTGCTACCTCCAGCAGATTATTTACCAGAAGGCAACCTCAACTTTGTGTTTTGGTTAACCGAGAATTTCCCCGGAACTAGTGTGCCAGAGGCAGTAGAGTTGTCTGCACCTGCTAGAGGATTCCTGAAACAGCAATCGGAAATTGCCAATACGTTTTTTGTCAACTTTCCCCAATTTCGCGGGATTGGCATTAGTTTGAAGCCAGAATCAGCCACAGGTAGCGGTCTAGCAGAGATGGTACAACGTTTAACTGCTAAAAGCTTTGGCTATCCAGGCTATAAATTCATGTTCCCGATTCGCTTCCCTATCTTCAACGATCCGGGTAAATCTTTTGAGGTGCAAATTATTGGCCCGGATTTGCAACAACTCACGCAGCTAGAACAACAGTTAACGCAACAAATTTCTGCTTTACCGGGAGTCGCCAATGCGCGCTCTAACTCAGTTAACGGCGCACCCCAACTGCAAGTTATTCCCAACCGCGCCCGACTGGCCGAAGTGGGTTTGTCGGAATCGGAAGTAGGGGCAATGGTGGAAGCAGCTTTAGGCGGACGCTTTGCTTCTGAGTTTGTCGATGGTAAGGAAGAATTGGATGTAACTGTGCAGTTGCAAAATGTTTTTGTCAAAACACCAGAACAGTTACGCCAATTATCGTTGTACAGTTCGCGAATTCCCCAAGGGCAAGGAGTTGAAAATAACTCCGAAGCGATCGCTACCCAAGGGGGACAAGTGCAGCTGGCAGATGTGGCAACTGTACGGGAAACCACTGGGCCTGGTGTAATTAATCATGTGGATTTAGAACGCTCTACTACTCTCACGGTGAGCCTGACTCCAGATGCACCATTAGGACAACTTGTCAATCAAACAGAGAATCAAATTTTGACACCATTACGTAGCAAATTACCGCCGCAATTTCGCGTAGAATTGGCTGGCTCTGCCGATCGCCTGGGCGAAACTGTGGGACAACTCGCGGCTGCGTTTGTGTTCTCGGTGATTATCACCTATTTGCTCCTGGTTGCTCTGTATCGTTCCTTCCTCTATCCCTTAGTAATTATGGCTACAGTCCCAATGGGATTGACAGGGGCATTACTGAGTCTAGTTCTTGCTAACTGGATTCCTGGGGTAATTGTACCTTTGGATATGATTACCGGATTAGGGTTTTTGATTTTGACTGGGGTAGTAGTAAATAACGCCATCTTGATTGTGGAGCGAGTCTTACAGCTTCAGGATGAAGGGCAAAAGTATGATGAAGCCTTGTACAATGCCACACGCGATCGCCTGCGTCCCATTTTCATGTCCGCAGGTACTAGTGTGTTGGGGATGATTCCCCTGGCAATCTTTCCCGGACAAGGTTCTGAACTGTATCAAGGTTTAGGAATTGCCTTAACCGGCGGTTTAGCCTTTTCCACTATCCTCACCCCGACAGTGGTACCGGCATTGATGGCACTTTTGCATGATTTTTCCCGCGATCGCCCTAAGCATACAGCCAGCCATTAGTTAGCAATCAGCATTGCTAACTAATGGCTAAGTCTAATGTGACGAACGCCACTATGGATTAATTCAAAATTCAGTTATTTCACAGTTTTCTCCAGGGTCAGTAAAAATCGGCGCAACAATGCAATTAGGGTTTCTGCATCATCAGGAGTCGTGAATTGAGCTAGCAGTTTCTGTTCGCTCTCTAACAAAACGGGCATGATAGTATCTGCCAGTTGAATGCCTTTGGGAGTGAGTTGCACAATCACACTGCGGCGATCGCTCGGATCTCGCAGGCGCAGAACAATACCGTCTTGTTCTAGGCGATCAATGCGGTTCGTCATCGCTCCCGATGACAGCATCAGCAAGCTATACAAATCTGTCGGTTTGAGTTGGTAAGGAGATCCCTGCCGCCGCAACGTTGCCACTACATCAAATGACCAGACGTTTAGCCCGTATTCTGTCAGCACTGTTTCCCGATGCTTTTCCAGCAACCGGGCAATCCGCAGCACTCGCCCCACCACGGCTAAGGCAGAAACGTCCAAATGAGGTGATTTTTGCCGCCATTGGCTAATAATTTCATCAATGCGATCTTGGTTCATAGAGCAATTATATCTTGATGTCGAGATACTTGACTTTTATCTTTATATTGAGTATCTTGATATCAAGATATTTCTAGAAAAGGCCTAAAAACTTAACTAAGCAAACGGCGATCGCTGTCTGAGGCAATGGCAAGCCGATCGCACAAACCATTTATGCTTCCGCAACCAAACATATGATTTCTATTTATTTAAATCGCTTACGAGCGATCGCTTCTCGATGCCAAACTTCTGTGTATTTACTGCTGGCATTGTTGAGTGGCGCGATTTTGCCAATTCAAGCCAGCCTGAATGCCCAACTGGCGCGATCGCTAGATTCTATTCCCTTAGCTGCCGACATTTCCTACCTTGTTGGCGCATTGGTATTAATAGCTTTGTTATCCACTAGACAATTTGGTCATCCAGACTGGACTGCTTTACCTAAAGCCCCTCGTTGGAGTTTGCTCGGTGGGGTTTTGGGAGCCTGGTATATAGCTAGCAGCACTTACTTTGTCTCGGTTTTGGGAACAGCCTTGACTCTGGGATTTGTGGTTTGCGGACAGGCGATCGCAGGGATTGTTACTGATAACTTTGGCTGGTTAGGAGTGCCCCAGCGTCGCCTCACCCAGAATCGTCGCTTTGCAGTTGGGCTGTTAATTGTTTCTATATTCTTTCTTTCCCAAGGGAGGTAAATTATGGATATTCTGTTCGCACTGATTGGCGCTGGTTCTGGGGGAAGCTTTGTAGCGATTGGTGCTGCTGCCAATGCCCGATTGCGGCAGACGCTGCATTCCCCGATTGCCGCTGCTGCCATCAATTTTATAGTTGGATTTACGACAATCACAGTAATGATAATTACGGGTATTTTTAGCACACAAAATCTTGATAGGCTTGTCAGCGTTCCCTGGTGGGCGTTTCTCGGAGGCTTGCTGGGGGCAATATTTGTCACATTAAACACTATAGTAATTCCCCGCTTGGGGTTAACCACAACGACATTGGCAGTAGTGTGCAGTCAGATGATTCTCTCTTTGGTAATCGATCAATTTGGCTGGTTTGCGATCGCACCCCATCCTGTGAACCCATATCGAGTAGTTGCCATTGGGTTGTTGTTAGTGGCGGTTACCTTGACTCAACTAGACCAACCATCTCATTCCAAATAGTTACGAACAGGATTTCGCACTACTTAGTCAGTAGTCAGCACTCGGTTATTTTTGCTACTGACTGCTGACAGATAAAACTTACTGATTATTAATTGAGAAATAACAGTATATGTACTATTTACTATCACAAAGCCAGAAATATGGTTAACGTACCTACTTTAAAAATTTCTGGTAATAATGTTTCCAAGTGGTTGCAATTTGTACAAAATTTTCCTCCTCATTTTAATAATTAATTACCAAAACGTGGAAACAGAAACCACTAATTTCTGAACATGTAGGGTAGGCGTTGCTCACCATATCAGTGTTTTGGTGGACAATGTCTACGTATATTTCAAAAATCAAGAATCCTATATAGCAATCCTATTTGAGATGCAAACAAAAGGGACAAGGAAGACACAGCAGATTTCTAGTTAGTGAGGTACAGATTATCGTTGACTGTAGGGGCACTGGCACTGCCATGCCCCGAAGTGCGTACCTCATTTACTGTAAGTATTTATAATTCATTTAGGATTGCTATATAAGTTCTGCTGTATTTAATATTTGTAAATTGATGAATCAAAGAATAACTCTACCAAGAATTGAAGATTTTGGGCTTGAGCATCAAAAATCAGTAAATCATCCTGACGCAGAACCAAAAAGCAAGGTAAATACCTACACAGAGAGAAGTCAAGATACATTATTTTTTGTTCTTTATTAAGAAAAGAGAGCAAGTGAAGAACAAAAAATGGTACAAAATACTACCCCAAGACAAGATATTTATCCAAAAAGACGTAATCCATTACCTCTTTTATTAACTGGTTTTTTAATTGGTTTGGTTGCTGGTGCTCCCTTAGGCTGGTTTAGCCATCAGTTTTACTATCGGTACCGCTCGGCTCAAGTTTTACTTTGTCGCCAACAACATTTTGGACAACCAGAACCTCAGCTTCAAGCTTTGTGTGGTTCTCTATATTAGTTTTGGTAACCAAGCCGCTTGTTAAAAACGTTGCTCCTCTTGATTTAGCCAAATAGCAAAGCTATGTGAGGAGCAACTAAATCTTGGCTCTCAACGAAAATCCATTAATGTCTGGCGATAGGTATCTGATAACCCTGTATCAAAATATTTACCTTTGATTACATAACCTGTCATTCCTTCTACTTGACATAATTGATCCAAACAAGTTGTTAACTGAAATTCACCACGATAGCGGGCATTTTCTTGAATGCTTTGTGCTAGATAATCAAAAATTTGTGGTGTCAATATATATAACCCAAATACACATAAAAATTCATCTTCTGTCATCCCTTCTACTCGCAGATGCTGGCGTGCATAGTCAATGCTAGGCTTTTCTGCTAGCTGTGTTATTTTCAACAGTGAATTGGACTCTTGCCAAACTCCGGCGACACATCCCGCTTTATTGATAATTGATGCTGGCATTGATGTTAAGCTAACTACACTTTGATTAACTTGTGCATAAAGTTCCACCATTTGTTGCGCACAAGATTTATCGATATCAGATTTATAAACATGATCGCCCAACATTAACAAAAATGGCTCATTTTGTACCCAGTCTTTAGCACAAAATACGGCATGACCGTATCCTTCTTGTTGTGGTTGGGTTAATAGCACAACTTTCTTACCCAATTCTTGCAGATATTGACTATATTCTTGATTGGATGGTGAGAGTTTTTGCCAAAGTTCTGGTTTGGGGGGATTTTTAAATAAATCTGTAAAAACTCCCAAATCGTTAGGTTGAACAACAATACCTACTTCTGTAATACCCGCGCTAATTGCTTCTTCGACAATTGCTAAAATTATCGGTTTAGCTCTGCCATTTTCGTCAATAATGGGGAAAAGTTCTTTTTTAACAACTTGAGTTGCTGGAAATAATCTAGTACCAAAACCAGCAGCCGGAATTACTGCTTTTCTTACTTGATTTATGGGCATATTAAAAAATCAACGGAGCAAGGCTAAGTAATTATGCAACTTATCGGCAAAATTCTCAAAACTTTGAGATCTCGCCTTGAGAGCGTGCAATCCTACTACCTAGCCAGCCGGATGCGATCGCTTGACTCTAAAGGTATAAGTTGGATAACAGTAAAATTGAGCGATCGCATCATCTCCTACTACCGTTTTTCTTCAGGAGGAGCCGCTTTTGGCAATATAGAAAGGTCTTCGTCTTGGGTTGTTAGAGGTACATTTAAATGTTTTCTAGCCATTTCTTCAGCTAGTCTGTGGTCTTCCTTACTTTCAAACTGACTCTCATCTAGCAAATGACGATTTCTAGCTGCTTCATCTCGACTTGGCGGAGTGCCATTTTTCCACCGATACTTAAAGTCCATAAGTTACACAGCAGTTTAACTGCGTTGATTTCTACGGTTTCAATAGTAGAGATGAAGTAAACGTTGTGCTTCTACCATAAGTCGAAGCTAGTCTAGATTTAGATAGATTTAGATCAATTCTTATTTTCGTCGTTGGCTAAAACTAGCTTTCCTTCTTTGTATGCTTTTCGCAAAGCGACTGCTTCGGCTACGATTTGTTGTGCGCTTAAACCTTCTGTATCCATCATGCTTTGCAGAGTTACCCCTGTTAACTCATTCTCTTCGTGAATGGCGGGAATTTGGCAATACCTACCACCATTCTTTGTCCGTCGCCAAATACTGGGTTTTTCTGGTTTTGGCAATTTGGGTGTGCGATGTTCTTTGACTAAAGAACGTACAGCTTCTTGAGTAATAGCGCTTAAGTCTAACAGCGCATCGATAACTGGCTGATATTTATTACTGTTATTTGCGAGCTGATATACCGTTAAAGGTTCAATTTGCGCTAAATCTTGGGGCGAAAATTGACCAAATACCGCCGCAATCTTTAAATACTTTTTTTCTTCCCCTCTCCAACCTCGGTCAACAAGTAGCTTTTTGTACTGTCTTAATGACAGTTGCTGTTTTTGTTCAGCTAACCAAAAGGCGTGATGTAAAATTGTTTTGGTAACATCAGCTAAAGAAAGTAGGGAAAATTTTTCTCCACCAACACTTTTGAGGGCGTTTGACTTTTCTTCAACATATTGCTCAAATTCTGATTTTGTAATCGCTTTAGAGTCAACCTGGGTGGGAACTACACTCTGTACTTGTGCGATCATAAATGTTGACCTCCTAAAAACTCCCTAACACTACAAATCCATCGCCTTAGGTTTTTCTTGGGCGATCGCACTTCAGTTGGTGGAAGTTGGAAAATAAAGTTTGCTACTAGAACAATTGTACTATAAAGCAAAAAAAAAGCATCCCCAAACATACCCAAATTTTCTCTGGTGTCTGGTAAGCTTTATACACCTTGCGGACAAGCCGGAAGGAAAACTCAGCGATAAATTACCTAGGAGTAGGCAGAACCCGTTGTAGATTTTCTCCTAGAATATATAGCTGTCTATAAGCTTGGGCAAGACGTTCGCCATCCACAACAACCTCTGTTGTTGGGTAATTTTGAATAATTTCAATTAATGAAACTTTATTATCTTTGTTAGCAGATAAAATAATCGCTGAACGCAAAGCCTGTCTATTTGCTTCACCAGATGAAGTACTAACAGACTGACCAATTCGATCTAATAAAAATTCACCTATTGGGTTATTGAGTAAGCGATCTAATAAAATAGGATCAGCATTTACTTCCTGTGACAAGATGTTACGAAATGCCTTGGGATTTTGTCCAGCCTTAGTTAAGTAGAAATTTAAGCTTTGAGAAACTTCTCCAGTCTGGGCAAGTTTGGTTAATTCATCAACTGATATAGACGGACGAAAAATACCATATTTCAAAGTAACTTTTTCCGCAGCGATCGCACTGTTAGTGTAAAGGAGGGTAACAATACTTGCTAATAACTTAATTTTTATTTTAACTGTGCCCATCTCCGTCCTTTAATAACTAGTGTTCACACCATATTAATTCACTGGCGCGTAGATTAAAAAGCCTCTGCTAAGTAGCCGCTGTCTTCTTCTATGCTGAAAGACATATATTTGACAATTCCTCAACAGAGGCTATTGATTTAGTAAGCTCTGCGAGTAAAGGTGTAGTAAAGCCATAAACCAATAATGGCACCAATGACCGAGACAATAATACCGCCAATACTAAATCCTGCTGAGGTCAGGGCTAGCGTTCCCGTGGTTAACAAAGTATATAAGCTACCACCAATTAACGCACCAATAATTCCCAGGAGTAGTGTTCCTAAAATGTTACCCCCTTGATGTCCGGGATAAATCATTTTTGCGATCGCCCCTGCAATCAATCCTAAAACGATCCAAGCAAGAATATTCATGAGTTTTCTCCATTAACAACATCTTTTGTTAAGAGCACTGAAAATATAATCAGTAACTCTCAGCATTATCGAAATCAAGCCCAAATTAAACTTTCGGCTTCAACAATGAATGAGCCGTCATTCTAGCTATTTACACAATATTGTTAAGTCCAGGCAATTGACACTATCTAAAGTAAGAAAACTCTTCTAATCAACTTTCGCCAACAAAAAATGTCTGATAAAACAGATATATTTGCCTTGGTAAGCAAGGTAATCTTTTAGTATGAGTCTAATAACCTATGGTGAAAATAGGAAGCAAAAATTGGGCAGAAATCGGGTAGTTAACTCAAACTTAGTTAGGTGCTAAAAAATTCAGCAGCGAACGCCAACTTTCTGTAATGTACTAATCTAATATTATTCAGCTATAGCAAAAAAGTGATGTCTCAAGTTGTCATTGTTGGAGCAGGGCCTACTGGTGCAACGTTGGCGCTTTTGTTTGCCAAATGTGGCATTGCAGTGAAATTAATTGAAGCATCTCGCAACTTTCGCCGGATTTTTCGTGGTGAAGGGTTGATGCCGAGTGGATTAGATGCTCTCGAACAAATGGGATTGTTACCTATTTTGGAACGCATTCCCCATCATGCTTTAGATGCTTGGGAATTCTTCTTAGACAATCAACTGCTATTTCGGGTAGAGGAACCATTTGCAATTAGTGAGAAGCCAACAACCCTTGTTTCACAGCCAGCTTTGCTAGAAGCCTTGATTGCAGAAGCTAGCACCTATGCTAATTTTGAGTTTATCCAGAGTGTAGCTGTACAGGATTTGCTGTGGCAAGAGCAACGGGTTAGCGGTGTCAAACTCAATAACGAGCGCTGTATTGATGCCGATTTAGTTATCGGTGCAGATGGTCGTAATTCTATTGTTCGGCAACGAGCAAATTTACTTTTGCAACATTATGATAAAACTTTTGATGTTCTCTGGTTCAAAGTAGCAAATAGTCCAGATTTTCAGATTGAAAATATATTTTATTCGATTCTTAATGGCGATCGCGCATTTGGTTTGTTTGCTGGGTCAGAAGGCAATTTACAATTGGGCTGGTCGCTGAGTCAGGGCGGTGCTAATGATTGGCGGGAAGTTGATTGGCCTGGGATGTTAGCGTCAGCGTCGCCGCCTTTTTTAGCAGAGCATTTGCAGCAATATGCACAAACTATTGAGCGACCGGTATTGTTGTCTGTGGTGGTGGGGCGCTGTCCCCGTTGGTATGTACCAGGATTATTACTTTTAGGAGATGCGGCTCATCCGATGTCACCGATTCGCGCTCAAGGTATTAATATGGCATTGCGAGATGTGATTGTGGCTGCTAACCATTTAGTTCCAGTATTGCGATCGCTAAAGCTAGAGCATACAGATATTGATGCTACCTTACCGCAAATTCAAGCACAACGAGAGCCAGAGATTGTACGCGTGCAGCGACTTCAAGCTCAAGAAGCGGCTCAGGCTGAACTACTAGGTAAAAGCCCAATTCTGCGATGGACAGTAATGAAGCTAATTCCTGTACTCCGCCCAATCCTGCGCCGCTCTTGGCTGATGCGACAAATCCAGCTGCGTCAAGGAATCAAACAAATACAATTAACGGTTTGATGCACTTATCGAAGTATTGTTGACTGTTGACTGTTGATTGTTGACTGTTGACTGTTGACTGTTGACTGTTGACTGTTGACTGCGCCGCACTGAGCCTGTCGAAGTGTTGACTAAGAATTTTTCCGCCAGAATGCAGCTATCAGCGAACCTGTAAGATTGTGACAGACGCTAAATATAGCTCCTGGTATGGCTGCTGCTGGTTCAAAATGTGCGATCGCTAATGCTACAGCTAAACCAGAATTTTGCATTCCCACTTCTATGGAAATTGTACGGCAAATAGCTGGTGGTTGAGCTGTAATAGCTGCACCAACATAACCCAAGATTAAACCGAAGACATTATGTAAAATTACGGCGATGATGACTATTGGTGTGTTCAATAATTGGTCGTGATTTAAGCCGACAACTGTAGCAATAATCCACACAATTGCGAACATAGAAACTAGAGGTAGTATTCCTTCCATTACCAATTTACTAGGAGTCCAAAAACGGCGAATGCCAATTCCTATTAATACTGGTAAGAGTACAAATTGCACTGTAGTCATAATTAAAGATAACGGTTTTATATCTACCCAATTGGCGCTGAGAGACCAAATCCACACTGGTGTTATAATTGGGCTAATTAGTGTAGAAACAGTAGTTAAAGCTACAGATAAAGGTACATTACCACGAGCCAAAAAAGTAATTACTTCTGAAGCTGTTCCCCCCGGACTAGCACCAACAAGAATTACTCCCAATGCCAACATCGGTGGTAATTTCAAAACTGTTGCCGCTAACCATCCTAAAAGTGGCATGATAGTAAACTGTAACAACACTCCCAAAATTAAAGCTTTACCAGCTTTTCTTAAGCTTTTTAGTTCCTCAGTAGTGATTGTTAAACCCATTCCTAACATCACAACTCCCAGGGCTATGGAAATATTGCTACTACCACTAGCAGCAATTTTTGGGAAGAAATAACCACCCAAAGCGCCAATTAATACCCAAACAAAAAATAGATCTTGGCTGAACTTGATGAGACGATTAATTTGGTAAGACATTTATTGCATCTGGACTTGTCACTTTACATAAAATTTGCCCACATATACATGAGACACACTACCAGATTTTCACAGCAAAGTCCAAATATCAAATATAGGGGAAATCATCACCACAGTCGAGTTAAACAAATTGCAATTACCTTATCTAGCGTTACTGGATTGGTATCTCTTAGCGGTTTGTCTATAGTTGGATATTTTGCCTTTGTTCCTCCGCCTGTTAAGCGGTTACCACTTCCAGAAAATTTGATTTCTTTAGAGTCAACTGTCGGCAAAAAAATCCTTAGCGAAAGCGAAATTAGGGCAGACTACACCCTACTTAACACTTATTTTCAAACCCAAAAACGCCCTGCTTATTGTAGTGTTGCTAGTGGAGTAATGGTACTTAACGCTTTAAGTAAAAGTGAAAGTATATCTCAATATCTTAATCAACAGACTTTTTTTACTAGCGCTACTCAAGGTGTTCGTTCACCTTATTTAGTAACTTTTTTAGGCATGACACTTGATGATTTAGCGGCACTGATACGCAGCCATAACCGTCAAGTTCAGGTATATCATGCATCAAGCATCACTTTAGAACAGTTTCGGAATCAAGCCAAAGCAAATCTGAAAAACGAGCGAGATTTTATTATCGTCAATTATGACCGTTCGCAGCTAGGGCAAGATGGCAAAGGGCATATCTCCCCGCTAGCAGCTTATTCTGAAAAAACGGATAAATTTTTGATTTTGGATGTATCAAGTTATAAATACCCTCCTGTTTGGGTTTCAGCATCAACGCTATGGAAGGGGATGAATACTACTGATACTATTTCCCAGCAAACACGCGGATACTTAATTGTGAGAAAATAGCTAAAAATAGCCATTCCCCAGATGCGATCGCACTCATTCTGAGTATTAATTTAGTTAGGAAATTTTGCCTTAATTGCTATCTCTTGTCCCAAAAGTGTGACTGGAGTTGGTTGCTCTAAGGCTAAATCTTCGATTGGTGAAACAGGATACCACTGTTGAAAAAAGTTGAATTTAGCTTCCATTTAATTAACAGGTATGAAATTAATTTGATTCCCGATGCAGGGTGTTGTGAGGCTTTATTGACTATTAACTATTAACAAAACCTAACAGATGCGAACCAAGTCCGATCGCACCGCCTGCTAAAACTAACCAAGCAGAATTGATTTTGAATCGGAAAACAGCGATCGCACTCACAATTGCCACAATAATTGTTACCCAATCTACTAGTGCGGCTCGTCCTAAGGTATAAGTAACTCCTGCCATTAATCCCATAGAAGCTGCATTCACACCATCAAGAAAACCGCTAGCCCAAGGCGATTGGCGTAATTTGCTTACCCAAGGGTTAATTACCCATACTAATGCAAAAGCTGGTAAGAAGATACCGATTGTACCAGCGATCGCTCCAGCATGACCGGCTAACAAATAGCCAATAAATGTTGCCGTCGTAAATACAGGCCCTGGTGTTAACTGTCCAATGGCTACCGCATCTAATAACTGTTGAGAAGTTAGCCATTGGTTGCGTTCGACTAAATCCCGTTGCAGAAATGCTAGCAATACATAGCCGCTACCATAAAGTACACAGCCAATTTTGAGAAAGAAGAGAAACACACTTACCCAACTAATTGATGTGACTGCGGCTGTTGTACTGCCAACTTGTGCCAAAATACCGGAAAAAGGCAACAGCAATGCACCAGTTGTATGTCTTCTACTTTGCCAATTCTTCACTACCATGACGGCAATACCGAGAAGAATTAGTAGCAAAATTTCATTCAATCCGGCAAAGTAAGCGGCGATCGCTACTACGGCGGCAATTCTTGTCGGCCAGTCTTTGGCTGCTTTCTTACCTAGATTCCACAAGGCTTGCAGCACAATGGCAATAATCACAGGTTTGATACCATAAAGCAGCCATTCCACCTGGGGAACTGTTTGATAGCGGGTATAAATTGCGGCTAAAGCCCAAACTATCAGCATAGCAGGTAGAATAAAGCAGCTACCCGCAATTACTAAACCACGCCATCCGCCTCGCTCATAACCGATATGAATCGCTAATTCCGTTGAGTTAGGCCCAGGAATCAAATTCGTAATTCCCAGCAAATCTAACAGTTTTTCCCGGCTCATCCACCGATAGCGATTCACCACCTCATTATCCATCATGGCGATGTGGGCAGCAGGCCCGCCAAAAGCGATCGTTCCCAATCGCAAAAATGTAATTGCTAATTCCGTTAATCGCTGCTTTTGTTCTTTGGGAGTTAAAGCGTTATAGGAAACCGCTTCTGGCTCTTTCTGGATACCCTCAGCTTCCGGTGTCACTCTAGTTTTCCTAATAATTTTATGGACACAATTAATATATCGAGTTTCGATAACGGAAATCTATATTATTCAGCAGCAAGTATATGCTACCATGCCATTGTGAAAATACGGTAACACAATCGAGTTTATGGCGTATCTATGAGTGAAATCAATAAAGTCAGCGATGAGTTTTCCGCAGGTGGACAACCAACACCAGAAACACTAAAACAGCTAGCGGATCAAGGCTACAAATCTGTGGTGAATTTGCGCGCCCTTGATGAAACTGGAGTATTAGAAGACGAAGAACAGCAAGCCCAAGCCGTAGGGCTTGAATATGTCAATATTCCCCTCAAATCCAACTCAGCCGACGATAACTTGACAGCAAAAGTCCTCACAGAAGTAGAGCAATTGCCGACTCCTATATACTTTCATTGTGGTGCAGGTGGACGAGCCAGCGCTTTAGCACTCATTACTTTTGCAACTCAACAACAGCTCAACCGCGAACAAGTTCTAGCTAAAGCGCAAGAACTTGGTATTAACCCAGAACAGCCTCATATCAAGCAGTTTTTAGATAGTCTTGGTTAAGTTGGGCATTGGGCATTGGGCATTGGTAATGCCTAATTTTCCATTAAGTAGACTTAAACCTAATTTGATTTGCTTCTAGGTAAATTATTTGGTTTTGTAATCCTTGAGCTTCCGTAGCAGTTAAACCCTTCCACTGCTGCTGTGCTTGTTTAGCGCTGGGTGCTGGTTTGAGTACACCTGCTAAATCTAGGGTTTGTCCTGGTTTGACAACAACTTTGTTTTCAGCCGTTCCCGCATCTAGTTTAGGAGCTAAAACTACAAATACTCGCTGAGTATTGCTGGAACCAACCCAGAAAGTGCGATCGCCTACTACGCTTTGAACATTCACATTGGTAAACTGTACTGGGCGATTTACTAGTGTCTGTTTGTTGGCGTTGGTAATTACTAATACATCTGTGATAGGTTCAGTCTGAACTATAGTTGTTACTTGCGGAGTCGGAGTGACAACAACTGTAGCTGTTACTTGTGGTGTAGCGGTGACGGTAACTGTTGCTTGTGGCGTAGGTACAACCACAACATTAGGTTGCTGTGGTTCGAGAGCGCAAGCAGTAATCCCAGTGACAAAGACTGTAAAAAGCGTTGCTTTCCTCAGCCATAACTTTGTACTAAGAATATTACCATTCTTTTCGATGTTATTAGAACTGTATTTCTGACTATAGATTTGCATATTATTATAGTTAATAATGAGTTTATTTAGCTATGAAATCCGCTACTTTTTGAGATTTATAAAAATCTCCCGCCGAGACATTCCCGGCGCAGAAAAAAGTAGTTTTACTTTAATAGATGTACTTTAAATAATTAGTAGAGGATTGCGCTTCTATCTAACGGAATAGTCTTATATAGGCTATTCTGGGGATTTTTTGGCAGTGCGATCGCACTGATTAGCTTTGAAGAAAATTCTTTTTGAAGAAGTATTTAAATTGGTAATAATCAATTGGCTAAATATTTATACCAATTTGAAAAAAGAATGCGACAAATTGTAGGGGTAAGGCATTGCCCTCTAGAATATATTGATGTATCGCTTTTTATCACCCATTTATCGGGCTAATAATATATCAAGACTCCTCGAATAATTCCCCAAATAATTTTCTTACCTTTTCTTTGGCATTCTCTAGAGTAACTTTTCCTAAATCCGTAGCTCTGTAAAGTTTTCGGTTTTGTCGCCCCACCCGCTCCTCAACAGAAGACAGATATCCTTTACGCTCCATATCATGTAACATCGGGTAAAGTGTTCCAGCACTGAGTTTGTAACCGTGACGCGCCAGTTCTTCAATAATACCTAGACCAAAAATTGGCTCTTTAACTGCATGATGTAGAATATGCAGTCGAATCAAACTCGAATAGAACTCTCTACCATCCATCAGGCAAAGTTTTGGCAAAAATCAGTTAAGATTTCATTCTCCCTTATATTGAGATGATTTCAGAAAATTGAGCATGGGGGAGCCGGTGCGCATACGTGTCAACTTAAGCTAAAAGCTATATACGGCGCGTGTTGTACAAAAACCCTCGCCCTCACCCCTTCTCCCCTTAGTCATTAACTCTACAACATTAAGAACAAAACCTTGACCATTAAGAACAAAACCTCGACCATTAAGAACAAAACCTCGACCATTAAGAACTAAACCTTGACCATTAAGAACAAAACCTCGACCATTAAGAACTAAACCTTGACCATTAAGAACAAAACCTCGACCATTAAGAACTAAACCTTGACCATTAAGAACTAAAATTTACGCTTCATTATATTGATGTGCCGCAAAGATGATTAATTGGTATTAGCCCATATAGGTGGGCTGAGTTATTTAGCCGCACCCGGAGGTGACGGCGTTGTATTTGGGTAAATAAACCATTACCTTTCCCCAATCAACGTAAACGCCGCCCAATTCACAGGGTTCGGAAATTTCTCCTTCGTCTTCAACATCGCCTGACGCAACGCCAACGCCTTATTAGGCTGAGTTTGCAAACTCTTATAAAACTCCACCATTAAATATTGTGTCGGTTCATCCGGTACTTGCCACAACGACACTAACACGCTAGGAACCCCCGCAGAAATTAACGCACGCGACAACCCAATCACCCCGTCACCGGAAAGTTTACCTTTCCCCGTTTCGCAAGCACTGAGAACTACTAATTGCGCCTTTAATTTTAAATCTAAAATTTCCTCAGCCTTGAGTAAACCATCATCATTAGCCGATGGTGCAAAAGCAATCCAGCTACCCAAACCTCGGTTATCATCCGCCCAACCGTGAGTAGCTAGGTGAATTACATCCACTGTTGATAAGCGTTGCAATATATTGGCTTTCGTCGCTTCTTTACCCAGAATCGGCTGAGTTTTTAACATCTGAGCGATCGTCTTTGCTTCTTTTTCCGCCCCTGGTAGTGAACTTAACTGTGTTGCAGGTTTATTAGGTTCCGTAGACACTAAAGGCATAGTAGGATTACCAACTATCAAGGCATTATTATAATTAATTGGTCTCCCTGACCCTAATTTATTAGTAAAATCTAACACCTGAATTGCTGGGGCAGTGAGGATAGTATGTTTTTCAATTAAATATTTACTTTGTTCATCTCGCAAAGCAGGGAAGGGTGCAAGAAATAAAGAACTTTGGGGAATGAAAATAACTCTGTCATTAGGGTTTTTTGGTAACAAATCAGCAATGTCTTTAATTAAGATATCATGCAGTTTTTGTAATGGTTTTTGAACGTTTGCAGCATCAGGATTGACTTGGGCAAGAATACCACCAGCACGCGCACCTCTAACTACACCAATACCTCGACGGCTTTGAGTAACTAATTCTTCTAAAGTTGTATTATCTTTTTGCCACAGGGGTTTAAGGTCAACTTTGCGGAATGTAATTTCTCCTGTAGGTTTGATAACCCAGATATAGAGGTCTGATTCTTTAGTTTGTTGTTTCCCTGAAACTTTGAAATCATCATAAATAATTGAATATTGAACGAGAGTGGCATTTTGCTGTTTGGCAATTTGTTTAATCTCAGCAATTGTCAGTGGTTGCGGTGATTTATCCGCCTGTTTATTATTAGTAGATACGCGAGATGCTAACAACTCAACAAATGCTCTAGCGCGACCGCGTTCAGCAATTTCTAAAGCAGCATCAGTTTTATTTTGGGCGATGAGGACTTGTTGTAAAATTCTGTAGGTGCTGCGTTGGGTGTCAAAAAGAGAGACTTTGTTAGTATCAGCTAAATTTTTACCTCGCAGAGATTCTTTAACTTGAATTCCCTCATACAGAGTTTTCTCTGCGGCGGTGAGATTACCTTGTTTGTAGAAAGCAAGTCCTAGATTGTTTAAAGAATTTCCCTCCCCTAATTTATCTTTAATTTCACGGGCGATCGCTAAACTTTCTGAGTGGTACTCAATGGCTTTTGGGTAGTTTCCCAATGCATGGTAAGCAAGACCGAGACTACTCAGCGCCCCAGCTTCGCCTAATCTATCTTTAATTTCACGGGCGGTCGCTAAACTTGAAGATTGGTACTCTATCGCTTTTGGATAGTCTCCCAAAGAATAGTAAGCATTACCGAGATTACCCAGGGAGTGTCCCTCGCCTAATCTATTTTTAATTTCACGGGCGATGGCTAAACTTTCTGAGTAGTACTCAATGGCTGTGCGGTAGTCTCCCAAAGAATAGTAAGCATTACCGAGATTACCCAGCGCCGCACCCTCGCCTAATCTATTTTTAATTTCACGGGCGATGGCTAAACTTTCTGAGTGGTACTCTATCGCTTTTGAGTATTCTCCCAAAGAATAGTAAACAAGACCGAGATGACCCAGAGACTGTCCCTCACCTAATCTATTTTTAATTTCACGGGCGATCACTAAACTTGAGGACTGGTACTCAATGGTTTTAGGGTAGTCTCCCAACTGAAAGTAGGCAAGACCGAGATTACCCAACGCCTTTCCCTCGCCTAGTCTATCTTTAATTTCTTTGGCGATCGCTAAGTGCTGCTGGTGGTACTCAATGGCTTTTGGGTAGTTTCCTAATGCATGGTAAGCAAGACCGAGACCACCCAGCGCCTTTCCCTCCCCTAACCGGTCTTTAATTTCTTGAGCGATCGCTAATATCTGCTGAAAGTACTCAATGGCTTTTGGGTAGTCTCCCAAAGAATAGTAAGCAGTACCGAGATTACCCAGGGACTGTCCCTCGCCTAATCTATCTTTAATTTCTTTGGCGATCGCTAAACTTTCTGAGTGGTACTCAATGGCTTTTGGGTAGTCTCCCAATGCATAGTAAGCAAGACCGAGACTACCCAGGGACTTTCCCTCACCTAATCTATCTTTAATTTCTTTGGCAATCGCTAAACTTTCTGAGTGGTACTCAATGGCTTTTGGGTAGTCTCCCAATGCATGGTAAGCAGTACCGAGATTACCCAGGGAATTTCCCTCACCTAATCTATCTTTAATTTCTTTGGCAATCGCTAAACTTTCTGAGTGGTACTTAATGGCTTTTGGGTAGTCTCCCAATGCATGGTAAGCAGTACCGAGATTACCCAGGGAATTTCCCTCACCTAATCTATCTTTAATTTCACGGTCAATCGCTAAACTTTCTGAGTGGTACTTAATGGCTTTTGGGTAGTCTCCCAATGCATGGTAAGCAAGACCGAGATTACCCAGCGCCGCACCCTCGCCTTGACGGTCTTTAATTTCTCGATAAATAATTAGTGCTTGTTGCCATAATTGTAATGCTGCTTCAAATTGACTGATTTGAAACTGCTGATTACCTTGGTTAAACAATCTATCAGCTTCGGCTTTCCTAGCTTGTGGTGTTTGCGCCAGTACTCGTAAATCTCCTGGCGTTCCTGGGCTAAAATTTATTGGTGTGGAAGCTGTGGCGATAACTAGGGCGAGGAAACTTAGACCAATTTTGTGAAAACGCATATTAAAGGATGAATGATGAAGTTAAGACTGGATGGGGCTTAAGTAATTAAGTTATGCTTTTTGGCTGGGTAAAAATGCTAAAGATTTGATGAATTTGGCTAAGTTTTGGCATAAATTAACCACAATACCCCCGTTATGTGATGGCTTACTGTTATGTAGCTCTCAGCAGGGTGGGGGTATGCAGTTTTCCAGTGAAGCGAAGGTAATATAGTTATGTAGGGGCACTGGCACTGCCATGCCCTCTAGAATATATTGTCAGGACACAGCAAAACCCGTCTCCTGACAAAAAATCTATCGATACTAGAGATTCCCTAAATAATTACGAATTACGAATTACGAATTCCCAATCAACGTAAACGCCGCCCAATTCACAGGGTTCGGAAACTTCTGTTTCGTCTTCAACATCGCCTGACGCAACGCCAAGGCTTTATCAGGCTGCGTTTGCAAACTTCGATAAAACTCCACCATTAAATATTGTGTCGGTTCATCCGGTACTTGCCACAACGACACCAACACGCTGGGAACTCCCGCAGAAATCAACGAACGCGACAACCCAATCACCCCATCACCGGAAAGTTTACCTTTCCCCGTTTCGCAAGCACTGAGAACTACTAATTGCGCTTTTAATTTTAAATCTAAAATTTCCTCAGCCTTGAGTAAACCATCATCATTAGCCGATGGTGCAAAAGCAATCCAGCTACCCAAACCCCGGTAATCATCCGCCCAACCATGTGTAGCTAGGTGAATTACATCGACTGAAGATAAGCGTTGTAATATATTGGCTTTTTCCGCCTCTTTACCCAAAATCGGCTGCGTTTTTAACATCTTCGCAATCGTCTTGGCTTCAAGTTCCGCCCCTGGTAGTGAACTTAACTGTGTTGCAGGTTTACCCGGTTCTGTAGATACTACAGGCATGGTAGGATTACCGACAATCAAGGCATTATTATAATTAATTTGTCTCCCAGATCCTAATTTATGAGTAAAATCTAACACCTGAATTGCTGGTGCAGTCATGATGGTATGTTTTTCAACTAAATACTTACCTTGTTCATCGCGCAAAGCTGGGAAGGGTGCAAGAAATAAAGAACTTTGGGGAATGAAAATAACTCTATCGTTAGGGTTTTTTGGTAACAGATCGGCGATATCTTTAATTAAGATGTCATACAATTTTTGTAATGGCTTATTCACGTTTACAGCATCAGGATTTTGCTGAGCAATAATACCACCAGCACGCGCACCTCTAACTACACCAATACCTAGACGGCTTTGGTTAACTAATTCTGCTAAAGTTGTATTATCTTTTTGCCATAGAGATTTAATGTCAACCTTGCGAAATGTGACTTCACCTGTAGGCTTGACAACCCAGATATAGAGGTATGATTCTTGGAATTTATCTTTACCAGCTACTTGAAAATTATCAGTAATAATTGAATATTGAACCAGAGTGGCATTTTGCTGTTTGGCGATTTGTTTAATTTCAGCAATTGTGGGTGCTGGCGGTGATGTATCGGTTTGTTTATTATTAGTAGATACGCGAGATGCTAACAACTCAACAAACGCCCTAGCGCGACCACGTTCGGCAATTTCTAAAGCAGCATCAGTTTTATTTTGGGCGATGAGGACTTGTTGTAAAGTTCTGTAGGTATTGCTTTGGGTGTCAAAAAATGAAACTTTGTTAGTATCAGCTAACTTTTGATCTCGCAGAGATTCATAAACCTTAATTCCCTCATATAAAGTTTTCTCTGCGGCGGCGAGATTACCTTGTTTGTAGAAAGTATATCCTAGATTATTTAAAGATATTGCCTCACCTAATTTATCTTTAATTTCTTTGGCGATCGCTAATCTCTGTTGGAGGTAATCAATGGCTTTGGGGTAGTTTCCCAATGTATTGTAGACAAGACCGAGATTTCCCAGTGCGTTTCCTTCGCCTAATCTATCTTTAACTGCTTTAGCGATCGCTAAGTACTGCTGGTAGTACTCAATGGCTTTTGGGTAGTTTCCCAATGCATAGTAAGCAATACCGAGATTACCCAGAGACCGTCCCTCCCCTAATCTATCTTTAATTTCTTTGGCGATCGCTAAACTTTGTAACTGGTACTCAATGGCTTTAGGGTAATCTCCCAAAGAATAGTAAGCATTACCGAGATTACCCAGAGACTGTCCTTCGCCTAATCTATCTTTAATTTCTTTGGCGATCGCTAAACTTTGTAACTGGTACTCAATGGCTTTAGGGTAATCTCCCAAAGAATAGTAAGCAATACCGAGATTACCCAGAGATTTTCCCTCGCCTAATCTATCTTTAATTTCTTTGGCGATCGCTAAACTTTGTGAGTGGTACTCAATGGCTTTAGAGTAATCTCCCAATGCATGGTAAGCACCACCGAGATAACCAAGAGACTGTCGTTGGCCTAATCTATCTTTAACTTCTTTGGCGATCGCTAAGAACTGCTGGTAGTACTTAATAGCTTTAGGATAGTCTCCCAATGCACGGTAAGCAAGACCGAGATTACCCAGAGACTGTCCCTCCCCAAGTCTATCTTTAACTTCTTTGGCGATCGCTAAACTCTGCTGCTGGTACTGAATGGCTTTGGGGTAGTCTCCCAATGCATAGTAAGCAATACCCAGATTACCTAGAGACTGTCCCTCCCCGAATCTATCTTTAATTTCTTTGGCGATCGCTAATCTCTGCTGGTGGTATTCAATGGCTTTGGGGTAGTCTCCTAATGAGAAGTAAGCAATACCGAGATTACCCAGGGTATTACTCTCCCCTTTACGGACTTTAATTTCTCGATAAATAATCAATGCTTGTTGCCACGATCGCAATGCTGCTTCAAATTGACTGGTTTGATACTGCTGAATACCTTGCTTAAATAGTCTATCAGCTTCAGCTTTTCTAGCTTGTGGTGTTTGCGCCAGTGCTGGTAACTCTCCCGGCGTTTCCCAAAGGCTGAAATTTATCGGTGTGGAAACTGTGGCGATAACTAGGGCGAGGAAACTTAGACCAATTTTGTGAAAACGCATATTAAAGGATGAATGATGAAATTAAGACTGTATGGGGCTTAAGTAATTAAGTTATGCTTTTTAGCTGGATAAAAATGCTAAAGATTTGATGAATTTGGCATGTATTTTGGCATATATTAACCACAATACCCCCGTTATTTGATGGCTTACTGTTATGTAGCTCTCAGCACGGTAGGGGTATGCAGTTTTGCAGTGAAGCGAAGGTAATATAGTTATGTAGGGGCACTGGCACTGCCATGCCCTCTAGAATATATTGTCAGGACACAGCAAAACCCGTCTCCTGACAAAAAATCTATCGATACTAGAGATTCCCTAAATAATTACGAATTACGAATTACGAATTCCCAATTAAAGTAAACGCCGCCCAATTCACAGGGTTCGGAAACTTCTGTTTCGTCTTCAACATCGCCTGACGCAACGCCAACGCCTTATCTGGCTGAGTTTGCAAACTCTTATAAAATTCCACCATTAAATATTGTGTCGGTTCATCCGGTACTTGCCACAACGATACCAACACGCTAGGAACACCCGCAGAAATCAACGAACGCGACAACCCAATCACCCCATCACCGGAAAGTTTTCCTTTCCCCGTTTCGCAAGCACTGAGAACCACTAATTGAGCTTTTAATTTTAAATCTAAAATTTCCTCAGCCTTGAGTAAACCATCATCTTTAAGAGAAGGTGCAAAAGCAATCCAGCTACCCAAACCCCGGTTATCATCCGCCCAACCATGAGTAGCTAAATGAATCACATCAACAGTTGATAAGCGTTGCAATATATTGGCTTTTGTCGCCTCTTTACCCAGAATCGGCTGAGTTTTCAACATCTGAGCGATCGTCTTTGCTTCTTTTTCCGCCCCTGGTAGTGGATCTAACCGTGTTGCAGGTTTGCCTGGTTCAGTAGAAACTACAGGCATAGTAGGATTACCGACAATCAAAGCGTTATTATAATTAATTTGTCTCCCTGACCCTAATTGATGAGTAAAATCTAACACCTGAATTGCCGGGGCAGTCAGGATGGTATGTTTTTCAATTAAATACTTACCTTGTTCATCTCGCAAAGCTGGGAAAGGAGCAAGAAATAAAGAACCTTGAGGAATGAAAATAACTCTATCGTTAGAATTTTTTGGTAAGAGATCGGCGATATCTTTAATTAAAATATCATGCAGTTTTTGTAATGGTTTTTGAACTTTTGCCGCATCAGGATTTTGCTGAGCGATAATACCACCAGCACGCGCACCTCTAACTACACCAATACCTAGACGGCTTTGAGTGACTAATTCTGCTAAAGTTGTATTATCTTTTTGCCACAGGGGTTTAAGGTCAACTTTGTGGAATGTGACTTCACCATTCGGTTTAATAACCCAAATATAAAGGTCTGATTCTTTGTATTGTTGTTTCCCTGAAACTTTGAAATCATCATAAATAATAGAATATTGAACGAGAGTGGCATTTTGCTGTTTAGCAATTTGTTTAATCTCGGCAATTGTTGGTGCTTGGGGTGATTTATCAGCCTGTTTATTATTAGTAGATACACGAGATGCTAACAACTCAACAAATGCCCTAGCGCGACCGCGTTCGGCAATTTCTAAAGCAGCATCAGTTTTATTTTGGGCGATGAGGACTTGTTGTAAAATTCTGTAGGTGCTGCGTTGGGTGTCAAAAAGTGAGACTTTGTTAGTATCAGCTAAATTTTTACCTCGCAGAGATTCATAAACTTTTATTCCCTCATACAGAGTTTTCTCTGCGGCGCTCTTATTACCTTGTTTGTAGAAAGCAACTCCTAGATTGTTTAAAGACTGTCCCTCCCCTAATTTATCTTTAATTTCACGGGCGATCGCTAATCTCTGTTGGTGGTACTCAATCGCCTTTGGGTAGTCTCCCAAATCACCGTAAGCAATACCGAGATTACCTAGGGACTGTCCCTCGCCTAATCTATCTTTTATTTCCCGGGCGATCGCTAAACTTTTTGAGTGGTAGTCAATCGCTTTTGGGTAGTCTCCCAAAGAATAATAAGCATTACCGAGATTACTCAGCGCTGCACTCTCCCCTAATCTAGCTTTAATTTCTTTGGCGATCGCTAAATGTGAGGAGTGGTAATCAATCGCTTTTGGGTAGTCTCCCAAAGCATCGTAAGCATTACCGAGATTACCCAGCGCCGTACCCTCGCCTAATCTATCTTTAATTTCACGGGCGATCGCTAATCTCTGCTGCTGGTAGTCAATCGCTTTTGGGTAGTCTCCCAAAGCATAGTAAGCAATACCGAGATTACCCAGGGCGTTTCCCTCGCCTAATCTATCTTTAATTTCACGGGCGATCGCTAAATGTGAGGAGTGGTAATCAATCGCTTTTGGGTAGTCTCCCAAAGCTTTGTAAGCATTACCGAGATTACCCAGCGCCGTACCCTCCCCTAATCTATCTTTAATTTCTTTGGCGATCGCTAATCTCTGCTGCTGGTAGTCAATCGCTTTTGGGTAGTCTCCCAACTGAAAGTAAGCAGTACCGAGATTACCCAGCGCTGCACTCTCCCCTAATCTATCTTTAATTTCTTTGGCGATCGCTAATCTCTGCTGCTGGTAGTCAATCGCTTTTGGGTAGTCTCCCAACTGAAAGTAAGCATTACCGAGATTACCCAGCGCCGTACCCTCCCCTAATCGGTCTTTAATTTCTTTGGCGATCGCTAAACTCTGCTGCTGGTAGTCAATCGCTTTTGGGTAGTCTCCCAAAGCATAGTAAGCATTACCGAGATTACCCAGGGACTGTCCCTCCCCTAATCTATCTTTAATTTCTTTGGCGATCGCTAAACTCTGCTGGTAGTACTCAATGGCTTTTGGGTAGTCTCCCAAAGCATAGTAAGCAATACCGAGATTACCCAGTGCCGCACCCTCGCCTAATCTATCTTTAATTTCTTTGGCGATCTCTAAGTGCTGCTGGTGGTACTCAATCGCTTTTGGGTAGTCTCCCAAAGAATAGTAAGCAAGACCGAGATTACCCAGCGCATTACCCTCCCCTTTACGGTCTTTAATTTCTCGATAAATAATCAGTGCTTGTTGCCACGATCGCAATGCTACTTCAAATTGGCTAGTTTGATACTGCTGAACACCTTGATCCAACAATCTATCAGCTTCGGCTTTCCGTGCTTGTGGTGTTTGCGCTAGTACTCGTGACTCTCCTGGCGTTCCTGGGCTGAAATTTATTGGTGTGGAAGCTGTGGCGATAACTAAGGCGAGGAAACTTAGACCAATTTTGTGAAAACGCATATTAAAGGATGAATGATGAATTATGAAGTTAAGACTGGATGGGGCTTAAGTAATTAGGTTATGCTTTTTGGCTGAGTAAAAATGCTAAAGATTTGATGAATTTGGCTAAGTTTTGGCATATATTAACCACAATACCCCCGTTATTTGATGGCTTACTCTTACATAGCTCTAAGCAAGGTGAGGGTATGCAACTTTCGGATATCGTTGACGAATTGTGAGTAAATTATTCTGCTTTTACAGCAGTTTTCACGTATTTGCCCGATATCTATCGTCAGGGCACAGCAATGCCTGTGAACTTACCAAGGTATTGGTATCATGATTAAAGTGAAATAGTATAAAGCTCGTGAATTTCTTTATTGGGTGTGCAGTTTGGGCGTATAAAGGATGGGTGGGGGAACTTTACCCACCAGGTACTCGCACAGCTGAGTTTCTTTCGCTTTACAGTCGGCGGTTTACAACTGTTGAGGGGAATACTACTTTTTACGCTATCCCTAACCAAGAAACTGTGGCGCGTTGGGTAACAGAAACACCCCCAGGTTTTGAGTTTTGTCTGAAATTACCGCGAACTATTACCCATGAGGGTTTGTTGCAACCTCAGATTCCGGCGGCTTTAAAGTTTCTGGAGGGAATGCAACTTTTAGGTCAACGTCTTGGGCCGATATTTGCTCAATTACCACCGAGTTACGCACCTAAATTAATGGCAGATTTGGTGAATTTTCTAGAAGCTTGGCCGCATAAGGTAGCACCGCTAGCTTTAGAAGTTCGCCATCGCGATTGGTTTACAGAACCTCATGCAAGTAATTTGACAGCGTTGTTAGAAAGTCTCAATGTGGGTAGAGTTTTGTTAGATTCACGCCCTATCTATACAGGAGATGATGACCCCCAACTGCAATCGGAACGACGCAAACCCAAATTACCTGTACAATTTAGCGTCACAGCCCCTTTTAGCTTGATTCGATTTATTTCTCATCCAAATTTATCTGTTAATCAACCCTTTATGGAAGAGTGGGTGATGCAGATTCAACAATGGTTACAGGCGGGAGTGCGAATTTATTTTTTTGTTCATTGTCCAATAGAAGAGCGATCGCCTAACACAGCGCGTCACTTTCAAAATTTGTTAGAACAGCATAGTGTCGCCGTTCCGCCTCTACCTTGGAATCAAATTGAGCGATCGCCTAATCAACTGAGTTTATGGTGACTATCTGATTTCAAATTCTTCAGATGCAACTAGATTATTAAGTTTTTCTATGCAATCTATCGAGTTGAGCCGAATCAATTAGCAATTACTCTTAATAATTGCTAAATTTACATAAAATATTATACCAAGACACGAAAATTAAATAATAGATTCAAATCTATAAACCTAGTATTTGTAAGGCTTTAGGAATTATAAACTAATATTAACTACGCAAATTCAGGATTTTTTGACTTTTGCAATATATCTCATAGTTGCAAATTTTCAAAAGATGGATAATGGTAATTACACACTTTTGTGTTCCAATACTATTCTTTCTATTTTTTTACAAAAAAGGGGTGATAACCCCCTTGGCAAAGGGATAACATAATTATATGTATCCTAATAGTAACTGACAGAAAAATATCATCTGTTAGTATAGAAAGAATGGGAGAAAAACTCAGGGAGCAGTTACACCAAAGGAGGTAGAGATGAGTCGTCTACTTTATGAGAACTCAGTGTCATATAAAGGATATCTCATCATTCCATTTGTTTTTGGTAAAGCCGATAATTACGAAATCTATTCCTATAAGTTATTGGCAGAAATTGGCAATCAAAGCCAATTTCACAAAGCAGAAAATCCAGCAAAAATTTACGGTAGTAACATTGGTAATATCATTGATATTGCCAAGGAGCATATTGATAAACATGCAGATTTTATCAACTGCGGAGATAGTTTTAAATCTCGCTATATTTACCGTAACAATTTGATAATTGTTTCTCAACAGGAGGGTAAATATTTTTATGACCATTACCCACCAGAGTTGCTGAATAATATTGCAGCACCAAAATTATTTAAATCAGAGTTTGAGTGTCTAAGTTGGATTAAACAAGGACTAGAAGGTCAATATAAGGGAATTGACCGCCAATATCTTAGACCAAGAGCAAATTAATAATTTCTCGATGTAAACTCTGTTGGCTGTTAACTGTTAAATCCGGACTGTTGACAGCCAAAATTTAGCAAGATTTATATTTTTCACAACTGAGGGCTATACAGAGATAAAGCATTTTCGCGTAAAATTGCCCTAGCGATCGCAAATGCTTCATCCCCTGTTAAATCAGAATTTTGAATTGCTTGGTCTAGTACTTCTGCTAATAATTGACGCCCCCATTTAGCGCCTAAATAATACAACTCTGGAATTGAGTGTGCATCGGAAGAATACATTAATTTAGTAGTTGGCGTTAATTCCAGTAATTGTCTGATGGCTTCTCGCATCCCTGATACACTCAAAGATGGTATTGCCAAGCCAAAATCTAAATAGACTTGGGGATAGACAGAAGCTAAATATCCAGCTTCCCGCATATAAGGGTAAGATGCATGTAGTAATACCAGAGGTGCATGACGATACTGGGGTTGTTCTAAAAGCGATCGCAAATTTAGAGGATTAGCTAATCGCAAATCTAAATCCGGATCGCCAAAGCCTGTATGTAATTGCACTGGTAACCGATATTTAGCTGCAACTAATAAAGCTTGTTGTAACAAAAAATCAATTAGGGGTTTATCAACTAAACGTAGTGGTTGATGATTTAGCTGTCGTTTAATTTCGTCAAAGCGAGATGCTGCAACTTCAAAAGTCACAGGTTGCACGTTCAAACCAGTACGATAACAAACAATACTCTTAAAGCCGACAACTCCCGGTGGTGGCGGATCGATTTCACCGTGAAACCGGGCGAGAAAAGCAGCAAAATCTTCTATTTGCGGAATTAGTTGTTCTGCTAGCACCTCCAAACGCAGAATTCTGCGGACAGGAATCAATTTTTCATGCCATGACAGCGGTAAAATACTTTCCGAGTCTAATCCATCATCCAGATAAATCGCTTCCAGATTTGCCCTACGAAAATAAAGTTGGGTGAGGTTTTCTAATCCTAAACTTTCTCGCCGCGCTGCGATCGCGCTTTCCTGAGGATCGCATTCCAATAAAGCCGCAATTTCTCTCAGACTACGCCGATAAAATAAAGTATGTCGGGCATGATGATTAACTATCTCTTCGTCATAGCCTTCTGTAAAAGCCGCAGCATAAGGATAACGCGCCGCCACCTCCGGACGCAGTAAATTGTGGGCGTGTTGATCAATTAAGGGAATGTCAGCCAAATTCATAATAATTAGTCAGTTGTCAGTTGTCAGTTGTCAGTTGTCAGTTGTCAGTTGTCAGTTGTCTTCCTTGTTTTCCTTGTCTCACTACTACTTGCTACCATGCCCAATGCCCAATGCCCAATACCCCATGCCCAATGCCCAATGCCCAATGCCCAATGCCCAATGCCCAATGCCCAATGCCTAATGCCCCATGCCCATCACTTATGAATAAAGACTGCTGTACC
Organism: Tolypothrix sp. FACHB-123; assembly: GCF_014697075.1. Lineage (GTDB taxonomy): Bacteria > Cyanobacteriota > Cyanobacteriia > Cyanobacteriales > Nostocaceae > Aulosira. The sequence continues at coordinate 145,067 of NZ_JACJRE010000001.1, read as the reverse complement.
TACTGATGCCCAATCAAATAACCATTTAGCATGATTTGGGGCAACATTTACGCAACCATGACTGACGGGAGTACCAAACCTGCGATGCCAATAAGCACCGTGAATTCCGTAATTACCTTGGTAAAACATTGCATAAGGAACGTTGGGAACATCGTAGCCTCTACCCCGCATTCTAGTAGATTTGAGTTTGGTTTGAATTTTAAAAGTCCCAATGCGGGTAGGGGTAGCTTTTTTACCTGTGGAAACAGTAATTGCATAAACAGGTGTTTTACCTTCCCAAGCTATTAGCCGTTGTTTTGCCAGATCGATTTGAATCCAGCGTTTTTCAGATTGTTTTAGTGTCTCGATGCTTTTGGTATTTGTATTATCTTTTGCTTTAGCGGCAACTTCACCCATTTCTGAATTCGCTACAATCGCAGAGATGGTTACACTTGCAAGTATGATGCCTAGGCGGCGCATCAATTGATGATTAATCAAGCTTTTCATCGTAAATATACATAGTAGGAAGCTTAGGGCAAAGTTTCTGTTTTTACCCTAAAGTACCCTAACTGTTGTATCAATCTTTGCACCTGTTCGGCAATTGCCTGCCAATTTCCCTGATGCACTAAATGCTTGGGAAATAATTGACTGCTCAAACCAACTGCGATCGCACCTGCTTGTAAAAATTCCTGAGCATTCTCTAGATTTACCCCCCCTGTGGGGATTAAGGGAATTTTGCCTAACGGCCCTTGCAGGCTTTGAATATAATTAGCTCCGCCCATTGCTTCTACTGGAAATACTTTGACACAGCTAGCGCCATGATTCCAGGCGGTAACAATTTCTGTGGGTGACAGCGCGCCGGGAATAATTGGTACATCTTGCTCTACAGCGGCTTGAATCATGGGTAAATCAACATGGGGTGTGAAGAGAAATTGCGCCCCAGCGGCGATCGCATCTTTTAACTGTGCGACGTTAAATAAAGTACCCGTGCCAATTGTACAATGTGGTAATTCCTGACGGAGTTGGCTAATTAATTGTCCAGCGCGATCGCTATTCCAAGTAATCTCAATTAGTTGCATTCCTGCACCTGCAACAGTCAAAGCCATTTGCTGTGCTAATTCTAACTTTGACGCCCGGATAACGGCGATCGCCCGGTGTTGTTGCAATTGTGATAACCAAACTAAATTAGACATTCTGAAATCATAGAAAATTGGGAAAAACTCCAGTTCTCAACTTGGATTAGGTTTATATATATTACAGTCTCAGTAAATAACAATGGCAGCAGAAATAGAGCGCAAGTTTTTAGTTAAAGGCGATAGCTGGCGAAAGCTAGCCCAAGGTAGCCGATATGTTCAGGGATATATTTCTACAGCGAAACAAGCTACTGTTCGCGTTCGCATCGTCGGAAACCAAGGTTACTTAACCATTAAGGGGCAGAGTGTCCAATATACCAGGTCAGAGTATGAGTACTCTATCCCTGTGGAAGATGCCCAGGAAATGCTCGATACTTTATGCGATCGCCCTTTAATCGAAAAAATGCGCTACAGGATAGAATATGGTAATTTGCTTTGGGAAATCGATGAATTTCATGGTGTCAATCAAGGACTAATCGTTGCAGAAGTTGAACTCAGTGATGAACAACAACAGATTGAACTACCAATCTGGATTGGTGAAGAAGTTTCACATGACGCCAAGTATTTCAACAGCAATTTAGTTAAACATCCTTTTTCTGAATGGTAACTGTTGATGGTTGACGGTTGACTGTTAACGGTTGACTGTGATGCGATCCTGCGGAGAAGCAAGCTACGGGTAGCGTCCCGCAGGGAAGTGTTGACTGAGAATAAATCTTGAAAATGAACGATAATAGGTCAATCATCAATATAAAGCCTTTTTTGTACTAAAATTTGCAAATTTTCGGCGTTAATTGTCTTGAAATATGGTTTCGTAAGAAATCGCCACTCAATTGTGTGTAGTCACTACTGGAATTTTTGATTGAGAACAACCAATTCTCAAAAGTCTTCGTATCTTTCTGGAACAGCAGCAATTAGGGATGTTCAGAAATAACTTGATTGTATTCACTGATGACAAGAGGATGACATAATGTCAAAAACCAAACTAGAAATTCCCTTAACAGAACAAATTAAGGCACTAAATAGCTTTTGCGCACTCACACAAGGTTCAGCAATCTTTGAAGCAATTTATGATTTAGATGCAATTCTGGCTAAAACAGAACTCAGCGAAGTTTCTGTGGAGTATCTCAAATCACAACCAGAAGTTGCAGCAATTATTCAAGAACGTTATTTAGCAGATGTACCAGATTTAGAGAAACTTCTCACCTATCCAAAAGATTCTCTGGGTTATATCTTTGCAGCTCATCTTACAGCTAATCATTTTGACCCAGTATTTTATCGCCAACGACAAGTCAAAGATGATATTAGCTATGTGAGTTTACGCCGCAGTCAAACCCATGACATTCATCATATAATTACAGGCTTTGCAACCGATCCGGCTGGAGAACTAGGTTTACAAGCCTTTCAGCTAGCACAGATGCGATCGCCAATTGCGATCGCCATTATGACCGCAGGTATAATTAGTAGCTTAAATCAAACAAATGAACTGACAGCCAAAATGCAGCAAATCATTCTGGGTTGGCAAATGGGACTTGCAGCCAAACCTTTCATAGCGCAAAAATGGGAAGAACATTGGCAAAAATCCCTCAAACAATGGCGTAGTGAGTTGGGAGTTCAGCCAGCTAATCAAAATTTTGCCGCAGCTTGAGATCCATTTGCGACCAACAGGTTAAGGTTTGTGGCTAACGTTATCTCATCCATAGAGAACCTTAACTCATTTGCGACCAACAGGTTAAGGTTTGTTATTAACGTTATCTCATCCATAGAGAACCTTAACTCATTTGCGACCAACGGGTTAAGGTTTGTTATTAACGTTATCTCATCCATAGAGAACCTTAACTCATTTGCGACTAACGGGTTAAGGTTTGTTATTAACGTTATCTCATCCATAGAGAACCTTAACTCATTTGCGACTAACGGGTTAAGGTTTGAGGAAAGTTCTGCAAGTGAAACATCAAAAACCTCGCACATAGCAGCTATCGGAGTGCGGAGATAGTTTATGACTTGAGTTAACCAATAAATAAGGCAAAAATATGCGATCGCGGTTAGGGTTAATTCTCAGTGTACTCGGACTATTTTTAAGTAGCTGGATTATCGTTCCGGCTCCTAATTTTACCTTGCTACCTCTAGCTGTGGGTAGTCCAGAAATCAGCCCTATATTAATAATTGCTAATTTAATTGCCCTATTACTGTCATTTCCTACTAAAAAACAGCGTTTAATCAGTCGTTTTGCCATAGGCTGTAGTTTAATCGGGATTCTCATCAGTAGCCTGCCTTTATTACAGCTACCTAATACAATTCAACAAGCAGATGCACAAATGCAACCTTTATTGAGCAATCTGCAAATTCCGGCTGATTTACAACCCAAACTGCGCCGTCATCCCTTTGTGTTAGCTGATTTATTTACCGGATTACCAAAAACCAAAGTCCGCCATTATCAACAAAATTTTGCTGCTGCTGATGGAACTCCCCTAGATCTCGAAATTTATCAGCCTCTAACTACTGGTAAGCATCCGGCGATTGTCACTATTTATGGTGGCGCATGGCGTAGCGGTGAACCCACACAAAAAGCTACATTCAATCAATATATGGCAGCGCAAGGCTATACAGTAATGGCAATTGACTATCGCCACGCACCTCGATATCGCTACCCCGCACAAATTCAAGATGTACAAGCTGCATTGAATTTTATATTGCAACAGGCGACTAATTACGAGATAGATTCTAGCCGCATTGCAATAATGGGCTGGTCTGCGGGAGCGCATTTAGCATTATTAGCCGCATATCAGCCAGATAATACCCCCATTCGCGCAGTAATTAACTATTATGGCCCGACAAATTTGTTACAAGGCTATAAAGAACCACCATCACCTGACCCTATCAATACCAAAGCTGTTTTAACAGCCTTTTTAGGTGGTTCTCCTGAGGAGGTGGAAACCCAGTATAAATTGGCATCTCCGATAAATTATGTAAAATCTAACTTACCGCCAACATTATTAATTTATGGCGATCGCGATCATCTCGTAAAGCCAATTTTTGGTCAGCAACTATATCAGCGTCTCCAAGCTAAAGGTAACACAGCTATTTGGATTAACATTCCTTGGGCAGAACATTCCTTTGATAGCGTCTTTCCAGGTATAAGTAATCAAATTGCCCTATATTACACCGAAAGGTTCTTAGCTTGGGCGTTGCGGGAATAAGAAATGAATAACGATTAAATCGTTAAAAAAATTTAAATAAATAAACTAGGAGAAACCTTAAAATATTCACCCAATGCTTTAGCTTGTGCTTTACTAATCGAACGTTTACCGTTGACAACTTCAGACACGACACCACTTGAACCAATAATTCCTACTAAATCCGCTTGACGAGTTCCGCTTGCTTCCATAATATGCTGAAGAACTTCATGAGGTGCAGATTTTTCCATTGGATAATTTTCTGTCTCATAAGCCTCAATCAATATTACCAACAACTTGTTTAAGGCTTGTTCTTCTGTGGTACGATTTTTTTTAAAAGTTAGCTGTTCAACTAATTTTAAAACACGTTCGTACTCTTCCTCTGTTTCTATTGCTACAGGCACAACTTCTGCTCTGTTCATTAAATAGAAATCAATTAATCTTATGCTCTCATTTTGAGAGTTATATGTCAAGCAAGGTCATACAATATTCGATATTATCCAAATTAATTTTATGGTTATAATCTGAAAACACAAAATAACTTTAGTATAGAAAAGCTTTTGGCATTTTGTCACAAATTTATAAGTTATACGATGCCTTAATTAAGACATTATTGATACTGAATTAATCAAATTTACAACAAAATAATATAGCAATCCTCAGTGATTTGTGAAATATTACAAGCAGGGTTGTTGACTGTGAACGGTCAACAGTCAACAGTCAACAGTCAAAACCGATATTTTCGCAACTGAAATAGGATTGCTATATATTTTTATTAATCGTAAAAATTAGCATTTTCATACTGCTAATAACTGCATAGTATTCCACATAACAGCTTAATACTTAAATTTTAATTAGCAAATCCTGATAATTATTATTATTTAACCTTGCCCTAGCGATTTCTTAACGTTACCAAGATAAGTTGAACTACTGAAATAGATATTAATTATATAGATATGACTGAGTATGAGGATGAAATCAAGCCTCTGCGTGAGGCTAATTCATATATTTATTCAGCCAATACCAAACTAAAAAATTTATAGTTTATTGCCTTAAATACTTTCCTATTCTCTCAATCTAGAATTCACCTCAGTACTAACCTATGGTAACCACAAACACAATTCGCTTTTCGCAATTCAATGCTTCCCTAAACCGGAATGCTGATGGTCAGCTAATTACTGATTTATCTACACCTAATAATAATCAGCCAAAAGTTGTTGCCGAAATTATCCAGCGCAACAATCCCGATATACTATTAATCAATGAATTTGATTATTTCCAAGGAAATCCTTCACAGGCGGTGCAATTATTTCTGCAAAATTACCTGGCTGTAAGTCAAAATGGTGCAACTCCTGTTAATTATCCCTACTTTTATATCGCCCCTTCAAATACAGGGATTGCTTCGGGTTTTGATTTAAATAATGACGGTAAAGTTGTCACAACCCCAGGCGAAAGTGGATATGGCGATGATGCTTTGGGATTTGGTAATTTTCCCGGTCAGTTTGGGATGTTGCTACTTTCTAAACATCCTATTGATACTGCCAATATCCGCACCTTCCAAAATTTTCTGTGGAAGGATATGCCAGATTCTTTACTTTCTACAATTTCAATTCCTAATTCTAATACTCTTTGGTATTCTTCAGAAGAACAAAACGCTTTACGCCTTTCTTCTAAAAGTCATTGGGATGTCCCAATTAAAATTAACGGTGAGACAATTCATGTTCTCGTGAGTCATCCCACACCACCCACCTTTGATGGAAGCGAAGACCGCAACGGTAAGCGCAATCATGATGAGATTCGCTTTTGGGCAGATTATATCACCCCTAGTAAAGGTGATTACATCTATGATGATGCGGGTAAAAAGGGCGGGATTACTGCTGGTTCTAGCTTTGTGATTATGGGCGACCAAAATGCTGACCCCGTAGATGGTGATAGTTACGACAATGCTATCCACCAACTATTACAGAATCCTGGTATCAATACTAATGTCATTCCTAGCAGTCTTGGCGCAGCACAACAAGCGACTTTACAAGGTGGTGCAAACCTCAATCAAAAAGGTAATGCAAGTTTTGATACCGCAGACTTTCCTGATACTGCACCTGGTAATCTGCGGACTGATTATGTATTACCCTCGGCTGATTTAAATGTTAGCAATTCCGCAGTGTTTTGGCCTGTAAATACTGACCCGAATTTTCCTTTGGTAGGTACTTTTCCCTTTCCTAGTTCCGACCATCGTTTAGTATATGCAGATGTGGAAGTGGGCGCAACTACACCAGGGAAAACGATTCCTGAGGTGGAATTTTTGGGAGAAGCTACATTCCCAACAGGCTTTATTCCCTCTGGGGAAGCGGGAACAGTCAATGGTACATCAGCGGTGTTGGGTGGCTTATCTGGTGTCGCCTATGATGCAGCTAAAAACCAGTTTTATGCAATTTCTGACGATCGCTCTCAATTTGCACCCGCCCGATTTTATACTTTTACTACCGACCCTGAGAACATCGCCACAGAAGGGGTGACTTTTACCGATGTTACACCCCTCAAAGATGCTAATGGAGATTTATTTCCACTCAACACCATCGACCCAGAAGGGATTGCATTAACTAACAATGGTACAGTTTTCGTATCTTCTGAAGGTGAGGTAAATATTAGCGCAGGTCGTGTCAGCAATCCCTTTATTAAAGAATTTTCCCTCACTACGGGGCAAGAAGTCCGCAGTTTACCTGTCCCCACTAAGTTTTTACCAGTAGTTGAGGACACTAACGGTAACACTATAGTAGATGCTGGCGATACCCAAAAAGCAGGTGTATATAATAATTTAGCTTTTGAAAGTCTAACAATCACACCTGACCAAAAAACCCTATTTACCGCCACAGAAAACGCTTTATTTCAAGATGGTTCAAGGGTTACCACTACAACCGGTAGCCGATCGCGGATTTTGCAATACAATTTGTTAACGGGACAGCCTGAAAAGGAATATCTTTATATTACAGATGCATCTGTTACCCCAAACCCAGCAACAGGCTTTAGCGATAATGGCTTAGTAGATTTATTAGCTATTGATAATCGGGGTACATTACTAGCTGTAGAACGTTCTTTTGCTCAAGGTGTCGGAAATACAATTAAAATTTACGAAATTACTCTGCAAGGTGCAACGGATATTAGCAGTATCGACTCCTTGAAAGATTTCAGCGACACTGAATTAGCGGCTATTCAACCAGCGCAAAAACGGCTAGTCTTGAATTTAAATGACCTAGATTTGCCGAATGGTACAGATAATATCGAGGGTATAGCTTTCGGTGCGAAATTAGCGGATGGTCGTCAATCTATCGTTTTGGTCAGTGATAATAACTTTAATCCAGCCCAATTTACGCAAATTTTGACTTTAGATGCAGATTTAGTCCCTACCGCAGCGCCAAAAGTCGAAACTCGTCCGGATTTATTGGATGATGAGACATTACCAACAGACCAGCGTGCGGATGCTGATGACCCTGCTATCTATATTAATGCTAACAATGCGGCTGATAGTCTAGTTCTTACCTCAGTAAAAAATGCTGGACTGCGAGTGTATGATTTGTCTGGGAATTTATTGCAGGAAGTAAATCCTGGTGGAATTCGCTACAACAACATTGATTTGCAATATGGTTTTGAATTAGGCGGGGAAAAAATAGATATTGCCGTAGCAAGCGATCGCGGAAACGATAAACTAGCAATATTCAAGATAAATCCCAATCCCACCACCCCCGGTAAATATCTTGAAAACATTACCGATAGCAGTTTAGGGACAATTTTCCAAGCACCACCCTTTCTTGCGCCTTATTCCTCATCTTCTCGCAGTTCCTACGGACTAGCTTTATATCGCAGTCCCATCACTAATGATTACTATGTCTTTACCAGTCGCCGGGAAACTGGAGATGTAGCCCAGTTTAAACTAATTGATAAAGGTAACGGTAAAATCGGCGCGGAACGAGTGCGGGAATTTACCATTCCTTCACCCTCCGACCCTGAACGTTCAGCACAAACAGAGGGAATGGTTGTAGACCAAGAAACCGGTTTCCTCTACATTGGACAAGAAGATGTGGGGATTTGGAAATTTCAAGCCGAACCCAACGGTGGTAGCACTGGCAAATTAATTGATAAAGTTAAAGGCTTAGGTGGTAGTTACCTCACCGATGATGTGGAAGGATTAACTATTTACTACGGTAAAAATGGCACAGGCTATTTATTAGCATCTAGCCAAGGTGATAATACTTTTGTTGCTTACACACGTGAAGGAAACAACGATTATTTGGGTAACTTTGCAATTGGTAGTAATGGCGCAATTGATAGTGTCCAAGAATCAGATGGTGCAGATGTGATTAACGTACCCCTTGGCCCTAATTTTCCCTATGGTTTATTTGTCACTCAAGATGGTTCTAATGAACCAGCAAAATTAGTTGAAGATGAAGGCGAGTTTGAAAATATCAACTCTAACTTTAAGTTAGTACCCTGGGAAAATATCGCTAACGCCTTACCTACACCTTTAAAAATTGACACCACTAGTTACAATCCTCGCAATCCTGTTGCTCAACCAAAACTCACTATATATGATTTTGAAAACCTACCTAAATTAGGAACCACTTCCAAAGGTGAAGATATTTTCTTAGGTGGTTTTTCTGGGTTATATTTTCAAGGCGTTGCCCCTAATGGTAACCTCAAATTTGTTACCCACACAGACAGAGGCCCCAATGGCGAACCCGTGGGTGCAAATCGACCATTTTTATTACCAGATTTCCAACCAGAAATCGTTAATTTTGAACTCAACCGCACCACCGGCGAAATTACAATTACTAAGCGTACCGGGTTATTTCGCCAAGATGGTAAAACCCCATTAACCGGACTACCAAATTTACAAGCTGGGGCGAATGGTACAGCTTATACTGATGAAATTGGTGTTGATTTAGATAATAATCGCCTACCTAACGATCCTTTAGGTGCAGATTTAGAGGGAATAGTCGTTACCAAAAACGGTGATTATTGGATGGTAGATGAATACCGCCCCGCAATTTACCATTTTGATAGTAACGGTAAATTAATTGAGCGATTTATTCCCAAAGGAACTGCAACTGCACCTAACCCAGATCAAAGCGCGGGTACTTTTGGAACTGAAGTATTACCAGAAGTTTACGCCCAACGTCGCAATAATCGCGGTTTTGAAGCCGTAGCTTTGGAAGGTTCTAAACTCTACGCCTTTATTCAAAGCCCAATCGATAACCCCGATGTCGCCAATGATGGTACTTCTAAAGCTTCTCTGAATTTGAGAATTTTAGAATTTGATATTAATAGTAAACAGGTAACAGGGGAGTATTTATATCTTCTTGAAGGTTTACCTGCAACTGACAAAATTGGCGATGCAGTTTCCTTAGGTAAAGGTAAATTTGCAGTTGTAGAACGCGATGATAATGGCACATCCGCCGGGAATAAATTAATCTTCCAAATTGATTTAAAAGGTGCAACAAATATCAATAATCCTGCTAACTTTAGTTTGCCAGCAGGTAAAACCATTGAACAACTAACTGCGGCAGAATTAGCTACTGCCAAAATTACGCCTGTAACCAAAAGCTTAATCGCTAATGCGGCACAGTTGGGTTACACCGGGGTAGAAAAATTAGAGGGTTTAGCATTAGTTGCACCCAATACTTTAGCCTTAATTAATGACAACGATTTCAACGTTACTGGTAATAGTCCGGCGGAAAGATTAGGAATTTTAGAATTACCTAATAACATCGCTGTTGTGAAACCTAATATTCAATTTGGTTCTAGTGATAGCGATACCATTAATCTTCAGCCTGGTGAAACTCTATTTACAGGAAACGGTGCAGATATTGTTGAGGCTACCAAAGAAAATACTATTAACACTGGTAACGGTGATGATATAGTATTTGCGGGTAGTGACTCTTCAGTATCCACCGGTAATGGGAGCGATCGCATTTTTCTTGGCGCTAATGAACCTGCAAAAAATACTGATGTAGATGGTGGTGCAGGTAACGACGAAATCACCGTAATTGAAGCTAATGGCCAGAATAATCTATTTGGCGCGGCTGGTTCCGATACCCTGGAAGTAATCGAAGGTTCTCGTCAATCCCTCTTTGGTGGTTCCGGTAACGATTCCCTGACTAGTAACGGTAACAATAACCGACTTTACGGCGGTTCCGGCGATGACAAACTCTTTTCTAACACCAATGACACCATAGTAGGTGGCGATGGTGATGATATGTTATTTGCTGGTTCTGGTGGTGGTAATCGCCTGACTGGTGGTACTGGTACCGATCAATTTTGGATTGCTAACGCTAGTATTCCCACTAGTAAAAACATTGTTACCGATTTTACCCTAGGAATTGATGTAATTGGCATTGGCGGTATTGGATTAACTCAGTTCAGCGAGCTAACTTTACTACAACAGGGTAGTGATACCTTAGTGAAAATCGGAAATTATGAGTTAGTTTCATTACTAGGAATCACCGCAAATACCCTTGCAGCAAGCAACTTTACCTTCATTGCATAAAAATACATCCCATAGCAGATAAATTATCAGGGCACAACATTGTTGTGCCCTTATATCTATTTTGTCAATTAATTTTATTTTGGGATAGTAAAATCGATAACTAACTTGGTAAAGCCATAGCCAGATAGATTAGGACATCAAGCTAAGATAAAATCCTAACAATAAAATCCTTTCAAATCTCTCAACAATCAACAATCAACAATCAACAACTATAATATATGACTTTTCCAACTACAGAAACTTCTAGTTCTGACCAATTACGAACCAAGCGAATCATATCTATTGATATGTTGCGTGGGCTAGTAATGGTGTTAATGGTGCTAGATCATGTGCGAATTTTTTTCACCAATGTTCGCTTCCGTCCTACAGACTTAACCCAAACAAATATACCTTTATTTCTCACACGTTGGATAACTCATTTATGCGCACCCACATTTATATTTTTGGCTGGAGTTGCAGTTTATCTTTACTTTTATAATCGACCACAAAGTAAGCAAGAACTCGCCCGCTATCTAATAATTCGTGGACTGTTTTTAGTATTTCTAGAGTTAACAGTGGTACGTTTTGGCTGGCTATTCGAGCCAACTTACTCTTTTGCATCGGCGGGAGTATTATGGGCGATTGGTTGGTCAATGGTTGTTTTAGCGGCATTAATTAGAATGCCAATTCCTCTAATCGCTGCATTAGGAATTTTGCTCATAGGTGGACACAATTTATTTGATAATATCCATTATGAACAACTAGGAAAATGGGGTTGGTTGTGGGCAATTTTTCATCAACCAGCAATGCTGACACCTTTTCCTAATAAAAACTTTTTTATTACCTATCCTCTAATTCCTTGGATTGGGGTGATGGCAATAGGTTATGCATTTGGGCGTGTATTTTTATGGGAAAAAACTTTGAGACAGCAATTATTGCTGCGCTTAGGACTAGGTTTACTTGCTGGCTTCGTAGTTTTCCGGGCTTTGAATATATATGGCGACCCCTACCATTGGACAGTACAAAAAAATTTACCCTACACCATACTATCGTTTATTAACTGTCATAAATATCCACCTTCTTTGCTGTTTTTGTTAATGACTCTAGGTTTATCAACACTCTTACTTTATCTATTTGAAAAGCAGAAATGGCAGATTTTTAAACCTCTAGTTTTATTCGGTCAAGTTCCCTTATTTTTTTATATAGTCCACATTTGGCTAGTTCATTTCACTGCCATATTGCTAGCTTTACCTAAATATGGGGTAAAAGCAATTATTTTGCCCTTTATAGTTGCACCACGTATGCCAGCAGACTATGGATACGATTTACCAGTAATTTACAATATTTGGATAATCACGATAATTCTGCTTTATCCTCTTTGTAGTTGGTTCAAGAATTACAGGAAAAAGTATCCTAGCAAGTGGTTAAAATATTTATAGTTCACCTGTCATCAGGTTGAATATTATCTGAATAATTACCTTTGTATTAGGGATTTATCTCGTATATAAGTTTTCATCAGCACGCATTAAAGCAGGTCTTTCCATCAAGTGCTTGATATATCTGTCAAGAGGATCGTTTTCTTTGAGCATCCCCAATTTTAAAGCCCATAATAACACCCCTCCAATGACAATATCAGCAGCGCTTAGTTTGTCTCCTACAATGATTATAAATTTCGTAGTAATGACTTCAGTCCTTATTTTAGGACTAAAGTCCTCACTACCAATTAATATTTTAAAACCTGAAGTCAGGATTTTAGTCACTTAATTCAGGACTTTAATCCTGACTACGAACCTAAAAACTTTTGCTAATTCTTTAACCAATTATGATTAATCTTAATACCTCGACTATCCATTGTTTGTACAAATAAATCTGTAGGTAGCGCCTCCTCTACAGGTAAAACACCTGGTTTTTTCAATTTACCTTCAAGTAACAATTGTGCAATACTACCTGTACCGCAGCCAGAAGCCAATGCTGTATTTTCATACATTAAATCTGCACAATAAATACCTGTATTACCGTCTTTTATTCCAGTGACTTCTGCACGAACTGCTACCCCAATTCCTGTAAAAGGATTAGTAACATCTGTCATAAAATGACTGACATGAGATAAAAATTCAATTGTGCTACGACGTTGCATTAACCATTTAGGAAAGATGTGGGCTGCTATCCAAGTTAGGTGATTATAGAAATCGGGTATGGAACCAAATTTTGTAATTACAGTTTTAACGGAGGGAAACGAATGGGGCATAGTGAATGTCTCTGGCATATCAAACCAATAAACTCCACTACGTCCATAGGGAGGGGGGAAATTTATAATTTCTCGGTCGCTGTAGGGTTTAACTAATTGCCAATTGCCATTTATCCAAGCTTCAAAGGTATGTTGTAAACCCAAAAAAGTTGTGCGCATAACGGTAACGCCAGCACCACCAGAACCAGATACTAAATAACTGAGATGAATTTTTTCTGGCTTATCAAATTGCTCGACGCATTGCCGCACCATACTGTTAGAAATACCAGGAAAAATTCCCGTATTAATAATTGCTGTAACATTAGCAGCCGCAGCTTTTTCGTGATACTTTAAAGCCTTACTAGTATAGGAACGATGGTCGCTAACATCTAGATAATTAACGCCTTGTTCAATACAGATTTCCAACACATTGGTATCGCGGTAGTGAAAAGGCCCAGCACAGTGAACAACTAAATCGGAATTAGCGATCGCTTCTTGCAGTCTATCAACTTCCGCCAAGTCCAACAATAAAAACTGCACCTGCGTGCCTAAATTCCAGTTATTTTTGCTACTTAGCCACCTGGCATCATCCCCCTCAGCTACAGGGGAACGTCCGGTAATTGTAATTTCTGCCTGAGTGTGGGTGGCTAGATCCTGAGCAACACTGCTACCAATCCTTCCCCTACCTCCAAGAATCAAAACGCGGTTTGTCATGATTACTGCTGGTCAAAACTAGACTTATTGCATCAATTTTCAGTTCTAGTTGTCATCAGCAACAAGTAAGACATTGGGTGTTAGGTAGGTAGTAGTCTAGTTAGGGGATAGGGGCTAGGGGCTAGGGAGCAGAGGAGATAAATTATGGACTAATGCCCAATGCCCCATGCCCAATGCCCAATGCCCAATGCCCTACTAAACCTTGTCTGGTTAACCGCCCCAGAAAAAGCTACCCTTTATGAGAAAAAATTTTATAAAGTAAAGATAAGTAAAGAAAGTGATAAAAATGGCAGCTTTAACCTTAGAAGAAATTTCTACTCAGTTAGAAAGTTCCAATTTGCGCGATCGCATGGTAGCTTTGGCTAATCTCCGCGATGTTCCTTCTGAAGATGCCTTACCTTTAATTAAAAAGGTATTGAATGATGATTCTCTGCAACTGCGTTCAATGGCAATTTTCGCCTTGGGAGTGAAACAAACACCAGAAAGTTACCCGCTTTTAGTCAAAATTTTGGAAACTGACCCAGATTATGGCATTAGAGCCGACGCTGCTGGTGCTTTAGGATATTTAGGCGATCCTCGAGCTTTTGAAGTCCTATCACGGGCATTTTATGAAAATACTGATTGGCTAGTCCGCTTTAGTGCAGCAGTTTCTCTGGGCAATATTCAAGATCCCCGCGCCCATGCCATTTTAATTGAAGCGCTAGATAGTCAAGAAGTCATCATCCAACAAGCTGCGATCGCCGCTTTAGGAGAAATTAAAGACATCGAATCTGTAGATCTCATCCTCCGCTTTGCCCAAGCCGAAGATTGGCTAGTACGCCAACGCCTTGCAGAAGCTTTAGGTAACCTCCCCACACCCAAAAGTATCTCCGCTTTAAAATACCTCCAAAAAGATAGCCATCCCCATGTCGCTGAAGCCGCCAGAATTTCCCTGCAACGGCTAGAAAGCACCAGCAATTAAATTGGGTAGTTAGTTGTCAGTGGTCAGTGGTCAGTGGTCATTCGTCACTTGTCATTTGTCCTCCTTGTCTCCCTTCTCTAGACCCTAGACCCTAGCCCCTAGCCCCTATTCCCCATTCCCTAACTTTAAAGCAACACCTCCTGCTACCTTGTAATAAGTGGGATGTTCAGCATTTTGATGCAGGTGAGTTTCAAACATGAATATAGAAGAGTTTTTTGAGTTAAGCGCTGGTAAATGGTTTTCCCATCGTACCAGCCATATTTTGGCTTCTAAGGAATCGCAAAGCGGTAAGTCAAATATCATCATTGAAATGCTGACAGCAGATCATCCAGAAGTCATTAAACTGTGTCAAATAAATGAAGTGAATCCCAGTAGTGCTGCTTGTGCTATCAAAGTGACTGGGGGTAGCGCTATGACAGGTGATAAAGAAAAACACAGTGGAACTACTGTGTTAGTTTCCGTACCCGATGCAGATAACCCCAATCAAGGAAAGTTACTTTGGAATACCGGGAATGCAGAAAAAGCTCCCGTTGCTGGACGCTATAAAATCGGCAGTGATGAAGCTTTAACATTAACTGTAGAATCGGAAACCATGTGGACTGAAGAGCGCCTCTGGTTTGCTAGCCCTAACTTACGGATGCGGGTAAGTGTAATCAAACATCAAGGTGGCTATAACATGAGTTCTTTCACCTCAGAAATTCGCATGGGTGGCGCTCCCGCAAATACGAAGGCTGCACCAGCAGCTAATGCAGCATCCAGTTAGTTTTTTGACAGAATCTCTCCGTGCCACGCCAGTTACTATAAGGGGGGAAACCCCGCAACACGCTGGCTCCTCTGTGCCTCTGCGGTTACATAATTCTTAAACCGCAGAGACGCTGAGAACACAGAGTCAGGTGAGTAATAACCACTATCTATATCTAATTTTTTTTAACATTAATATCTGCGCATTATTACCAGCACATAGTGAATAAAAAAGCATGAACCCAGAGAGATTAGCAAGACTGCGGGATTTATGCCGCGATGAAGCCGCATTTGCACAGCTACAGCAGATCCTGGGAGATGAAATTCAAAATTTACAGCAAGAAATAAATCAAGCAAATTTTCAGAACCAGCGACAAAAAGCATTATTTCGTGTAATTACTCGTCTGCGTCAACCAATCGACCTAGAAACAATTTTTCAAGCCACAGCTACAGAAGTCCGCCAACTCTTAGCCGCAGACAGAGTGGGGATGTTTCGTTTCTACCCAGATTCTCATTGGGATGATGGCGAATTTGTTTCTGAGGATGTAGATCCAGCTTTTCCATCAGCTATGGCGCAAAGAATCCACGATCATTGTTTTGGCGATCGCTTTGCAATTCAGTATCAACAAGGACGGATTCAAGCTGTTGCAGATATTTATAATTATGGACTTAGCGATTGTCACGTTGAAGTTTTAGCGCAATTTCAAATTAGAGCTAACTTAGTAGTACCGCTGTTACAAGGTGACAATCTTTGGGGATTGTTGTGTATTCACCAATGTCGCGCGCCACGAGAATGGCAAGCTACAGAGATTGAATTTGCTACAGAAATTGCCAGTCACTTAGCGGTAGCGCTGCAACACGCCGAACTTTTAGCTGATGTGCAAGCAGAAGTAAGAGAACGCCAGCAGGCTGAACAAGCAGTTACTTCCCTCAATCAAGGCTTACAACGGGCAATTATTGAATTACAAGCAGTAAATAAAGAATTGGAAGCTTTTAGCTACTCGGTTTCCCACGATTTACGCGCCCCTCTCCGCAGTATTGATGGCTTTAGTCAGGCACTTTTAGAAGATTACCAAGATCAGCTAGACGATACAGGAAAAGACTATCTCCACCGTATCCGGTCAGCTACGCAACGCATGGGGCAATTAATTGATGACCTGCTGAATCTCTCCCGGTTGATGCGTAGCGATATCCAGTTAGAAACTGTAGATATAAGTTTGTTAGCCAGGAGAATTGGCACAGAGTTACAGGAAAGCCACCCAGAAAGGCAGGTTGAGTTAATCGTGCAACCAGGACTGACGGCTCAAGGAGATAGCCGACTTTTGCAAATGCTATTGACAAATTTACTCGATAATGCATGGAAATTTACTTCCAAACACGATCGCGCTAGAATTGACTTTGGTGCAATCCCTCAAGAAAGTGGCGTCCCGGTTTACTTTGTGCGCGATGATGGAGCGGGCTTTAATATGGCCTACACAAACAAACTATTTAGCCCCTTCCAGCGACTGCATAGAGTAGATGAATTTCCCGGAACTGGAATTGGGTTAGCTATAGTGCAACGCATTGTCCATCGACATGGCGGTCGAGTGTGGGCAGAAGGATTTGTCGAACAGGGAGCTACTTTTTACTTTACATTAGTAGCAGATGAGGCTGGAGCACAAGCGTGACCAATAAAATGATTTTGCTGGTAGAAGACAATCCTGATGACGAAGCTTTAGCCATTCGCGCACTCAGGCGCAATCATATCAGTAATGAGATCGTCGTAGCTCGCGATGGTGTGGAAGCTCTCGATTATTTATTTGGTACTGGAGTTCACTCTGAAAGAGATATCAGCATTAAACCAACTGTAATTTTGTTGGATCTCAAGCTACCCCGGATTGATGGTCTAGAAGTATTGCGTCGTTTACGCGAAGATAAACGCACCAGCTTGTTACCTGTAGTCGTTTTAACTACTTCCAGTGAAGAAAAAGATTTAATTAATAGTTATAGCCTAGGGTGCAACAGTTATATCCGCAAACCAGTAGATTTTATTCAATTTACGGAAGCAGTCCGACAACTAGGAATGTACTGGTTACTAATGAACGAAGCGCCGCCCATTTAGAGACTAAGTCAAGATGCTCCCCCACCTGCGTGTTTTGATTGTTGAGGATTCAGAAGATGATACGCTCCTACTTGTTAGGGAATTGCGTCGCGCTGGATACAATTTGCATTATGTCAGGGTTGATACCGCAGATGGAATGGAAGCAGCACTCAATCAAGAATTATGGGATATTGTGATTGCAGATTATAGTCTACCTGCCTTCAGCGGTTTAGATGCCTTAAAGGTTGTGCAAAAACGCAAGCTAGATTTACCGTTTATTATCGTCTCCGGCACAATTGGCGAAGATATTGCCGTGGGGGCGATGAAAGCGGGAGCGCACGACTATCTCATCAAGGGTAACCTTACCCGCTTAGTCCCAGCTGTAGAACGGGAGCTGCGGGAGGCGGAAGAACGCTATAAACGCCATAGTGCAGAACAGGCTTTTCAAGAAAGCGAAGACCGTTTCCGCACACTTTGCTCTTCAGCACCTTTGGCTATCTTCCAAACCGATGCTCAAGGACAGGGTACATACAATAATCCTTTATGGTACAAGATTTCTGGACTCACTGAAGAGGAGAGTTTGGGTTACAATTGGATTCAAGCGATTCATCCCGAAGATAGAGATGGAGTTGTTCAAGATTGGCACAGAGCAGTATCTGAACGCAACACCTGGGTACAGGAATACAGACTTCTCACTCCCCAAGGCGATGTCCGATGGGTACGTGCTCTTGCTAGCCCGATGTATTCCGCAGACTATCGCTTTCTCGGTCATGTAGGTACAGTTGAAGACATTACCGATCGCAAATTAGCAGCACAGAAAATCTACGAGCAAGCTGCACTACTAGATATTTCTATTGATGCGATCGCAGTTTGTGACCTAGAAAATAATATCTTATTTTGGAATAAAGGTGCTGAACGTCTTTACGGCTGGACTACAGCCGAAGTTTTTGGTAAAAATGCCGCTAAACTTTTATTGAAATCTGGGGAAACTGCACCACCTTTTGTGGATATACAAACAATATTAGCCACAGAAGGTAAATGGCAAGGTGAGTTACAGCAAGTTACAAAAGATGGTAAAAACATCATCGTTGAAAGTCGTTGGACAATGATGCGCGATGAAGCTGGTAACCCCAAATCTATTTTGACCCTCAGTACTGATATTACCCAGAAAAAACAACTAGAAGCCCAATTTCTCCGCGCTCAACGCCTAGAAAGTTTGGGGACTCTAGCCAGCGGTATCGCCCATGATTTTAACAACATCCTCACGCCAATTTTAGCCACGGCTCAACTCCTACCGATCAAACTCCCTAACCTGGATGAAAGTACGCAGCAATTATTGCATATACTCGAAAGCAGCGCCAAGCGAGGTGCTGATTTAGTTCAGCAAATCCTCTCATTTACACGGGGAGTTGAAGGTAGTCGTTCTATAGTTCAATTGCGACATTTACTATTAGATGTAGCCCAGGTGACGCAACGCACCTTTCCCAAATCTATTGAAACCAAAACTGATATTATTCCCACTCTGTGGACAGTTTTTGCCGATGCTACTCAACTACATCAAGTACTCATGAACTTATGCGTTAATGCTCGTGATGCCATGCCAAATGGTGGCACTCTCTACATTAATGCGGAAAATCTTTGGCTTGATAAAAATTATGCAGCTAGTATGCATGTTGATGCCAAAGAAGGTTTTTATGTTGTCATCACCATTGCGGATACTGGTACTGGGATTGCACCAGAAATCATGGATCGAATTTTTGACCCATTTTTTACCACTAAAGAAATCGGTAAAGGTACAGGCTTAGGACTTTCCACAGTCATGGGTATTATTAAAAACCACAGTGGTTTTATAACTGTGTATAGTGAAGTAGGTAAGGGAAGCAGTTTTAAAGTTTATTTACCCAGTCGAGAAGTTTCAGAAACTAACTCAGTTACAGAAACAGAATTACCTAATGGTAATGGCGAATTAATTTTAGTTGTTGATGATGAAGTCTCAATTTGTGAAATTGCAAAAACTACTTTAGAAAGCCATAATTACAGAATTATTACTGCTAGCGATGGCATTGGGGCGCTAGCGCTTTACGCTCAGCACATGGATGAAATTAAACTGGTATTAATGGATATGATGATGCCAGTAATGGATGGTGCTAGCACAATACTTATGTTGCAACGCATGAATCCACAAGTACAAATTATTGCTATGAGTGGACTTATGTCCTATGAATCTCCTGCACAAAAAAGGAACTTAGGTATTCGCGAATTCTTAGCCAAACCCTTTACTGCCCAAGTTTTACTTAATACCCTACAAAAGGTGCTGGATTAGGAACTTGCAATTAAAAACAGGCAGGGTACAGGGGGAAAAGGAATTTTAGATTTTAGATTTGCGTTAGCGTAGCGTTAGCGAGTCCGCGAGCGTCTTTTGGATTCCAATCTAAAATCCAAAATCCAAAATCCAAAATTGTTTCAATGCCCAATGCCCAATGCCCCATACCCTTATTCAAATTCATCAATTGTCGCTGGAATATGAGGTTTTTGCTCTTGAGCAATATTGCGCTCATACCAATTCATTAATGGTGTGGCACTAATGCCATGCACAATCACAGAAACAACAATCGTAGTGTAAATTATCCAAGCAATTTGTTCAGCAACATTGCCTTTTAAGCCATTACCATATGCATAGGCTAGATAATATAAAGAACCAACACCACGAATCCCAAACCAACCAATTAACAAGCGCGTTCCAGAATTCATAGTGCGGTGAGGAGAATTGAGCGGACGTTTACCTATGGTACTAATCCACACACCTAAAGGTCGAATTACTACAAATAATAGAACAATTACTATTAAAGATTGTAGTGCATAATTAAGCATTGGCTGAAATAATAATATTGAGCCCAATAACAAAATTGTGCCAACTTCTAAGAGTTTTTCCAGTCGTTCAATAAATTCAAGTTGTGCCAGTGGTTTTTCTGGATCTTGGTAACTGTGTTGTGCAACTAACCCAGCAACAAATACCGCTAAAAATCCATAACCATTTACTACTTCTGTGAGTGAATAAGTGATAAAAATCATGCTGATAGCAATAAAATCTTCCATCAAATTATCAGCAGCACGTCGCCTTTGGATTTTTTTATCTAACCAAACTATAGCTTTAGCCACAATAATTCCCATTACTATACCAGTGGCGATCGCCCAAATTAAGTCCACCAACAACCAATCTCTTAACCAATTATCCCAATTGCTATCTTTTAAGGCATAAATCCCAAAATAAACAAAGGGAAATGCTAATGCATCATTCAAACCACCTTCAGATGTTAAACCAAAGCGCAACTCATCTTGATCGTTTGTATCGGTTAATTGGACTTCGGAAGCGAGAACCGGGTCGGTGGGTGCGAGAATTGCTCCTAATAAAATAGCCGCCCCCCAATCCATCCCTAGTAATAATTTACCGACAATAGCTAGGGCAAAAATAGAAATTGGCATTAAAAATCCAATGAGGCGAGCTGTAATGTCCCAAATACCTAATTTAAATGGTCGTACTATTTTTAACCCACAGCTAAACACAGAAATGATAACTACAAGTTCGGTAATTCTTTGTAGAATCTCGGCATTAAATACATCATCCCGGCGCAATTGAATTAACCCTATGCCATAAGGGCCTAAAAAAATTCCTACCAAGAGATATATCAAGGCGAAGGAAAGAGGTAAACGTGAAATCCACCCTGAGCCTAATGTAACTATAAGCAAAAGTAGACCAATGACCAATAAGTCAAGAATATAAACATCTACCATAGCTTTTTGTATAAAAATTTAGCTGACGCCTTGTCAGTGTAAGGGCGATCGCAGTTATTACTGAATTACCTGGGGAGAGATTTTAGGAAAATCATTGACAATCATTTCTACCTCTATTAGCTGAGGACAGATAAGGGACTTCCAAATAAAAAATAATCAATCACTATGCAGGCAGCAGGGGGAGTAAAGAAAAATCTGATTAAATAAATTGGGTAATTTATTTTCTGCAAGTCCCTAAGTAGAACGGTGCAAATCAACCGAAGCATGTAAAGAAAAGTAAAGTTACCTAAAAACCTCTTTGCTTTTCTTGATAACCACTAACGAACTAACGAGTATATTTCAAACTTTCAACTTTCCCTAAAAACTTGTCTGTAAAAATGCTCATCACAGTCCGTTTACGCAGGTTAATATTTGCATTTAAAGACATCCCTGATTGCAGAGGTACTTCTGTACCATTTACATTCAAAGATTGTTTATCTAAACGAATTTCCGCAGCAAAACGATAATAAGGATGGGTTTGATCGGGAGGTAAAGCATCGGAACCTATCCGGACTAATTGTCCTTTAATATCACTAAATTCGGTGTAAGGAAAGGAATCAATTCTCACATCTACAGGCATTCCGGCTTTGACAAAACCGATATCGTTATTAGTGATATAAACTTGGGCTACTAGGTTTTCTGGAGGCACAATTTTGAGAATGGTTTCGCTGCTGTTATAAACGTATCCAGAACTACGAGGTTTTAAATCAAAAATAATTCCGTCATTAGCGGCTCGCAATTCTTGATATTTCATATTTACCTGGAGTTCGCTAATTTCGCTATTAATTTCTTGGATTTTTTTCTTATTTTCAATAATTACTTTGGTAAGTTGGCTATCTATATCAGCGATGCGCTTTTCGTTGTCGGCTATTTTGCTGAGTAAATCTTCTTTGGAAAGAGCGATCGCATTTTCGAGTTTCTTTTGTCCTTGGGCGATCGCTAATTTTAACCGTTCTTGTTCTTGGACGAGGCGGTTAACTTCGGCTTGGCTAGCGTCTGCGGCTTGTCGTCTTTCTAGATAAGGTAAACGCGCAAATGCTCCCTTTTGCACTAAAGTTTCTAGATTATTGGCAATTTCTAAATTGGTTGTCAGACTACCTCTAGCGTTAATTATTTGGGCTTGTACTTGATTTAACTGGCGGGTTAATTGTTCCCGATCTAAGCGCACCGACTCAATCCGCGTCTCTCGTTCTAATTGTCTAGTTAGTAAGCGTTGGCGAGAACGGGGGTTTAAGTCGCGAATTCCTGAGCTTTGGTTTAATTCTGCACGAAAAAGTTGATTCTCTTGGATTAAAGCACTACGATTTTCTGTTAACGCTGCTAATTCCGGTAATTCTTTTAATTGCGCCGTATTAGAATTAGTTATAGGCGATGCCTTTGGCAACGTCTCCGACGAACGCATTTGCATCTGGTAAAACTGATTTTCTGCCATCAAGCTGGCGCGAACTGCTTCCAGGGATTTTAATTTCGCCTGAGTTGTAGTGCGATCGAAACTAACTAACAAATCGCCTTTTTTAACTCTTTGTCCCTCTTGGACGTGAATTTGATCGATGACTCCCCCTACTGGCGCTTGAATATCCTTGACAAAACCTTTGGGTTCGAGTTTCCCTTGTACGGGAACAGATTCGTCAATTTTGGCAGTAGAAGCCCAAACGACAGCAAAAGTTGTGACTCCAACTATGCTCCAAACAATAGCATGAGACCAGGCGCGAGATTGTTGCAGGATAACAGGTTGATCGAACTCCTCTTTCTCTTTAGGTAAAGTCAATCCAGAGCCGAAAATCCCCGCATCACCTTGTAAAAGAAGTTGCCATTGACGCTGAGCTTCTGGGAAGCGTTTCGCGATTAAAAATATGCCACCAACTGCAAATAAAAATAAAAATCCGCCCGTAGGTAAGAGCATTTCTAGGCTTAAAGGGCGATATTCCCCAGCAGCAACATAATTTTGGTGATTGTGGCGATTTTCTGATTGTCCTTGCGCCACTTTCTGCCCATCTTTTTGACTAGTCTCTTGATTAACAGGCGGTGAAAAAGCTAACTCCATGCTTTCTGGTTGACTAACACAATCACCAATGTCAGATTTTGCTGGAGTTATCTCATCATTACGAATTTCTTGACAGTGCTGAGCAGGTTTTGACGAAACGTTGGAACATTGTGTGCAAGCTAACAGCAAAGATAAATCTGGCATAGTTCTTATTTGGTAGTTGTCAGTTGTCAGTAGGGGTAGGTTTATGGGAGATCGTCATGGATATTTGAGGATATTTGTGAACCCGCCCGTACAGTTGTCAGTTGTCAGTTGCTATTTGTTAACAGTCAACAATTAACATTAATTTCTTTGCTATCTCCTCATAACTGCGATTCTTGTTGTTGAAATAGACAGTAATATCGCCCTTTCATTGCCATAAGTTCGGCATGTGTTCCCTGTTCAGCAATTACACCCCGATCCATGATGATAATTGTGTCAGCATTTTTAACGGTGTTGAGTCTATGGGTAATAAATAAAACGGTACGCCCACGAAAAAACTCCATTAAATTTCGACAGACTTGTTGTTCAGACTCGTAATCTAAAGCACTTGTTGCTTCATCGAGAATCAGTAATCTTGGATTTTGTAAAACGGTACGCGCGATCGCAATCCGTTGGCGTTGTCCCCCAGACAGGGCGGAACCTCGTTCGCCAACTATGGTGTTGTAGCCATCAGGTAGTCCCATGATGAAATCATGTGCAGCAGCGGTTTTGGCGGCGGCGATGATTTCTTCGGTGGTGGCTTCTGGGCGAATCAAAGCTATATTATCTTGAATTGTACCTTCAAACAAAAGGGTATCTTGTAGCACTATGCCTATTTGGCGGCGCAAGGAGTTTAACTCTACTTTCCTTATATCATAACCATCTATTTGGATGTGTCCGGCTACAGGTTCGTATAGCCGTGGTAATAATTTTGTCAGTGTACTTTTCCCGGAACCGCTTTGTCCAACTATACCAACAAAGGTTCCTGGAGCAATATCTAAAGTAATATTGATCAGTTTTAAGCTATCTTCTGGGTGAAAACCAAAGGAAACTCCATTGTATTTAATTGCACCTGCAATTTCTGGTAATTGAATGTTATGGCGATCGCTGGCTTTAACTTCGGGGGCTGTGTCTAAAACGTCACCCAGTCGTTCAATTGATAATGCTACTTCTTGAAAGTTTTGTGAGAGTTGAATTAATCGCAGCAAAGGACTGGTAACGTAACCGGCGATAATCCGGAAGGCGATTAACTGTCCTAAACTCAGTTGATTGGAAATCACTAAATGCGCCCCAGCCCATAACAACACAAAACTAGAAAATTGATTTAAAAAGCCGCTGATGGAGTTAGCAGTGCTAGATGTGAGGACATTTTTAAAGCCGGCGCTGATGTAACGAGTATAGCGATCGCGCCATTGCCAACGGGATTTTAATTCAATATTCTGGGCTTTAACTGTTTGAATCCCGGTAAGTATCTCCACTAAATAGGATTGGGTATCCGCATAACGTTCGGCTTTTTTGCGTAATTGTTTTTGCACAATTGGCACCACAAAGGTGGTGAGAATGGCAAATAATGGTACAGTCGCTAAAGCCACCAGGGTAAGCATCCAGCTGTAAAACAGCATGATGCCAATATAAATCACTGAAAATACAGCATCGAGAACTACTGTCAATGCTGTTCCTGTGAGGAATTGGCGGATATTCTCTAGTTCGTTAATCCGACCGGCTAATTCTCCGACGCGGCGACGTTCAAAATAGCTCAGAGGTAGGCGTAGTAAATGTTCAATCACCTCTGAACCTAAACGGATATCGATCCGGTTGGTGGTGTCAGCAAATAAATAAATTCGCAAACTTGTTAAAGCCGCCTCAAATGCACCAATCACCAGTAAGAAAATGCCCAAAATATCGAGAGTATCGAGGCTTTTTTGGATTAAAACGGTGTCGATGATGATTTGGGTAACAATCGGGTTGGCTAATCCAAATATCTGCACAAAAAAGGACGCAACCAGGACTTCAAACAATACCAGACGATATTTATAGATGGAAGGTAAGAACCAACGGAGGCTGAATTTTTCCGGGCGATCGCTTTCTGCTATTTCTACCGTCAATACTTGTCCTGAATCTCCCCAAATTTTGGCAAATTCTTG
Organism: Tolypothrix sp. FACHB-123; assembly: GCF_014697075.1. Taxonomy (GTDB): domain Bacteria; phylum Cyanobacteriota; class Cyanobacteriia; order Cyanobacteriales; family Nostocaceae; genus Aulosira. The sequence goes on along the minus strand of NZ_JACJRE010000001.1, from coordinate 119,559 downwards.
GGGATTATATTGACTTATGCCCGTTTCCGGGGCTGCAACGACAATTTCCCGTTCGGTAATTTTATATAGTAAGGCGAGATGATCTTGCCAATAAATTATCGCTGGCGCACTCAAACGGTTAATGACATGAACCGGAACTTTTACTAAATGGGCTTGTAAACCCATCATTTCTACCACTGCACCAGCTACAGGTAAGGTAATTTGGTTGTGGGTTTTGAGGCGATCGCTTAAAACTTTGCGGATTAAATCGCGGCGAAAAGTACCCCCCAATATCTGATGCAACATCTGAAAACAGGCTAAAGGGGTATCAATATCGCCCTTCCCAGCAACAAAAATCGTTTGTGCAGGGGCGAGATTTTGCAATACCGGATCTGGGGGATAATCTGGCGCTGGGGCGATTTTGACACTGGCGACATTTTCCTGTGGATTATTCCAGGGAATTCCTAATAAGCGCACTGGGGTGGAGTTTTCCCAAGTTTGTGGCGATTCACTCAAAGCTAATCGATAGCCCACAGTCATCCCCGCAATGCTACCTGCACTGATTAGCCATAAATGGCGATCGTCAAAATCCTGGGAATTCACTGACCCAGGGGGTAAATTGACTACCTGTGTTTCTTGCCAAAGTTGGCGGGCTAAATCTTTAATGTCGGTGGTTGCATCGGCGTAACGCTGAATTTCTAAACTGAGGAGTTCAAAAACCTCACTAATATGGGGACGCGATCGCACAGATGTGGCAAATTCTGGTTCTTTATCCAGTAATTGCAGAAATTCTGCGGCTTCGAGAGTGATAGCAATAACTTCTGTCGAGGCCATTACCGCCTCGCAACTTACCCTCCGCACCAATCCTAAGGAGCCGATCAACTCTCCTGGTTCCAGAACAGTCAAACTAATTTGTGAGTTAGTCCACTGGTCGTCAGCTAATACCCGCGCTTGTCCTTGATAAATTACCATGACTTGTGCTGGCATTCTGTCTTTGACCAGCATCCATTGTCCGGTGCGATATTGCAACAGTTGACAACGATCGGCAACGGTTTTTAAAGTATCAAATCCCAGTGAGTTAAATGGGGGAGTGGCGGCGAGAAATTCGACAATTTCGGTCTGGGTGATAATTGGCATCATGCCAAAAGATACTCCACACAATGGTTAGCAGATTCTAAGTGAGTTTGAATTTGTCCTTCTATCCAGGTTTCAAAGAGTTCATTAAGCAAATACTGTTGCATATTTTCATCTAACTGGGCAGGTAGTAATTGCTCTAAGCGAATAATTACATACCAATCCGCTATCAGATGGGGTTTCCAGATTTGACCGGGTTGACTCACATAGAGAATTTGCTGAATTGTTGGGTGCGGTTGAGATAAAGGAACTGGCCCGATAACACCGCCTGTTTGTGCTTCCGAGCCTTGGGAATACTGCTGAGCTATGGTTGCAAAAGGATGCTCTCCCTCAACAATCCGAAAATATAGCTCTTGGGCTAAACCTTCGTCTTGGGTACGAATCATAGAATAGATTACCCGGTCTAAATCTGCTTTACGGTGCAGAAAATAAGACTCTAGTTTATTGCCCCACATTGCAAGTTGGAATTTTTGGATTAATCGGGGACGGATTGCTATCTCCTCCATGATTGCTTCAGTTAGTTGATGCTTTTGCAACCATGCTTGTTCTATCTCTGGTGATGTAAGTTGGTGACGTTCCCGAAATTTGGCGATCGCAGCTACATGTTCTGCTTCGGTACAGGAGAAAGATGCGATCGCTTCGTCTATCACTTTGGCACGTAATACCTGTGGTAACAGTTGATAACGATTTAACAAAGACAGTAATTTTTCTGTCTGAAGATTTTCGTTACCCAGTTGTAATGTTTGTGTCGTCATAATTCTTGACTAGCACGTCAGCATTCTAAAGTTTGGGCAGAAATCTGTATATCTCTCGCCTGAGAGTATTTAAAGATACTCCTGGTTGATGGGTATCTTCTTTCTCTGTGCAAGAAATTTTCAGGACATCCGGAACTTTTTCAAAAATTCTTTGTGAATTTTTTTACCCCAATTTTAGGTAACTTAGCTAAATCTTTAAATTATATATTGTTCTGAGAGTAATTTTTGACAATGTTAGATGAGCTACACGGAAATTTTTCTGATTTTTTGGTAAATTAAGCTACTTAGTCTACTAATAGTATTGCAGAATACAAACTGTTTTTATTCTGCAAATACACGATTTGAGACCTGATCAAGAGTTTGGGATTCAGGTATAAAATTTATTTTTCTTACCATGTGACAGTTTATCAGCCGACACAAGGCAAGGAGCGATCGCGCTACTGTATCTTTTATCCTGAGGTGAAGCGACTGATGTATTACTACTTACATCAATTTCCTTTTAACCTACGGGTCTGAATTCACTTACTAGCGCTCAAACTTACCCCAGACCTCGCACTTGGAAAGTCGCTACAGAGGAAAACGCCTCTAACCAGTAACTTTGATGTTTCTGATCCAAGATTTTCACAATTAACACCAGATAGTGACAGCTTTGCTTTCACAACTCTAATTGACACCTCCTCAGGTTTGCTTCTACCACAATTTGCAGCGGTATTTGTGTCGCTGTGGAGTTCATGCGAACAAATCATTATGAGGATTGAATAGATATGGCGACATTTGAGCAAGAAGTTCTCAAACTTACCAATGACGAACGAGCTAAATTCGGTCTTCCCGCACTCAAAGGTAATACCGAACTCAACTATGCGGCTGACGGATATGCAGAGTTAATGGCGGAGAAAAAATTCTTTAGTCACGTAGGCCCGGATGGTTCAAGAGCTTGGGATAGAGCGAAAAAAGTCGGCTTTGAAGCCCAAACAATGGGAGAAAATATTGCTTTTGGTCAAAGAACACCAAAAGATGTGGTGCAAGCTTGGATGGATAGCCCCGGACATCGCGCTAATATCTTGAATCGCAATTTTACTGAACTCGGTGTAGGTTTTGAGCAGAATTACTGGGTGCAGAAATTTGGGAGTAAAGATCTCAACCCCACTACCAACATTCCTAATTCTTCATCTGGCTCAGGCTCTCAACCCACGCCACCATCAAACCCAACACCCACACCCAACCCAATACCCACACCACCTCCCGTGAATAATAACGGCACATTTGAACAAAGAGTTCTCGAACTCACCAACATCGAACGAAGTAAACAAGGTTTAGCACCACTCAAAGCTAATAAAGAACTCAACTATGCAGCCGATAAATATGCAGAGTTGATGTCCGATAAAAATTACTTTAATCATACAGGCCCGGATGGTACATCTCCTTGGGACAGAATGAAAGCAGTTGGTTTTCAAGCTCAAGTCATGGGAGAAAACATCGCCGTTGGTCAACAAACACCAGAACAAGTGGTAAAAGCTTGGATGAATAGCCCTGGACACCGAGCTAATATCCTCAATGGTAAGTTTACTCAACTTGGTGTTGGTGAAGACGACAAATATTGGGTGCAGAATTTCGGTAGTGACGATCTCGACCCTACTAGTAAAATTCCCAATTCTCCATCTAACGCTGGAACTCAACCCACACCTGCACCTCAAGCTGGTAAAGAATTCAAAGGTGGAGACGGTAACGATGTCCTCACAGGCGATAGCGGTAATAATGTCCTCTGGGGTCGTAAAGGTAACGATACCCTCAATGGAGGTGGTGGTAGCGATCGCCTGATTGGTGGTATCGGTATAGATAAACTAACTGGTGGAACAGGAAAAGATACCTTCGTCTATAAAAGTTTGCAAGACAAAGGTGATACCATCACTGACTTTAGTAGCAGCCAAGATAAGATTGACCTGCGCCAAATTATGGCAGGCTCAGCTTATCAAAGCAAAAATCAATTTTCTGATTTCCTCAAATTGCAACAAGTAGGCAGCGATACAGTTGTTAAATTAGACATGGATGGTAATAAGAAAGCTGGTGGCTTTGATAAATTTATTCTCTTAGAAAAAGTCAATGCCTCTAGCTTAAATGCTAGTAATTTTCTTGTCTAATTAGTCCCGTTCCTCTGCTTTCCTTTGCACTCTGGGCGGGGAAAACCCGCCCTTTCCTAGATTAAATTTGTTCTGTTCCCGATTAATGACTGGCTACTAATTACTGTGCAATATTACCAATTTGATTCCAAGCATTCACCACTTGCAAAAGATTTTGCGGTAAATTCTTTTGGGAAACATCGTTATATCTTACCGTGCCTTGGGTACTGGTAAGAGTATAGGTAATATAATCAGCTGCACCTGGGGGTGCTGGGTAACTTAAATTTTTGAATTCAGCAAAACGCGATCGCGCGATGATTTCTTCAAATTGTCTTACTTGTAGGGGAGAAATCCGGCGAACGCTCCGAGAAGAATCATTAGCATCCCCAACTCTTACCCGAATCAAGGTTCCATCTTTGAGTAAAACAGTTTCATAGGTTCTCCCAGCAAAACCGCCGCTAGAAATTTGCCGAAATACCACATCTTGATCTAAAGGTAATGGTAGTTCATTGATGGGAATTGGGACGGCGTTACTTGTACCACCTGTACTGCTATCAGCTACGGAATTACTCCGCAAATTAGTCCAGCCTTTCAACACCAGCCGTAAATTTTGCGGTAGTTGATAGAGAGAAATATTGTTGTACTTGACAGTACCTTCTGGACTGGTGAGGGTATAAGTAACGTAATCAGCAGCACCACTAGGTGCGGGATAACTCAAATTTTTGAATTCAGCAAATTTTTTGTTGCGTAATAATTGTTGAAACCTTTGCACCTCTTGGAGAGAAACACGGCGAACTGTCCGCTCAGAATCGTTACTAGCACCAACTCTTACCCGAATCAAGCGTCCATCGTTGAGTAAAACCGTTTCATAGCTAGTCCCAGCCAAACCGCCACTAGAAATTTGCCGAAATACGACATTTCGATCTAAAGATGATGGTAATTCATTTTCTGGAATTGACACCGGCGCGATCGCGCTAGTATTCCCATTTGGTTGATTACTATTAGCCAGCTGGACTTGTTTACCACTTTCATCACTGAGAAAAACCCAAGGACGAATTCTGTTACTCCCTCTGACAAAGACTTCCCAGCCAGATACCAATATGCGATCGCAAGGATTGGGGAAAGTTGATTGTTCGCAACCCTGAGCAAATTTCTTTTGTTTATACGCAACAATGTTCAGTGCGCTGATGGGTAATCCAGAAACCTGGGAAGCTTGACGCAAGACAGCATCCCTAACTGTTTGCGGTAATTTTTGAGTTGCAGTTTGGCTAGCTGCTTCATTTAACCTGATAGCAGAACCTGTTTCATCAGTGTGATATACCAAAGTTTGTCCCACTGCTGCCACCGCTATCCGCCAACCTGGTACTATAGCTCTGATACAACCTTCATTTGCCTTACCCAATTCTAAACAGCCATTACTCCAATTTTGTTGTTGTGCTTGAATAATTTTTAACTGAGAAATAGGTTGTTGCAAACTTGTAGATGCAGCTTGTAAAACCAAATTTCTTAAAGATTGTGGTAGTTGGTTAGTAGGGTTATTTGTTGGATTCTGTGCTGAAGCTAACCGGATCGAACGCCCATTATTATCGGTATGATAAACCCAGTTTTGTGTACCATCAGAAATGACAAATCGCCAACCCGGAACTATGGCTTGGGTACAAAATTCATCGGGTTGAGGTAGTTCTAAGCAACCATTGCGCCAATTGTGTTGACTGTAATTAATCAGTTGCAGTTTGTTGCGAGTAATTCCTGTTCTGCGCGATACATCTTGGATTACCATATTCACTATTGAACGCGGTAATTTATTTTGTCTGAGATTTTGTTTGCTGACTGTGTTTGTCGTCTCTGGAGCAGTTTCTAAAGCAGCAGCCATACTACTTTTGATAGATGTTAACCCGCTACCAACAGACAAAATTCCCGTTAACACTAAGGCAGTGAAAATCCGTGCTTTATTGTTGGTAGAATAATTACCCAAACAGCCTTTCATAAAATACCTCAATTAAAAACCTACACCTTTTAGGTGTGGAAAGAAAAGCAGCGTACTCTTAACAAGCGTCCATAAATTGTCTGACAAGAACAGATCATCAAGAATCAATGTATTTGCGTGAATTGTTGCCAAACTGATTCTTGTCTCTTGGGACTTTTTTGTTGGTGGATTGTATCATCCATTGACATAAAAAACCATATTTATACCAATATGAAAAAAGAATAAGACAGATGCATCTCTAGAGGTGAGGTTGCTTTGCCCTTGGCGACAATCTATATGTCACAATCATTAATTGAATAAGCATGAGAGCGTTTAATCGCGGCACTGCTAAAGACGCAAATATCAGAGTTTTATACACTCATTTTGGGAATATCAGAAAGTTCTCAGCTACAGGAGTTGCAGTCAAATAGCTTACCAAGCTGGATATCCGGTACTTTATTTTCAAGCACATCCCTAAACAGCCAGAAATTAAACAAGCGTCAATCTTCTGTTGCAGATGTGAAGATTGACGCCTATAAGTTGATGGTTTGTTCCTGACTTATTAGAGCTAGTACCACCATGTAAAATTTCTAATTAGGCTTTCGCCAGGGTTTAAGATGTTTTGACTGCGAGACTCTAAGTTGACTATAAGTTGACTATTACTTTATTCTCAGTCAACATAAAACCTAAAATTCACATATAGTCTTAAGCGTTGAATATTTATTGATTGTTTGGCGCATCAAATGTATTATTGCTGCTTTTCCATCTGTTACAGATGCTAATCTGACATTCATCTGACATCTGGAGCGTTCGCGCCAAAACTATTAAGCACTAAGAGCCTGTTGTTCCAAGGTCTGATTTGGGACATCAAATCTAATAGTACTAGCTGCCCAGTCTTTGAGATCGGGTGCTAGCCAAACTAGTTTTCTCAGAATTTCATCATTTACCCACAACACCAAAGGACAATGAAACTGTTTGCGGAATTCGTCTCGCATCAGATTGGTACTAATGATGAGTTCATTAATATCAATCACAGATTCTAAACCTCTGACCATCAAAACTTCAGGTTGAGCAACGCCGACTGTAGTTGAAATAGTTGTATACAGTGTTTCTGCTCCTGGTGGGAGAACAATCTCTTGGATTTGGGCTGATGAGAACTCTGTGAGTAGATTCAGTACTTGTTGTTGCCTATGGGCAGAGTTACAAGATACCAAGATTAATGAAAATGCACCAGCAGAAACCATCATGGCTCTTGCGAGCCGTTTGGTGGCTACGACGGTATTTCCCATACCATCTTGTGAATTGTTAAAGCTGCCGATCATTATAAAATCCTGCCTTTGGTCTTTAAAAGTACCTTAGCCTTTTCAGTTTAATTCGCTCATCAACTAGTTATCCAAAGTATTTTTGGGTAAATTCGATAACAATTTATTTGATGACCTACAGTAATCGTACGCATAATTTAAGATTTGAGGGTGGAGTGTATGACCCCACATTTACGGAAAAATAGCCTAAAGGTATGTAATTCAAATAACAAAGAATCCAAATTCACACATTCATTGAGTAATTTACAGACAATAATCAAGGTTTGTTACATTAGTTTGCTCACTTCACGAGAAAAAATAATTGGACAAATTTTGTCAAAAATTCTATCTCAAAAATTCCATTAAGAGTGGTAAATATAAACTTACCCCATTGGCGTCTGTTCATGAGCAAAATTGGTATAAATATTTAACATGCCATTAACCAGCAGGTAATAATGCAACTTCTGGTGGATGATTAAAGTCATGATTCGTGGATGAAAAAGCTTGTATCAAAAGATGAAGAAACTGGTGAAGTGGTTAGCAACTGTTGTGAGCTGGAATTTTTACCAAACTAGAAAGCGGGCATTATTTGCGATTACCCTGGCTGTGAGCATGGTGGCGACTGTGATGCTTTCCTTAACTGTTAATGCACAAACTCCGCCTTTGCGATCGCCTGATTCGGAATTAAGAGGTGTATGGTTAACTAATATCGATAGCGATGTGCTGTTTGAGCAAAATCGCCTTAAATCTTCCTTACAACGGCTGAGCGAACTGAATTTTAATATTGTCTACCCCACAGTATGGAATTGGGGTTATACCTTGTATCCTAGCAAAGTTGCCGCCGCAACCATCGGGCGATCGCTCGACCCCACACCCGGATTGCAAGGGCGAGACATGCTCAAAGAAGTAGTTGAAGAAGGACACAAACAAGGTTTAAAAGTTATTCCCTGGTTTGAATTTGGCTTTATGGCTCCGGCTGATTCCCAATTAGCCAAACGTTATCCTCAATGGCTAACTAATCGCCGTAATGGGACGCGAATTGTCAAAGAAGGTACCCACGACCGAGTTTGGCTCAGTCCCTTTCGCCCAGATGTGCAAAAATTTATCCAAAATTTAATCGTGGAAATTGTCAAAAACTATGACATCGACGGTATTCAATTTGACGATCATTTTGGCTTACCCTCAGAACTAGGCTACGATCCATATACAGTAGCACTTTATAAAAAAGAACACCGGGGACGTGCCCCTGCTGCCAACTTCAAAGATCCTGAGTGGGTACGCTGGCGAGCAAATAAAATTACCGACTACATGAAACAGGTATTTACAGCGATTAAAGCTGTGAAAAAAGACTGTATAGTATCTGTAGCGCCCAATCCGCAACGTTTTTCCTATGAGTTCTTTTTAGCAGACTGGGAGAAATGGGAACGAATGGGATTGGTAGAAGATTTAGTATTGCAAATATATCGAGATGATCTGAATGTATTTGTTAAGGAATTAGAGTATCCAGAAGTCAAAGCCGCCAAAAGTCATATTCCCGTAAGTATCGGCATATTATCTGGGTTAAAAGGTAGATCTGTACCCATGCAACAAATTCAAACACAAGTACAAAAAGTACGCGATCGCAATTTTGCTGGTGTCGCTTTCTTTTTCTATGAAACTCTCTGGAACATGAGTAAAGAAAAACCCTTAGACCGACAAACCGCATTACAGAAAATCTTCCCCACCCGCACAGCCTACCCGAATTTACTCACCGGCTGGAAACCATAGAAGAGGCAGGGGGCAGGGTGCAGGGTGCAGGGGAGAGATGAGAAAATAAATAAAGTAAGCAAACTATTGTTATTTTTTTCATCCCTAACCCCTAGCCCCTAGCCCCTATCTTACCCCCCAATTCCCAAGCGCCCAGCCAAGCCAGGAGTCAGGGGAAGCAGAGTAGTAATCATTAAAAATAGCGCCAATAGCCCTAAAGCCGCCCTCGCGTCATCGGGTTCGCTAATTTCATTCAAGCTGGGGCGTTCTAAATCCCGTTGTAAAAACAGAATTAAAATTGCCCAATACATCGCCAAAGGATTGGCAAGGGATACAATACCTAGCAAAATTAAAGTTGCTAAGGTGGCTCTACCTGCGGTTTTACGTCCATAAATTGCTTGGACAATGCGCCCACCATCTAATTGTCCGGCTGGCATTAAGTTTAACGCCGTGATTACTAACCCCAGCCAACCAATCACCACTAAAGGATGAACACTGACAACAGGTGATTGTAAAGCCGAACCAAGGACAACTCGCGCCAAGCTACCTACTAAAATTGAACCTTGGAAAAACTGATTGGGAATTTGGAATAAACTACCTTGATGAGAAAGCAACAAACCGACAATCAGCATTAACAGAGAAACTATACCACCAACCGCAGGCCCCGCCAAAGAGATATCAAATAAGGCTGTGCGGTTGGGTAAGAGTGACTCAAAGCGAGTAATTGCCCCAAAAGAGCCAATTTGCACTGCTGGGAGAAAGAACGGCAAGCTGAGACGGACTTGGTGACGCTGAGCCAGTAACCAATGACCGATTTCATGGGCTACCAAAATTGTAAATAACCCTATACCTATGGGTAAAGTTTCTACTAAACGTTGGGTTTGTGCTAATAAATCAAAACCCAGCAGTAGTCCCGCAGCTTCCAAACTTGTGGTAACAGTAGCGATTAGGAGGATACCCGCAAAAGCTTTTTGGGCTAAAGACATGGGGCGCGGATCATTGCGGCTGGGGAGGACAATGACTACAGGCCGACCATCTGTATTTTCTACCAAAAATAAACGATAGCGATCGCCTACACGCTCCTTTAAACTTGCACTCAACCGAGCATGTATCTCCTGAGCTTCTCCCCGCAAGTTACCTTTAAAAATTACCCCTTCCTGGTAGGGGATTGTTTCTGTAGCAAAAAAGGTGTCAATGCCAAAAATACCTTTAATTGCACTTAAATCATTTTCGGGAATTGACACCACCTCAATTTTTATTTCCCCAATTCCCACAGGAGTTTGCGCATCTGGTGTGGTATTACCTTCAGATGAAGCCTCAGCGGCTAGCCTTTGGTTTGCTCTTTGCTTAATGAGTTCATCTTGTCCAGCTGAGCGCAACTGCTTCCCTAAGAAGATATACAACCCAGCCGAAGCTACTACCAAAAACAATATACCTACTATGTTGATGTAAATTCCGGTGGCAAACAAGCCAAAAAACAATAGCCAAGGAGCCATCAACACCACCGACTGTAACCAGGCTAAGATTCCCAGCTTACCAAAAGGTCTAGCGCGATAAAAGCCCCAACCCAAAATGCCAAAAGCTACCAGGACAATTGTTGTAACGATAGAAGTTTCTGATAGAGTAAACATCTCCAAACCTTTGATTTTGAGACCGAGCTAGTACAGCTGCGGTATTGCAGGTACATTATTTAATCTATAACGCCGTCTGTGGCTTACCCAAGTTTTAATCAGAATTTCTGCCGTTTCGCTCAGGGGCTAGGGGCTGGGGGCTAGGTGTGAGGTGAGAGAAATTTTAATATGTGCTTGTGGGTTTTTCCCTAATCCTACATTACCCCTAGTGATTGGTTATTTTTTTAGTGGGAAGTCTCTTATTGCCAAGCTCGGTCATATTGAACTGGCCAAAGTTTATCATGTCCTAGCTGTTTAGCTGCCAGATGCGGCCAGTAAGGATTGCGCAATAATTCACGACCTAACAAGACAATATCAGCGCTACCTGTACGAATGATTTTGTCTGCTTGTTCACCAGATGTAATTAAGCCGACTGCGCCTGTATCAATATTTGCTTCCCGGCGGATGCGTTCGGCAAACTGAGTTTGATATCCTGGTTTTGATGGGATGTTGATACCCGGTATAATGCCTCCGGAAGAACAGTCAATTAAATCAACACCTAAAGATTTGAGTTTGTCGCTTAAAGCAATACTTTGTTCGATATCCCAACCTTTATCTACCCAGTCAGTAGCAGAAATCCGCACAAATAATGGATGTGTTTCCGGCCAAACTTCTCGTACACCTTGAACGATTTCCCGTAAAAGTCGGGTGCGATTTTCAAAACTACCACCATAATCATCGGTGCGAGTATTAGCCAAGGGTGAGAGGAACTGGTGTATTAGATAACCGTGAGCAGCATGAATTTCAATAACTTTAAACCCGGCTTGTAAAGAACGTTGAGCAGCTTTGACAAAAGCCTCCGTAACTTGTTTAATACCTTCAATAGTCAGCGCTTCTGGTATGGGACTATCTTTACTAAAAGCGATCGCGCTACTGGAAACTAAAGGCCGCCAACCTTCCTGATTTTCATCTAAAAATTTTCCTCCCTTGCTGGGTTTGGCTGTGCTGGCTTTTCTCCCCGCATGAGCTAGTTGAATCCCCGCAACAGCACCAAAATTATGAATTAATTCGACAATTTGGGCTAAATTCTCAACATGTTCGTCTAACCAAATTCCTAAATCTTGAGGACTAATGCGTCCTCTTGGTTCTACTGCGGCTGCTTCTGTTAAAACTAAACCAGAACCGCCAACTGCACGGGAAGCTAGATGTATCTTATGCCAGTCATTTGCATAACCATTGGTACTGGAATATTGACACATCGGTGAAACGGCAATGCGGTTGCGAAAAGTAACTTCACGAATTTTGAATGCTTCAAACAATTGTGCCATTGCTATAGATTCCTTCTCTTGCTAGGTAAAAGAAATTAGTCAGAGAGTTACGCAGTAGACCTAGGTTAATAAAACATTTTTAGATGCTTTTTTCAACCTACTTATTAAGAAAAATAAAACAATAACCAACAGGAATAATTTGCGATTACAAAAATGATTACATGGCTAGAATCTGCATCTGTCATTGCCGAGTGCATAAATCTACTACCCTACAAATGAGAGAGTAGCTTTCAACAGTTGATACCAAAATAAAGATGCAGAATTGGTTTTAGAGGTTTGCGTGATGCATCTCTGAATCAAGAATCGGCATCCCGATTAAGAAACTCATTGTCTGAGTTTCTTATATTCAATTTATTACAAAACTTCCGAGTTAGAGATAAATATATTATGTAACTAAAATTCCCTACTGTATCAGGGGTGATTCTCTCAAGAAAATCCTCAAGTAATTTACTCATTTATAAAATAATTGAAAAAATTATTATTGTGGCATCAGGTGATTTATTTGTTGATTTTTCGTCTAAATAAAGTTTAGACCCTTCACCCCAGCGCAAATGCATGAAAAAAATTAATTAAACTTAAAATTTTCCTGATTTGAGTTCATTAGTCAACGATGCATAAAAATTATTATCTGAAGCGATCGCCTGTAAATTACAATTATTTTATGGCAGTTTTGAGTAAGATGTAATACACTACTTTAGCCAAGCCGTCAGATATTTTGAATTCAGAGAAAATTATATGCGAGGAAAAATCCTAATAGTTGATGATGATATAGCAGTGAGAAATTTAATGCAGCGGTTTTTAACTAAACTCAACTACCAAGTAGAAACTGCGGCAGATTGTGAAACAGCAAGAGCTACATTCCACAGCTTCCACCCAGATTTGGTAATTTTAGACATGACTTTACCAGATGATAATATCCACGAACTCTGCAAAGAAATCCAAATTATGGGTGAAGCATTTTTACTTATGCTGACTAATTATTTAGATGTCAGTATAGAGGCTGATGATTACCTTGCTAAGCCATTTGGTTTAGGAGAATTAGAGGTAAAGGTATCGAAAATTTTGCCTAGTGGAAATAATAATAACTGGAGAGACGATAATAGCGATCGCATTTCCTGAATCGAGATCGCACCAGAAACTCTGATACATTAATTGGGCACTTCAGCCCAATTAATCCGTCATAATTACACATCATAGATAAATCTCGGTTAACAGTCATGTAAAGCCGGAGATTTATCACATAAAAATTAAAATATAGTGAGTAATTTTAGGATAAAAACGTGAAAAAAGCACTAATCATCCAAACAATCTTAGTATCATTCGGTTTTTTAACTTTTTTCAGCCCAAATCAGGCTTCTGCACAACTCATACCACAACCTTGGGTGTCAGTCGGTGGTAATGATGGCGATGTTACCTATGCTGTGGGTGCGAGAGCGTTAAATTTGGGTGTAGAAGTAGGCGTAGGGCCTGATGGTGCTACAGGCGTAGATGTTTTAAAATTTATCAGTCTCCCTGTAATATCTCCTTATGTCGGGTTGGGATATTATTCTGAAGATAAAGGTGTTGCTGTTTCTGGTGGCGTTCAAGTAGGTGCTACAGATAATATTTTTGTGGGCGCTGGCTACAATTCCGTTCGCGGTTTTAATGGACAGTTAGGGGTGAGATTTTAAATTAAATAGTCAGTTGTCAGTTGTCAGTAGGGGCGGGTTTATGGGAGATCGTTATGGATATTTGAGGATATCTGTGAACCCGCCCGTACAGTTGTCAGTTACAGGTTATTAGGGTTTTAAGAAGTTAATGTGATCGCCATCTTGATTTTCTAAATCTTCGCAGGTACCTTGGATTTTTACTTTCCCCTGCTCTAGGAAAATAATCCAATCGGCTCGCTGTATAACTCTGGGGCGATGGCTGATCATAATTGTGGTTTTTCCCCGACGCGCAGCTAGTAATCTATTGAGGACTTCGGCTTCGCTGATGGGATCTAGTCCGGCTGTGGATTCATCCATAATTAGCACAGGTGGATCGTTTGCGATCGCTCTGGCTATTGCTAACCTTTGTCTTTGTCCTCCAGATAGGTTAGCACCAAATTCACCTAAAATAGTTTGATATTTATCTGGTAATTTACTAATAAATTCATCGGCTCCGGCAATTTGACAAGCAAATACAATTTGCTCAAAACTAATATTTGGGGAACCCAGGCGAAAATTTTCGACAATCGAACGACTCCAAAAGTGAGCATCTTGGGGTACTAGTACAACTTGCTGGCGCAGACAATCCAGCGCCAAATCTTGTAAGTTAAACGCGCCAATGCGGATATTACCCGATTTGTAAGCATAAAGCCCAGAAATTAGTTTGGCTATGGAACTTTTACCACATCCAGATTTACCAATAATGGCTGTAGTTTTTCCCCCGGGAATTATTAATGAGAAATTATCGAGTAAATCCACCCGCCCAATGTGATGAAATACTAATTCAGATAAAGTAATATCCGCATCATCACGAATTTGGGCATAAGCTTTATTATCAGTTTCGTCAATTTCTGAGGTGGTATCAATCACTTCCGATAAGCGTTGAGTAGCAGTTTTCACCCGCATGAATTTATCAACGAAGTTAATCAAACCAGTAATAAAGTTGAGAAAATTGCCACTCATAGTATTAAAGGCGATTAATTGTCCAATGCTCAGTTCTCGCCCAATTACCAAACTGCTACCAAACCACAGCAGAACAATACCACCCACCCCAGAGATGAAAGTCGAAAATGTGTTATTAGTAATGCTAATTTGTGCAGTACTATAAATTAACTTAGCCAAGCGGCTAAAACGACTTTGCAATTCTTCCCAAAATTGCTGTTGTGCTGTAGTTGTTTTGAGAGTTAAAGCACCTTTGAAAGTTTCTACTAGCAATCCCTGATTTTCTGCATCTAACACCATAATGCTACGGATTTTCTGTTGCAAAATTGGTAAAAAAATCAGGGTAGTTATACTGCTAATTACAGCTAGAATCAGCACGATTATTGCTAGCTTCCAGCTATAGAACATCATTAAACTCAAGGAAATTAAAGCAATTAAAGATTGACTTGGTAAGGTAATGACAGATTGCGCTACTAATTGATTAATTTGTTGAATATCTTGTAAGCGGCTAATAATTTCTCCACTGCGACGGGCTTCGTAATAGCTTAAGGGTAAGCGGAGAATTTTTCGCCCAAACTCCATAACTAAACTTAATTCTAGACGTTGGGCAAATTGGGTAACGAGGTTAGCTTGAATTAAACTGAGGGCACTACTGACAATTGTCATCATGATAATGGCGATCGCTAATCCTTTGAGTAATTGGGTATCGCCCCGAATCAGCACATCATCGGTGAGAATTTGAATCAGAAACGGCGATGCTAGGGAAAACACGCCAAGAAATAAGTTAATTAGTAAAGACTCAAATAAAATTCCCCGATAAGGCGCAACACGTTTGTAAAATCGAGTGAATCCACTAACTTTATCTTCCGGTTGTTGGTAAAAGCGAATCGGATCGGGTTCCAACAACAGCATAATGCCATCATTCCAACCTGCAACTAACTCCTGCTTAGGGATGTAGCGAATTCCCACCGCCGGATCGGCAATGACGTATTTGTTACCACGTTGTCCGTAAAGAACTACATAGTGATAACCTTTCCAGTGAATAATCGCGGGTAAAGGTAGCTCGTTTAGCCTATCTACAATAGCGGGTGAAGCCCTCACCGAACGGGTATTAAAGCCTAAAGCTTCCGCCCCTCGCTTTAATCCTAGTAGTGTTGTTCCCTGCTTACCAGTACCGACAAATTCCCGGATACGGTTGAGTGCAAATATTTTTTGATAATGCTTGGCAATTGTCGCCAGACAAGCCGCTCCGCAATCTTCTTCACTATGCTGTAAAACGCTTTTGTATTTCATATATATAACGTGAATAGCACCTGTGATTTCAATAGGGTTCGGTTTTTCTCTGCGCTCTCTGTGTCTGGTGTGGTTTTTAAAAGATTTATTGAACCGCAGAGGCGCAGAGAACACAGAGATAATACCAATTTAAAATTCAAAATTAAGAAAGCCAGATGTCACAAGGCTTCCAGACTTTGTATCTGTTGCTGAATTTTGGAGAATTGGTATAAGAAGTTAAAAGGGATTTTTTTGTTGGTTCTTATCCCCTAAAATGCCCAAAAGTAGAGCTAAAGCAACACCTAGCTGAAAGATAGAAAATATTTGTGGTGGGTAATCTAAATACAGAGCCAAAAAATATACCTTGATATTTAAGCCGCATGGTTAGCCCATCCAGCCCAGAGTTTCCCCAGAAAAAGCCGCAATCCGCTAATGAAGAATTTGTCATTCCTTTGGATAGCGATGAATTTATGCCCCCAATTAGTCGTTGGGCGACGTTGGGCGGTGCTTTTCTGTTGGGGGGAATTTGTATAGCTGTTGGGATAGCAGCAGTGACTCCATTCCCCGTAGTTGTGCGATCGCCTGCTGTGGTGCGCCCTAATGGTGAGGTAAAAATTATCCAGGCGGCTGCGGAAGGGACAATTAACAAGTTAGCTGTAGCTGAAAATCAAAAAGTTAAACAGGAGCAAGTAATTGCACTGATTGATGATTCTCGCTTACAAACCCGCAAAAAGCAGTTAGAAACCAGTATTCAGCAAATTTTCCAACAAATTCGACAATTAGAAGCGCAAAGAGTAAATCTTAACTCTCAGATAGCCGCAGAGCAAAATTTAATGAATCGCACTACTGCATCTGCACAATCTGAGCTAGTTCGCATTGAGCGGGAGTACGAAGATAAAAAAGCGATCGCTCTACGGGAAGTAGAAGAAGCCCAAGCCAATGTCGCTGCAACTCAAGCCGAGTTTACAGCCTTTGAACGTGCGGGGAAAGAAGGAGCAATTGCAATGGTGCAAGTGGAAAGCAAGCGCCAAAACTATATAGCTGCAAAAGCCAGGTTAGAACGGGCGAAAACTAGCCTTAATCCAACTTCTGCGACAATTGCGATCGCTCAACAACAAATCGCCCAAGCCCAAGCCAGAGGAAAATCAACTCTTGCTACCCTGCAAAAGGATAGGGAAGCCTTGATACAACAAAAAATCCAGCTTCAGACGCAAATTGATCGAGACACCAAGGAACTCAAACAGACTAGCGATGACTTGCAAGATATGGTACTTCGTACCCCAGTAGATGGAACCATCTTGAAGCTAAACTTACGCAACCCAGGACAACTAGTGCGTCCTGGTGATATCATCGCCCAAATTGCTCCGGAGAACTCTCCCTTAACAATCAAAGCGCGGGTATCTCCCCAAGATATTGGCACAGTGAGCCTTGGACAACGGGTGAATATGCGCGTATCGGCTTATACCTATACAGATTATGGTACTTTAGAAGGTAAAGTGACTGGGGTTGCTGCCGATGCTATTACCGAACAAAATCCCAACCCAACTACAACGACTGCGCCATATTTTGAGGTGACAATTCAACCGCAAAAAACTTATTTAATCAAAAGCGATCGCCAATATGCAATTTTTCCAGGGATGGAAGTACAAGCAGATATTATTTCGCAAGAAGAGACGATTCTAACTTTTATTTTGCGCAAAGCCAGGTTATTAGTAGGGGTTTAGTAGAAGCTTTATTGATTGAAAATCTTTTATTTCTCTGTGTTCTCTGCGGTGAAAAAAATTATCTAATACCAATTTGAAAAAAGAATGCGACAGTAGGGGCATGGCACTGCCGTGCCCTCTAGAATATATTGATGTGTCGCAAACATATTTGATTTGGTATAACCACAGAGACGCAGAGTACGCAGAGTACGCAGAGCAAAAATTACGAACTTGTACTGAGCGCAGCTGAAGTATTACGAATTATTTCACCCAATCGCCTGAATCCACTCTTTGACAAAATATTCAGTCCAGATACCATTTTGCCAGTAGGGGTCATTTTCAACTAACTGGCGCACGGTGGCTTCATCTTCAGCTTCATAAATACCAAAAACTTGGGTCACATCTTTGGTAGGGCCGATAGTAATCAACACGCCAGATTCTTTTTGTTTGGCTAATCCGTCTAAATGAGCTTGGCGATAAGGGGCGCGTTTTTCCAAAACGTCTTCGCAGTAACTTCCCCACATGATGTATTTGGGCATAACAAAGTCGAAATTAAATTACAGAATTAGGCTTGATTAAAAGCCAAAAAAATCAACGGCATTTTGCAAATCTCTGAATATCTCAGATATTTATGCCGCATCAATCATATTAAACTAACGAGAGCATCTTAACTTTTTTATCAGTACCCAAATCAACCAATGACTTCTTTAGAGAACATCTCCTGCAACGCTTGCAAATAGGCAATTAAGGTATGATTTTCTGCTGATGTGAGGTGTGTTTCTATTTCTTGCTTGAGCAAAACCAGCATTTGCCGAACTATATCCCACTCCACGTTTAATGTCGGATACAGCATCAGACACAAGGGAAATAACTCTTGTAACACAGCGTCAATATTTCCTTCTAAAACACACACCCACAGGTATACCTGAAACATTTCTACATCGCGGATGCTAGAGATTTTGACTATTGGATCGCTCAAAGCACCAGAAAGACAACGGGAATGGGGATAGAGTTCTATTACCTTGTGGCAAATGTTCTTGGCAATTGCTGTACTAATGGGTAACAGCTTGCGAACTGCGGACATTGCTGCTGAATTATAATCATGCCTAGCTGCGGCTTCATAAGCTCGTTGTAGGGGCATGTATAAGTGATCGTCAATCACTTTAAAGTATGCACCAATTAGCGATCGCTCTATTGGCTCAAGATCTTCTAGCAACATTTGGCTGGTGTAATGAAACTGCATTGTCACAAAGCCAATAACTCTAGGATCTTTACTTGTATATTTTTTTCTAATTACTCCAATATCTGCACCCACAACTGTAGCTAATTGGTTAGGAGCAACTTGTTCTGTATAGACTTGTAATGCTTGTTCATAAAGTGGATTACCTTCTTGTGCTAGTTGCATTACCAAAGCCAACGGTCGTAATGTGGCTTTTTGAGTATATACTTCCAAAACTTTTTGATAAATGTTAAACGAATCTCCAGCAATTTCCCAGGGATTAATGAGGCTGGAATTTATAGAATGTAACTTAACTTGTTCTGCTAACAGTGCTTCTGTTTGGTTCCAGGCTTTGGCGCTGACACTCCGTAAAGACTCGGTAATTTTCTGTGCAGTTTTCTCTCTACCTGTGAGTGAGACTATTTCCGCTAAATCCTGCGTCTTGACGCTATCTGAATAGTTAGTATCAACTTGCAGGTTCTGCACATACTTTTTTGCCCACTGTTGGGCTAAAGACTCCACACCAGTTTGATTGTCTATATCAGAAACTGCTTCTAAATTATTATTTACATTGGTTTGCATAAACTTTTATTTTTAAATCGATTAATGACAATCAGTTATTTACAGTTGCTTAGATCATTTGATTTTAATATCTCGTAATAATTCCCGAAAGACTTTTTGATTAACTTTAAATAAATTTCATTAAATGGTTTACTTACTTAAGTAAAATCTCCGTTGTTTAGCGAGCTAATAACACCTAAAAATTTTAAAATTTTAGTTACATGAGTGAATTTATTTAATTAAAAATACTCAAGTAATTCTCTTTTAGCTGTAAACTTACGGTGAAGCAAGTTTCACGCCTTCTTTTGCAAAGACGCTACACCAATGTAGAATTTGTAGCAATTCGCAATTCAGAAACTCAGATGCAGTAAATCCTAGAGGCGAGGTGACCCCGTCCCTAGGATTTGGGATAATTTATTTTTTGGAGTTCCCTTATCTCCCATCGTCAATGTGCTGCAACCCTTAGCAACGAAAAATCATAGCCTTGGCCAGTATTTTCATTGCACAGCCCTATTTACGCTGCATTAACTTCTCAAACTGACACCGAATTTTTCTACCAAAGCTTCCCGGACTTTGTTGTGTACTGGTTCAACTTCGGTATCGGTGAGAGTGCGATCGCTCGCACGGTAAACTAGACGAAATGCTAAACTACGTTGTCCTGTAGGAACATGTTCGCCGCGATATTCATCAAATAATTCCACAGATTCCAGTAAGCCTTTACCAGCTTTATTAATTGCTCTTTCGATTTCCGCAACGGTAACTTTTACAGGTGCAAAGAAAGCGATATCGCGATCGCTGGCGGGATAGGTGGAATAAGCATGAAATACTGGTACTAGACTTTCATCGCGATCTAACGCATCTAACAGCACATCAGTATCTAGCTGGAACAGGTACACGGAATCTGGTAAACCCTTTTCTCTACGGATTTGGGGATGGAGTTGTCCAAAAATACCCAGTCTGTTACCGCCAATCCACAGAGAAGCTGTGCGCCCAGGGTGTAAGCGTTCGTCACGGCAATCTGGTTGGTATTCTACCTGTAAATCTAGTTGGCGAAAAACGCTATCTAAAATCCCTTTGGCTTCGTACCAAGTCAGGGGTTGTTCTCGTCCGCTACTTGTCCATTTGCTGAGGGTGCGATCGCCTCCCATAATACCCGCGATCGCTTCGCCTTCTTGTAAACCATCTTCCCCTTGGGAGAAAATCCGCCCAATTTCAAAGCCATTCAGCGAACCATTCCCCTGCTCTAAGTTATATTGAAAAGCATCAATTAACCCAGCCATTAAATCGGTACGTAGCGCCGAATATTCAACAAACAAGGGATTTGAGAGTACGACTTGTCTATCTTCACCGGGCTTAACTAAAGAATATTGAATTAATTCCGTCAGTCCGGCGGCGCGGAAATAAGCGCGCAATTTGCGAATTAATTCCTGATCTAAAGGTAAATAACCTGCTTCGGCTTTTTGCGGTAGGGTATCACAAAATTTGTCATAGCCGTAGAGACGGGCGACTTCTTCAATTAAGTCAATTTCCCGTTCTAAGTCGCGGTAACGGTAAGGCGGTACGGAAACTGTCCAAGAGCGATCGCCTGTTGGGGTAAGTTGACAGCCTAAGGCGGTGAGGATGCGTTCAACGTCTTGTTCTTCTAATTCCCCAGTTTCCTCCCCTAAATCGATGGGGCCGAGTACTTGATTCAGCCTATCTAAACGCAACCCAATGGAACTTGTCCAAGTTGACGGATCAGGGCGAGTATCGGCAATTTCCTGCTGAATAATGACGCCACCAGTCAGTTCTGTGAGCAGGGATAAAGCGCGACGACAGGCGACTTCTAATTCCGCCCGGTTGACGCCCCGTTCATATCTTCCAGAGGATTCACTTCTTAAACCTACACTGCGAGAAGAACGACGAATCGCCACAGAATCAAATAAAGCGGCTTCTAAAACTAGATTTTGCGTACCTGCATCAACTTCCGTTTCTTCTCCACCCATCACACCTGCGATCGCCACTGGTTTATCGTTAGCGGTAATCAATAAATTTTGGGCGGTGAGGTTGCGCGTTTGTCCATCCAAGGTTTTCAGGGTTTCCCCATTTGCGGCGAAGCGGACGCCAATATTTAAATTACCATTTCCCGCCACAGCTTGCAGGCGATCGCGGTCAAATGCGTGTAAAGGTTGTCCCCATTCAAACAATACATAGTTAGTAATATCCACAACATTATTGATGGGACGCACGCCAGCAGCTTGTAGGCGTTGTTGTAACCATGCTGGCGAAGGCGCAATTGTTACCTGTTCAATTACAGTGCCAAAATAAGCAGGACAAGCTTGGGTTTCGGAAATGCTTAAGCCTAAATTTCCCCCACCTTGGTTAATCGTCACCTCACCCGGTTGGGGAATATTCAACTTCCCACCAGTCAAAGCGGCGACTTCCCTGGCGATACCCACCATACTTAAAGCATCAGCGCGGTTGGCTGTGGCGGTGACATCTAAAATGACATCATCTAGCCCCAACAAAGGCCGGACATCGCTACCCAAGGCGAGATTTTCTTGGGTAAAAATATGAATTCCATCGACATCGCTAGTTAAACCCAGTTCCTTTAAAGAACAGATCATTCCTTGAGAAGGAACACCGCGCAGTTTCGCCGGCTTAATTTTTAAATCGATATTTGGTAAATAAGTACCTGTAGTCGCAACTGGTACATAAATATCAGCCCGGACATTCGCCGCACCACAGACAATATTTAAAGTCTCAGCTGCACCAATATCTACTTGACACACACTTAATTTATCAGCGTTGGGGTGGGGTTGACGCTCAAGCACTTTCCCCACAACCACGCCATTAGCCCAAGTGCGGCGGTCTTCAATATCTTCTACTTCAAACCCAGCCATTGTCAGGGTTTCGGCTAATTCTTCATGGCTCAGTTTGATTTCTACTAGTTCTTGCAACCAGTTTAAAGAGATACGCATGGAGTGTGCTTGTTTTAGGAATCGTCTTTTGCTCTCATTTTAGGGTGCTTGCTAAAGAGCGATCGCAGCTCTATAGCAAAGTCTACCCATTCACTTGAACAATCCTACTATGTTGCTTCCAGCAAATTGCGGAAATAATCTGGTAGATGTTGAATTTATCAACGTGAATTCATACCAATTGGCGAAAATAATGCAACAGCATGGCAATGCCATGCCCCCTAGAATATATTGATATGCCGCAAATCATATTTAAATTGGTATAAAATATTTTGGTTCTATGTGCAAATTATTACAAGGGCACAAAAATGTTTGTGCCCCTACAAAAATACTTAATTTACTAACAATACATTATGTATTTAATTATCGATGATCTTAACCAAAAACCGATTCCAAAGCGCGTAGTAAGTCTTGTTTAGTAAAAGGTTTAGTTAAATATACATCTGCGCCTTGCCTCATCCCCCAAATTCGGTCAATTTCTTTGTTCTTAGAACTACAAATAATAATCGGTACTTTCTCTGTCACCGGATTTCTTTTCAATTGCCGACAAAATTCAAATCCGCTCAATCCTGGCATAACTACATCAGTAATAATCACATCAGGATGGTTATTGACTGCTTGATCTAGACCATCTTTAGCATCATAAGCTTTCAGCACAATGTGACCGCTATCTTTGAGAAAATTATTAATTAATTCTAATTGCGAAGGCGTATCTTCAACGACCAAAACTGTAGCCATATTGCTGTTAATTCACTTTTTAAACTGGTATGATTTTAGGTAATCAGGCTAAATGCATAAAGACAAGCTTTAGTAATTCAGCACGGGTAAAAGGCTTGGTGAGGTAACCAGAAGCTCCTACTAAATTTGCCTTTACCTTGTCTACAAGTCCTTTATTTCCTGTAACAAATATAATGGGAGTATTTTTGAATAGTGAGTTATTACGTATAATTCGGCACAATTCATAACCATCAATACCTGCCATATTTAGATCCAATAAAATTAAGTCTGGTTTGTGCCGAATAATTGACATCACAGCTTTTAATGGATCTTCAATAGTAACTACAGAAAAATTTTCATCCTCTAAGAAACGACTAATTTCTTTAAGAATAGTCGGACTATCATCTACAGAAATGATTTTGTAAAGTTTTTTAGCAGTAGCAGTAGCAGTAGTTACTCTTTCCGGCGCAAAATTTATGTTATTTGTTGTGGTTAATTCCTGAAACTCGTCTTCAACCGGAGAAGAAGTATATGGTGGTTCTTCAAAGTAAGGTATATCATCTACAAACAGGTTGGGATAGGTTTTAGCATCTATACTACCTGATTCTACTACTGGATCGACTAATTCCTGTGGTACAGGTGCTGTTATCTGTTCAGCAGAGGGTGTGAATTCGCCAAATGTCTTTGGTAATTTATCAAATGGTGGGTCTGCTTCATGCAAGATAATTCCGCCATTGACGATGTAATGGTACAGTTGTTGAACCAGTTGGATCTCATCTTGGTTCATAATTACTGCCAAATGACGCAGGCTAAAACCCTTCATCCAGTTAGTTAAGTTTGGTTGCAAATCTAAAAATGTTGGGTTCTGGATAGATTTGTTGATAAACAGGTAAGGACGCTGATAAGGAGAAGAAATATAAGGAGCAAAAGCTTGCCAGCGCTGTATTCTTGCTTGGCAACGTTCGATAATTTTTTCTACGTCTAGCCTGCAAAGTTTTGGGACATCAGGAGGTAAGTTGCTTAATTCAAAGTTACCTACTTTAATTAACAGCAAAGATTCAATTACTTCTTTCACCAATTCTTGAATCAACACAGCTGCTTGCGTCGAGTGCAAATGTCCTTGGTTAACAAGCCAAGTAATAGCTTGGTACTCAGCCGGATGATTAACCAAATTACTCTGTTGTTCTATCTGTTGACTGGGGGAGTCAAGTTCAAACATCAGACGTAATTGAACGCGAGTTTGACTGTTCAGTAGAGGTACTTGATGACTAAGACGGCGTAAATGACGTTCTAGTCTATCGAAGGGTTCGATTGAGTGGGTAGCATAGGTAATTTTGCCTTGTTCTAGATAAACAGCCCAAGAAACTGAGTTACTAAATGCTTGCAGACAAGTGCTGTCAGAACTTTTAGATAACTGACTTAATAAATTCTGGGGACTGAGTTTGGTAAATGTGCCGCTAAGATTCATATGCTCAATTTTCCGGAAATCAACGTTAATCTAGGTAAATTTAAAATGACGCTAATGAGGAATGGTTTTAGTGTTTATTTTTCTCTAAAAACAATTTATTTTTAGGGAAATATATTTATATCTCAGAAGCTATAAAGACAACAGTATAGCTTGTTTGTTAATTTTTGTACGGCTTACTGAAGCTGCTAATTTAACTAGTGATTTTAATTTGTAGCGAACATATAGGACTCCTATTTGATTGGCGCATACTTAGCTAATTACACTTAGAAGCGCTTTAACTGCTGTTTTCTACCTCTAGTTTGCAAGTTCACTAAATCAACTCAGATTGATAGATTTACCTGAGGATAATTCTGATGATTATATTGTTGAGTCTGAGAGATTTATTCTTTTTATATAAAATTAGGGGTTTCTACACAAAAGCTTTAAATTTCTGTATGGCCAGAGGTATGTGTTTATTGTATTCTGGGTTTACGGTAACTATAACCGTTAATAGCTGTTTTGATAAAGTTAATGTAAACTCTAAGTGGTTTCCTATCTGACTCAAATAGCTCTTGCTGAAGATTTTTCTGAAGATTTAGAGAATTGAGTCCCAATTATCTTAATTAATAAAGGTTAAGCTATCTACCAAAAAATCTCTTAAATGTAGTTTGTGCCACCTTAGGAACTATATACTTTTAGTAAAAGGAAAAAAGAGTTTGAATTATAACATAACACAAAACGTTATGCATGATACATTAAGGCTTGATGAAGTCGTAGAATTTGCTGAGAATCCAGAACCTCGTTGTCCTTGCGTATTATTACTAGATACATCTGGTTCTATGCAAGGAGAGCCAATAGAGGCTTTAAATCAAGGTTTGCTGAGTTTAAAGGATGAATTAATCAAGAACTCATTAGCAGCTAGAAGGGTAGAAGTAGCAATAGTCACATTCGATAGTAATGTCAATGTGGTACAAGACTTTGTCACTGCCGATCAATTTAACCCACCAATCCTGACAGCACAAGGATTGACTACAATGGGTTCAGGGATTAATAAAGCCTTGGATATGATTCAGGAGCGGAAATCTCAGTACCGGAGCAATGGTATTGCTTACTACCGTCCTTGGGTATTCATGATTACCGATGGAGAGCCACAAGGGGAGCTAGACCAAGTTGTCGAGCAAGCGAGTAAGCGTTTACAAGGGGATGAAGCCAGCAAGCGGGTAGCATTTTTTACTGTTGGGGTAGAAAATGCCAATATGACACGCCTAAATCAAATAGGTGTGCGGACACCGCTAAAACTCAAAGGACTAAATTTTATCGAAATGTTTGTTTGGCTGTCAGCTAGTATGTCAGCTGTTTCTCACTCACAGATAGATGAACAGGTAGCACTACCACCAATTGGTTGGGGTACTGTTTAATCGGCGTTGCAACTGGATACTAACACAGCTAGTTGTTGCAAGAAAATTTATGAATATGACCAAACAGATACTTCAATGGCAGGTGGTAGCTGCATCAGTATGTGGTACTAGCCATCTCAAAAACAAACAGCTGTGTCAGGATGCTCACCACTGGCAATTATTGTCAGATAATGTGTTAGTAGCGGCGGCAGCAGATGGGGCTGGTTCAGCTAGCCAAGGGAAAGTCGGAGCAATGATTGCTGTAGAAACAGCAATAGAAAATATATCGATTAAAGAAGTAACTTGTGATACCCTAGCTGATGACGCGAGTGTGCGATCGCTGTTGGCAGACGCGATGCTAGCCGCAAAAAAAGCAGTGGAAGACGAAGCCGCAGCTTGTAATAAACAACCTCAGGACTTAGCAACTACTTTAATTCTTATGGTTGCCACACCAGAAGTGGTGGCCGTAGCTCAAATTGGTGACGGCTTAGCAGTAGCGAAGGATAGCATGGGTAACCTACTGGCATTAACCATGCCTGATAGTGGTGAATACATTAATGAAACCACTTTTCTGACTTCGCCGGGAGCTTTAGAAACAGCGCAAATGAGATTATGGCGAGAAGCCATAGTCAACGTTGGCCTGCTCACCGATGGACTACAAATGCTGGCTTTAAATATGGTAGTTGGAGAACCACACAAACCATTCTTCTTTCCCTTATTCGACTTTGTGGCGAATACCCAGGATAAGACTTTAGCCAAGGAACAGTTAGTCAAATTTTTAGGGTCTGAGCGGATTACACAACGTACCGATGATGATTTAACGCTCATCATAGCTGCTCTGGGCAAACCATAAGCCACGATTCCGCCAGATTAAGCATTTTTAAATAACCCCCGTTAACCGTGACTTTATCATGCAGGTACTACGTTGTTTTCCGAAACAAGAAATTCTCAGCCTTAACGTCAGTTTAGGGCGGGGTGGTGAAGCATGTATCTATGCAGTACCATCTCATAGCAATTTAGTGGCTAAGGTTTATCATAAACCGACAGTAGACCACGCTTACAAACTGCAAGCCATGCTGGCCAATCCGCCAGAAAACCCGACAGCGAGTCTGGGACATATTTCGATTGCTTGGCCGTTGGATTTATTGCGCGCCGTCGATGGTAGCGATCGCATTATCGGCTTTTTAATGCCGCGCATTCGGGGGATGCGTCCAATTATTGACTTTTACAACCCCAGAACCCGCCGCCAACATTGTCCTTTATTCAACTATCAGTACCTGCTGCGCACGGCGCGAAATCTGGCAGCAGCTTTTGCAGCTTTGCATAATAGTGGCTATTGTATCGGTGATGTCAACGAGTCAAATATTCTCGTCAGCGACACCGCCCTAGTAACCTTAGTAGACACAGATTCCTTCCAAGTTATCGATCCAGATAGCAATGCTGTCTACCGCTGTCCTGTAGGTAAACCAGAGTTTACCCCACCAGAACTGCAAAATAAGATTTTTTCCCAATACGATCGCGAAATTACCCATGATTTATTTGGGTTAGGAGTGATCATCTTCCAACTATTAATGGAAGGTACTCACCCATTTTCTGGGATTTATCAAGGCGCTGGCGAACCACCAGCCTATGAATCCCGCATTGCAGCCGGTCATTTTACTTACAGTAAAAAGCGGCAAGTACCCTACCAACCAACACCGATTGCACCAGCTTGGGAAATTCTCCATCCCGCCTTGCAAGAACTATTTTTGCGTTGTTTTGAGGATGGCCATCAAAATCCCCATCTGCGTCCTAGCGCTCAAACTTGGCTATCGGCAATTGCGGAAGCTGAAGATAGCTTAGTTACCTGTAGCGTCAATCCCCAACATAACTACAACAACCATCTCCACTCCTGTCCTTGGTGCGAACGGACTTTACGTTTAGGCGGACGCGATCCCTTCCCATCACATAAAGCGATCGCTGCCAAAGAACATCTTAAACCCCGTATCCCCACCAAAAAACGCGCCAATCAGCCAAGCCACAGACCAACTCAACCAGCAATTCCCTTGTCAACTTATTGGCAAACAGGAGTTTCGCAAAAAACACCCTTGTATCAAAGACTCAAGCAACAGAAGAAGTTTTATCCTGTAGCCTTGTGTTTGTTGGGTTTTGGCATGTTAGGGTACTTAGATGTGATGGTAAAATTTACCAATGTCACCCAAAATGCTTATACTCAGCAAAGTTTGCTTACACCACAAAAACAAACTAACAACAATCTCAACTTTGCTGACTACTATAAACAAGGTCATGCGGCTTATAAAATCCGCGATTATGCGCGCGCCATTGAAAACTTTAATCAAGCCCTAGAAAAAGACCCCAATCATTCCAAAGCTCATATTAACCGGGCTAATGCTCGCTACAATATGAAAGACTACGAAGGGGCACTGACAGACTATACCGCAGCTTTAAAAATCAATCCCCAAGAAATTAAAGCTTTTGTGAATCGGGGTAACGTTCGCTACATGCTGGCTGAATATAGTAACGATCCCGATCGGGAATATACTCTAGCGATCGCCGATTTTAACAACGCAATCCGCCTGAATAGTAAAGAAATTGAAGCTTACATCAGACGCGGTGTAGTGCGATCGCAAATGGCTAAATATAGCGGCGACTCTCAACAAGATTATCAGCTAGCACTGAATGACTTTAGCAAAGCGATTAATCTCAATCCCACAAAAGCAGAAGCTTACTACCAAAGGGGTGTTGTCTATTCGCAAATCGCCCAATATAGCAGTAATTATGTGCAAGAGTACAATCGGGCGATCGCTGACTTTGACCAAGCATTAAGCATAAATTCACAAATGGCCAAAGCCTACCTCAAACGAGGTATGATTCGCTACGAACTCTCACAATACGGTGGTCGTAACGCCAATACAAATCGTCTCCAAGCCATCGATGATTTGCAGACCTCAGCTAAGGTATCTCTGGAGCTTGAAGATATGGATAATTACCAACAAGCTCTCAGTAGTCTCTGTATTGTTGTCGAAAACAAATGTGATACTTTATTCCAAAGTACATCAATGTTGAATGGTGAGACTACAAGGTAGGTGACTGTTGACTGTTGACCGGGAGTAAATTTAATTACTCGTGTCTCTTAGTAATTATTGCTGAAAAATCAGCTATATCGGGGTTAGCTTGCGCTAACCCTATTTATTTGGATGTTAAATTTATATTTCATTTAGATTTTAAATTTTTAATCTAAAGAATATTCATAAAGCTTTTACATATAAAACATTTTAATTCATCTTTCCTTTATAAATCAAGGCAAAAATC
The DNA here is from genome assembly GCF_014697075.1 of Tolypothrix sp. FACHB-123. Lineage (GTDB taxonomy): Bacteria > Cyanobacteriota > Cyanobacteriia > Cyanobacteriales > Nostocaceae > Aulosira. The sequence goes on along the minus strand of NZ_JACJRE010000001.1, from coordinate 90,408 downwards.
TAGTTAGATTATTTACGGAGAAAAATAAATCGCATAAGAATTTTTCTCAAACAAGGTGCGTTCGCTTCATCTCGATCGAGATTCAGAATTCCAGCAGTTGGGTATTGAGACACCGACTCATTGTAGACAAAGCTTGGCTGAAGGGTGGACTACCAAATTGTCAATTTTTGAGTCAGAAAATACTCATTCGCTAATTTGTTGATCCAAACACTTTTCTCGCTTGTCCGACAGATTGCCCACAGGCTATAAGTCTGGGGCTAATGCTACAAAGCCTGCCTCCGCAGGCTAAAGAAATTGAGCTTGCAAAGGCACACCTTTCTAGGGTAAAGGCGGGATTTCGGAATAAGCGATGGTCTTATCCCTAATTCGCCAGCAGTATCCTTTTAGGGGTGGGATGAGCTTAACCACAGTACATATCAATAACTAACTAACTACCCTGCAAATCTTTGAGGTAATTGCATGAAAGCAGTGATTTTGGCTGGAGGTCTTGGTACACGCCTCAGTGAAGAAACTAGTATCAGACCTAAGCCAATGGTAGAAATTGGTGGAAAGCCAATTTTATGGCACATCATGAAGAGTTATTCTGCTCATGGGATTAATGACTTTATTATCTGCTGCGGTTATAAAGGTTACATCATTAAAGAGTATTTTGCTAACTACTTTTTATACATGTCAGATGTAACATTTGATATGCGATTTAATCAGATGAATGTGCATTCTGGCTATGCAGAACCTTGGCGCGTCACCTTAGTTAATACTGGTGATAATACCATGACAGGTGGACGCTTAAAACGAGTGCGCGAACATTTGGGAAATGATACTTTTTGTTTTACTTATGGTGATGGTGTGAGTGATGTAAATATTACAGAACTCATTAAATTACATAAAGAACAAAAGACTTTAGGCACACTTACAGCCGTCCAACCTGCGGGTCGTTTTGGGGCAATTTCTTTAGGACAAGAACAAACTAAAATTACTAGCTTTAGAGAAAAGCCTGAAGGCGATGGTGCTTGGATTAATGGTGGTTATTTTGTGCTAGAACCAGAAGTAATTAACTTTATTACTGATGATGCTACAGTTTGGGAGAAAGAACCATTAGAAAAGCTAGCTGATATGGAACAATTATCAGCTTACAAACACACAGGCTTTTGGCAGCCAATGGATACGCTACGCGATAAAAACTATCTAGAAGACCTATGGAAGAGAGGCCAGGCTCCTTGGAAAGTGTGGTCATAACTGAGTTATGAGTTATAAATAAAATCTAGCTCCTAACTACTAATTTGTTTTTACAGGCGCAATAATACTAATGTACGATTTTGCAATTATTGGTGGGGGAATAGTTGGGCTTTCTACAGGGATGGCATTAGGTAACCGTTATCCCAACGCCAGAATTCTCGTATTAGAAAAAGAAAGCAACTGGGCATTTCACCAAACAGGTAATAATAGTGGTGTAATTCACTCAGGAATTTATTACAAGCCAGGCAGTTTTAAAGCTCAATTCTGCCGTGATGGTGCTAAATCAATGGTAGAATTCTGCCAAAAAAATGGCATCGAACATGAGATTTGTGGTAAGGTAATTGTCGCTACTTCAGCAGCAGAATTACCACGCCTAGAAAATCTCTACCAACGTGGCTTAGAAAATGGGATTCCCGTAAAAAAAATTAGTCCCGAAGAAGTCAAAGAAATTGAACCCCATGTGAGTTGTGTAGGGGGAATCAGAGTATTTTCTACTGGTATTGTTAACTATAAGCAAGTTAGCCAGAAATACGCTGAATTAATTAAACAACAGGGTGGAGATTTACGCCTCAATACCAAAGTCGAGAACATTCGCCGTAGTGGTAAAAATCAGGTAATAGAAACCAACAACGGTAGCTTTGAAACTCGCATTGTCATTAATTGTGCTGGTTTACATAGCGATCGCATTGCTAAACTAGGGCAAGTTGAACCACAAGCGAAAATTGTGCCTTTCCGGGGCGAATATTACGAACTCACCCCAGAAAAACGCTATCTCGTCAAAACCCTCATCTATCCAGTTCCTAACCCCGATTTCCCCTTCCTGGGCGTTCACTTTACCCGCATGATTGATGGTAGCGTTCACGCCGGGCCGAATGCAGTTCTCAGCCTTAAACGCGAAGGTTATCACAAAACTGACTTTGACTTGCGGGATTTTGCGGAAGTCATGGCTTACCCCGGTTTCTGGAAATTAGCCGCCAAACACGCCGATGAAGGTATTAAAGAAATTATTCGTTCCTTTAGCAAAGCCGCCTTCGTTCGCAGTTTGCAACAACTCATTCCCGAAGTTCAAGCCAATGATTTAGTTCCCACCCACGCCGGAGTTCGCGCCCAAGCATTGAAAAACGACGGTTCCCTTGTCGATGACTTTTTGATTGTTCAAGGTGAAAACTCGATTCATGTTTGCAATGCGCCTTCCCCAGCTGCTACTTCTTCCTTAGAAATTGGCAAAGCAATTGTGGCACAAATCCCCGAACAGTCACATTTAGCTTTATCTGTTCATTAATTTCAATTTGCGGAAGTAATTAAGCTCAGTAAAAATTGTATTGAACTGGCTATAATTTCCCAGCAATAAATACTATAGGAATCTGATTTGATTTGGTGAAAAAATATCAGTATCTGTAGGGTGGGCAATGCCTAACGCCACTGAAGAGATGGGAAAGCTGTAAAGGCGCAGTGGCTTCCCTACGTATATTTCAAAAGTCAAGTATGAATCCTATATAACGCTTCAATCTCATAGAAATACATAGGCACAGACAACAATGAAAATATTAGTCACTGGAACAGAAGGTTATCTCGGTTCATTATTACCTTCTCTGTTAATCGAACGCGGACATGAAGTTATTGGTGTCGATACTGGCTTTTATAAAGTTGGTTGGTTGTATAACGGTACTGATGTAACAGCCAAAACCCTCAATAAAGATATTCGCAATATCATCCTCAAAGATTTGCAAGGTGTGGAAGCTGTCGTTCATATGGCAGAACTCTCCAACGACCCCACCGGACAGTTATCACCCAATATTACCTATGACATCAATCATCAAGGTTCAGTCCGCCTAGCTAAATTGGCTAAAGAAGCAGGTGTACGTCGTTTTATCTATATGTCCTCTTGCAGCGTCTATGGTGTAGCCACCGAGGGCGATGTCACAGAAGAATCACCTGTGAATCCCCAGACAGCCTACGCAGAATGTAAAACTTTGGTAGAACGAGATGTCATGCCATTAGCTGATGATGATTTCTCACCTACCTTTATGCGTAATGCTACAGCTTTTGGCGCTTCTCCCAGAATGCGATTTGATATTGTGTTAAACAATTTGGCTGGATTAGCCTGGACTAGCAAGGAAATCAAAATGACCAGTGATGGTACTCCTTGGCGTCCCTTGGTTCATGCACTAGATATCTGCAAAGCCATTGTTTGTGCTATTGAAGCACCCCGTGATATTGTACACAAGCAAATTTTCAACGTTGGCGATACTTCCAACAACTATCGAGTTAAAGAAATCGCAGAAATCATTGCAGATGTATTTACCGGTTGTCAGTTATCTTTTGGTGAAAATGGTGCAGATAACCGCAGTTATCGGGTATCTTTTGAGAAAATTAACGCCATATTACCCGGATTTAAATGTGATTGGAATGCCCAACTTGGTGCTCAACAATTATTCAATTTGTTCAGCCAAATTGATATGACAGAAGATACTTTCTTGTTTAGAGGATTTACGCGGTTAAAGCAACTAGAATATTTAATTCGCACCGAGCAAATTGACAAAGACTTTTTTTGGGCTAAAAGATAGGTAGCTTGCTACTTATTTAACCAACAATTACACTCAAAAACCTGTATACCAGGTTTTTGGGTATTTTTAACTATAAATTTCTAGACTAATTTATACAAGCTAAATTTACTCTAGAAATAAATAAAAATCTCCGGATTACTGGTTTTATTTAGGAATTATCACTTACAACAATTTATTTTTCAATTAATTAGATAGATTTCCACTATTAAATGAATAAATTGCTTACTATTGCGATTCCTACTTATAACCGCGCTGAATTGCTTGACAAACAGCTAGACTGGTTGTCTCAAGCTATTAGAGGGTTTGAATTGGAATGTGAAATTTTCGTATCTGATAATTGTTCGACGGACAATACACAAGATGTAATTAAAAAGTGGCAAAAAATACTCAGTAACATTACATTTAAATCTCAGCGAAATTCGGAAAATTTAGGTGTAATGCGAAATATCCTTTATTGTCTAAATTCTGCTAAAACCAAGTATGTTTGGACAATTGGCGATGACGATCCAATTCAAAATCGAGCTATTCCTTATGTTATTCATAAGCTAAAACAGCATGAAGATTTATCACTAATATTTCTAAATTTTTCTGGTCATAATAAAATTACTGGTGAACCAGTCCACCCACCAACAATAGTGGGAAATCGCTGGTTTGACGTAGATAGTGAAGATGGTTGTGGCGATGGTAAAGCCATCTTTGAACATTGTTTTTCTAAAAGTGTAGGCGCAGTCATATTTCTCACGGCTACAGTTTATCGCACTGATATAGTTAAACAAGCTCTGCAACGTTGGCCAGATGCAGCAAATAATTGGATATCTCTAGCATATTTAGCGGGATATTGTGCTGCTAACGGTAGTGTAATTGTAACAAAAGAAACTTTTTTAGAATGTGTTGTAGGTGTGAGTTATTGGCAAAAAGAGCCAAAGTCTGCACTATTAATGCAATACAAACACATACCCGAAGTTATCTTAAAACTAGAAGATAGCGGTTATTCCAAGCAATTTTGCAGACGGATGTTGTTGCAAAATGGTAAAGAAGTTAATCTGAAAGTTTTTTTCGGTGCTTTAAGACGATGGCCGATGTCAGCGATTAAAACAGTAGTTCCATTTATAGCTTTAATTGGATTATCTGTTGTTGATGCAATGTATTTAAAGAAGCTAGGATTGCTGAAACTGCGGAAGTTGCTACTCAACAATTTCAAAAAAAAAGAGAACTAAGTCATTAGATACTCAAAGGAAATTGATTTTATGTGGAACGCGGTCAAAGGTAAAATTTATGCCTTATATTCTGACTTAGTCTGTGCGATCGCGCGCTGGAAGCATCGGAAAAATTTACCTGTTCTTGAAAAACGCGATCGCCAAATTTTAAAAACACTCAAACGCGAGGGTGTTTATACAACTACATTGGCAGAATTGGGATTATCTTCTACTTCCGATATGCTCAAAGCTGCTAATAATCTCTGGTCTCAGATACAAACATATCAAAAAGCTCCGCTCCACGAAAATTGGCCGCAAATTCATACAGTTACAGAGTCACCAGAAATTTACGCCTGGGCGACAGAAAAAAGACTGCTGGATATCATTGAAAATTATATCGGTTTGCCTGTCAATTTTCATGGCGTACACTTGCGCCAAGATTTCCCTAGCGACCATCAATTTGGTACTTTATTATGGCATAGTGATGCTGAAGACCGCCGGATTATCAAAATATTTATTCCCTTAAAAGATGTAGGAGAAAAATCAGGGCCTTTTCAATATATTCCTCGCTCTCTGACTTCTTTATTTAAGTGGCAATATTACTGGCTGTACTACAAACTTTGGCAGTCTAGATATATGGGTATTGATGATGAAATAGTCAAGAAAGTTATTCCTCAATCAGCTTGGAAATCATGTACAGGCCCGGTAGGTACTGTAGTAATTGCAGATACGAAAAATACCTTACATCATGGAACTGTACGCCAAGAAGAACGAGTAACTTTATTTTTCTGTTACACAGCTAACCCACCAGAAAGACCTGAACTTTGTACTCAATATTGGGATGATAGATTTCCCAGATTAAATTTCAATTCCTCATCAGAAACCGTGCAAGTAGTTTAGATAGGGGTGAGGAACTAGGGAAGGAGGCAAATGCCCAATGCCCAATGCCCAATGCCCAATGCCCAATAAATACAATTTACTCTTTGAGGCTATTTATGATTTTTACCAAAACTGAACTGAAAGACGCATTTATTATTGAATTAGAAAAGAAGCAAGATAACCGTGGTTTCTTTGCCCGGAGTTTCTGCGCTCAAGAATTTATGGCACATGGATTAAAGCCAAAAGTAGCTCAGTGTAACGTATCTTTTAACTACAAAAAAGGTACATTGCGGGGAATGCATTATCAACTTGCACCAGCAGCAGAAACCAAATTAATTCGCTGTACTAAAGGCGCTATCTATGACGTAATTATTGATATGCGTCCTGATTCTCCCACCTTTTTATCCCATATTGGTGTTGAACTAACCGCAGACAATCACCGCGCTTTGTATGTTCCAGAAATGTTTGCACATGGCTATCAGGCACTCACAGATGATGCGGAAGTTGTCTATCAAGTTGGTGAATTTTACACCCCAGGTTATGAACGGGGTTTACGTTATGATGACCCATTTTTCAATATTCAATGGCCTATAGAAGTCACAGAAATTTCTGAAAAAGATTTAAATTGGCCATTATTAAGCATGATGCCTGTTGGTGGGGTAAGTGTGTAATTTGGGCATGGGGCATGGGGCATTGGGAATTGAGTAAGTTTTTCTCCCCTGCTCCCTGCTCCCTGCCCCCTTGCCTCTATTCCTTCTGCCTTAATAAATTAATAAAGGAAATTAAACTCATGATTATTATCGATCGCGCTTTACAAGCCCGTGCGGATTTAGGTAGACCTATTAAAGTGGGGATGATTGGTGCCGGCTTTATGGGTCGAGGAATTGCTAATCAAATTATTAACTCAGTCCCCGGAATGGAGTTAGTTGCTATCTCTAACCGCAAAATTGATGCGGCCAAGCTTGCTTATCAAGAAGCTGGGATTGAAGATATGCAAATTGTTGCCAACATCACAGAAATTGAAGATGCGATCGCGCATGGTAAATATGCAGTCACCGAAGATGCAGAATTGCTCTGTCGCGCTGAAGGTATCGAGGCTTTAATTGAAGTGACTGGCGCGGTGGAATTTGGCGCACAGATTGTCATGAGTGCGATCGCCCATCGCAAGCATGTGATTATGATGAATGCCGAACTTGATGGTACTATCGGCCCGATCCTCAAGGTTTATGCAGATAAAGCAGGTGTGATTCTCAGCGCTTGCGACGGCGATCAGCCAGGGGTAGAAATGAACCTCTACCGATTTGTCAAAAGTATTGGTCTAACTCCTTTGTTGTGCGGTAACATCAAAGGTTTGCAAGACCCATATCGCAATCCCACCACCCAAGAAGCCTTTGCAAAACGTTGGGGTCAAAAAGCCCACATGGTGACCAGCTTTGCTGATGGGACAAAAATCTCCTTTGAACAGGCGATTGTTGCTAACGCCACAGGAATGAAGGTGGCTAAACGGGGAATGCTGGGTTATGACTTTAGCGGTCATGTGGATGAAATGACCAATATGTATGACGTAGAACAGCTGAAGGAACTCGGCGGTATTGTTGATTATGTCGTCGGTGCAAAACCAGGGCCAGGAGTGTTTGTGTTTGCTACCCACGACGACCCCAAACAACGCCACTATCTCAACTTATACAAACTCGGTGAAGGGCCGCTTTACAGCTTCTATACCCCTTATCACCTCTGTCATTTTGAAGTTCCTTTATCAGTAGCCCGTGCTGTTCTCTTCCAAGATGCGGTGATGTCTCCCCTCGCTGGGCCAGTGGTAGATGTAGTCACCACCGCCAAAATTGATTTGAAAGCTGGTGAAACCTTAGATGGTATCGGCTACTACATGACCTACGGACAGTGCGAAAATTCTGCGATCGCCCAACAGCAAAACCTCTTACCAATGGGATTAGCCGAAGGATGTCGTCTCAAACGCGATATTCCTAAGGATCGAGTCCTCACCTACGATGATGTTGAATTACCCCCAGGTAGACTTTGCGACCAACTACGAGCCGAACAAAACGCTTATTTCGCCACAGAAAAAATGCTCGCTACAGTTGGTTAAATTAATTTCGTCGTTAGTACTTTAGTCCTGCTTGTAAGCACTTTAGTTCTCTTGTTAAGTACTGAGGTGCTTACAACAGTCTCAAATTTCCTAATTAAGACTTGATCGCTGCGGTATTTTTTTCAACAAAATAGTCTTAATTACGAATTACGAACTAGTACTGAGCGAAGTCGAAGTATTACGAATTAGCTTGCTGGGGAGTATTCAAATAAACTTTAGAGGAAATTAAAACTATGAAAATTGCTCTAGTCCATGATTACTTAACCCAGCGCGGTGGAGCAGAGCGGGTATTTGAGTTACTTTGTAAACGCTATCCTACAGCCGATATTTATACTTCGTTATACGACCACCAAAAAACTATAGATTTAGGGGAGCGGATAGTTAATACAACTTTCTTACAAAATATTCCCGGTGCAGTTAATTATTTTCGCCTCATCGCTCCTTTGTATTTTCCTGCTTTTCGGGCGTTAAACTTACAAGAATACGATCTGATTATTAGTAGTAGTACTAGCTTTGCTAAAGCAGTCAGAAAAAGTCCTCATGCGCTACATATCTGCTTTTGTCATAATGTTACCCGGTTTTTATGGGATACAGAAACGTATTTACGAGAATATAAAGACTATCGGTTTTTTACACCGTTAATTGAAAAAATATTCCACCTCATGCGGAAGGTAGATTTGCAATATTCTCAAGAACCAGATTTGTATATTGCTAATTCTTCCATTGTCGCTCGCCGGATTCAAGATATATATCAAAAGCAAGCTCTAGTAGTTAACTATCCTATTGATACCAGTAAATTTACTTTTTCAGAAACCAAAGACGAATATTATTTGGCATCAGCCAGGATGATCAGTTATAAGCGTTTAGATATAATAATTGAAGCCTTTAATTGGTTAGGATGGCGATTATTAATTTCCGGTGACGGGCCAGAAGAAGAACGCTTAAAATCCAAAGCATTAGATAATATTGAGTTCTTAGGTCATGTGAGCGATCGCCAACGTCAGGACTTATTTTCTAAAGCTAAGTCTGTGATTGTTGCAGCTTTAGAAGACTACGGTTTAGTCCCAGTAGAGGCTAATGCTAGCGGTACTCCAGTTATTGCATACGGAGCAGGTGGTGTTTTAGATACTCAAGTACCTAAAAAAACAGGGGTGTTTTTCAAAAGACAAACACCAGAATCTTTACAAGCTGCATTATTAGAAGCTGGGAAAATAACCTGGGATTATCAAAATATTCGTAATCATGCAGTGACAAATTTTTCGGAAACCGCATTCTTTAGTAAGGTCGAACAAATTATTGACCAAGCTTGGAGAAGACATCAATCAAGTAATTCATCAGGTATTCGTTTAGCGTCGCAAATAGAAGGATAATAAACGTGGTTCAAGCTAGTCTCAATCCCAGTATTAATTCCAGCCCCAATTCAATTTCTCATGCAAATTCCGACAATGAAGTTGGTTATGGGCAAATGTTTGCCGTACTTGTGCGCCGATTTCCTTGGTTTATACTTGTATTTTTGACTTCAATCACTTTGGCAGGTTTTATTACTACTAAAACTAAGCCCACCTATAAAAGTTCGATGCAGTTGTTGGTCGAACCTAACTATCAAGTTAAACCAGAAAAAGCCACAGCAGAAAACCAATTTACTGACATCAACATTGAAATAGATACAGCAACTCAGCTTAACTTGATGCAGAGTTCGGGATTAATTCAAAAAGCCGTCGATCTCCTGGAAAAAGATTATCCAGATATCACTGTAGCTGAAATTAAAGCTTCTTTGGTTTTAAATCAAATCAAAACCAAAGAAGATAATGTTTTAACCAAAATTTTCCAAGTCGAATATACTTCTAACGATCCAAACAAAACTCAAAAAGTTCTGGCTGCTATTCGCCAAGTATATGTGGAATATAACAAGCAGCAGCAGTCTACACGCTTACAAAAAGGTCTGCAAGTTATCCGCGACCAGTTAAAAAAAGCCAGTGATGAGGTAAATGCTTCAGAAACCAACCTGCAAAGATTTCGCAGAACTCAGAATTTAATCGATCCAGAAACACAAGCAAAAGCACTAGAAGATAATTTAAATAAATTGCAAGAAGAACGACGCGCTACTCGTTCTTTATATCAAGAAGCTGTTGCTCGTCAACAATCTTTGCAAGAACAACTTAATCGTTCTCCGCAAAATGCGCTGGTTTCTTCGCGTTTGAGCCAATCTACTCGCTATCAAGGTTTACTGAACGAAATTCAAAAAACCGAGTTGGCTCTATCACAAGAACGTTTACGCTTCACTGATGAGACTCCTAGCGTGCAAAAGTTGAAAGAACAACTGGAAGGACAGAAGGAATTATTACAACAAGAAGTCAGCAGAACTTTAGGGGGAACACCAGCCGGTGCTGTTGCGGGACAGGATCTTCTAGAACAAGGACAACTCGGACAAATTGACCTGAATCTTGCGGGTCAGTTAGTAGAAACCCAGACAACTATAGTTGCATTAGCTGCACGCGATCAAACTTTGGCTCAAAAAGAGAACGATTTGCGTCTTCAACTCAAACGCTTTCCGCCTCTGTTGGCTTATTACAATCGCATACTACCGCAGTTACAATTTAGCCGCGAACGCTTGGAACAACTGTTAAGAGCAGAACAACAGTTGCGACAAGAACTTTCCAAAGGTGGATTTAACTGGGAAGTTGTGGAAGAACCACAAAAAGGTATGATGATGGGCCCCAATCTTCAACAGAACTTGTTGTTAGGTGCAGTGGTTGGGTTAATGTTGGGCGGGATTGCGGCTTTTGTCCGAGAAGCATCTGATGATGCGGTGCATACAACTGCGGAATTAGAGAAGCATGTTGCGCTTCCTGTATTAGGCGTTACTCCCAAATTACCGTCTACACAACCGCGAGATTCAATGATTAAGTTACCTTTTGGTAAGCCTGAAGTTCTCGCACCCTGGACAGTTCAAGTACTCCAATCCCCTCCTAGTTGGGAATCCCTCGATTTAATTTATAAAAATATTGAGTTGCTCAATACCGTTACGAATTTGAAATCTTTGATGATCACTTCGGCTTTAGCTGATGAGGGTAAGTCAGCTTTGGCTTTAGGTTTGGCTATGAGTGCTGCGCGCTTACACAAAAAAGTCCTCTTAATTGATGCCAACTTACGCGAACCTAGTCTGCATCATCAGCTCAATCTCCCCAACGATCAAGGACTTTCCACCCTCCTCACGAGTGAAACTGCGCTTCCAAACCAAATGAGTATTCAATACTCAGGTTCATCTTACATTGATATTTTGACCGCTGGGCCCATACCAGCTGATGCAGCTAATCTCTTGAGTTCTCCTCGGATGACACAATTAATGGCGGCCTTTGAGGAGAATTACGATTTGATACTTGTAGACGCTTCTCCGGTTCTGGGTTTGGTGGATGCAATGCTCACAGCCTCATCTTGTCGCAGTGTGGTAATGGTAGCCAGTATTGGTAGAGTAACTCGCTCTCAAATGGCTCAAGCGACAGCAATGTTGAGCAAGTTAAATTTGATTGGGGTTGTCGCCAATGGTGCTTCTAGTTCTCAAAGCACCTATGTACCCTATAACAAGCCACAACGATTGGCATTGCAACAAGTTGTGGAAAAATAAGGGAATTGGGGAACTTTAAAACATACATTATTCTGTTTTAAGTCGTTGACGGTTGACTGTTAACGGTTGACTGTTAACGGTTTTGCATACCTGAATATATCGCCCGCAGGAACCAGAAGCCTGGGGCTAACAGTAAGAAGCCCACCCCCGTGGGCTTTATTTGATTATCTGCATTTTTGATGAGTGAGATTTTGCGCCCTTAGTACGAGGGTGGAATCGTCAAGTTCACGGAAGCTTTATAATTGTCGGGAAAAAATAAGATTTTTTAAAGACTAAATAAAGTTTTTCTCTGGTTAAGATTTATTTATTAAATGTCTTATATTCTAGAGATCAAAGCAAGTTTAAATAGCCAAAACTCAAGCGTAAACTGATTTTGAACGCTCGATCGCAACAATAACCTGGTGAGTATCAATAAATAGGAAATAGGGTAATTTTTTCTACAGTTATTTTATTACCATTACTTCTAAACTCGCTAGTGATATCTATTTGTGTGTAGCTACTAATCTTTGATGAGTAAGCGATCGCTTCTTGAGTTGGTCACCTCAGATTAACGCTGTTGGCAAAGATAGTCTTTGATAACGGGTCAAGAATCTACTACTCTACACCTCTTTAGACCTATGACTACTTCAATAATTCCCACTCTCCCAAATCTCTACAGCGAAACTGAGCCACAGCAAAACCTCCAGTCTCCATATTGCACGCTATTGTGGCGACGAGGTCAGCTGTGGGTGAAGTCTCCTAAACATGGAAAACAGCCATATCTGCCTTCTTTATATAACGAACAGTTGTTAGTAGATTGTTTAAAACATTCACCAGTGAAATTGGTAAGTATAGATTCTCGCCTGGGTGAAGCTTGGCTGTCTTTATGGGCAGAAGCTTGCGAACAAGCTAATAAGCCAATCTACCTGCGCCTATCCTCTGGTAATCACCGACTCAAACAAGGTAAAGGTAAATCTTGGAAAAAGCAGTTCCAGCGTCTAATTGATTGGATTGTGGCTTTAGTATTGCTATTATTAGCAACTCCAGCGATATTAGCACTGGTTTTACTGATGCAGGTTTACTCACCGGGGTCTATTTTCGCCTCTGAGTGGCAGGTGGGAGAGGGTGGTAAACTGTTTCGTGCTTTGAATTTTCGTACCACCGAGCAGCAAAGCCTGACACGTTTGGGGCGTTGGATGCGTCAATATAATCTGCACAATTTGCCACAGCTATTTAATGTATTGCAAGGCGATCGCGGTTTAATTGGCTCTCGTTGTTGGACTTTAGAGGATGCAGTAAGCCTCAGTTCAGAAGCACAAACCGAACTAAATCCAGTACCAGCAATTACATCTGGATGGGATTTAACGTTGACCGTTGACGGTTGACGGTGTCGGGGTGTCTTTCATCCCATCCCTAAAAGGAATGGGATTTCGTAGGCATTTGTCATTGGTGGTTTTTCTCAATGCCCAATGCCCCAAGTCGGCGGGCGATTCATCCCATCCCTTGAAGAAGTGGGCAATTGAGCGCCGACTTTCTGTAATTTGTTGCTGATGAGAAGCGATCGCAGATGAATTCCATAAAATAAATTTGCATTTCAATTATTGGGAATTTCTGCAAATCAAGACTCTCCACATTCAGTGCAGTTAGCGGATGTTAGATTTTTGGTTACTCCGCATTACTATCGTAAAACTCCCTAACTGCCTGTATGCCTAGCTCAACTATTCGTAACCAATATCCATGTATTTAAAGATTAAACCAGCACTGAGAGACTTATTTAAAGCTACCAACTTTTGGCAAGAAAATTATTTAATATTACGAGAATTTAAACATTTTCGCAAAATTGCTGTGCTGGCAGTGATATTTTCTTTTTTGGCAGCGACATTTGAAGGGGTCAGCATTGGCTTTTTACTTTCTTTTTTGCAGAGTCTTACTACTCCCAATGCCCAACCAGTACGTACAGGGATAGAATGGTTTGATATAGCAATTTTGGGAATTAATCAATCAGCAACTAGTCGTTTATATCGTATCTGTTTGCTGATTTTATTAACTACCTGGATGCGGGCAACTTTCAATTATTTTGGTCAAGTCTATACAGAATTAACCCAACTGTATCTTGGCGATCGCTTACGTAAGCAGATTTTTGAACAGTTGCAAGCTCTACCATTAAGCTTTTATGGGCAAATTCGTTCTGGCGAACTGATCAACACCATTACTACAGAAATCGAAAGGATTAGACAGGGTTTTAGTGGCGTAGCTTTTCTGTTTACCAGAATCATTACCACTCTTGTCTATTTAATCTCAATGTTTTTGCTTTCTTGGCAACTGGCAATAATTTCTATCTTGTTATTTACTCTTTTGGGTGTGGGATTATCCAATCTCAATGCCAGAGTCAGAGAAAGTAGTTTTGGCATGTCAGTGGCTAATGGAGATTTTACCTCTACAGCAATAGAATTTATTAATGGAATTCGCACTGTCAACGCATTTTCTACTCAGGAATTTGAGCGTCAGCGTTACTACAAAGCTAGCGATCGCGTCGTCAGTAGTTCGACAAAAGTTATCTACACCTGGACAATGGTGAAGCCAATTGCCGAAGGCGTAGCCACGACGGTTTTAATTGGCATGATTATTTTAGCATTTACGTTTTTTGTAGCTAATGGTACCCTACAAGTTGCTTCGCTGCTGACCTTTTTCTTTGTTTTATTTCGCCTAGTGCCCTTTGTCCAAGATATGAATGGAACGAGAGCATTTCTCAGCACGATGCATGGTTCGGCAGATAATATTAAGAACCTGCTGAAAACTGAGGATAAAACTTACTTTGAAAACGGTAAGCTTGTGTTCCCCGGCTTAAAAAGGTCTATTGATTTGGTGGGAGTAGATTTTGCTTATGATAGTGAGAATTTAGTCCTCAATAATATTACCTTGACGATTGAAAAAGGAAAAATGACTGCCTTAGTTGGCGGATCGGGGGCAGGTAAAACCACATTGGCTGATTTAATTCCCCGATTCCATGATGCTACTGAGGGATATATATATATTGATGAAGTTGATGTGCGGAAGTTTGAAATTAATTCCCTACGTCGCAAGATAGCTGTTGTCAGTCAGGATACGTTTATTTTTAACACTTCTGTCTGGAATAATATTGCTTACGGTACGCCAACTGCTAGTCAAGGGGCTATCAAAGAAGCTGCTAGACAAGCGAATGCACTGGAATTTATTTTAGAAATGCCTGAAGGTTTTGATACCCAATTAGGTGATAGGGGTGTCAGATTATCTGGGGGACAACGCCAAAGAATTGCGATCGCCCGTGCTTTATTACGCAATCCAGAAATTCTGATTTTGGATGAAGCTACCAGTGCGTTAGATTCTGTCAGTGAACGGTTGATTCAGGAATCTTTAGAAAAGCTATCTACTGGACGGACAGTAATTGCGATCGCTCACCGTCTTTCAACCATCGCCAACGCCGATAAAGTTGTCGTTCTCGAACAAGGACGCATTGTTGAACAAGGTAAATATCAAGAACTCCTAGAGTTAAAAGGCAAACTTTGGGAATATCACAAATCTCAGTACGAAATGGGTAAACCAGGATAAAGTTTTCTTTTTATTGATTTCATCGTCTGGTTCAGCAGAATTTCCAGACGATGATGAATACCTCTGTAAATAAAATTAACTTACCTAGATTTTATGAGGTAAATATAATGGTAAATATCGGCTATCATTCTAGTAAGATTCAAGGAAAAGTTATCAGCAATCTTTATAGTCAAATTGTTGATAAAATTATTAACATTCCTATTAAACAATTTCGTCAAGTTAATATCAATGTTTATTCCTTTTCTTGCGAACGGGATTTAGCTGTACAGGTAGCAAGTATTCGCTCTTTTATTCGTCATGTTGGCCTACCCAATAAATTTACCGTCATCTCTGATGGTAGTTATACAGTTAACTCGCGTAAATTATTGTCGCAAATTCATAGTTGTGTAAATGTGGTCGATTGGCAAGACCTAGCAGATCGGCAAATTCCCGATTATATTTTTGACTATGCCCTCAATCATCCCCACCAAGCGACAAGGGCAATGTGGAAAAGATTGGCAGCTTTAATGTCATTAAATATTGACCAACCGACAATTTACACAGATGCGGATATTTTGTTTTTTCCTGGGGCTACAGACTTAATTAATTTATGCAATTCTCCAGAGAAATCACCTTGGTATTTGCCAGATTGTAAACCTTCTTTAGACGAGCGCATTTTAATAGAAAGCCACGAGCGTCTCAATCCTGTTAACGCCGGTTTCTTCATCTTAAAACAGCAGCTAGATTGGTACAAACCCCTAGAAAGAGTGGTTGAATTTGTTAATTCACCTATCTTTTTTACAGACCAAACTGTAGTGCATTTAGCTATGCATAATGCTGATGCTAAACCACTCTCAGGAGATAAATACATTATCAATGTTGATGACCAATTTATGTATCCTGACCGTTACGCTTCTTGTCAGATTGCCTTAAGGCATTATGTGAACGATGTCAGGCACAAATTTTGGTTAAATGTCGGTGTATAAAATGAGCAAAATTGTAACTAGTACCAAAATGATTTATCACTGTACTAACACGAATATGAAAGGAGGCGGAGGAGTTGAAACTTATGTAGCTTCTTTAGCACTATCGCAAATTCCTGGAGTTAGTGATCGCATTATCAAGGATATCAAAACCGAGGATCAAACTCAGTTTGAGTTGCTGCACATCCACGATCCGGAATTGTTAGTCGATGTCCGTGAAGAATGTCCCACAATATTTACGCTCCACAATCACTGCACCTACTGTCCTAGCGGTACCAAATATTTAGCAGACCGAGGCAAAATCTGCGATCGCTCCCTCGATCCTCTAGGATGCTTGTGGGGTCATATGGTAGATGGTTGTGGTAGCCGCAGACCGCACAAAATTATTGGTGATTGGTGGAATGCTTACAATCCTTTAACTAACCTGAAAAAACTGAAAATTCCCGTAATCGCCAATAGCGAATATGTGCGTCAACAAATTATTCGCGTAGGGGTAGCACCTGAGCGGATAATTACCCTCCACTGTGGAGTGCGATCGCCTAATGTGCCCACAGAACCCCTCAAGCGGACAATCCATCAACATCAACGCATTTTATTTGTTGGTCGCATTGTTCCCGATAAAGGTTTAGAGTGGCTACTCAAAGCCTTAACCAAAACTGAGCGACACATCCATTTAGATATTGCCGGTGATGGTTGGAGTAAGTCGCGAATGGAACAATTAGCCCAAGATTTAGGGTTAAGCGATCGCATTACATGGCATGGTTGGTGTAACCCAGAGCAATTAGAAATTCTTTATCAACAATGCTTGGCTGTCATTTTTCCGAGTTTGTGGCCGGAACCAGCCGGTCTTGTCACTTTAGAAGCTTATGCACGCTATCGACCTGTAATTGCTAGTGCTGTCGGCGGAATTCCCGAATATATACAAAATGGGAAAACAGGAATTCTCATTTCACCTAATAATATTTCTCAGTTGGCTGCGGCGATTAACGAATTAGCTAGCAATTATCGTCAAGCCAGATTAATTGGCGAACAAGGCCAAGCTTGGTATCAGGAAGAATTTACCATCGATATTCATTTTCAGCGGTTAGCAGCAATTTATGCCCAAACTATCGCTGAATTTCATGCAAGAAATAACCAGAGAAATTTATGTTGATAGATAATCAATTATCCGAACCACAATCCGAACCACTGGTAAGTGTAGTGATTCCCACCTACAATCGACCACAATATCTCAAGCACGCGATCGCCAGCGCCGTTAAACAGACTTATCAAAATATTGAAATTATTATTTCTGATAATTGTAGTTCAGAAAATCCCCTACCTATTGTTGAATCTTTTGCCGATCCGCGGATTCGCTTTTGGCGACATCCACAAAACATCGGTATGATTGCTAATCAAATGCATGGCTTTAAAATGGCGCGTGGTAAATATGTTGCCAGCCTGCATGATGATGATATGTGGAATGAAGATTTTTTAGCCAAGCTAATACCCCCATTAGAAGCTAATCCCGATTTGATTCTTGCTTTTTGTGACCAATATATTATAAATGCCCAAGGTAATATTGATTACGCTAGTACAGAAGAGAATACAAGGGGTTTTAAACGCCATAAATTAGCTCCAGGAGTTTATAAATCTTTTGCTAAAATTGGGTTAATAGATAAAAGTATACCCACCGCTGCTGCTTGTGTAATTCGCGCTAATCTTGTAGATTGGGATAAAATTCCCGCAGAAGTTGGCGGAATGTGGGATTTATATTTAACATACCTGAGCTGTATATCTGGTTATGCTGCTTACTATTGTCCAGAGAGATTGACGCGCTATCGTATCCATGAGCAAACAGATACAATACTCAGTGGTTCCCATGATGTCCAAGCGAAAATTCGTAAAGCTAAAAGCGAATTATTTTGTTATCAAATCTTGATGTCAGACCCCAAACTTGCAGAATTTAAGCCATACTTTCAGAATAAATGGTTAGAGGCTAATACAACTTTAGGGATTGGTTTAATTCGCAATAAAGAAAAACAAGCAGCACGTCCTTATCTGTGGCAAACATTGAGACAGCAAAAATTAAATTTGCGCACTCTCGCCGCATTATTGCTGACATTTATTTTATAAATGTAATCAGTAATAAAGTCCTGTGTTTTACAGGAAATTAAAAAAATAAAAATGTTGGCATTGCTACTATAGCGATTCTATTTCAGTTGCAAAAAATTTCGGTTTTAACTGTTGATCGTTAACGGTTAACAGTCAACAAACCTGCTTATAATATTTCATCAATGATTTAGGATTGCTATATATATATTTCTAAATACAAAAGCCAGACGATGAGGAATAAACACAGAAAAATTCAAAAAATTATCAAAAAAATTCGTGTATTTATTGGCGTTTATTTATGGATACAAATATCTTTATCCTGGATATTAATTAGAAGTATCCTCATTAACTAATTGATTAAGGAAGTAGTGTGTGAAACTTTGCATTGTTAGCCACAAATTTAAAAAAGGTGATGGTCAAGGGAGAGTTAATTATGAGGTCGCTAAAGAAGTAATTCGGCGCGGTCATCACCTCACATTATTAGCCAGCGAAGTCGCACCAGAATTAGCAGAAAATAGCCAAGTGCAATGGATAGAAATTCCCGTGCAACGGTTCCCGACAGAATTTCTGCGTAATTTCCTGTTTACGAAAAAAAGTGCCGGCTGGTTGCAAAAAAATCGTGCTGATATTGATTTAATTAAAGTCAATGGCGCAATTACTAATACATTCGCAGATGTGAATGCGGTACATTTTGTCCATAGTTCTTGGTTGCGATCGCCTGTACATCTTTCCCGCACTCGTCGCGATGCTTATGGTTTGTACCAATGGCTGTACACTGCATTAAATGCCCATTGGGAAAAACAAGCTTTCCGCAATGCGCAAGTAGTCGTCGCTGTCTCCGAGAAAGTCGCCCAGGAATTAGTAAATATTGGCGTTCCCCGTTCCCGGATTCAGGTAATTGTTAACGGCGTAGACTTAGAAGAATTTACCCCCGGTATCAGCGAACGCCAAACATGGGGTTTACCAGCCAATGTCCCCCTCGCCCTCTTTGCTGGCGATATCCGCACCACCAGAAAGAACCTAGACACCGTACTCTACGCTTTAGCCAAAGTTCCTCATTTACATTTAGCGGTGGTGGGTAGCACCGAAGGTAGCCCCTTTCCCCAACTAGCAGCAGCTTTGGGTATTAGCGAAAGAGTACATTTTTTAGGCTATCGCCGTGATATCGCTGCAATTATGCGGGCTGTGGATTTATTTGTATTTCCTTCCCGGTATGAAGCTTGCACCCTCGTATTATTAGAAGCCCTCGCTTCTGGTTTACCTGTAATTACAGCCACCGCTACTGGAGGTGCAGAATTGGTAACACCAGAATGCGGGGTAGTTTTGTCCGATTCAGATGACATTGAGGCTTTAGTCGCCGCTTTGTTGGCTTTAGTTACGAATCGCCCTTTAATGCAGCAAATGGCGCAATCCGCCCGTTCTGTTGCTGAACAATATAGCTGGAATACGATGGCACAAACCTATGTGGATCTATTTGAGGAGTTAATTCAGAATGAAGAACACTGTTCTCATCCCCACTTATCGCCGTCCTCTGGATCTGTCTCGTTGTCTCTTAGCCATACAGGCGCAAACTAAACCCGTCGATCAGGTAATAGTGGTTGTCCGTGATACAGATAGCCAAACTTGGGAATTCCTCGCCCAATTTCCACTGCACAACCTCCCACTACATACCGTCACAGTTAGCGTTCCCGGAGTTGTCGCCGCCCTCAACGCCGGATTAGCAGCAGTGGAAGGTGATATTGTCTCGATTACAGATGATGATGCTGCACCGCACCCTGATTGGTTAGAGAAAATCAACGCCCATTTTCTTGCAGATAGCCGCATTGCTGGTGTGGGTGGGCGTGATTGGGTTCATCAAGGAAACCGACTGCTAGATGAATCACGGCAAATAGTAGGTAAATTGCAATGGTTTGGTAGGGTAATAGGTAATCACCATCTAGGAGTGGGAGAACCCCGTGAAGTTGATGTTCTCAAGGGTGTGAACATGAGTTTTCGTCACTGTGCGATGTCTACGACGGGCTACGCCAACGCTCAATTGCGTTTTGACGAACGGATGCGCGGAACAGGGGCACAAGTACATTTTGAAATGGCATTTACCCTAGCCTTAAAACGTGCTGGGTGGAAAATAATTTACGATCCACAAGTTGCAGTAGATCACTATCCTGCACAAAGATTTGATGAAGATCAGCGCCATAATTTTAACGAAATTGCCTTTATTAATTTAGTTCATAATGAAACATTAGTGTTATTAGAAAATCTGCCGCCCTTGCGTCGTGCAGTTTTTTTATTATGGGCAATTTTAGTTGGTACAAGAGATAGTTTAGGCTTAATTCAATGGCTGCGACTTTTACCCAGTCAAGGTCAATTAGCTGGCAAAAAATGGTGGGCATCTTTACGCGGACGTTGGCAAGGATGGCAAACACATCGACAATTCGTAATTCGTAATTCGTAATTATGTTGAATTGGTAGCAATTACAATTCATCTAATTAGGGTGGTTCACGCCCAGTATCTCCAGATTTTACGAACCAAAAATAAAATCTAAAATCCAAAATTGAATGGCCTCTCAGCAATTACTTTTCAATAGTGTCTTAAAAGAGAATTTCTCTCCCCAAGAACGAGCACCACAAGCTTGGATGGTAATCTTGGGTTTTGTACTTCTCACAGTAGTTTGTTATTTTGCTGGTGCAGCTGGGATGTTGCGTCTAGTGTTTCCCGCAACAGCTTTATTAGTAGGTTTATTTCTCTATTTTCGTCATCCTCTTCTCTATATCGGCTTTACTTGGTGGATCTGGTTTATCACACCTTTAGTTGCTCGTTTAATCGACTATCGAATAGGTTGGGATCCTACTCGTCAGATACTGATTACACCCTATTTAGTAGTCTTTGTATGTATAGGTACCTTTTTACGTTATCTTCCTAGCAGCATCCGCCAAGGAGGGTTACCTTTTTTCTTAGGTTTTATTGGGGTATTTTATGGTTTTCTTGTAGGACTAATTTATAACGCACCTATTCCTGTAGCTCGCGGTCTTTTAGATTGGCTCAGTCCGATTATTTTTGGTTTCCATTTATTTACTAATTGGCGAGATTATCCGAGCTATCGCCAGCATATCCAGCGGACATTTCTGTGGTGTGTTTTGATTTTGGGCGCTTATGGCGTATATCAATTTGTCGTCGCACCAGAGTGGGATAAATACTGGCTCCTAGAGTCCAAAATGTTTACCAGTTCTGGAAATCCAGAACCTTTTGGGATGCGTGTATGGAGTACATTGCACTCAGTTGGGCCTTTTGGATCTGTTATGCAAGCTGGTTTATTATTATTATTTACTAGAACTGGATTTTTAATTTTTCCTGCCTCTATTGTTGGCTATTTATCATTTATCCTAGCCCAAGCCCGGACTAATTGGGGTGGTTGGTTGCTAGGAGTAGTTCTGATTTTAGGTTCGGTCAAAGCCAAAATTCAAATGCGGTTAATTACTATTATTTTGATAATGGCAATATGTGTTGTACCATTAACAACCATCGAACCAATTTCTGAAATAGTTATTAGTCGGTTTGAGAGTTTTTCTAATCTCGAAAATGATACTAGCTTTAGAGATAGATCGGGAAGTTACGATAGAAACCTGAGCATTGCTCTTTCTAATGGTTTAGGTAATGGTTTAGGAAATATTTGGAAAGTCAACGAGAAAACCGGACAAATTGAAGTATTTGTCATTGATAGCGGTGTTTTAGATATATTCTTCACTTTGGGCTGGTTTGGTGCTGTACCTTATTTAGGTGGTTTAATTTTATTAGTTATTAATGTTAGTAAGTACACTGAAAGCCGATTTGATAGTTTTGTTAGTGCTGCCCGCGCTATTGGTATCAGTTTTTGTTTACAATTAGTTATTAGTAGCGGGATGCTGAGTATTGGTGGCATGATGCTTTGGGGATTTCTTGCTATGGCTATGGCTGCACATAAATATTATCAGCATCAGGGGATTAAATAGTTATTAGTTAGCGAGCAGTGGTTATTGTGGAATAGCCTAATAGTTAACAGTCAATAGTCAATAGTTACTAGGGAAAGATAAACAATATGTTAATCGACACATTAATAATATTCTAGCGGGTAAGGCAATACCTTGCCCCTATAATCTGTCGCATTCTTTTTTCAAATTGGTATTACTAACGCGGCCGTTTAGCATTGCATGGGTTGTTAATTGGCATTGTTGGATGATTGCAAATATGTAAGGAAATGTATACTTTAATAGTTGCAATACCACCAATATTGCAGAGATATTCTGATGCTTATTGTGTAGTGGTTGGCGGTAAGCACGATTTAGAACCAGACTATGAGGATTTCTTAAGTTCAATGCAATGGCTCCCCAAAATCGTGCTAAGCACTACTAAGTTAAAATAATATAACAGTTCCGTAAGTCCTGGTTAACTGTCAACTATCCACTCTCAACAAATTGAAGCGAAATAATTTATTTTTTGGAATTACTGCACTGAATGCGATCGTGATTTAATTGCAAATGTATTTTATACAGGTAAAATTTTATCAGATACTGCCTACAGATAAGCTTAGATACAATTGGTACTCAGCCTATTTTCGGAAATATGAAGTTTTAAATAAGAGGGTGATTTTTCTCTCTTCAAAGTAAGATCATCCAATTAGTAAGTTGAGCCAAATTAATTTTCCACTTGTTCCTTACTGCATCTGCATTTCAGGTGTTTTAATACATAAACTATTTAGCATACATACTTGTAACGCAAAAATCTCCTACTTAATAATTTATTTAGAAAATCTCCTCTGAGATAGCTTTTTTAAAGATATTATCTAGATTTTTAGAAACACATAACATTATGCTTTAATAACTAAAACAGTAATATTTTGTTTATTTGCTATGAATACAGAGTTTCGCAAAATACCTTGTATCTACTCAAGAGTTTAGACTTTATCCATTAGCAAAAATCATGGATATGTATATTTTTTTGACAAAGATTTAAGTTGAATCTCACAAAAATTGTGAAGGAAGATCTGCAAATTAAAAACAATATTGAAAAAACCTTGTTATTAACATTCAACTAAGCAGATACTTGCTACTTACTAAACAAAGGTTACCAATCTAAATCAACCTAGGTTTGCTAGTACAGACTAATTAAAGCTATGCAAGTTTAAGCTTTTTACCTCCAATCTTTCAGAACAATGTTTGTTAATTAGTCAAGGGTGAACGCTGTCACTCTCGACTTTTTTCGATTCTCATCTACTCACCGATGTAATAATTCTATGACTACTAAAACTATGAGCGTTTCAAATACTTCTTTACAAGATAGCAGCAAAAGCTACTGCGAACCTTTAGTAGCTGATTTATCTCTAAAACAAACTATCTCTAATACTCCTTTAGTATTAGGTAGTGAAGCTACTTTTACATTGAGATTAAATAATAGCGGCCCTGCTAATGCAACCGGGGTAAAAATTCAAGATTTATTACCTGCTGGTTTTAGCTTTGTTAAAGCTACTACTAGTCTGGGGAATTATGATAGCAAAACCGGAATTTGGGATGTTGGTAATATCAAATCGGGACGTAGTGCAACCCTAGTATTGACGGGTAAAGTTGTCAATGCAACTAGCGCCGATGCTTACACTAATGTAGCAGAAATTATTGCGGCTAATCAACACGATCCAGATTCAGTTGTGAATAATCGCAACCCCTATGAAGATGACTACACTAGTGTAACTGCACCTGTTGTTAAGTTAGATTTAAGCAAAAAGTTTACTAAAGTTACCAAGGAAGTAGATGGTAATAATGATGGTAAACCAGAGCAATTTTTAGCCCTTCCTGGTGATGATGTATCGTTTCAAATTCAAGTCACTAATAATGGTGCAGTTAATGCTACCAATGTGAAAATTTTAGACGATATGACCCAGGTTTTGCCCATTGGATTAACATTGCAAAGCCTCAGTCTGGATGGTGGTGTGAATCTTGATACTGCTGGTGGCGGTGATGGGAATGCCCAAACAGTTGAGGTACTATTTAATAGTATAGCGCCTGGGGAAACCAAAACTATTACAGTTAACGCCAAAGTTAGTACTGATAACGTTAAAACTGCTAATTTATCCGGTCAAATAGGCACAATTGACCCGCTTACAGGCAATCTTAATTCAGAACTACCAGAATATTATAATACATCTTTTAATGGGACATTTTTTCTGCATTACAACGTGCAAAAAAATGCCAATCAACCAAGGGCTAATTTTGGCTTATTAAATATTACTAATCAAGCGGAAATTGTCGGTTTTAACGGTAAGAATCTCAACCCTGGCTCAATTACAGCTAACGCCAGGTTAGATGTTTCTAGCTTTAAAATAGCTGGAACGCTAAATAACGGACAGCAATTTACTATTTATTCTATTGAAGATTTACTCGATCCTAGTAGTACTCCTGGATCGTATATTTTCAATCCCGATCCTGATGTAGAACCAGCGCCTAAAGCTTATCCTACCAATAATCAATCGGAATTTTTACCACCTGGTCAAACTGGAAGCGCGAGTTTTTTTGCAAGTTGGCTGAAAAATAACGATCCGCAATATTTAGCCGATTTAGCAGTTTGGGATACTTTACAAGCTGATGGAGATTTATCGAATATTGAAGATGAAAAAGCGGTAGTAGACGCCCTATTTAAGTTTATTGAAGATGGGGTTTATAGCCGCGATCGCTTTGATAATGGTAGCTTTACTATTGACAACGGTACGCAAACAGAAACAATAGAATTTAACGCAGGCGAATTTAGTCCAGGTACTACCGATTTTGTGAATATTGCTGTGACAGATACAAATGCTGTCGTCACCGATCGCAATGGTAATGCTGTGGGGACTTTTAGGAATTTGCAAGCGGCTTTAGACTCATTTAATTTTACCAATCCCACTGGCGTAAATGTGACGATTAACGATGCCAATGGGGATAAAATAGTTAGAAGCAGATTGCAACAACTTAGCACTTATAATTTTGAGAAAAATTGGTCAATTCAAAACATCACGATTGGTAATAATATCAATCAAGTAATTTTAGCATCAGGCAATAAGTCAGCTAATATTGATTTGTCGCAAGTTAATATTACTAATCCAATTCAAAATTTTCAGTTACAGGGCAATAACGCCAAAGATACCATTACAGGAAGTCGGTTTAATGATGTCATTGTCGGCGGTAACGGTAATGATATATTATCTGGTTTTGATGGCAATGACTCGATTAATGGGGGTAATGGTCGAGATAGCTTAACCGGTGGTAGAGGTAACGATATTTTAACCGGGGGATTGGGGGCTGATGACTTTGTCTTTGGTGTAAACTTTGGTAACGACATCATTACAGATTTTTGTAAAGGTCAAGATAAAATCGACCTAAGAGAACTGAAGCTAGTTAAAGGTATGTTGGATAGTAATGGCGATCGCGTCCTTAATCTTAAAGATAGCCTCGTCTCCCTGAACAATCACAATCTCCAGCTAGATCTAACCTCTTTAAATGGTGGTACTATCACTTTCACAGGAGTCACTGCGGTTAATATCAACGATTTTATATTTTAACCAGAGTCCTCAGTGAAGCAATCAGCTAACTCAAGATGGTGCACTACAAATTAATTAAGATTTTGGTAAGCAGTGGAGCGATCGCCTGTACCCTGAGTTTAACCCCTGGTGTATGGGCGCAGATTATCCCTGACAATAGTTTAGGCACAGAAAGCTCAGTAATAACCCCGAATGTACAACAATCAGGCGGTAATATAGAACGCATTGATGGTGGTGCAATTCGGGGTAGTAATTTATTTCACAGCTTCCAAGACTTCAACGTCGGTAATCAGCAACGAGTCTATTTTGCTAATCCATCAGGGATTGAGAATATTCTCGGACGAGTTACGGGAAATCAAGCCTCAACTATTTTCGGAACCCTGGGCGTATTAGGTGGTGCTAATTTATACTTAATTAATCCTAACGGCATTGTTTTTGGTAAAGATGCGCGTTTAGATATATCTGGTTCTTTTTTCGCCAGTACCAGCAAAAGTTTGTTGTTTCCCAATGGGGAAAGATTCGGTACGCAAAACCCAAAAGCACCTTCCCTACTCACCATTAACCAACCTTTAGGGTTAGATAGTTGGTTACCACCCGAAAGTACCATCACTAACTCTGGTAACTTATCTGTAGGGCAAGATTTAACTTTAGCGGGTAAAAATCTCGACTTGCAAGGACAGTTACAAGCAGGGAATAATTTAACTTTACAAGCTACCGATACCTTAAAAATTAGAGATAGCGTCAATCAGCCTTTTATCGCCTCATCTGGGCAGAAATTACTCGCCCAAGCCAATAAAATCGACATTTTCGCCTTAAATCATCCTCATAGTGGCTTTTTCGCAGGTAATAATATGCTGTTGCGTTCCGCCAATGCTATTGGGGGAAATGCAAAATTTTCCACTGGTGGAAATTTTCGCCTCGAACAAATCAATGGTAATGGTGGAGATTTAGCTAGTACTGACGATCCGATTATTCGCGCTAGTGGCGATGTTAGTTTTAATAGTTATACAGGTGCTTCTCTGCACATTTTTGCAGGTGGTAGCGTCACAATCGATAGTTTAAATATTACTAGTCCTGATAATACAAATTTTATTAATGAAACAGTTACCTTAGCTGATGGTGTCACTCAAGTCTCCATTAATGGTAGTCTCAAACCAACTGTTGATATTAGAGCCGGAACAACTGCCTTTAATCCCATAGGAATTACCGGAGATAGTGCTGTTTTTTCTCCTCCTACCAGCACAGATGGTAATCCCAGCAATGCCAATATTACTATCAATCAAATTATCAATCAAGGAGGATTAATATATTTAACTAATCAGTATCAACCGAATCCTAATTTATCCGGTGATATTAATATTAAATCTCTAGCTCAGACATTTACTGATGCTGGCGGCGGTGATATAGTCATTGACTCCAAGGGGAAAATTATTACCCCCCTAGTTCTTGGTGCTTCTGCTTACGAGGATAGTAATACTGTGTTTAATAACCCTGGTGGCAATATTACATTGTTAGCTCAAAGTAATATTTTTATGCCTGCTGGGGCGCAAATTTTTTCCTACGGTTCTGTAGGCGGAAATATTACCTTAAAAAGTCAATCAGCGATTATTCAAGAAGCAGCACCTCAATTCAGTTCCTTTATTGAAACGGCTGCTTTTAGTGCTGGTAAAGGTGGCGATGTTACACTCAACGCTCCTTTAATTTCTTTGAGTAACTTTGTGCAAAGTAATTTGCGTCGCAGTGCCACAGGTACTGGCGGTAACATAATAATTACTGCTAAATCCTTAGAAGCAAATCAAGCCAATTTATCTACCGTTACTCGTGCGGGAAATGCTGGGAATGTCATTGTTAATGCTGAGACAATTTCTTTAAATAACTCTGTTATCGCCACTCAAACAAGAAGTGCAGTTGGCGGAAATGCAGGGGATGTAGAAATTAATAGCAAAACCTTTGTCGCTACTAATGGAGGTCAAGTATTCTCGCAAACTAGAGGTTTAGGTAATGCAGGTAATGTTACCGTAAATGTGGCAGATGCGATCGCTCTTACCGGCACTTTAGATGGAGTTTTTAGTGGTTTTAGTAGCGTTGTCAGGGATACTGGTCAAGGCAATGGCGGCATGATTAAAATTAAAACTGGCTCCCTATCTCTACAACAGGGAGCGCAAATTAGAGCTAGCACTGAGGGAATTGGTAATGCAGGCAAAATCGAGATAGAATCTGCTAAATCCGTGATTATTGATGGTGCAGTTTTATTTTCACCCCCCGGTTTTCCCGAACCAGTGGTACTTCCTAGCGCGATTCTCAGCGAAGTCTTACCCGGTTCTCGAGGTAATGCTAACAATATTGCCATTAAAACTGGTCAACTGACAGTGAAAAATGGTGCTTTTATTAGTTCTAGTACTAATTCTGTTGGTAATGCAGGTAATATTTTTATTAATGCCAGTGAATCAGTAAGTTTTGATGGTAATCCTGGAGAACCGTTTGATCCTAGTGGTGCTTTTGTCGGTACATTAGAAGGTGCAACCGGAGAAGCCGGTAAGCTGGAAATTACTACCCCATCTTTATTTGTTACCAATGGCGCACAGTTAGAAGCCTTAACCGCCAGTGCGGGAAAAGCAGGCGATATCATAATTATCGCGAAAGATAGAGTTTTACTCTCAGGTGCAAATACAGGTCTATTTTCTAATACTACTCCGGGTTCTACTGGTAATAGCGGTAGCATTTTCATCGATCCAGAATTGGTAGAGATTAAAGATGGTGCAGCCATTTCTGTTAATAGCCAAGGTACGGGAACTGGTGGCGATATTGAAATTCAAGCCAATAAATTAATTCTTGACAATCAAGCGCTTATTTCTGCGGCAACAGACAGCACCAATGGCGGGAATATTAGTTTAAGATTACCAGATTTATTATTGTTACGCCGTGAAAGCGAGATTTCCACCACTGCGGGAAATGCGGGTGCAGGTGGTGACGGCGGTAACATTACCATCGACACCAATTTTATCGTCACTGTCCCCGCAGAAGATAGCGATATTACAGCTAACGCTTTCTTTGGTCGTGGTGGTAATGTCAAGATTACGGCTACCAGCCTGTTTGGAACTGGGTTTCAAGCACAGCCTACTTCTAGAAGTGATATTACAGCCAGTTCAGTTTTCGGTGTTTCGGGAACTGTATCAATTAACAATCCAGAAATCGATCCGAGTTCGGGGTTGGTAGAGTTAGCAGATAAACCTACCGATCCAAGCGATCGCATAGTTGCTAGTTGTGCTGCAACTGAGGGTAATTCTTTTACCATCACCGGCACAGGTGGTTTACCCGCAGATCCAGCAACAACCGCTCGCGGACTCACTTTTTTGTCCGATATGCGAGATTTTACAACTACAGAGAGCCGCAATCAAGCAACTAATACCTTGCCGCAAATTAGACAATTAATTATTGCTGCTAACAGTTGGAGAATAAATGTCCAAGGAGAAGTAGAATTAGTTGCATCTTTACCTCAAGAAAGCTTCAATAAATCTCCTGACTGTAGTAATCTATCAAAATTGCACAACAAGCCAAAAAACTTGAAAAATCCCTATTAATAACTCTATATGCTCAACATTGCCCAATATGAAAAATTTTGGCTTAAACCTGATTTCAGCACTTTGTGTATTTATTTAAATTAAATATTATGAATAATCAATCACTAATCAAAATCGCCAAAATTTTATTTGTTAAGTTATCTGCAAAAAGGAAAATTCGACAGAATATATATATATTTATTCTCAGCTTGATATTAACTGTATTATTAATTAATAAAAATATTTATGCTGTCGCTAAACCTCCTAACTTACCAAATTCGCAACCGCTAATTCAACAACTATCTAATAATCCCGATTTATTGTCTGAAGGTAAAAACTACTATCAAAATGGGCAATATCAAGCAGCCGCTAAAACATGGGAAAATGCCCTAAAGTTTTATCAGAATAGACAAGAAGTAATCAAACAAATTCAAATATTAAATTATTTGAGTTTGGTATATAAAAATTTAGGTAATATCCCCCAAAGCGACAAAATAATTAACGAAAGTATTAATTTAATCAAGCAGTTTCAAGCATCAGACACCAAGACTAGTTTGCTGTTAGCTCAAGCATTAAATACCCAAGGTTCGCTGCAAATAATGCAAGGAAAAACAGAAACTGCTATAGATACTTGGAAGCAAGCCGCAGTAATTTACGAGCGCACCGG
This sequence comes from Tolypothrix sp. FACHB-123, assembly GCF_014697075.1. Taxonomy (GTDB): domain Bacteria; phylum Cyanobacteriota; class Cyanobacteriia; order Cyanobacteriales; family Nostocaceae; genus Aulosira. The sequence continues at coordinate 60,410 of NZ_JACJRE010000001.1, read as the reverse complement.
AGATAAAACAGGTAAACTCATCAGTCAAATTAATCAAGCCCAAGGTTTACAAATTTTAGGACAATATCGACGGTCAAAAACCTTGTTAGAAGGACTGGTAAAAGAACTGCAAAATCAACCCGATAGTTTGCTAAAAGCCCAAGGATTGAGAAGTTTAGGAATAGCTTTGCAAACTACAGGTGACTTACAGCAATCTCAGACAGTACTAGAAAAAAGTTTGGCAATTAGTAAACAACTTAACTCTCCCGCTGATGTAAGTGCAGTTATTTTCAGCCTGGGTAATGTTGCTAAAGATTTAAAAAACTATGATGTTGCTTTGAGCAAGTATCAAGAAGCAATTAATTTATCTCCAGAACCACAAATTAAATTAGAAGCCCAATTAAATCAATTGAGCTTGTTAGTAAAACTGCAAAAATGGGAAGCTACTGAATCGCTAATTCCAGCAATTGAAAATAACCTGGCTTTACTTTCTCCTAGCCGTCCAGCTATTTATGCTCAAATAAACTTTGCAGACAGCCTCATGCAAAAAGAGAGTAAGCAGACAGATTCAAAGCACAATTATGTCAAAATTGCTCAATTGTTAGTAAAAACTAGCCAACAAGCGCAAGAAATTCAAGATTCTAGATCCGAGGCTTATTCTCTGCAACAACTAGGTAAACTCTACCAACAGAACGGTCAATTAACAGAGGCGACAAAACTAACTAAACAAGCACAAATATTAGCTCAAGCAATGAATGCACCTGATTTGGTGGCGCGGACTGCGGCACAATCAGGGAAAATTGCTAAAGAACAAGGAGATATTGAAAATGCGATCGCAGCTTATGAAATCGCCTTTAATAACTTACAATCCCTGCGCAGCGATTTAATTGCGATTAATCCCGATGTCCAGTTTGACTTTAAAGAAAGTATTGAACCAATATATCGAGATTATGTGAGTTTGTTATTACAACCAGGAGATAATCAAAACAACCTCAAACAAGCGCGTCAGGTAATCGAAGCTCTACAACTAGCTGAATTGGATAATTATTTTAAAGATGCTTGTGTCGATACCCATCCTGTAGCTATCGATCAAATCGATGTCCAAGCTGCTGTTATTTACCCAATTATTTTAAGCGATCGCTTAGAAGTTATCCTTTCTATTCCCAATCAACCCCTGCATCACTACAGTACCCAAATCCCCAAAGCACAAGTAGAAGCTAACCTCAAACGCCTTTACTCTTATATGTCCCGTGGTTATATTCGGGAAGAGAGTTTTCGCCTCTCACAACGAGTTTATAAATGGTTAATCGCGCCTGCGGAGGAAAAACTCAACAGCAGTAAAGTTACCACCTTAGTCTTTGTGCTAGATGGTTTGTTGCGTAACTTACCAATGGCAGCGCTGCACGATGGCAAACAATATGTAGTAGAAAAATATAATGTGGCTCTCAGTCCAGGATTACAGTTATTTCCCCAAGGACTAGAACGGCAAAAATTAGGGGTTTTAGCTGCGGGGTTAACAGAAGCACGCCAAGGGTTTAGTTCTTTACCCGCTGTTACAGAAGAAATTCAAGAAGTAACGACGAAAATTAATGCCAAAATCTTACTAAATCAAGAATTTACTCGCGATACCTTAAAAAAATATCTTGATAGCCAACCATTCCCCATAGTTCACCTTGCAACTCACGGTCAATTTAGTTCTAATCCAGAGGAAACATTTTTACTGACATGGAGCGATCGCATTTCTATTTTAGATTTCGATCGCCTATTCCAATCCCGAAGGTTAGGACTTCAGCAACCAATTGAATTATTAGTTATGAGTGCTTGTCAGACCGCATCTGGCGATAATCGCGCTACCTTAGGTTTAGCTGGGTTTGCTTTGCGTTCTGGAGCTAAAAGTACCATCGCTAGTTTATGGTCGGTAAATGACGAATCTACCGCCAACTTAATGAAAGAATTTTATCAGCAATTGAATAACCCAAACCTGACTAAAGCTGAGGCATTACGACAAGCGCAACTGAAAATCATGGCCGATCCTTTATACCAACATCCCTATTTTTGGTCGGCGTTTGTGCTTGTCGGTAATTGGTTATAAGCGAACTCAGGCTGAAACCCTTACTGAGTCAAGATTTTAGCTAAAATATCCAGTCTTGCTTTCTACTTTCTGAGTACTTTTACTTGATAAAGGAAGTATAAAAGATGATAAACTTATGTGAAGAAAGCATGAAGTTTTCAGGTTGGTATACCTAAAATAAAAACTTAATATTGTGCAGGCTACCTGATACCAACGATTTTAGGCATGTCCTAAACTACTTCAGCTATTCGATTTTCAAATTGAAACTTCCTAGCTAGCTTTGTCTAGCTGCAAATAGGCTTGATTTTCATCATTAATAAATTCAGGGGTATCTAATCAATCATCTTGGGGGCTGATTTTTCTCCTTCCCCCTTGAAGCGACAGGCGATCGCCAAATCTAGGCTTTGTCTTGTTACTTCTGCTGTTCTTTAGAGATTTGTTTTGTATGTTCCTGAATATTTCACTTTTTCGTCGTTTCTTACCTTTGTGTCTCGGCAGTTTTCTGTTGATTATAGTTAGTCAACCAGCCTTCTCCCAAGAGGTTGGTATCTCTGTCAATTGGAGCAAACAGCTAACTAATCCAATTACCTCAAAACCCTTAGTGTCAACGCCTTTGCACTTCGGACTCAACTCTTATCAGGGAAATATCCCAGGAATAGCTAACGTAGGTGGTAATACCAACTATCGTAATGGTGTAAATGCCATGCGCCCTGGCTTAATCAGATACCATTACGCAGGCCAGATGAAAGACTCCACCACAGATAAACGTGGCTGGGTAAAGAATCCCAATTCATCAAACTTTTCTTGGGATGTAGAAAAGATAACTGCGGCGATGAATGGAGCCTACCCGCACAGCCCCGTAATTATGATGAATCTTGTCAACTTTCCTGCTTACTTAACCGATAGTAAGGGAGCGCTGAAACCTTCTGAATACAAGCGATACGGACAGTTTTGTGCAGAGTTGGTGAGAATCTTAAATATCAAGCAGCAAAAAAAGATTAAATATTGGGAGGTAACCAACGAGCTTGATTCTAAACCCTACTACCGCGATAACATGGCCGAGGTAGGGAAGATATTTGCGATCGCCGCGCGAGAAATGCGCAAAGTCGATCCCACAATCAAAATCGGCGGCCCAGCCTTCGCCCAATCTTACACCCCAGGGAGAATAGATGCTTTTGTCTCGACAGCATTCCCCGAATTAGATTTTATCTCCTATCATACCTATTCCACAGGTTCTAAGACCAATGCCAACTCAGAAATTTGGAACTCTGCACAAAAAACTGTAGGTGCGGCGACAAACTACATGCGCAACAGCGTCAAGAAGTTTACTGCAAAACCGATCGAATATTTCCACAACGAGTACAACATCAGTTGGTCTCCGCCAGATCAGCGCATGACTAACGATGTGAGTGCCATATTTGATGCCTTAGCAGCACGTTCTATTCTCTATGCAGGCGCAACCGGAGCGACAGCTTGGAACGAGGCTGATGGCTGGTATGGTAAACTTGGCGCTTCTCCCTCTTTCCCCAGACGCCCTGCATCCTGGGTTTTTGAGTATTTGAATCAGGGTTTTTACGGTAAAGTCCTGGAGTCAACCAGTTCCAACAGCTCTACTTTAGTACCTTTAGCAGTTTTGGGTGAGGCTAGTGGTAAGAAGTATTTATCCTTGATGTTAGTCAACAGATCCGGTGTCAATGTTTCCGCACGTCTGAAGATGATTGCACCCCAAAGTTGGGCGTTACCCGGAGCCTCTGGACAAAAAATTCAACTGTACAAAGTCAACCAAAATGGTAGCAACTCTGTAACTGGTTCAACTTTGCCATCCACAATTATTCGCGGACAGGCTTTTTCGGTTGAACCTAATAGTATTTTGTTTTTAACAGTCAAGCCTAATTAATTACCCAGGTAGGGGCATGGCAGTGCCATGCCCTCTAAAATATATTGATGTGCTACAAACCAAACATTATTGAAATTAGAATAACAAATTACCAATGCCCCATGCCCAATGCCCAATGCCCCATGCCCCATACTCAATAACAATTACCGCAGATATACGCAGAAGTATTGATCTAACTCATAGCACCAATTATGTTTAATTACCGAGTTAACCATCTAATGAGGTGTCACACCCCTGATAACAGATAAGGGAAAATACTGTATTATTTATTCAATTAATCGAGCAAAAAATATTTTCTGCAAAGATAACTAGTAAATACTAGTAAACTTAAGCAGCCATTCCCAATATGGCAATTCTCAACCACACATTTTTATCTGTAATTAGTGGTTAAGTGTAGGCATATTCAGATTAAGTAGGTAAGGCATAATACCAATTTGCTAAAATTCAGCACAAAATTATGTCCGATTTTCGTAATTGGGCATTACGAATTGATATCAGCCCTACCTATGATAAATATGCATTTGGGTCAAATTGAAAGTTTTAGATTGTTTTACAGCTTCTGTCCTGTATAAATTGAGCGCACTTCACCATTCCGACGGACGATCGCTTCCCCATTACTCACATCTACTAGTGTCCAGCCACTTGAACCGATGCTTTCACCAATAGCAAAGCGTTGTGTACTACCATCAATTTTAAATAAAGCCGCAGACTTGTTTCCCAACTCCATTATTCCCTCTAGGATATGGGTAGGAAGAGGTTGTGATGTAGTTGACACAGCCTGTTGCAAAGATACAGTAGATACCGATGCTGTAGCTGTAGATGCTTGTGCTGGTGCAGCCCGAAATGGCACAACTGGTAATGTCGGTAGCAGATTGGATGTTTGCCCAACTGCTACTGGTGCAGTACGTACACTCACAGGTTTTAGATCTGTGCGTACAGCAGCCGCAAACATATTGACGCTAACAGGTTTAGCTGGTTTGCGCACAGCATTTAAAGCATTTTTGACAGCCCCAGGACGGGAGATGGTTGGTACAGCCGCCACAGGTGATTTGGTTTTAGGAATCTGTGGAAGTAGGGACGGGACATTGCGCATGGGGGCTGGTGCTTGATACACAGGTATGTATATGCGCTCAACAATGTTTTTGGTAAGTCTTGGGGCTGGTGGTACGTTATTTGCAGCCAGAGGTGTTGGCAAAAGCAGGTTTTTCTGGGTGCTAACTACAGGTAAGGCTGCTACTTTGGGAGTTTCGCCAATGTTGTTATTACCCGGAGTGGCGTAGCTTTGATTGTTTTTGCTTTGTTGCTGTTCAATAATTGACAGCGCCCCTAGCATGTAATCAACTAACTCAGCTTGGACATCAACTTTTGTCGGTAATTGCGGCTGTTGTCCCTGGATATATGCGGAGGTAATTGGCTTAGAGGTGGCAAAAGTTAGCAATCTCGAGTTGAACAAATAAATAATGCCCGCGATCGCCACACCGATAATAGTTGACCCTATAATCAGCAATGTGCCAAAAGGACTCTTGGTTTTCTTCAACTTGCGAATTACTGCTTTTTTAGCCGGGGTATCAACTACTACTTTGCTGACAGGTTTTTCCCGCATTTGGGAAACTCCTTCTACAGCTTGCTGTAGTTCATCTGGTAATACAATCTGCGGCATTTTCACTGTTTGCAGAGGCACATACTCTACATTCACAGTTTGGTGGGAAAAATCCCCGGTAGCATCCAGAACATTATCGATATCGGCAAAGATTTCATCCATCAAGCCATCAGCGTAGACTTCAATTGTCCAAGGCTCGTTGGCAATCAATTCATCTGATGGTTCTGGAATAATGAGATGAGTACTGGCTTCTTTTAACATAAGGCTTGTGGGTGGTAGCTGCGAGGACGGCTCAATACCGCCCTTACTGCCTGGGAATCAGGATTTTCTGTGAAATGTTCAATCTTCCGTCCAAACTAGACGAGTTGATTGGTTTATGGTATTAAATTCAACTGAGAATCTAGAGACTGCTGATGATGCCATTTCTAAATCCATGTCATCTATCATACCCATCTCCTCCCTACTACTATACTCAAGCTTCATGAAGTTTTTTTGAAGCCAGGGCTGGAAACTCTGACTGGCTCTTTGTTTTACGTAATTCTAAATATATTAATAAAGCATTAATATCTGCTGGGTTTACGCCACCTATACGTGCTGCTTGACCAATAGTCAGTGGTTTTACTTTACTTAACTTTTCTCGCGCTTCTTTTGAAAGGGTATCAATTGTTGTGTAATCCAAATCTGGGGATAACTGGCGGTGTGCTTGACGGGCAATCTGTTCAATTTGATGTTGTTGTCTAGCTAAATAACCAGAATACTTAATGTCAATTTCTGCACCTTCTTTTTCAACAGTATTCAAGCTGGGATTTCCCAGTCCGTATCTATCGAGATCAATATAGTGGAATCCCGGACGACGTAATAAGTCAGCTAAGGTAATCGAACCTTTAATTGCTTGTTGGGTATCAGCTGTGATCGCTCTTCCTATTTCATCATGTTCTTTTACCCTTGTGGCGTGTAACCGTTCTTTTTCGGCAATAATCTGTGCTTGTTTGTGGGTATATAATTGCCAACGGCGATCGCCAATTAAGCCAATTTCCCTTCCCAAAGGTGTCAATCGCTGGTCAGCATTATCAGAGCGCAGTATTAATCTGTACTCTGACCGACTCGTAAGCATACGGTAAGGTTCGCGTAAATCCTTGGTACAGAGGTCATCAATCAAAGTTCCTATGTAACTTTGCTCACGCGGAAAAACAATCATTTCCTGACCGCGCACAAACCGCGCCGCATTCACACCAGCCACAAATCCTTGGGCTGCTGCTTCTTCATAACCTGTTGTGCCGTTAATCTGTCCAGCACAAAACAGTCCTGCAATTTTTTTCGTCATCATTGTCGGGTAACACTGAGTTGCAGGTAAATAGTCATACTCCACAGCATAAGCCGGACGTAGCATTACACAGTTTTCTAAACCGGGAAGACTACGTAACATTTGCAGTTGCAAATTTTCCGGTAAACCTGTAGAAAATCCTTGAATATAAAGTTCGGGAATATCCCTACCTTCTGGTTCAATAAAGATTTGATGGCTTTCTTTATCAGCAAAGCGGACAATCTTATCTTCAATACTCGGACAATAACGCGGCCCCTTGGCCTCTACCCAACCACCATATACAGGGGACAAGTGTAAATTTTCTTGAATCAGGCGATGGGTTTCAGCAGTCGTGCGGGTAATGTAGCAAGGCATTTGCTCTCGTTCTACCCAGACTTCTGGGTCAAAGCTAAACCAGCGGACTTCTTCATCCCCCGGCTGGAGAGACATTTTACTGTAATCCACCGATCGCTTGTCTACCCTTGCAGGTGTACCAGTTTTTAGTCTTCCTGTTTCAAAACCGAGGCGATTTAAGGTTTCCGTTAAGCCTTCCGCCGCAAATTCTCCTGCGCGTCCCGCCGCCATTGACTTATTTCCTACCCAAATCTTCCCGCCCAAAAACGTCCCAGTCGTCAAGATAACTGCTTTACACTGGAAAGTCACTCCAAAGTAAGTCTCAACACCAATTACTTCATTGTTAGCACCCAGCACTAAGTCTGTGACCATTCCCTCACGGATTGTTAAATTCTCTTGATTTTCAACAATCCCCTTCATCACCGCTGCATATTCCCGCTTATCCGTCTGGGCGCGTAAAGCCCACACAGCAGGCCCCCGTGACGAATTGAGAATCCGCTTTTGCAGATAAGTCCGGTCTGCCATTTTCCCAATTTCTCCACCCAACGCATCAACTTCATGGGTTAATTGAGATTTAGCTGGCCCTCCCACTGCGGGATTGCATGGTTGCCAAGCAATTTTATCTAAATTCAGTGTCAACAGCAGAGTCCGACAACCGAGGCGGGCAGTAGCAAGGGCTGCTTCACAACCGGCGTGACCTGCACCGACGACAATAACATCAAAAGCGTCTTGCTCAAAAGCTGTTTTGGCAATGGAATTGTGCATGGTCATACTTACAAGGTCAACAAACTTAGAGTTATCTTCAATTTTAGCTGATACCGTAGTTTCATGGATGTGCTTTGGATTGCATGTTAACCCATGCAAAAATTGCCAATTGTTGATTAATTATTAAACAACCTGACTATTCTCTAAAATCAGAACTTATTTAAACAACTTAATCATTATTTGAATATGTACCGAATCTTTCACAAACTAACTTTGCTAACAATTATTTTCCTGATTACTTTTACCCTAGTTGCTAGTAATGGAATTGCTCATCACCAAACAGTTATTCATACCGCACAATTTAATATTTGCTTAAATAACGCACAATGTCTAATTTCTCCTGAACCGATAACTTCACCGACTCCCATTAAACCATTTACTCCCAATCCCGAATTAAACGAGCAGCAGCGTTTTTTGTCAGCAATTGCGATGAAATTACCGACAATTCCCCAACCAGGTACTTATGAATATATTTTATTACATAAATATGGAGCAGTATTTGTCAATCAAGAACCAGAAATTAAACTACCAAAAAAAGTTATCTTGGCTAACGAACAAGAAACTAAAGAATTTCAATCAACCCTCGCGATGATTAAAATTAATGGTACGAAGGATTGTTATTTACAACAAGCAGCAGGATTAGCTTTAAACAAGGCGAAAACAATCCAAAAAATTCCTCTCAAATCAGGTTACGGTAGCGGTGACTGTACGCGCACCTTCAGCACCAATCTCCGATTTTGGCAAAAATATGCTAACAAGAGAACTTTAGAAAAAGTTCGTCAGGGTAAAGAAACAGCAATTTTAAGCATAGTTGCACCACCAGGAACATCACAACATCTCTGGGGATTAGCTATTGATTTACGGCTATCCAGCCAAAAGCAAAGACAGGCTTTAAATCAAAATGGCTGGTTTCAAACTGTAGAAGGTGATACTCCTCATTGGACTTATTTAGGATTAACTGAGTCCCAATTACCTCAGTTTGGTTTCCAGAAAAAATTGATCAGAGGAATCACCTATTGGATAACACCAATTTACTAACTTTATTGCTTGCTTACAAAATTAAATCTGAAACCACGCCGTTAGCGCCACAGCCAAAGCATCAGATGCATCATCTGGCTTAGGAATTTCCTCTAAATTTAACTCCCTGGCCACAGCCTCTTGCACTTCATATTTTTCAGCATTACCATATCCCGTTAACGCTTGTTTGATTTGGGCAGGAGTAAACTCTACATAAGGGAGACGGCGCTGTGCTAAGACTAACATAAGTACACCCCTGGCTTGTGCAACCAAAATAGTACTTGACATACGATAGAAGAATAACTTCTCAATCGCAACCAAGTCAGGTTGTAACTCCTCTATCAGGGTGTGCAAATCGTCAAATAAAGTACATAAGCGTTGCCCCATTTCCGTATTCGCAGAAGTACTAATTACACCAAAATCGAGCATTTGGACGCTTTTTTCTGTGATCTTGGCTGGATTTTGTTTGCAGGTAATTACCCCAAATCCTAAAATCGCCAGCCCTGGATCTAATCCTAAAATACGTTTTTCCATTCAATTCACTTTTACGACAAGGGTTTTTTACTGGCAATGCTAGCAACTTTGATCACTTGCTCCAAGTCTAAGGGAATGAAAAATTGTAATAAGTCTATGCTTGCTGTTTCAAGCAGGTAGTGTACATTTTCTGTTAATTATTGTTTGTCCCACTGCTTTGAATCAGGTATGTCAATAGTTTTTTTTAGACAAGCCCTCAACGCCCTGCAACAGCAGTCGCGCCGTCGCACTTCCCATCGGGTAAACCAGTGGTTCAAGTGGTTATCTCCTGGCTTATCCGTGAAACGTTGGTTACTAATCAGTGTTGGCGGCGTGTTAATGGCGAGTCTGGGGTTGGCTATTTGGATTAAGCTGACCCCAATTTTTTGGGCAATAGAATTGCTGAGGGGGTTTTTGGGATTCATTGCTAATATTTTACCCAACTATATCAGCGGCCCTTTAGTGCTGCTGTTTGGCTTACTGTTGCTACTTTGGGGACAAACTCGTACAGTCGGCTCAATCACTAAGGTACTCAGGCCAGAAGGTGAAGAAGAACTGATTGATGTTTTGTTAGCCCATCATCGATTGTACCGAGGGCCAAAAATGGTCGTGATTGGTGGTGGTACGGGTCTTTCTACTTTGCTGCGGGGGCTGAAAACCTATAGTGCCAATATTACTGCTATTGTGACTGTTGCTGATGATGGTGGATCTTCTGGGCGTTTGCGTCAAGAATTTGGAGTGCTACCACCAGGAGATATTCGCAACTGTTTAGCCGCACTCGCAGATGAAGAAAAATTACTCACAGAATTGTTTCAATACCGCTTTCGCGCAGGGGACGGCTTAAGCGGTCATAGTTTTGGTAATTTATTTTTAACAGCGATGACTGAAATTACTGGGGATTTGGAAAGGGCTGTTGCAGCTAGTTCTAAAGTTCTCGCAGTCAGGGGACAAGTTTTACCAGCTACCCTCAGTGATGTGCGCCTCTGGGCAGAATTAGCCGATGGTCGGCGAATTGAAGGAGAATCGAGTATTCCGAAAGCGGGCGGTAGAATTGTCAAATTGGGCTGTCTTCCGGCTAATCCCCCAGCTTTACCAGCAGCTTTAAAAGCGATTAAAGAAGCAGATTATATTATTATTGGGCCAGGTAGTCTTTATACTAGTTTGATTCCTAATTTATTAGTACCAGAAATTGCTGATGCGATCGCTCAATCTAACGCCCCCCGCATTTATGTCTGCAATATTATGACGCAACCTGGCGAAACTGAGGGTTATACTGTTGCTGACCATATTCGCGCTATTGATGCGGCTACCGATCATCGTCGGCTATTTGATGCTGTACTCGTACATAAAAAATCCCCCTCGGCGAAGTCACTGATCCGCTACGCCCAACAAAATTCTCACCCCGTCTTTTTAGATAGAGAAGCTGTTACTCTCTTAGGGCGGAGAATTGTCCCAGCTAATGTTTTATTTGAAGATGAGACCGGTTATGTCCGTCACAATCCCGAAAAACTAGCAAAAGTCTTATTGCGGTGGTACAGTGGTGCTCATCATGGGAGATGAATTAAAAATTTTGCTCGCAGATGCCGAAGCTACCCTGAATTTGGGTATGACTCTGGGAAAATGTCTTGATGCTGGTAGTGTAATTTTGCTTGAAGGTGATTTAGGCGCGGGTAAAACCACCTTAGTCCAAGGTATTGGTAAAGGTTTGGGGATGAGCGAACCGATTGTGAGTCCGACTTTTACCATCGTTAATGAGTACACAGAAGGTCGGCTTCCCCTTTACCATTTGGATCTATATCGCTTAGAACCACAAGAAGTTGCTGATTTAAATTTAGAGACTTATTGGGAAGGTTTTGAAGTTACACCGGGAATTGTCGCCATAGAATGGCCAGAAAGAATGCCCTACCAACCAGATAGTTATTTGATTGTCAAGTTGAGTTATGGGAATGAGGGCGATCGCCAAGCTAAAATAACTGCATTTAATTATCCTTTTAGCCAGGTAATCGCCGCTATTATTCCTTATTTTCAAGATGCTGAACTTTGACAATAGGCTAATTTCAGCCATCAACTATGGTTTTGCTATCTACCACTACCACGTTCATCAGATTCATTAATTAACATAATTCTCTTAATTTCTCCAATTTTAATCAAGTTAGTAAAAACCACAAACCAAATGTTAATTTTTAGTCAAACCCTTCATTTGGCATCACGAATTAGCTAAATAGCAATGACAAAATGAGCAGTACAGATAGATAGATATTGGTCATACATCACCAAACTAAATGTCTGTACTCTTTTTTTGGTCAATTGTGATTAGCAATTATTAGATACGCTTAATCCAGACAATCAAATAAGATTGCTTTGCCGAATTCTGTGCATTGGTTTCAGCAATATGTGCTGAAATTTGGGAATTTTATGGCAATATGCTGTTTCATCCTGACATGACCTCAATTCTTGGGATGTTTGTTATTGGTGAAACACTTTTTAGGTTATCTTTGTTCAAATTTGCCACTCAGTAATAGTTTATCTGACTGAATTTGCCCAATAAAACAAGTAATTTTTTCAACACAGATTTTTATACTCTGTAAATCAAGCATATATAGACTTATCTTGCTCTGAAAACAGAGTTTTTACAGAACAAATTTAAATTTATTTATCCAGAGTATTTTCTTAAATTTCCGTAAAGAGAAGATAAAATACTGAAATACCGCAAGCTAAACGCTAAAAATTAAAAAATCTTCACTTTTTATCGGCACTACAACCTATATATATACTGATTGTTTACCCACAATTTCAATGTTTATACAGGTAAATATCAGCTTCATTAGTTCAGAGCCAGAATAAATTAATCAATTATTCTACTACAAAAAAGATATTTTTATACTAGTAATACCTATGGGTCATGCATAATGGCCAAGTCAAGGCTGGGAGACCCTAGCAATTAATTTGTCCCCTGCTTTTTGGCAAAATGTATAAGTTATACTCTATTTTGTATATAAATAAACCTGATAAAATGATGTAATGATAAATACGCAAAAATCTCGTGTATATACGAGATTTGGAGCAAGATAGTTTTGTTGTAAAACTCTCTCAATATATTTTTAAGTAGATGCACTAATTAATAGCAATAAAAGATGCGATCGCCTGTTTGACATTCGGGCCTAAATCGTTTCTTGTATAGTAAGTATGTCCTTCATCAATAAATGCAGATGTCGCATCTATCAACTGTTGAATAACATCTTGGCTAGCGTCATCTATTTCTTCACTAACTTTTTTACCTGTATATTTATTGGTTCGCTCGTGTGGTTTTAAGACGACGCGAGTATCTTTATATGTTTCTTTTGATTTCGCCTTAAATCTCTCATTCAAATCAAACTGAAGGCGTAAATAGCGTTGAGATTCATACCCGCCCATCAGTTGTCGGCAAATCGTGCTATTAATCTCAGACGTAGGCTCCATAAATATATCAGTAATATGTTGCGCCCAGTCCAAAGGCTTCCATTGGTGTACTTGCTCAAATTGATAGGGTTCACCAGTTTGTCCGGTGCCAATAGATAAAATGGAGATGTCTTCCATCTGGAGATTTTCTAATTTATATTTGCGCTTAGTTTCTGGAGAGACAAGCAAATCTGAAGATTGACTGATGCGCATCACCAAACTTAGTGCGGCTAAAGCCGGATTATTTGCTGATACCCCACCATCAATATGCGGGAACACCCAATTACCGAATTTTTCTTTATTGACAGGCTCTAATTTATATGGGGGAAAAAACGTAGGGGCGGATGCAGAAGCGACACATATCTGCCATAAGTAACATTCATCGTACCAACGGTAGCCCAAATCTGGATGACAATTAGTAAAAAATGTGGTGTTGCGATACAGGGTATCGTAAGCCAAAATCAAAATTATCGGACTATCTATATCTTTGATTCTTTTATATCCCAACTTTTCAATTAAGACGTTGACTAATCCTTCATGAGAATACTTGCTGGGTGAAAATGCTTCCAGAATAGGCTGTACAAACGATGGAAACTTATGATAGCGGTTTTTGCATTTCAGGGGAAATATCCGCCTACCTTCATTGATATATAAATCAATCAATTCTTGACTAGTTTTACCAACAACCAATCCGGCGGCGAGAATCGATCCAGTAGAAGTACCCGTAATTAAGTCAAAGTACTCATTTAAATTCTGACCTTTTTGCTTTTTTACCTGTTTCTCAACTTCTTGGAGGATTCGTGCTGTAATTACTCCCCGCATACCGCCACCATCTAAACTCAGGATTTTGAATGTCATATTTGTTAGTCCAAAGTCAATAGTCAATAGTCCAGAGTTCAGAGTCAATAGTCAATAGTTCAAATCATCCCAAGTCTGGATTCCAGAGTTGATAACTTTTTTACCAATGACTATTAACCCATGACCAAACAAGCAATGGTCTGGAAATGACTCTTGTCCGTTATACCATCACCTGAAAGTGTAATGATTTACTGTTGTATGCTAAGTAAGGAGAGAATCAAGATTGACTACAAGAAAGTTAAAGCTTGACCTCGGACTTGGGTATTTAACTTGCCTTTGTCATAGACAATTTCACCACCGACAATAGTTGTCACAGCCCAGCCTGTCAAGTTCCAGCCTTCAAATGGACTCCAACCGCATTTAGTTAAAAGTTCTTCGCGGCGGACTGGGCGGTAAGTATTTAAATCTACCAGTACAAGATCGGCATCATAACCGGGAGCGATCGCACCTTTGTTGGGAATACCATAAGCTACAGCTACCGCTTTGGACATCCATTGTACAACTTGGGCAATTGTACATTTTCCTTCCTTAGCAGCAGTTAACATCACAGCTAAGGAAGTTTCCACACCAGGCATACCTGAGGGAGTGTTAGGATATTCTTGGGCTTTTTCGGCTAAGGTATGAGGTGCGTGATCTGTGGCGATAAAGTCTATGACGCCATCACGCAAAGCTTGCCATAAAACTTCATTATCATGGGGCGATCGCAAAGGTGGATTCATTTGCGCCAGAGTGCCAATTTTCTCATAAGCGCTAGTATTTAAGACTAAATGTTGTGGTGTGACCTCTGCGGTTACCCAACTGGGTTTATCTTGACGCAATAACTCGGCTTCTTCGGCGGTGGACATGTGAAGAATATGCAAGCGCCGCTGGTATTTTTTAGACAGCTTTAATGCCAGTTTAGTAGCCAATAATGCTGCTTCGTTATCTTGAATTTGGGAATGGATAGCCGGATCGTGAATTCCCGCAAATTCTTGGCGACGTTGGTTAATTCTCGCTTGATCTTCAGCGTGTACCGCAATTAAGCGAGCCTGCTTCGCAGGAGCTTCGCTAACGCCTTGAGAAAATATTTTCTCTAAAGCTGCTTCATGGTCAATTAGTAATTGACCGTGCATTGACCCCATAAAAATTTTAATTCCTGGGGTTGGTTTGGCGGTAAGTAAATCTGGTAGATTCTCTGCTGTTGCCCCAATAAAAAAGCCATAATTAACTAAGCACTTATTGGAGGCACGTTGTAGTTTATCGTCTAAAGCTTCTTGGTTAATTGTCAACGGACGTGTATTGGGCATTTCCAAAAAGGAAGTTACTCCTCCTTTGGCGCAAGCACAACTGGCGGTAAACAAATCTTCCTTATGTTCCAAGCCTGGTTCGCGGAAATGCACTTGTGGATCTATGACTCCTGGCAACAATGTTAAGCCAGTAGCGTCAATTTCACTAGTAGCCGTTTGTGTGGAGATTTGCGGTGCAACTTCGACTATTTGGCGATCGCGCGTCAGCACATCCCCAACCATTAATTCCCCACTAGGTAGAATTATCTGGGCATGGCGAATTAATAAACTTTTGGCAGATGACATAGAGTTAACAATACTCAGAATAAAGGACTATGCATAACAGAGAACTATTTTTTTAGGTTAAACTTGATTGCACTCTTTGTAGTCAATTTTTGCCGCAGGTTAAAAAAGTTTATTGTTATCTATGTATATTACTGTCAAAATGAAAACATGAAAATCCAATTAGAGTTCTACGGTTAAAATTTCCAAATATAGTTCCCCTTTGGCAATTTAATTACCTGCATCTTTGTTTACTTCAGTAATTTCATGCAAAATCAAGTGTCTGATAAAAATTCTAGTCAACAACCCGATCATTCCTGGATTGGAGAGCTAGGTAGAACAGTTATATTAAGCATAGTTCTAGCCCTAGGAATTCGTACTTTTGTTGCCGAAGCTCGTTGGATTCCTTCGGGATCTATGGAACCCACCCTGCATGGTACTCCAAACCAGTGGGAGGCAGACAAGATAATTGTAGATAAATTGAAGTACAGGTTTTCTCAACCACAGCGCGGGGACATCGTCGTCTTTTCCCCCACAGATGAGTTAAAAAGAGAACAATATCACGATGCTTTCATTAAACGCATCATTGCCTTACCTGGGGAAAAAGTAGAACTCAGAAATGGCAAAGTCTATATCAATAACAAACCTCTCCCGGAAGATAACTACCTCAAAAACCAACAAGGTACAGTAATTGACGTTTGTACCTCAGGCCAGCAAGTACCCTTCTTAGCCAAACCCCAGACCATACCCCCGAATTCATATTTAGTCCTAGGCGATAACCGTAACAGTAGCTATGATAGCCGTTGCTGGGGTGTTGTCCCCCAAAAGAATATCATCGGTCGGGCTGTGCTGCGATTCTGGCCGCTCAATCAAGTTGGTGGTCTTGATAAATCACCCTTATATCCCTAAACTTAGCGATCTATGCTTGTTACCCCTAAGTTGAACTATTAACTATAGGGAAGTCCAAAAAATAAATTATCCCAAATTGTCGGGGCGGGGTCACTCCGCCCCTACGAGTTAGGGGCTAAATTAGTTGATGATAGGGATGTTTTTTATTGGTAGTCCGGAAGTAGAGGGTGACAAAAAAACCAAAGTTGCTAAAAAAGTAAATTTACTTATAAGCTTTGCCCCCTCTGGCTTTTAATCGGTACAAGTTTTCCCCCTGACCTACTTACCTGGAGTACGCTGTATAATGCCATACTTAGCTAAGATTGTACTCTACCCCATTAAGTCGTTGGATGGTGTTGAAGTTGAGAACGTTACAGTTCTCCCTAGTGGAGCGCTAAAGGGCGATCGCGAATTTGCGCTTTTCGATGAAGATGGCAATGTTGTTAATGGCAAACGCCATGCCAAAATTCATTTATTGCGCACAGAATTTTCACTTGCACAAAGAACCTTATCTCTGCAAGTTCCCGGTAGCGATTCGCCGAGAATTTTCCATCTAGATAGAGAACGGCAGCACCTAGAGGCAACTTTTAGCGATTTTTTTGGCTTTGCAGTCACATTAGGCCAGAATTTAGAAATGGGTTTTCCCGACGATCGCAACTGTCCAGGGCCGACAGTGGTGAGTACAGCCACTTTGACAGAAGTGGCTTCTTGGTTCCCGGATATGACTGTGGCACAAATGCGCCGTCGCCTACGTGCCAACATTGAAATTGGCGGTGTACCAGCATTTTGGGAAGATCGATTATTTAGTCACCAAAGCGATGCAACAGTTTCCTTTCGCATCGGTGATATCTGCTTTTTGGGAATTCAGCCTTGTCAACGCTGCGTAGTCCCAACACGTCATCCTGATTCTGGTAAAGCCGACAGCAACTTTCAAAAAATATTTGTGCAGCAGCGACAAGCAACTTTGCCAGATTGGGCGGCTGCATCCCGATTTAATCATTTCTACAAATTGACTGTTAATACTCAACTGTCAGCCCCATCAGTTGGCAAAATATTACAAGTTGGCAATGAAGTTGCAATAAATACTTAAAGTTTGTAATTTTTCTTCAAAGAAAAAAGCAAACAGTAAAAATATCAAAAATTTCTTTACCGTTTCCGCGACGATCTTATCTAGTAATTTTCCGCGTTTTGTAATTGAATATGTATGATTGTTTGCCAATAACCAGAAATTTCCAGGCTGGCTACTGAAGCGGTAAACAATTGAAAATTCCCTATAGACTCTGGTGTCGATTGTAACAGTTAATCTTGTTTGGCATACTGTAGTTAATTAGTAAAATTTCAACCAATATAGATGCCATTCCGAATCAGTGTAAATAGCTATTTTGCACCAGTCAGAGAAAATATGCCTCAGCATATTCCCCTAAAATTCAGCAAATTAGCCTATTAGAAGAAAACTCGAAGATTAAATTGAGGAGGCACAGAGTTCGTCCAGGAATTATATTAAACAAAGTACTGCTATCTTTTATACAAGATTAGGAAGATTGTCAGAGGTATTTTGCGCCTAAAAGTAGTACTAATGCTGCTATTTCTTGTATTTTTATTTACAAAAACCCCAAATGTAGTCTGGGGTACAAAATTCCACAACAATGTTATCTAAACTTCAGTCTGTCAAATGTCTCAACCGTTTAGTTGAGAAAACTTATATAAATATGATGCCCCGCAAATATGTTGTAATTGTGCCTGTTGTATTGCAATTTTGTGGAACTGTAGGGCTTGTTGGCTATCTTTCAGTTCACAATGCACAACAAGCTGTTAAAGATTTAGCGATTCAGTTAGAAAGTGAAATCTGCGATCGCATCGACAAATATCTTGGTAAATACTTCACCACTTCTGGGTCAATCGATCAACTAGGTTTACTCAACTTTTCTGACTTGCAAGCCAAGAGAAATTACCTGTGGAAGCAAATGCAAGTTTTCTCAAGTAGCGATCGCAATTTTGCCAACCCCAAAGGGGAATTGATGAGACTCGAACGCTTAGAACGGGGCTTGTTGATACAAGCAGTTTCTCCTAACCAGGGTATGAGTAAACTTTACGTTTACGTGACAAATAACCTAGGAAATCGCCCCGATTTTCAGCAATTTAAAAATCGCGATCGATTGGGGATTGATTGGTTGATTTTGGGGTTCATTACCAAAGCCAACTTGTCCAAACAACTTCACCCTAACAACATTACTAACTTATTATCCCTAGTTGCCTTTTTAATAGTTGCCCAATTTGGGATTCTGATTACCTGGTGGACGCTTAAGCTAATTATGCAATTCAATAAATCAAAGAAGACGACTACAAACAAGGCGGAAGAGAACGCAGAATTACCGCCTACCGAAGAACTGAATAAATTTGCGATTTCACTAAATCACCGAGAGAATAACCTGCAAAAAATTGCTACAAGTTTACCCGCCACACATACAGCATTCAATAGAATTTTATCTGTGAATCAGTGTCAACCATCTAAATTTTTAACTGCTATGCCAACAGATGGAACTCTGAAGAATCAGCCAGGTAATCATGATGATATTAATCACCTAAATCAGCAGATTTTTACTCAAGTATTCCCTAACATTTCTCATGAAACCTTAGCAGCATTTGAGCAAAATTACCTAAACAGTAACGAGTCAAAATACCGCGATTTAGATAAAAAGCAGTTTGTTTTTAAATATGGATTACCAGGAGCTAAAGCTTTACCAGGACAAAGTTTTAGAGTCAAAGAAATAGGAGTACGCCATCCAGAAAAAACAATTCTCATTGAAGCTTTGAAAATGCCTATCTATGACGAAATCAGCAATATTAATGCCCAGGCAAATAATTTACCTGAAGTTAGTCAACCGCAAAAAACAGACAAAGTCCTCACCCAATACAATCGCCTATTAGAATCACAAGTCAGAAAACGTACCCAAGAACTTCTCAAAGTTATTCAACAACTACAAACAACCCAAAAACAACTGATTCAATCGCAAAAAATCGCCGCCAGGGGTAGATTAGCGGCGGAACGGGCAAACCGCGCCAAAAGTAAATTTCTGGCGAATATGAGTCATGAGTTGCGGACTCCACTCAATGCCATTTTAGGGTTTACCCAGGTCATGAATAATGACAATTCTTTATCTTCGGAAAATAAAGAGAATTTGGCAATTATCAATCGCGCTGGCGAACATCTTTTAAATTTAATCAATGACATTCTAGAAATGTCGAAAATCGAAGCCGGCAAAACTAGCTTGAATATCAAAAGCTTTGACTTAATTCGACTATTGACCAGCTTAGAAGAAATGTTTGCTCTTCGGGCTGCGGCTAAAGATTTACAACTAGTTTTTGAATATGCAGCCAATCTTCCCCAATATGTGCAAACAGATGAAAGCAAACTACGCCAAATTTTATTAAATCTTTTGGGCAATGCTATCAAGTTTACTCATAAAGGTAACGTGATTGTGAGAGTGAGTGGCGGATCACTGGCAGATGTCGATCCCCGCCTTTACTTTGAAGTTGAAGATACAGGCCCGGGGATTGATCCTCAAGAACTTCACCTGTTGTTTGAAGCTTTTGGACAAACCGAAACTGGGAGACAATCCCAACAGGGAACCGGACTAGGCTTAACCATTAGCCGCAAATACATCCAAATGATGGGTGGAGATATTACTGTTACTAGTAATCCGGGTGAGGGTAGTAAATTTACATTTGATATTCAAATTAGCCCAGCGGTTGCTAGCGAAATTCAAAGTCAGCAACATAAATATCAAGTTGTTGGTTTAGCACCAAATCAAGGTGAATACCGCATCTTAGTAGTTGACGATGTGAAAGAAAGTCGGCTGGTGTTAGTGAAAATGCTGACAGCCATTGGCTTTATTGTCCAGGAAGCGACTAATGGCCAAGAAGCGATCGCCCAATCCTTAGAATGGCAACCACATCTAATTTTTATGGATATGCGAATGCCGATTATGGACGGCTACGAAGCCACAAAAGCGATTAAAAAACAAATCCAAATGGGGTACAAAGAAAAAAACTTACCATCTCATCGCCAAACACCAAAAATAGGCAACGTTGCTACCCAGCTGACTGACCAATTATTAACAATTCCAGTATCTACCAGTAGGGAAACTAGCCATGTACCTATTATTATTGCCTTAACTGCCAGTGCTTTTGAGGAAGAAAGACAGAAAATTTTGTCAATTGGATGCGACGATTTTATTCGCAAACCATTTACTCAAGAAGTATTACTAGAAAAAATCAGCGAACATCTGGGTGTAAAATATGTCAGCCCAGTAGAGACTGTAAATCCAGCTGCTAGTCAAGAAACAGACATATTTCCCAGTGAAGCTGAACTCATCTGGCACTTATCGCAGATGCCTCAGCCTTGGTTAAGAAATATACGTCATGCCGCAGCTAGCTGTAGCGATGACATGATTTTAGAGTTGCTTGCCCAATTACCCCCAGAACAAAGCCAAATCTTCCGGCTTTTGGGACAATTAGCACACAACTATCAGTTTGAAAAAATTATGGAACTGACTAGAATAAAAGCAGAATGAACTACGAACGGTTAGAACCAGAAAAAAAAGATATATTGCTCATTGACGATATGGCAGATAACCTGCGAGTTTTATCGTCACTGCTAACTAGAGAAGGGTATAACGTTCGCAAAGCTTTAAACTGGCAAATGGCTTTGACTGCTTGTCAAACAGTATTACCAGATTTGATTTTACTGGACATTATGATGCCGGAAGTTGATGGCTACGAAGTCTGTCAACGGTTTAAGGCTTGGGATTTGACGGCGAATATTCCGGTAATTTTTATTAGTGCCCTAGATGATGTCTTTGATAAAATCAAGGCTTTTAAGGTAGGGGGTGTAGACTACATTACCAAACCTTTTGAATTGCAAGAAGTCTTAATTCGGGTGCAAAATCAACTGGCACTGAGAGCAGCACAATTAGAAGTGATTAAGTTGAATGTTGAACTCGAACAAAGGGTGAAACAGCGCACTTGGGAACTAGAAAAAGCGCTGCAAAAACTTCAGGGAGAAATTAATTCTCGCCAACAACTGCAAAGTAAATTACTAGATTTAGCATTACATGATTCCCTGACTGGGTTAGCCAATAGAGTATTATTTATCAGGAGAATTGAAAATGCTCTCAATCGTGCTAAGCAAGAATCTAGCTATCAATTCGCCATTCTGTATTTAGATTGCGATCGCTTTAAAGTTGTCAATGATTCTTTAGGCCATTTAGTAGGCGATGAATTACTCTTAGCTATTGCTCATCGTCTGCAATCAACTTTAACACCAATGGATACCCTCGCCAGATTAGGTGGAGATGAATTTGGTATTTTGTTAGAAAACCCCACAGATATCAATATGGTAATTGAAGTAGCGGAGCGTCTGTTGCAGCAGCTTTCGCTCCCCTTTAAACTTACCAGATATGAGGTATTTATGAATGCCAGTATTGGCATTGCTTGGGGAAATAAAGATTACGATCGCCCAGAATATTTGTTGCGGGATGCTGATACAGCAATGTATCGCGCTAAGGCTTTAGGTAGAGCTAGGTATCATGTTTTCGATCCGATCATGTATCAAGAAGCAATCCAGCTATTAGAGATTGAAAACGATCTGCGCCGCGCTGTTGCACGCCAAGAATTTATTGTTTATTATCAACCAATTGTTTCTTTACTTACAGGTAAAATTGCTGGCTTTGAAGCTTTAGTGCGTTGGCAACATCCCATTCGCGGTTTAATTCTCCCCGCAGAATTTATCCCCGTAGCGGAAGAAACCGGATTAATTAATTCGATTAACACCTGGGTATTACAGTCAGCTTGTCAACAATTACGTTTATGGCAACATCACCCAGCCATTCCCGACAGCCTGACTATTAGCGTAAATTTGAGCGCGCGCTTATTTTCTCAACCAAATTTAATGGCACAGATTGATGAAATTCTCTATGAAACTCAAGTAAATCCCGAAAATTTAGAACTGGAAATTACAGAAACTGTAATTATGGAAAATAGTCATGCCGTGAAAACAATTCTCCAACAATTAAAAGAGCGGCGGATTAAGTTAGTCATGGATGATTTTGGTACGGGTTATTCTTCTTTAAGTTATTTGCATAGTTTTCCTTTAAATGCGTTAAAAATAGACAAATCTTTCGTCAAAAGGATGCAAGAAAACCAAGAAGATATGGGTTTAGTACCCGCCATGATTAACATTGCTGACTCAATGGGTATGCGCGCGATCGCCGAAGGTGTGGAAACTACTGAACAGTTAGCTCAATTGAGAAGTTTAAACTGTGAATTTGCGCAAGGCTTTCTATTTTCTCGACCTATAGAACAGCAATCAGTTCTGAATTTACTTACAACCGCGCCTCAATGGTAATTATTTTCTTGGTTGTCATTTGTCAGTTGTCATTAGTCATTTGTATAAA
Source organism: Tolypothrix sp. FACHB-123 (assembly GCF_014697075.1). GTDB lineage: Bacteria > Cyanobacteriota > Cyanobacteriia > Cyanobacteriales > Nostocaceae > Aulosira. Next base: position 37,725 of record NZ_JACJRE010000001.1, on the reverse strand, counting down.
TATAGTTGAGCAATCTTCTATGACTTATAATTCATAAATATTGTCCAATGACCAATGACAAATGATCAATGACAAATGACCAATGAATTTAAATAACCACAATCATCATAAAGGAAATGTTTTGGTGGTAGATGATACCCCCAATAACTTGCGTCTTCTATCAGCTATGTTAACAGCACAAGGCTATGAAGTGCGCAAAGCTTTAAATGGAAAAATGGCTCTGACTGCTTGTCACGTAGTTTTACCAGATGTAATTTTACTTGATATTAATATGCCAGAAATGGATGGCTATCAAGTTTGTCAACAATTAAAAAGTGACAAAATTACTGCGGAAGTGCCAGTAATTTTTATTAGTGCTTTAGATGATGTTTTAGATAAAGTTAAAGCCTTTGATGTAGGTGGTGCTGACTATATTACTAAACCGTTTCATGGTGCGGAAGTTATTTTACGGATCGAGAATCAAATTAATTTGCGGTTGTTTCAACTTAAACTGCAAGAAAAAAATATCTTACTCGAACAGGCGCTAGCTAATTTGCAAGCCGCGCAAGTTCAACAAATTCAAAATGAAAAAATGGTAGCATTAGGGCAATTAGTCGCGGGAATTGCCCATGAGGTGAATAATCCCATCAGTTTTATCTATGGGAATTTGCAATATGCTAATCAATATATACAAGATTTAATAAATATTATTAGTACTTATCAACAAGAATATCCCCAACCAAATCATAAAATTGAAAAAATTCTCAAAGATTTAGATTTAAATTATGTAACCAAGGATCTGCAAACTCTCATGGGTGCTATGCATAGAGGTGCAGAGCGAATCACAGATATAGTTCTCGCATTACAAAATTTTTCCAGACACGACGAAGCTGTGATGAAGCAGGTGAATATTCATGAAGGTATTGATAGTGCTTTACTGATGCTGCAACATCGACTGCGGGAAACAGCAAATCGTCCAGCTATTGCAATTATTCAAGATTACGAAAATTTGCCTTTAGTTAGTTGTTATCCTAGCGAACTTAACCAAGTATTTATGCATTTATTAAATAATGCCATCGATGCTTTGGATGGATCGGTGAGTCAAGAAAAGCCACAAATTCAAATTCATACACAGCTAACACAAATAAAGACAGTCAAGATTGCGATCGCGGATAATGGCCCTGGTATCGAAGAGTCATTGCGATCGCGGTTATTCGATCCATTTTTTACCACAAAACCCGTAGGCAAAGGCAGCGGGCTAGGATTATCCATTAGCTATCAAATTGTGGTGCAAAAACATCGAGGACAGATAACTTGTGCTTCATCCCCAGGACAAGGTGCAGAGTTCTTACTGGAAATTCCCCTCGAACAACCTGAGTATTCCAGCTGAGTCTTCAAGTCTGGCATCTCATTTAAACACATCACAATCTGCTTAGATGTATTAAATTAAAATCCTCGCTGTATGTTCTAAATTCTGAATTTTTGATACCCGCTGTTTAATTTCTGTAACCAAAACCAAAAGCATAAAACATACTTAAGTAAAGCTGAAATCTATATCTAGCAGGGGTTGAAAGGCAAATTTGCTATTGATAAGTAAAACCCCTCAGAAGTAAAAATGAGGAAATCGGGATTTTTTCTCTATAAGAGACTACATTTTTCAGTCTCAGAAAAGCATAATAGAGATGTGACTGATCTGTTTACCCCTTTACAATCCCTCAAACAAGGTCACTGGTTCAAGCTCATCTGTGGAGCCAGTTTCCAGCATCTCCCTGCGGTCAGAAGTTTAACATTAGCCTACACTTTGGCGGGCGCTGACTGTATAGATGTCGCAGCTGATCCAGCGGTGATTACCGCCGCTCAAGAAGCGCTCGCAGTAGCCAGGAATCTAGCTGTTGATGCTCAGCAACGCGGCTTTGCCTTTAAAGGGAATTTACCATTTTTGATGGTCAGCCTGAATGATGGTGAAGACCCTCATTTTCGTAAAGCCGAGTTTAACCCAACTGATTGTCCGCCAGACTGTCCTCGCCCCTGTGAACGGATTTGTCCCGCACAAGCAATTGTGTTTGACAGTATAAAAGATAACTACTCAGGTGTGGTAGAACAAAAGTGTTACGGCTGTGGTCGTTGCATACCAATTTGTCCATATGATATAATTTATACAAGCTCATACATGTCAACGCCGGGAGCGATCGCACCATTGGTAATGTCAACAGGAGTAGATGCTGTCGAGATTCATACACAGGTAGGGCGATTTACAGAATTTCAGCGACTATGGCAAGCAATTTCACCGTGGATAGATAAATTAAAGTTAGTAGCGATCAGCTGTCCCGACGGCGAAGGAATGATAGATTACCTTCAAGCACTATATGACCTAATGCACCCCCGTCCCCATGCTTTAATTTGGCAGACAGACGGCCGTCCCATGAGTGGAGATATTGGCGATGGCACCACTTTAGCAGCAGTGAAATTAGGACAAAAAGTTTTGGCAGCACAGTTACCCGGATATGTGCAGTTAGCAGGCGGCACCAATAGCTATACCGTTGCCAAGTTAAAGGCAATGGGAATGCTCAAGAGAGCAGGGGAAGAGGACAAGGGGAGACGCGGAAACAAAGACGCGGGGAATATTTTCTCTAACTCCCTCACCGCGTCAGAGCGTCTCCCACTCTCCTCGTCTGCGATTGCCGGAGTAGCCTACGGTAGCTACGCCCGTGTACTGCTGTCGCCAATTTTGGCACAGTTAGAAACTCAGGAGGTGAGTAAAACCAGTGTTAAGGCGACTACCCGCCTGGAAGAAGACGATATATTACTCTGGCAGGCTGTAGAGCTTGCCCATTCTCTCGTTTCCCAGCTCAAGTCACAACAGGAGCGCTAATCGCTCGTTCGTTATCTCGCAAAACGTCACCATAGAAAGCATGACGATTACAGACGATCTCCAAAAGTTGTTAGACATTTTGCCCCAAGACCTACGACAAATACTAGAGGATCATCCTAAAAGAGACTATTTAGTAGAAGTGGTCTTGGATCTGGGCCGTCGCCCAGAGGCTCGCTTTCCTAATCAAGCTGAGTATCTGAGCGAAAAGCCTGTCACTCAAGAACAGATAGATGACTGCATTCAGCGAGTTGGAACCTTTGGCGGAGATAATCGGGCAGGAATTGAGCAAACTTTGCACCGGATTAGCGCCATTCGCAACCGCACGGGTAAGATTATTGGCTTAACCTGTCGTGTCGGGCGGGCGGTATTCGGCACCATTGGCATGATTCGCGATTTGGTAGAAACTGGTAGATCGATTCTGATGCTGGGGCGGCCAGGAGTCGGTAAAACTACTGCCTTACGGGAAATTGCCCGGGTTTTAGCCGATGAACTCAATAAGCGCGTGGTAATTATCGACACCTCCAATGAAATCGCTGGAGATGGCGATGTTGCCCACCCTGCAATTGGTCGCGCCAGAAGAATGCAAGTTGCTCATCCAGAGCTTCAGCATCAAGTGATGATTGAAGCTGTGGAAAATCATATGCCAGAAGTCATCGTCATTGATGAAATTGGCACAGAATTGGAAGCTTTGGCAGCTCGTACCATTGCCGAACGTGGCGTCCAGCTGGTAGGTACTGCCCATGGTAACCAGATAGAAAACCTGATTAAAAACCCCACCCTGTCAGATTTGGTGGGGGGTATCCAAGCGGTGACCTTAGGAGATGACGAAGCGAGACGCCGGGGCAGTCAAAAGACTGTTTTGGAACGCAAAGCCCCTCCCACCTTTGAGATTGCTGTGGAAATGTTAGAACGGCAACGCTGGGTAGTACACGAAAGCGTTGCAGACACGGTAGATACTCTACTGCGGGGTCGCCAACCCAGCCCACAAACCAGAACTGTTGATGAAAATGGCAAAGTGTCCATTACCCGCCAACTTTCAGTAGTCAACGGTCGCGGTGCGGCAAATCAAGCAGGTGGGGAAGACTCATTTGCGGGTTCTCGCCAATCTAACGGTTGGCGTTCATCTGGACAGATGGTAGCCTTACCACCCCCATCTATAGAACGGGAGAGAGTCACTGGACGCAGTGAATTTGACCGCTTGCTGGATGAGTCCTTTAATTACACCGACACCATTGATTTTAGTGTTGGCAAAAAACCAGGCCCCAATGGCGAAGATTTACCACTGCACGTTTACCCCTATGGCGTTAGCCGTCACCAATTAGAGCAGGTAATTAGCGTGCTATCTTTGCCCGTGGTATTGACAAAAGACATCGATAGTGCGGATGCAATTTTGGCACTGCGATCGCATGTCAAAAACCATGCCAAATTAAGGCAAATGGCTAAAGCCCGTCATGTACCCATTCACATGATTAAGTCCAGTACCATACCACAAATTACTCGTGGTTTGCGGCGATTGCTGAACATTGACGAGCCTGAAATCACTGACGAGCAAGAACTGCAACTGTTTTTACACAGTGGTAGCGATGACGAAATGGACGCCCTGGAAGAAGCTAGACTTGCTGTAGAGCAGATAGTTATTCCTAAAGGACAACCAGTGGAGTTATTACCCCGTTCTCCCCAAGTCCGCAAAATGCAGCATGAGTTGGTAGAACATTATCGGCTTAAGTCCCATAGCTTTGGTGAAGAACCAAATCGCCGCTTAAGGATTTATCCGGCGTAATTTCACCGAAGTTTAGAGTTTAAATTTTGGATTTTGGATGGAAAATTCAAAATCCAAAATTTAAACATTTGTGAAGAAAAAACTCTATGTCTTAAAGGTAAAAGAGAATTTAATTCCCCCAGTTGAGCAAATATTAAGTATTTTTGGTGTGGATGCTGCGATGCCTGCGGCAACCCCTGCGGGGAACGCAATCTAAATTAAATCTAATTAACTAGATTTCTTACTCCCAGAAACCATTTGTACCAAAAGATAGGTACTGAAATCTAAAAACTGATCTAGTAAACAGCCAATCACACCAATATAAATTATTGCCTGGATTAAGTAATTAATACTGCCAGCTTTATAAGCATCCCAGGCTAGTAAACCCAGTCCTTTTGGGCCGATGAGCATTTCTATAGCAATGACTGTAAACCAGGCTACCCAAATGCTGACTTTCAACGCATGAAATGTATGGAATATGGCTGCACGAAAGCTTTTATTCTGTCTGTAAAAATGCCCCATTCCTATCGCCGTATTCAAAATCATTGTCCAGAGAGTGCCAATGAAAATTACCATTACAGATGCAACTTCACTATCTGGAAATAAGATGAGAGAAATTGGTAGCAACGCTATAGGCGGGATACTATGAGGTATTTGAAATATCCGCTTACTTAGCTGATAGATGGGGTTATTTAAACTGATTAAGTAACCAATAAAACCACCTAAAATAGCTGCTGGGATATAGCCAACAAATAATTTTTGCAGGCTAGATAAAATATCTAGAGGTATACTATGTTCCATGCCTCAGTGATGATTTGGCAAGTCTAGGTAATACTGCGGCAATTGCAAATAACAAGGCAGCGTCTCAGCTTCCCTCAACAACCAGAGCGAAGGAAAGGGAGACGAAGAGATAAAAAATACCCAATCAGGGCTGATAGTCTTATTAACTTAAATTTAACAATAAATTAAAGCCAACTTGAGAAATTAAATAAAATTTCAATAATTCACTTTTAGAATTAAAATTTGGGATGCTTATAAGCTAAATCATCCAAAAAATCTAGCAAATAGATAGCAAATTGTCACTTGTTAAACCATCAGGGCACAACATTGTTGTGCCCCCACCTTTGTACTTCATTTAGCTGAAAAATGCTGTAATCAACAATTCATAATTCCTAATTAATTACTGCCTAACAAGGTAAGCAAGAGTACAGCAAATTAACGTGCCGATATGTAGAAGTTGAGTATGGCAAAATATTTAAATTGCGAATGACGAATTATAAATTATTTTTTGCCCAAATTGCGTTTCATTTGTTCTAACTCATCTTCTGTTTCCCAACGCCGAAACTTTTCTTCTAAGTCGTCAAAGCTATCCGAATAATTACTAGATGCATTTGACCAACCATCAGTTTCTAAACGCTGTTGAGCTTGTGCTTTGACACGCGCTTGCTGTGCAGCAGCAGCTTTGGCTTGTACCTCTTGTCGCCGCACCTGAATTTTTTGCAGTAATTCTTGAGATTGGTTAATGCGTTCTTTTAATCCCTGCATGTGTCCCCAACGCTGATTACCTTCGCGCAAGAGGGCGGCTTCTCGTTCTTGGGCTGCGAGGGCTAAATCATCTCTACCAGCAGCTTTAGCCTTTTGAACACGGATGTGCCAACGCTGAATTTCTTGCGCTGTAGACAGAATATCTTCTTGCGATCGCTTCTCTTGTAATTGTAAATCTGCAACCAGCTTTAAAGTATCTTCCTCTTGCTCCCGCAGCTGTTCTAACAGCGCTTCTAATTCCAAATGGGGATTATTACGCAAGAATTCTTCTAAACGGTTTTCCAGAAATCGGCTTAAATCATCAAATAAACCCACTGCTAGCACTCCAGATTCAGGTATGTGCTTTTATTGTAATAATTATTATCCTAGGGGGAAAGCTACTGATAATATTTCACTCTCAAGTAGCTTTGATATTAGACGGGCTTGAAGCCAAATTTCTGCTTTTCAACTAGTTAAACTATCGCTATAGATACAGAATCCTTCTCTGGTTGACAGTTGTTGACACTATCGTGCTAATAGCAATTTATTCATCATTATTGGTCATGTTGCAGGTAAACATGAAAAAAGGAATTTGGCGTTGATAATTTCGCAAAATTGCCGTGAAATTGTCAACCTTAATACATTTTTCTGTTAAAGAATAATATTTATGTCACTATATCCTCAAATTCCTTACTGGCAATGACTAGTTCCAGTTTGTGCAGTATCACACGAGCGATTTTTGTTTAATTTAAGAAGTTAGAATAACAAACAAAAGCGGTTATATATATATGCGTTACAAAGTCAAATTAAACAAAACAAAAACAGGATATGCGATTTGGTGTCCCGCTTTACCAGGATGTTGGACTTTGGGAGAAACTGAAGAAGAGGCCTTAGAAAATATCAAAGAAGCAATTAAAACATATTTGGAAAATGTTGAGGAAGTCACTCAAAATGCAGAGTTACGCTATGTAGATGTGGGATAGATGAATGATTGACGCTTCAGGAAGTTAAACATTAACGATCGCTGCATTCATAAAATGCTGGTTTTTCGTGATGGACTCCATTTCACTTATATTCAAGTTAATACTGATGTACTAATATTTGCAACGATTACCAGTTAAAAGTTGCTATGTTTGATTTAACAAACTATAACTAGATCTAAAAATCAGCAGTGTTTTGGCGATCGCGCAGAACATTGTATATTGCCTATTAGCGATCGCTAGTAGAGTTGAACAACGCTAGAAATTTCCTTGGACATTAATCGATATTCTTCCCAAACCCCATCAGTACAAATTGGGAATGTCTTTCAGGTATAAATTTTTTTACAAATTCAGTACTTCTATTCATTTACTAAAACAATCACAGAGACGCATTGGTAGAGTTGGGGGTTTTCTACCCTGGGCGACAATCCATATGTCACAATCATTAAGCAAGCTTGTGCTTCTTGGGCGATCGCAACTGCGACAACAGTTTTTCATCTTCGGTAGTTACAGTTGAAATTTTAGCTGTTAAAGTGTATTAATTTCTTCTATAATCTCAAAGAAATTCCTGATATTGGCAAAAAAGTATTATTGAATACATATATTTTATGGAAATCATGTCATAGGATTTCTATCTAGAAGCTAAAAGCTTAATATAGCTTGGCTTAAGTAGGAGAGGTAGTTACACCTACAATCCAGATTTTAGTCTAAATTATTGATATAACAAGCTTTATAGTACTGATACTGTGCTAAAAACTGAAATCTCAACATCTCACTCTGATACTACGGGCAATACAGCACCAGCAATTGCCACACTTGATGCTCAATCCTTAACCTTACCAGGTACACCTATTAGTCCTAGTCAGGCGACTATCAGTAAAACTCCCTATATAGCGCCCCAAGCAGGATCGTTAACCCTAGAAGAAACTGCGATCGCTCATCAAGCTTGGTTGTATTTCCAGCGGAACTGGAATGAGCAAACAGGCTTGATAAATTCGGTCGATGGCTTAACTTCTGTAACCATGTCCGATCAAGCAGTCGCGATCGCCGCTTTGATCAGTGCTAGAGAACTCAAATTTGTATCAGCTTATGAATTTGAAGTCAAAATCGGCAAAATGTTGCACACTCTAGCGTCTTTAGCTTTGTATAAAGGCGAACTACCAAACAAAGTCTACAATTCTCAAACTCTCATACCCATAAATTATGGTCAACTAGAGAAACGAGAAGAAATTGGCTGGTCAGCCATTGATATCGGCAGATTAGCGATTTGGCTGAAGATTTTAGGCACGAAATATCCTCAGTTTCAACACCAAACCGAAGCTGTTTGGCGGCATTGGCAAGTACAACGCCTTACCAAAGACGGACAACTGTATGGTACTACTGTCATTAACGGTAAAGAACAGTACCATCAAGAAGGACGCTTAGGCTATGAAAATTATGCTGCCTACGGGTTAAAACTTTGGGGACTGTATGTCAAAGAAGCATTAAATTATCAGTCCCATGTGGCCTTTGTGAACCTTTACGGCAAAGGTGTACCTTACGACGAGCGCAATCACGAAAATTCGGGAGCTAATAACTACGTTCTCAGCGAACCCTATATTCTTGATGGGATTGAAACCGGATTTCAAACTGTGCCGAAAGCTTACGCCGATAGGATTTTAGCTGCCCAAGAAGCCCGTTATCTCACCACAAAACAATTAACAGCCCTAGCAGCAGACTATGTAGATCTTCCTCCCTACTTTGTTTACAGCTGTTTATTTGTCAATAAAGAACCTTGGGCGACAATTACAGAAAATCATGAAAAATACCATGATTTACGCTTTTTGAGTACTAAAGCGGCTATTGGTTGGCATGTACTGTATAACACCGCTTACACTCGTCAGCTATTTAATTTTGTGCAAAGAAATCTCCACTCTAATAAAGGCTGGTATAACGGCTTTTATGAGTCTCTCAAGCAAATCAATCAAGCTGTGACAGCTAATAATAATGGGCTAATTCTTGAGAGTTTGTTATATAAATCTGTGGGACAACCGCTGACTATTTGGGCTGGCGTAAAATCTTCACGTTCTGCTGCGAATAAGTCTGCTTGAAAATTAAGGATATAGCAATTCGAGCCAAGTTGTGAAATTATTTTGGAGGTAGGAAATAGAGAATTTCGGCTAGAGCAAATATCTATGAGTTCGACCATTCCCAATCAAAAACGCAAGTTACCTAAGCAAGCTATTGGAGCGAAGATTTTCCACACAGGAAATATTATTAGCTTGTTTATCATGCTTACCAGTGGTCTACAAATTTATAATGCCAATCCCGTTTTTGGCGGACGTTCAGGTTTACATATTCCGCCCATATTTACATTAGGAGGTTGGCTAGCAGGAGGTAGACACTGGCATTTTTTTGCCATGTGGTTATTTTCTGTAAATTTATTGTGGTATGGAGTTTATATATTAATTACCCGTCGTTGGCGACATAGATTTGTGGGTGCGAACGATATCCAAGCATTACAAAAAAGTCAGAATTCTCGGCGGCTGATTTATGCTTGGCATCGCATTGTATATACAGCTATTATTCCTATATTGCTAATAGCAATATTTACAGGTATCGGAATGTATAAACCTGCACAGTTTCCTTGGATTGTAAATCTATTTGGGAGTTGGCAAGCATTGCGAATTGCTCACTTTTGTTCAGTCCCCATAGTTATCGGATTTGCGATCGCTCATTCTCTACTAGGACGGAAAGCAGGGGGTGAGCAACTAACAGAATCGATGTTTTGGTGAACCCAACGGCAGCTAAGGGCGTGCAATTTTTGCCAAATCAAGTCATAATATCCATTCGGAGCTACGCTCGCCTAAATCAAGGGGAATACTCACAGCTTTGCCTAACCGGGGACGCTCGCGTGTCTGTGTAATAAATGTTTGTACCTGGGAAGCTCCCCCCAAAGCATGGAGATAATTGGCAATGCTATCTAGATGAGCCTGGTACTCGTCTTCACTCAAAGGAAAAGAGGCTTGCTCTAGATATTTCCACATCACTTGGAGAAAAATTTTCCCTTGGGAGCGCCGCAGCTGCACATCGTAGGAATAGCCCCATTTCTCAACTAACAGTTGACGTAATTCCTGTCCTGTCATACGTTGCCTCAATTAGAATTTACATTTAGTTATGATGTTAAGTTCCGTAACTCAAGTATGATAAGGATATAAAGAAATGTAATGCTAACAGAAAAGATGCTAGAAATATCTTGGAACAGAGAAGTATGGCATTTTTGTGGGCATTAACATTTGGACTTAGATAAGAGTTGCTCACCTACTAGTACTCTTATCAAAATGCTTAACAAAATACACAAAGAGCGCGTAGATTATGGCTCAATTTTCTGAATCAGCAGACGTGCCCGATATGGGGCGTCGTCAATTCATGAATCTGCTCACTTTTGGCACCGTCACTGGAGTGGCTCTGGGAGTATTGTATCCGGTAGTCAAATACTTTATTCCACCCGCTAGTGGTGGCGCTGGTGGCGGTACAACAGCAAAAGATGAACTGGGCAACGATGTGAGCGTCAGCAAATTTCTAGCAAGCCATAATGTAGGCGATCGCGCCCTAGTTCAGGGACTCAAGGGCGACCCCACTTATCTTGTTGTAGAAAGCAAAGAAGCCATAGGCGATTACGGCATTAATGCCATCTGCACCCACTTAGGTTGTGTTGTCCCCTGGAACGTGGCGGAGAACAAATTCAAATGTCCTTGTCACGGTTCCCAATATGACGCCACAGGTAAAGTCGTCCGCGGCCCAGCACCTCTGTCTTTGGCTTTGGCTCATACCAGCGTACAAGACGATAAAGTCGTCGTTAGTCCTTGGACTGAAACCGACTTCCGCACAGGCGAAGAACCTTGGTGGGCTTAATTATCTTGTCAGTGGTCAGTGGTCAGCGGTCAGTTGTTGACTTTCCACTGACTAATGACTAATGACTAATGACCCTACGGGTTCACCAGTTGTTCATGGGGGAAACCCCCAAGACCACACTGGTTCACCAATGACTAATTCATGAGAGAATCGTTGCCCTTATAGAGATGAGAAATGCTTCGATAATCGCGAGGTTAACTCGCAGCACCAAAGCAATAGTTAAAGTATTGCTAATTGCGATCGCTACAGTGACATTCTACTTCACCAGCGATTTAGCTCTGCCCCAATCTGCTGCTGCCTATCCTTTTTGGGCACAGCAAACCTATCCAGAAACCCCCCGCGAACCAACTGGGCGAATTGTTTGCGCCAACTGTCACCTAGCTGCTAAGCCGACACAAGTGGAAGTTCCTCAATCAGTTCTACCTGACACTGTGTTTAAAGCTGTGGTGAAAATTCCCTACGATACCAGCGTCCAGCAGGTAGGTGCTGATGGTTCTAAAGTCGGCTTAAACGTCGGTGCTGTATTGATGCTCCCCGAAGGCTTCAAAATTGCTCCCGAAGACCGCATTCCTGAAGAACTGAAAGAGGAAGTTGGCGATACTTACTTCCAAACTTACAGCGAAGATAAAGAGAACGTCGTCATCGTTGGCCCTTTACCTGGCGAACAGTATCAGGAAATTGTCTTCCCAGTTCTCTCCCCCAACCCCGCAACTGATAAAAATATCCACTTCGGTAAATATTCAGTGCATGTAGGTGGTAACCGGGGACGCGGACAAGTTTACCCAACTGGTGAAAAGAGCAACAACTCCGTTTATAACGCTTCTGCGGCTGGTACAATTACCAAGATTGCTAAAGAAGAAGATGGAGACGGTAACGTCAAATATATAGTGAGCACCCAAACCGAATCTGGTGAAGTTGTCACTGATACAATTCCTTTAGGCCCAGAATTGATTGTTTCTGAAGGGCAAACAGTAAAAGCTGGTGATGCTTTGACTAACAATCCTAATGTTGGTGGATTTGGTCAAAGAGACGCAGAGATTGTATTGCAAGATGCTAGTCGAGTTAAATGGTTGATTGCATTCATTGCGCTTGTCATGTTAGCTCAAATCATGCTCGTCTTGAAGAAGAAGCAGGTTGAGAAAGTTCAAGCCGCTGAAATGAATTTCTAAACTCTTTTGCTAATTCATTTGTTCAAAAGACAGGCCATATGCCTGTCTTTTTTTAACTTTAAATTTAGTGGCATGTCAACCGAGATGTAATTGCGATCGCCAACTACTTGGGTGTGGATTCCCCTACTTTCCTTATCGGTAAGCACGTTAGTTTGCATATTGCAATATTTGTAACGATAAAGTTATATTTATTTACATAAAGTTACAAAATTTCCATAGAGGTTTGAAATGACTATCTTAGTTGCATTATTGGTTGTCGGTTGGGTAGCAGCTTCAGTTATCGGGACTCTGGCTTATTTTTTGGGAGAGCAAAGCAAGCCCATCCACGAGCGTAACTGGCGCTCAGATGCTTTTGAAACCTTAGCCAAGTCGATTACAGGGCAAGATATCGACTATGCTGAACGCACTCCGGCCTATGCATATGCAATGGATGCCTACACCAGCAGCAATCTGCCCCGATAAAAGCTCAGGTGGCATACTAGCATGGCAACAAATACAGCCCCCAGCCCATGATTGGGGGTTTGGCTTTACAAAAACTTCAAATGATTGACGTTTTATGAAGAATATGTTAAATATATTAATATAAGCTTACAAAGCTAAGAAATCTGAATATTTGAACAACGACAACGCAGAAGAAAATCTGACATTTGGGTATCTCGGAGCTTTCTTCTTTATCCTCGGCTTCCGCATCGGGCCGAGGTTTTATTTTGGGTAGGTTAGTTGTCAGTTGTCAGTTGTCAGTTGTCAGTTGTCAGTTGTCAGTTGTCAGTTGTTAGTTGTTAGTTGTCAGTTGTCAGTTATCAGTTGTCAGTAGCATAAGGGCTGATCCTTAACTAATAGTCACAATCATTACGCCCTTGTCGGTTACCTAACTTCAGCAATTTCGGTATATACCCTAAAGACATTAGGCGTTAAGCAAGTAAAAATTGATTCGTATTAAGCATCTGTAATCACTCCAGAAAGCTCCAGAAATACTGAGAGGCAATCTGGAGTTTCTTTAATTTAAGCTGCACAAAACAAAAACAGAAGAATTTTGCCGCAGCAATTTCTCATGACAAGCCACGAAGTATCTACGCATACATACAGCATTGACCTGGCGCATCAAAAATTACCTGTTCCTAGATATCACAAAAATAGCAAATTCCATCTCTATTAAGTATTATATTTAACAATAAATAAATATAATTTGGCGATTAACTAGCAAAATGACACCAAGAGTAACTTTTTTCAGTAAAACTTCGCAAACATTGTAACTTTTACCCTGCATAATGTGTAGTATGCCAGGAGATATGTTTCTTAGGGCTTAGTAGCCAATAAAAAATAAGTAAAACCTATATTAAAGTAATTAATTTGAGTGCATGACTTATATAAAGAACGCCTTTGAAGAATTTCTTCCCAGTATCGAAGGTTTTGACCAGTTACCCCAAGAGGAAATCGTCAATCTCGCCCAACAACTACAAGCGTGGCGGTATCGCATAGGTCAAAAAATTATCGGTAAAGAAGCAATTCCCGATCGCATCACCATAATTTATGAAGGACAAGTACGCCTTTTGGGATACGATCCGCAAACACAAATGCCAATAACTTTAAGGTTATTGCAACCAGGAGAAGTTCTCGGCGAAATCGGTTTTTTGCGTCAAGTAGCCTGTGAAACAGCGATCGCATCCACAGAAACAGTATGCGTCACCTTAAGCACGGTTGAATACTTACGGCTGTTGTCTTCATACCCAGCTTTTACTAATCTCCGGAAAAACCACCCTCATATTATTGAGATATTTGATGTCATTGGTTGGCAATTAGAAAAGCAGGCCTTAGCCAGTGCTAATCTCAAAGAGCTTTCAGAACAAGCTTTACCAAAGGCGAAAGTAAACTACATTCCCCCCGGAAAAACCCGATTAAATCAACTCAATCACGAAAGTATTTGGTTTGTGAGTGGTAGTGGTTCAGTTGATAATTTAGCTACTGGTTCGCGCTTGCAATTGACTGATGGCGGAAAAATCGAAGTCCAAGGGCCAAATGCCATCCGTATACTCGGTTTAGATCCAGCAAATTTAAGCTTCCTCAAGGATGAGCCGGTACAAGAGCAAGTCACGACAATTCACTCTCAATCTCAATCCCAATCTCAATCTCAATCTCTATCTCGCTCTTATTCTCAACCGCGCTACTCACTCGACTCAGTAGATATTCCCTACGCCTCTGTGGAAGAAGTTTCCCAACCAGCAGTTGGCTCCAAGGGTAAACAAAAAAATCAAAAATTTCCCTTCTTCCGGGGTACAGGGGAGATAAATACCACATTTGCCTGTTTTCAGATGATCTGCAAGCACCTTAACATTCCCTTTCGTCGGGAAGTCGTGCGGCGCATCTTAACAGAGCAAATGAGAAAACAAGGTACTCTCTCATTTCAACTTTGTGCTTACCTATCAGAGTTAATTGGACTCAAATCCCATTTAGTAGATATTCCCGCCAGCGCTATTACGCGAATTCCCACACCAGCATTGATTCGCTATGGTGATAGCTTTGCGGTTTTATATGCAGCCGACGCCAATTCTGTAGTGGTGGGCGTGCCATCTCAAGGAATCTTGCGCTGCAAACCAGCTGAATTAGTCGCTGGTTTGGACGTAGATGAAAGCAAAATGCCGCCTCAGGTGCGGATATTGCTGGTATCTGCCACGAAAGAAACACCTCAAGAGCGGTTTGGGTTACGGTGGTTTATTCCCTATTTATCACGCCACCGTCGCGTACTTATAGAAGTTTTTATCGCTTCCTTCTTTGTACAATTGGCCGCATTAGCCAATCCCTTAGTCATTCAGCTAATTATTGATAAAGTCATTGTCCAAAATAGCATTAATACCCTGAATGTCTTGGGGATATTGCTATTAGTAGTCGGCATATTTGAAGCCGTGCTGACTACATTGCGGACATACTTATTTGTTGATACTACCAACCGCATTGATATGAGTTTGGGGTCAGAAATTATCGACCACTTACTCCGCTTACCACTAAGATATTTTGAAAAGCGACCAGTTGGTGAATTATCGACGCGGATTAACGAATTAGAAAATATCCGCCAATTTCTTACAGGTACGGCTTTAACGGTGGGATTAGATGCAGTGTTTTCGGTGGTTTATATCATCGTGATGCTGTTTTACAGTTGGCAACTGACATTGGTGGGTTTGGGGACAATTCCCGTCTTTGTAATTATCACCTTAATTGCTTCGCCCACTGTTAGCAGACAGTTACGCAGTAAAGCCGAACGTAACTCCGAAACTCAATCTTATTTAGTTGAGGTAATGTCGGGGATTCAAACAGTAAAAGCACAAAACATCGAATTGCGATCGCGCTTTTCTTGGCAAGAGCGTTATGCTAGGTATGTCGCTGCTGGGTTTAAAACAGTTGTCACCTCTACCCTAGCTAATTCTACGAGTAACTTTCTCAACAAACTCAGTAGTTTATTAGTGTTGTGGGTAGGAGCTTATTTAGTACTGCAAAACGAATTAACCTTAGGGGAATTAATTGCCTTTAGAATTATCTCCGGCTATGTAACTAGCCCCATATTACGCTTAGCTCAACTGTGGCAAAACTTCCAAGAAACTGCCTTATCGTTAGAGCGGTTAAGCGATATTGTTGATACCCCAGAAGAAGCAGAAACTAATCGCGACAACATCCCCTTACCTGCAATTAAGGGAGCAGTCAAATATGAAAATGTTTCCTTCCGCTTTGCAGCTAGCGGCCCACTGCAACTTTCGAGTGTTAGTGTCGAGATTCCCTCAGGACAATTTGTTGGCATTGTGGGTCAGAGTGGATCGGGTAAAAGTACGATGATGAAATTACTGCTAAGACTGTATGATGTCGAGTCCGGCAGAATTCTCATCGATGGTTATGATATTTCCAAAGTAGAACTGTATTCCCTACGGCGACAACTGGGTGTAGTACCGCAAGATCCCCTGTTGTTTGATGGGACAGTGCAAGAAAATATTGCCTTAACTAATCCCGAAGCAACCACCGAAGAAATTATCGAAGCTGCTCGCATTGCTGTTGCTCACGAATTTATTATGGGATTACCTAATGGTTACAATACCCGTGTGGGCGAACGAGGTGCATCACTTTCTGGGGGACAAAGACAAAGAATTGCGATCGCGCGATCGGTTTTACAACGTCCAAAATTACTAGTATTAGACGAAGCAACTAGTGCTCTCGATTACCCCACAGAACGACAGGTCTGTCTGAATTTAGCTCAAGACTTTAAGGGAAGCACAGTATTCTTTATCACCCACCGTCTAAGTACTGTTAGTAATGCAGATACAATTATCGTTATGGATAACGGTAGGATAAAAGAACAAGGAAGCCATCAAGAGTTAATGGCTGCTAGAGGTCATTATTTTTACCTGTATCAGCAGCAAGAAGTCAACCTGTAATGAGTCAGTTATTCAGTTATCAAGATACAACTGAATAACTGATAACTGATAACTGATAACTGATAACTGATAATTGATAACTCCTAAATAACAACAATTACTAATTCAAAATCTCAAACTCCTATGACTCAACTTAATGGCAATAGCTTTAACGATACTAATGGTAGTGGTAGACCAAGTACTCAAACACAATCAGATTCACAACAGATAGTCACAACATCTACTGAATCTACTTATGCCAAACCTGTTAAAGAGTCTCCATTTAACTTCCAAGGGGCTAACCTTGAGCAAGCTGTTGTCCTGCGACAATCTCCAGTTTGGTCACGCACAATCATGATATCTCTCATGCTATTAGCCTGTTTTGGGCTGGCTTGGGCTTATTTTGCCAAAATTGAGCAAGTAGTACCAGCCACAGGTCAATTAAAGCCAGAGGGAACAGTTAAAGAAGTGCAAGCTCCTGTTAATGGAGTCGTGAAAGAAGTTTTTGTCAGAGATGGTCAAGATGTCCAAGCTGGAGATTTACTGTTAACATTTGATTCTGTTGCTAGCCGTGCTGAATTAAATTCTTTAAATCAAATTCGCGCTGCTATCACCCAAGAAAACCAAATTTATCGCCGCTTGATGGGTGCAAGTTCAGCCACAGCATCTGAATTAGAATTTTTGCGGAGTCGATTACCTCAAGAGACGGCTTTTCTGTTGAAAAGTCGGTCGGCATTAGTTTCAGAAAATGAATTGTTACGGAATCAGTTGAAAAAAGATAGTTCAGCAGCTGGACTAGGAACTGATGAGCAACAACGCCTAGCGGTAGCTAGAAAAGAATTAGATTCCCGTGCTCTAGCCGCACAATTAGAAGTCGAAAAAACTCGCAAACAACTAGCACAAACTGAAGTTAAAAAGCAGGATACACAAGAAAGTTTAAAGATTCAGAGTACTATTTTAGGGCGAGTCAAAATATTAGCAGAAGAAGGTGGAATTTCTCAACTCCAATATCTAAACCAGCAACAACAGGTACAAAATTTAAAAGCAGAAATTGCCCAATTAACCGAAGAAGAAAAACGCCTCCAATTTGAGATTCAAAAAGGGAATCAACAATTAACCAATACTGTAGCAGCTTCTGATAAAGACATTTTAGAAAGAATCTCGCAAAATAAACAAAGAGTTGCTGATATCGATAGCCAATTCATGAAAGTGATTCTGGAAAATGAACAGCGCTTAGCAGATATTAATAGCAAAATTGCTCAAACTAGGCAGAATGTTAAATATCAAGAACTGCGTGCGCCTGTCAGTGGCACCATTTTTGATTTACAAGCGAAAGCTCCAGGATTTGTCGCTAACCCTACACAAAAACTTTTGCAAATTGTACCTAATGAAAGCTTTATTGCTGAAGTTTTCATCACCAACAAAGATATTGGTTTTGTTAGGCAAGACATGAAAGTTGATGTCAGAATTGACTCCTTTCCTTTTAGTGAATTTGGTGATATTAAGGGAAAAGTTATTAGTATTGGTTCTGATGCCTTACCGCCAGATCAAACATATCAGTTTTACCGCTTTCCCGCACGAGTTAGTTTAGAAAGACAATACTTGACGATTAAGGATAAAAAAATAAACTTGCAGTCAGGTATGTCGATCACTGCTAATATTAAAGTTCGCGAAGAACGTTCTGTACTGAGCTTATTTACTGAGTTGTTCACCAAACAAGTTGAAAGTCTCAAAGAAGTACGTTAGGTTATTTTTTCCGGGCACATCCCAAATGTTTGATTTCCCTTTTAAACGCAAAAGGTCACTGATGTTTCATCAGGCCATTTGTGTTGTTTTTTTATTGAGGGTATTGGGCATGGGTAATTTTTTTCAGCAAGCCCTACTTAATACCAAATTGCAATCTAAAACGTAATATTGAATTGAATCTTAATTACATATCAGAATGCGGATTGGTATTACTAAAATTGGTAAATTTTCAATTTCTAAACTTGGAATTTTTGTATGGTTTATCCACAACGTATTGAACCTGCTCGCGGACAAGAGTCAGTTTGGGATTATCCTCGTCCCCCACGCCTAGAGGATACAAACAAACATATTCAAATTATTTTTAACCAGGTAACGATTGTCGATACTCATTCTGCTAAGCGTGTTTTAGAAACGAGCCACCCACCCTCATACTATATTCCGCCTGCGGATATTAAAATGGAATACCTTTTTCTCACACCACAATCTAGTTTTTGTGAATGGAAAGGACGCGCTAATTATTACAGTATTCGAGTTGGCGATAAAGAAGTTGAGAATACTGCTTGGTTTTATCCCGATCCGACACCTGCTTTTGCATCTCTCAAAGATTATGTGGCTTTTTATGCTCATACTATGGATGTATGCTATGTTGATGGCGAGCAAGTGCAACCCCAACCGGGAAACTTTTATGGTGGTTGGATTACCAGTGATATAGTTGGGCCTTTTAAGGGTATTCCTGGTAGTTGGGGATGGTGATAATGAATGATGAATTATCTTCATGAGGCTTCAGTTTGAGATGGAGATTTTCCACTCCAGCAAAACTGTTGTCAATTTTGTTTCTATTTTGAATTTGCAATTTTTCCAGTCTCTCATGAAAGTAGAAGTTGTACCCCATGATTCAACATGGCGTAGTCAGTTTGAAGATGAAGCTAAGCTGATTGCTTTAGCATTTGGTGATAACGTTATTGATATTCAACATATTGGTAGTACTGCGATTCCTACTATATATGCCAAACCTATCATTGATATCTTAGTTCAGGTTAAAGACATCGCTAAAGTAGATGAGCAAAGTTCAGCGATGACTGCATTAGGTTATGAAATTATGGGTGAATTTGGGATTGCAGGTCGTCGTTTCTTCCGTAAGCATAATGATCAAGGAATTAGGACGCATCACGTTCACATTTTCCAAATTAATGTTTCTGAAGTTCAAAGACATCTAGCATTTCGAGATTATATGATTGCACATCCTGAAGATGCGCTGAAATACAGTGATTTGAAGCGTGGATTAGCTAAGCAGTATCCAGAAGATATGGAAGGATATGTGAATGGGAAAGATGGATTTATTAAGGAGATGGAGAGAAAAGCAATAGCATGGATACGTTCCGTTAGGTTGCCTTAGGTATCGCTCCAACCTAGCTAAAATAAGTAACGTCAATCTCCAAGAACAACTTCACCTTGCTTGATTATGCAACTTGGATGACTCATATATTTTTAATTGTTCATGGGGAATTAGTATGATTACATACTCATAATGAGGGGTAATACCCCCCTACGAACTATGAATATAGCAGTGTAAAATGAAACCGGGTTTAAAGAAATATTTTGATCTTAATCCTACTCAATTTATGTTGGGTAGGATGTTTATTTATATTGGTAATTTACTAGTGTTTGCCTATTCCTGGTGGTTTTTTGTAATGGGCGATCGCGTGTATAATTAATTTTTGTAAATGTTCCGGATGCAAAAAATTATATATCGAATTACATTTTTGATTGAAATTATTCCCTGGAAACAAAGTTTTTAGATTTATTATGAGATGAATGAAGTAAAAGGCAGGTTCTCCTGCCTTGGAAATAAACTTAACAATCCATCTATTTAAATATCTCATCATTTGGTTACATTGTCATGACAAGATTATGTCATAATGACGGACTCAACTGTTTTACGATTCATTTACCAAAGCGATTGATTATTTTTTTATTTGGAAGTCCCTGATCTCATAGATTAGGTTGATGCCAAATGCGATAAAACTCTAAATAATCCATCTTGTCTGCACAATGCCAAATTAGTTTATAACAATCTCGGCAGCGTTCTACTTGGTAATTTATCAATTCCTCGCAGCCGCAATTTTTTAAAGATGCGATCGCATCTGGGAATTGTTCTGGAAGTAAAATTTCTTTAATGTTATCCGCCGTGCGTTTGCGCAATGTTTCATTGGCTGTAGACTTGATTAGCTGTAATAAGGTATTGAGTGCAATTACATTACCGGGAGCAAGCTGCGCTAATTTGTATGCTCTTCTTCTTTGGGTATCTTCATCCTCTGCTAAGGTGATACCTTGAGTTAGTTCGGCTATCTGAAAATTGAGTGAGTAATATGATGATGGTGGCTTGGTTTTACGCTTACGTCTTCTAGTTTTAGGAAATTGTGGGGGAATTGAATTAACTACAGGAGATAATTTATCGCTGTGTAGGGTGGCTAAATTTTCTAATGCTTGACGGCTTTGGGATGGATCGGTTGCAGATGCGGCGATGTTCTCTAATGTAGAGATAGCAACTGGATTTTTAGCATCGATTTTGCCTAAACTATAAGCAACTTTGCGCCGAGTAGATTCACTCTTGGTTGAGGTAATAATTTCTACTAAAGTGGCGATCGCAATTTGATTACCCGGATCGACTTTACCTAAACTATAGGCTGCTTGCGATCGCAATGCTTCATAGCGTACAGTTTGCAAAATCTTTTCTAAGCCTGCGATCGCAATTTGATTACCCGGATCGAAGACTTTACCTAAACTATAAGCTGCATTCCAGATGTCGAACTCGTTTTGACTAGAGGTAACGAATTGTTCTAAAGCTGCGATCGCTTTTAGGCGATCGGTTTTTAATAATGCTACTCGCGCACATTCCACAATCGGTGCAGGATATCTTAATTGCTGTTGCTCGTTACATTGGTAATAGCCAAATCGCCACTTAACTAATTGCTGTACAATTTCTTCAGCCTGTTGACAATCTGTAAACTCAGCAATGCCTTGTGCGGCGACAAAATAAGCTTGATAACTATAATATCCGCCACAATTATCAGTAAACTCAATTAAGGTTTGAATAAACTCTTCCTTGTGCGCTGGGGGAATCTCATCTCTACCCAACCACAATAAAATTACCTCTCGCCATTGGGGTGCAAAAATGCGGTAACTGGGATCAGATGCATTGTAATTGCAGAAAAAACGCCAATCAGTAATAGCTTGAGCGGCGAAATACTCTTGAAAGGTGGGATGATAAAAAGCATAAACTTTTTCGCCTTGAGTTTCCGAAATGCCTACATGATTGAGCCAGCCTAACTGTAGCGCTAATTGAAACATCCCATCATCAGGCGCGCCTAAAACTTGACAGACAAAACGGTGTCGCAGGCGAAACTTGGTTTCTTCTTGAGAAATTGCTAACAGCGCTAATTCTCCCAAAGCGCGATTTAATTGTTGTCGCTGGGTGGAAGTTGTGGGAAATCTATCTTGTTTCCATTCATAAATTGATTCCACAAATTGTCCGTAAAGCATAGCTTTAGTTGTGGGTAATCTTCCTTGAGTTAATCCCCAAGTGCGACACAATAAAGCTAAGCGCAAAGGATTTTTCACTGCATCTTTTAACCGTCGTCGTTCTGGTTGCGCTAACTCAGCTTCTAAACTCTCAGCAAAATCGGGATGATCCTGAAACCAGCGACGAATAAACTGTGCTACTTGGTTGCATGAATCTGAAGAACTAAGAGCAGATTTTTCCCCATAGCTAAAATTAAGATTGCGGTAGGTTTGAAAAGATTGCAATGCATTTTTACCCCCATCCCAAACATTTAACCGACAAGTGAGAATTACCCTCGCATCTCCTACCCAACCTGTCAGATAACTCGCAATTTTCGTTAAAGCTTGGCTAGATTCCCAAGCCATTTCATCGACTGCATCTAGAAATAACCAAACTCGTCCTTGATTAAACTGTTCGCAGAATGCTTCTTCAATTTCTGCGGGAACGCGAAGCTTACGAACAGCAGCAGGTAACCAAGCTTGAATTAAATATTGCTCTAAAGTTTTACCTTGTAAATCTGCTAAATCTACCCAAATCAGCAAATCTTGGGTATTATCTAACACCCAAGCGGCAATTTTTTGCAGTAAAGTTGTTTTTCCTGCTCCCGGTTCGCCAACAATCGCAATGCGCTGACTTTGTTGTTCTCTGAGCAATTGTTGGAGAAATTCCTCATGATTAAAAATCTGGGTAACTTCCGTATCTTCAGGTTCATACAACCGCGAACCTTCTTGAGGACTAACATCACTACCATAACGCCGCCGATGTTTGCGTTCCACCAATCCCAACGGCACATATACTTGATCTAGTTCAAAACTTACACCATCAGCACTAGTTAAGGGATTGGTTGTCAGTCGTTGGTGATTTTGTGCCATTAAAGCATCACGACAAATTAAAAGCCAATCTGTTGATGATGAAGATGCAGAAAAACTTTCTTCGTCTTGTTCTCTTGTTACCTGCTTCGACTTTTCAGGACGACGACTTTCCCATTCAAGCTCAAATTTTTGTAAATTTGCGGCAATATCTAGGCGCGGATGCCAAAGATTGAGGGTAAAATGCCAAGTTTCCGAACCGCTACGAGCAGGACGATTATCTTCTAAAATTTCTAAGAAATCGGTAAATCGTTTTAAGGCTTCTTTAAGATGTTCGGCGTTTAATTGAATTTCTCCTGGCGCTAAGGTTGTCAGTGCTTGCAAAAATCTCAGCTTAGTTCTGATAACTAGACGATGTTCCGATAACCAGCGAGTTTGGATTTGGGGACGCAGTGCTTCTAAAGTCGCTTCATCCTGAGTGGCGATCGCATCATTAGCATAAGTCAATAATACTTCTAATAAGCGGCGCGATCGCTTTTTTGCTTCTGGGCCATAACTCGGTCTTGCCATCGCTGTATTTTTCAGACTGGACAAAGTTCTAAGAATTATCCCAGTTTAGCAACTTCCCTACTCCGCCTTTGTCAACTCCCTGCGGGGGAATTCAAAATTAATTACTTTAGGGATGAATTGGCGGATGGGGAGAGCGATCGCCTCAAGCCAAATTTTGTGAAAAACAGCATAAATGCGATAAAATTACGGAATATATATTGCTATTCTCAGTTTTGCGATGAATAAATTTAATTTACGAGTTGTGTATTTGCTAAACGAATAGAAAACTTGATTTACAACTTGTATAGTTGATTTACGAATAAGAAAACTTGATTTACAACTTGTATAGTTGATTTACGAATAGAAAACTTGATTTACAACTTGTATAGTTGATTTACGAATAGAAAACTTGATTTACAACTTGTATACTTAATGCACGAGTTTTTAGAGAGCGATCGCTTTGCATTGAGCGTAAAATTCTTTTGGAGCTTCAGGAAAATACTTTAATAAAGCCGGACATAGCCATCCTTCCATGTCTAAATCTGCGTTGTAGTACCAATTACCGCCATATTCCTCCCGTCGCCAATCAAATTTAACTTGATAACCAGGAAATGGACGAGCCGAAAACAGTAAACTAAATCCCGTTGCTGCATTAGGGATATTTGCTACTAGTCGATCGATAATTTTATCTGCACCTGCTACAAAGGGTTCTCGTATCAAACCAACTTTTTCATCGTCGAATACCCAAGTATCATCATATTTATAAGGGCGAATAACCATAATTGAATTCATATAGCGATCCTATTTCAGTTGTGAAAAATATCGGTTTTGGCTGTTGACTGTTGACTGTTGACTGTCAATCAATTTTAGATTTTGGATTTTAGATTTTAGATTATCCCCATACATTAATGTAGGGGCTTGAATCTAAAATTTTAGATTTTGGATTTTAGATTTATGCCATGAATAAATTCAGGGGCTTGAAACCTTTTTAAATTTTGGATTTTGAATCTTCAATCCAAAATCCAAAATTTAAAATCTAAAATTCGGTCAACGGTTAACAGTCAACAACCTTACATGTAATATTTCACAAATCATTGAGGATTGCTATATAGGATTCCTCCTCAGCTTTACTTGTTCAACATTTCTCAGGATTTTTGAGAAAATCTGTCTATAGGTGACTAAATTCTTGAGCTTCACCCTGCTCAGGTTTTGAATTATACAAATTTGGGAAATTCTGTATCTACAACTTTAGTTAGACGAATATACATCAACTCATTGTTAACTTAGGTAACAAGTCTTTAAGGAGCTTTAACTTCATTGTTGACCCCCTTAAAGATTAGAAGTTTTGAATTGGAAGAGTAATCATGGCACAATATACTCAATCAGCACCAGCACAGT
The DNA here is from genome assembly GCF_014697075.1 of Tolypothrix sp. FACHB-123. Classification (GTDB taxonomy): domain Bacteria; phylum Cyanobacteriota; class Cyanobacteriia; order Cyanobacteriales; family Nostocaceae; genus Aulosira. Next base: position 13,090 of record NZ_JACJRE010000001.1, on the reverse strand, counting down.
ATGCGGAGCTGTTTAGAAACCTGTCCATAGATAACCAACTTGCCGTATTGTGGCATCTGTACGTCCAAATGGGTGGTTCCACCAGACCCCAAGACCCCGAAGACACCGCACCTGATAATTCTGAGGGACTGTTTAATAAAGTTAAAGGAAAGTCCAAAGAAGAGCAACTGCAAATCATGCGCGATTTGTTGACCCCTTCTAGCACAGAGATTCGGCGGGAATACGACTCTTTGAACAACAATACCAAGCTAGCTTTTTGGTATCGACTGGCTCAAGGTATGGAAAATTCCACGATAATTCCGGTACCATCTGATTATCAACTTTCGGGTCAAGCAAAAGAGTTGTTGTCTAGACTTGAGCCGATTGGCTTTGAATTACAATACATCTTTCTGCGTGATGCATTGTTAGCAGGTTACTAAAAAAGGAACTACCCCACCTGATTTGCGTTGACGGTGGGGTGCATAGATTTTAGTGAAAGTTGCAAAAAAAGCGATCGCACTTACCTACATTCATGCGATCGCTTTTTTTCACAATTCTCACAACTTCCTCAAATTTATTGTCTATCCTCAAGATTAAGGCGAGCAATTGACCAAAAAATCTCCGTCGAATGATTGCGATCGCTTTGATTGTTTCCTGAAGAATTGCTAAATGTATCTCAATCAAGGAGATTATGTTATGTGAAAGACCTAGACTCCTATTATAAAAATGAAAATGGTATATATTTAATTGAAATCCGCCTCAGTAATGTAAGTCAAATATTTAACTCCTTTGATCCATCACCATTTTTAGAAAAAGACCTTGATGAAGACGCTGAAGCTTATATTTTTCAATCAGCAAGCGAATTCTCACTTAAAACTCCTTTAAAGCTAGTTTTCTACGTACCACAACAATTACAAGACGCAGAAATACAAATTTTACCTGAAGCCATCCATAACTATTTTGATTATCGAAAGCATAACGCAGGTAGAGAACTGCGTCAGACTCTCCGCCAAGGTCGGATCTCATTATTGATTGGTCTAATGTTTTTGGGCTTGTGCGTGACGATTAGCAAACTCATTACCTTGTTCAGCGATGATACCTTTGCTAACATCGTCACCGAAGGGTTATTGATTGTAGGTTGGGTAGCAATGTGGCGACCGTTGGAAATTTTTCTTTACGATTGGTGGCCGATTCATCGAACTCAACAGGTTTTTGACAAACTTAGCTCTATTACTATTGATATTCGCGCTACCTAACTAGTAATTGGCAAGGGTTGTCATTGGTGAGCCACTGCTTTACTGCTTTGCATCTACGCATTTTGCATAAGTTCCACCCCTTCAGAAATATCTAAGTTTCAGCAGCATTCCGCAGGATAAAAGAATGTCTAATGAAACAAATATAAATAATAGTCCCGTTGAATTATCGCCCGAAGAACTAGACGCAGTCTCAGGTGGAATCGATATTTACCTATCTGGCTCCACTTTTGAACAAAGAGATATATTTTCCGCCAACCGCCGGAGTTTTCGCAGAAACAGCAGAAATTCTCTTTTTAGATCTTCTTATATATCTTCCTCAGCATTTCAATTTATCGGTTTGGGCTTTAGTTCTGTGAGCGATGCGCTGAGTTTTGTCAGCGGTTTCGCCAAGCTTTTTGGTAGGAAATGAGAGGAGTGTTGACGGTTGACGGTTGACTGTTGACTGCGCTGCACTGCGATGCCCTGAGCTTGTCGAAGGGAGCCTGTCGTTCGCGTAGCGTCCCGCAGGGAAGTGTTGACGGTTGAGTAATGAAAAATTAGGGGTGAAGGTTGCAGAATTTTTCTCCCATTCGTTGATTTATAGGGAGTTGAGTAATGGCAGAGGTTCTATTAAAAGAACTTAGTAATGAAGATATAGATTGGATGTTGGCGGTAGGAAAGCAAGCAGAAATTGCGCCGGGAAAAGTTTTAATTCAGCAAGGTCAACCTCTGGATGCACTGCATATTCTCCTTGATGGTGCATTGACGGTTTCCTTAAATCAAGCAGATAACAATCCTTTAGGGCGAGCTTTTGCGGTGCTGGAAGGGGGAACTTTACCCGGAAGGGAAATTGCGCGGTTATCTAGTGGGGAGATGGTAGGGGAAATTCCCTTTATCGAAACTTATCTACCTGCAACTACTGTGAGTGCCAAAACCAAATCTTTGGTGTTAACAATTCCCAAATTCCAGCTTATCCAAAAACTCCAACAAGATTTGAGTTTTGCGGCGCATCTCTACCGCGCCAGTGCAGTGCTGTTAGCCAATCGTCTAGAGCAAATGATGAATCAGTTGGGGAACAGTACGGTTGTTTTGAGTCAATCCCAACTGCGGGAAGCATTGATTGTCTTTGCAGAGTTACAGGATGCTGATATTGATTGGTTAATTGCGGCGGGAAGAGTCGAACAATTTGCGGCTGGTTCTGTCTTAATTCGCGGCGGTAGACCGATAGAAGCGTTACATATTTTACTTGATGGGGCTGTGGCGTTAAATGCCGCGACGGGAGAAATTAACCCCTTAACGAGAGCTTTTTCTAATTTAGAAGATAGCCAAAATCAAGTATTAGAAAAGGAATTTGCGCGATTATGGCGGGGCGATATTGTGGGCGAAACCCCATTTATTGAAGTCCAACCGCCAGCAGTCACAGTGAGGACAATACGGAACTCAAGAGTATTATCGATTCCTAAGTGGCGATTGTCAGCAAAACTATTGCATGATGTCGGCTTTGCATCTCGATTTTACCGCGTGTTGGGAATTTTGTTGGCAGATAAACAACAAGCGATCGCCCAACGCTTAGGATATGGACGACTAACTTACAGTAGCGGACAATCCTTAGACCAATCCTACGCTAACGAACTTAATCTAAATTCTCTCTCACAAGTGGCGTTAGCCGGAGCGCGGTTTGACTGGATGCTCAAACGGATTGGGATTGAGTGATGGGCATTGGGCATTGGGCATTGAGTATTTATTTTATTACCCCCTCTGCTTCCTCTGCACCCCTACCCCTTCCCTAGTCTTTGTATAAAAAGGTAAAAAAATGGTAACACAGCAAGATACGCAGAAACGGAATATTTTTCGTCAGGAAGCTTTAGATAGAGTTGCTTCGCCGGAACAACTCGATCAATTAATTAAGGTAACAAATCCTAAACGCTGGTTTTCTTTGTTGGCGCTGGGTTCCTTGGTAGCGGTGGGAACTGCTTGGAGTGTGTTTGGGCGTATTCCGATAGTCGTCTCTGGGCGGGGGGTATTAATTTATCCCAGTAAAGTGGTGACTGTGCAAGCGGCTAACCCTGGAAGGATTTTAGCGTTAAACGTGCAAGTAGGCGATCGCGTCAGAAAAGGTCAAGTCATTGCAACTATAGATCAAGCTGAATTACGCAAGCAATTGCAACTAGCGCGAGAAAAACTAGTACAGTTGCGTTTTCAAGATGAAACCGCCAATCAAGTGCAAACACAGCGTTCTAATTTAGAAGAGATAGCAATTCAGCAACAGCGTCAAACATTGCAAAGAAGTTTAGAAATCGTCCAATCTCTCACCCCAGCGTTACGCGAACAAACACAAACTGTAATGAAACGCGAACGGCTCAATCTGCAACAACGTATCCAAACTTTACAAGAATTATTACCGATTTATCATGAAAGATGGCAAAAACGGAAAAAACTCCTTAAAGAAGGCGCTGTTCCCCAAGATACAGCTTTACAAGCAGAGCAAGACTATAAAAATGCTCAAGCACAAATCAATGAAGCCAAATCCCAATTAAATCAACTGGAATTAAGGGAAACTGACACCGAACGTCAGTATATGAATAACCTTAATCAAATTAATGAAATTCAAACCCAATTAAAAGCTTTAGAAAGTCGTCAAGCAACTCAAAAAGAGCAAGATTTCACTACTGTTACTAACAGAAAAAAAGAAATTCAAGAAACGCAACGTGTCATTGCTCAATTAGAATTACAATTACAAAAAACTAGTCAAATTGTCAGCGATTACACCGGAAGAATTCTAGAAATCACCGCCAAACCAGGACAACAATTAGAACCAGGTGGAGGAATTGGGACAATAGCAGCTAATGAAGAATCTGCGAAATTAGTTAATGTGGCTTTTTTACCTGTGAGTGAAGGTAAGAAAATTAAACCGGGGATGTCTTTACAAGTTACACCTTCTACCGTGAAACGCGAAGAATTCGGTGGAATAGAAGCGAAGGTAAAAAATATTTCTGCATTCCCGGTAACACAGCAAGGTGTAGCCAGTTTAATTGGTAATCCTGATATTTTACCAGGTATATTGAGTCAAGGGGCACAAATAGCAGTTTTTAGCGAACTGCAACCGGATACTTCTACTAATAAAGGCTATCGTTGGTCTTCATCAAAAGGGCCTGACTTAGAAATTACAGCAGGAACCACAACTTCTGTACGGATTACAGTTGAAGAACGCGCACCGATTACCTTTGTATTACCTATTTTCAAATCTTTGACAGGACTAGGGTAATTCGTAATTCGTAATTCGTAATTTTCAAGAGGTTTAATCTTCTTATATTCCCAATAATTAAACCTCTTATATAATTTCTCTGCGTCTCTGCGTGAGATAAAAAAATGAATTGAACCGCCAAGACCGCCTTCGCGTTAGCGTCTCGTTCACGCAGCGTCTCCCCTTGGGAGAAGAGAAGAACGCCAAAGAAGAATAGAGGCACATAATTCTCCTCAAAGATATATATCTAAAAAAACTCTGCGCCCCTTTGCGTTAACCTTAGCGTACCTTTGCGTTTAAAAATTAAAACCTTGTGCAACCTTACCAATAAATAATATTAACCATGAAATCTTTATTTAATAAAATCCCTTCAATTCGCCGCACACCAACATTACTACAAATGGAAGCAGTAGAATGTGGTGCAGCAGCTTTGGGAATGATTTTAGGTTACTATGGCAGAATTATTCCCTTAGCAGAATTACGCCAAGCTTGCGGAATTTCTAGAGATGGAAGTAAGGCTTCAAATATCTTAAATGCGGCGCGGAGTTACGGATTACAAGCTAAAGGTTTTAAAGCGGATTTACCAGCATTAGAACAAATTCAATGTCCTTATATAGTATTTTGGAATTTCAACCATTTTTTAGTAGTTGAAGGCTTTAGTAAACAGCGCGTTTATTTAAACGATCCAGCGACGGGAAGAAGGACGGTTTCTGTAGGAGAATTTAGCGAAGCTTTTACCGGGGTAGTTCTCGTATTTGAAAAGGGTGCAGATTTTAAACCAGGGGGACATAAACCGAGCTTATTTTTAGCTTTAACTTCACGATTACGCGGCTCAGGTTGGTCTTTAATTTATTGTGTATTGGCGGGATTTTTATTAGTAATACCTGGTTTAGCCATCCCCACATTTTCGCGAGTATTTGTAGATGAAGTATTAATTCAAGGTCGAGATGATTGGTTGCGCCCGCTAATATTTGCGATGTTATTTACTGCTTTATTAAGTGGATTATTAACACGCTTGCAATTACAGTTATTGCGACGACTAAAAATTAAATTAGCAATGGGAATGTCGAGTAAATTTATTTGGCATTTGCTCCATCTTCCTGTAAGCTTTTACGATCAGCGTTTTGCTGGGGAAATTAGCAGCAGAATTCAACTTAACGATCGCCTGGCTAATCTCCTTTCTGGTAAACTGGCAACAACGGTAATTTCTGCCGTGATGGTAATATTTTATGCCATTGTCATGTGGCAATACGATCGCCTATTAACTCTGATTGGTATTGCTTTTGTTGTCGTCAATCTCCTAGCTTTGCAGTGGGTAGCTGGATTGCGGGTTGATACTAATATACGCCTGATGCAGGAACAAGGCAAAGTCAGCGGGATTGCGATCGCAGGTTTGCAAAGTATGGAAACCCTGAAAGCTTCCGGTTTAGAGTCCGATTTTTTCACCCGTTGGGCTGGATATTACGCCAAAGCCATCAATGTGCGTCAAGATATGGACAATCTCAATCAAAGCTTGGGAATCTTACCCAGCTTTTTATCTGGGATTACCTCCATGTTATTGCTGGTTGTCGGGGGATTTCGGGTTATCGATGGAGGGTTAAGTATTGGGATGCTGATTGCATTTCAATCCTTAATGCAGCAATTTATGCAACCAGTCAGTCAACTCATCAGTTTAGGTGGGGATTTACAAGAACTGGAAGGAAATTTAAATCGCCTAGATGATGTCTTACGCAACCCGGTGGAAGACAGCAGGGGAGCAGGTGAGCAGGGGAGCAGGGGGGATTGGTCTGTTACTTCCCCTAAACTAGAAGGATATCTCGAACTGCGTAACATCACCTTTGGCTATAACCGAACTGCACCACCGCTAATTGAAAATTTTAGTCTTTCCCTCAAACCAGGACAACGTGTAGCGTTAGTTGGTGGTAGCGGTTCTGGTAAATCCACCATCGCCAAGGTAGTAGCCGGATTATATCAACCTTGGGCAGGGGAAATCTACTTCGATGGACAACCCAAACAGCAAATTCCGCCTCAGATATTGGTAAACTCCATCGCCACAATCGAACAAGACATTATGCTATTTGCTGGTAGCGTCCGCGATAACCTCACCTTGTGGGATACTACCATTCCTGATAGTAACTTAATCCAAGCTTGCCGCGATGCAGCTGTGCATGAAATTGTGCGATCGCTTCCCGGCGGTTACAATGCAGACTTATTAGAAGGCGCAAGTAACTTGAGTGGGGGACAACGTCAAAGATTAGAAATCGCCCGCGCCTTAGTCAATAATCCCTCAATTTTATTAATGGATGAAGCCACCAGCGCCTTAGATGCAGAAACCGAAAAAATCATCGATCAAAACCTACGTTTACGCGGCTGTACCTGCGTAATTGTCGCCCATCGTTTGAGTACAATTCGTGATTGCGATGAAATCATAGTTCTCAATCGCGGTAAAGTCGTCCAACGCGGTACTCACGACGAATTAAGTCAAGTCGAAGGACATTATTTAGACTTAATTAAAAGCGAAAGCTAAACCAAAAAACTCTCTACAACTCTCCTTTCTTGGCGTCCTTGGCGTCTTGGCGGTTTCATTCATTTCTTTTTTCTCACGCAAAGCCGCAAAGACGCAAAGAATAAATAAATTCTTATATCAAATATTTAACTATGCTAGCTGAAGAAAATCAAACCAACCCACTCAGTGAATCATATATATTCAAAAATAACGACCCCCTACTACTCGACAACCCAGAAACAATTTGGCTAGTCAAATCGGGATCTCTCGCCATCTTCGCCATCAACGTCCAACATGGTATACCCAAAGGAAGACGACGTTATCTATTTAGCGTCAAAGCCGGCGCAGCCATGTTCTCCGCTCAATTAAACTCCCCAAACGGACATTATCAAATCCTCGCAGTCGCTTTAGAAGAAACCGAACTATTACAACTTAAAAAATCCGAATTTTCTCTCACTTCTACACCAGAATTAATTGAAAATTGGGTACAACTTCTTAGTTCATCTGTCGCCGAAATCATCTCCCCCAAAATCCCCACACCCGCGAACATTCCCGGATGTACTATATTAGGCGAAAAAGAAATATTTCAAGCACCACATGACATGGTTGTTTGGGCGCAAATTCTCCAAGGAAAAGGAAATCTATTAGGCTTAGATAGCTTAGAAATCACTTCCGAAATTGGACGCATTCCTTTATATGGATATCTCTGGTTACAATCTCAAGAGGTAATTGAAATTGATGCCTTATCTACTACAGATTTAGCCGATACTCATACATTATTAACCGGATTACATCATTTACAAATATTCGTTTTACAAGCAATTTCCCAACTCGAACAACAAGCCAACACCGCAGAGTTAGCCAGATTTCAAGCCAGGGAACGGTTAAATAATCAAGCGATCGCCTCTACTCTCAGTAACTTTGCTAACATCTTCGATGCTGAGACAACGCCCACATCCCCCACAAAACCAGCAATTAACTCCGAAGAAGCACTGTTATTTGCGGCTGGTGCGGTAGCAAAAGTATTAGGGATATCTATTCGTCCCCCGGCTAATTCAGAAGACTTGCGCCGAGTACGCGATCCCTTAGATGCGATCGCGCGGGCTTCCCGTATTCGCATCCGGCGCATCACTTTGCGGGATAATTGGTGGCAGCAAGATAGCGGCGCTTTGTTAGGTTATACTGTAGCAGATAACCGCCCGGTGGCACTGTTACCCATTTCGGAAACGCGGTATGAAATTATCGATCCGATAGAACAAAAGCGGATAAAATGCGATCGCCAAATCGCTGCAACGATATCGCCTACAGCTTACACTTTTTATCGTCCTTTACCCGCTAACCTCAAGGTGTTGAACTTGATACAGTTTGCCTTTGAAGGACGTTCTAAAGAATTAGCGACAATTTTATTTACCGGAATTGCGATCGCTTTATTGGGGATGATTACACCTCAAGCTACCGCCATCCTCATCGATCAAGCCATTCCTGATGACAATAAATCGCTCTTATACCAAATCGCCTTTGGTTTAGTAGCCACAACTCTAGGCGCAACCCTATTTCAACTCACCCAAGGCGTAGCGATTATGCGCTTAGAAACCTTTGCCGATACTTCCACCCAAGCCGCAATTTGGGATAGATTATTAAATCTCAAAGCTTCATTTTTCCGCCAATATTCCATCGGTGATTTAAGCGCTCGTGTTGCCGTTATCAGCCAAATTCGCCAAAAACTCAGCAATACATTACTCAAAACTTTATTTTCGAGCTTCTTTTCCCTGCTAAATTTAGGATTGCTGTTTTACTACAGTCCTTCCTTAGCCCTAATTGCTGTTTTTGTCGCCTTAATTAATATAGCTGTCACCATTATTTCCGGTATTCTCACCATCCGCAAAGTCCGCCCGTTACTAGAAATGCAAGGTAAACTCTTTGGGATGATGGTACAAATCATTAACGGTGTCGCTAAATTCCGGACTAATGGCGCACAACCGAGAGCATTTGCTTACTGGGGCGGGCAATATCGCCAGCAATTACGCTATATGCTCGATGCTCAAAGTATAGAAGATAATTTGGTAGTAATTAACAATCTGCTTTCCGCCTTAACTCCTGTGATAATTTTTGCCTTCGCCACTAATTTACTGCAACAATCCCAAGCCAATGGCGGAACTTTTTCTCCGGGACATTTCTTAGCTTTTAATGCAGCATTTGGTACATTTATTAGTGGAGCGACGAGCTTAAGCAGTACCGCCGTAGATATCTTAGAAGCCCTACCCTTATGGGAACGCGCCCAACCTATCCTCCAAGCCAGCCCAGAAGTTGACGGTAGCAAAACTGACCCAGGCAGATTATCAGGTAGAGTTGAGATTAGCCATGTTATATTTCGCTATCGCCCTGATGGCGCACTCACCTTAGATGATGTCAGCTTACGGGCAGAACCAGGAGAATTTATCGCCTTGGTAGGGCCTTCGGGGAGTGGTAAATCTACTTTATTTAGATTGTTGTTAGGATTTGACACGCCAGAATCGGGTAGTATTAATTATGATGGGCAAGAACTGTCCGGATTAGATGTCAATGCCCTTCGCCGTCAGTTAGGGGTGGTTTTGCAGAACAGCCGCTTAATGTCTGCATCCATCTTTGAAAACATTTCCAGTAACGCTGTCATCTCAATGGAAGAAGCATGGGAAGCAGCGAGAATGGCAGGTTTAGCCGATGATATCGCCACCATGCCAATGGGGATGCATACAGTAGTTAGCGAAGGGGGTACTAACCTTTCTGGCGGACAGCGACAACGGTTATTAATTGCCAGAGCTTTGGCATTACGTCCCCGAATTTTGGTGTTTGATGAAGCCACCAGCGCCTTAGATAACCGCACCCAAGCGATAGTTAGCGAAAGTTTAGAAAAGTTGAATGTTACCCGGATTGTTGTTGCTCATCGCCTCAGCACCATTCGCAACGCCGATCGCATTTATGTATTGGAAAATGGGCGCTTAGTCCAACAAGGTAACTTTGACCAACTCGCCCAGCAACCGGGATTATTTAGCCAATTGATTCAGCGACAGCGATTGTAATGGGGTATTGGGCATTGAGCATAAGTCATTTCTCCCCACATTCCCCACAGTCTCCACACTTCCTCACCCCCTTGTCTCCCTAATTATGCAAGTTCAGGAATTAAATTCACACCAATTAATACTGTTTAAACCGTTAAAACCTAATTGTTTTTTGTTCTGGTTCATATTTTTATGTACATCTTTTTTACCAGTATTAGGAATTATTATACTTGGCGGTGGTTCTAGATTGACATGTGAGAGAAGCATTGCCAATCAAGGAAATTGTGAACTTGTACAATCTCCTTTTTGGATACAAGTCAAGCAAAAATTTCCCCTATCGGATTTGAGAGAGGCTAAAATTGAAAAATCAAAGGAAGTGGATCAAGAAACAGGTGAATACTACTATTACGTAGTATTGTTAATTAAAGATTCTCCGGTTCGCTTTACTTTTACGAGTAGAGGAGGTGAAGGTGCAAAAGCCGATGTCAAACCAATTGTAGAAGAAATCAATCAATATATTGCCAAACCAGAAATCGCCCGCCTAAATATTGAGCAACCAGAATGGATCATAATTTTAGTCGGGAGTATCCCATTTTTTGCATTTAATATACTCTTTATTGCCTTAGATATATATGAAGGTGGCTCAAATTGCATACTCGATCGCGATCGCAATTCTTTCACCTTAACCCGCAAGAAATTGTGGCGCTGTATTGATATAGTCGAGTATCCTCTGAGTCAAATTGCAGCCGTTGAGGTGGACACATCTGATAATGATGGTATGGGGGGAACATCCTACAGAGTTAGCTTTCAACTTAAATCTGGCGAGATTATCCCACTGACTCAGGGCTACTACTCCTATGATGTTATTCCAATAGTCTCTGTTATCCGCCAATTTCTCAATCTGAGCTAATGGTGTATAAAGTTAGTTACTTTATGGACTATTGTTTGTCAGAATAGAGGAATATGTTAACGCGGACAAATAATTTGGCAATCGACATACATCTCAATTAAGAATTCTGATGTCAGTTAACTAATTATATGTCGTCTTAACAAATTATTGTCGCTGAAATTAAAAAGGCTATAATCCCCACTACACAATAATTATAGCCTTTTTGATTGCCATTTAAAAGTTAAATGATTTTAACAAATTAAATGTCGATATTTAAATAATTAACATTTTAGTTGTCATCTTATAAAGCCTGTACATTCGCTAATTATATGTCGCAATTCGCAAATCATGTCGCGACTACTTAAAAGCGTTGTAAGTCCTGCTGTGCAAAGGTTTTAAGCTTATAATCAATCAAAGCGACAAATTGGCTTAATTCGCATATTCAATGTCGTAAGTTGCGGTTTCGCATATTCAATGTCGTTTATTTACATTTTGTCAATTTGCAAATTGTTTGTCGCATTCTTAGCAAGATAATGGTACATTAGTACCTTAATGAGTATTTCTCGCTCCAATGGCAAACAAAGAATTTGAATTCACACAAGAATTGACCGAAGCCCCGGAAGCTATTTTCCTTGGTGAAAATAATTTCACTGTAGATCCATCGCAAATTATTCTGGAAACTTCAGATAGACATAAGCTGACATTTAACCTCATCCAGTGGCTTGCTGAATCACCAAATCGCACAATTAAGTCTCAAAGGAAGCAAGCAGTTGCAAATACTCTTGCTATCTCTACTCGGCAGGTAGAGCGTCTACTTAAGCAACACTATGAAGACACCCTATCCGAGACAGCAGGAGTACAACGCTCCGATAAGGGAAAATATCGAGTCAGCGAATACTGGCAAGAATTTATCAAAACAATTTATCAAAAGAGTATTAAAGACAAACATCCAATTTCACCAGCATCTGTAGTTCGCGAAGTGAAGCGACACGCGATCGTTGACCTTGGACTTAAGCCAGGAGATTATCCTCATCAAGCTACTGTTTATAGAATTTTAGATCCTTTAATTGAACAACACAAACGGAAAACAAAAGTTAGAAATCCTGGTTCAGGATCTTGGATGACAGTGGTAACACGCGATGGCGAACTACTGAGGGCTGACTTTAGTAACCAAATTATCCAGTGTGACCATACTAAATTAGATATTCGCATAGTTGATATTCATGGTGATTTACTGTCTGAGCGTCCTTGGCTGACGACTATTGTGGATACCTATTCAAGTTGTGTTGTTGGTTTCCGTTTATGGATTAAACAGCCAGGTTCTACAGAGGTGGCTCTAGCCTTAAGACACGCTATTTTGCCGAAAAATTATCCTGATGACTATGAGCTAAATAAAGTTTGGCAGATATGTGGGCCTCCTTTTCAATATTTTTTTACTGATGGTGGAAAAGATTTTCGCTCAAAACATCTCAAAGCCATTGGCAAGAAACTAGGATTTCAGTGTGAACTCCGCGATCGCCCACCCGAAGGTGGTATTGTAGAACGAATCTTCAAAACTATTAATACTCAAGTTCTCAAAGATTTACCTGGTTATACAGGCGCAAATGTTCAGGAACGTCCCGAAAATGCAGAGAAAGAAGCCTGTTTGACAATACAGGATTTGGACAAGATTTTAGCGAGTTTCTTTTGTGATATTTATAATCACGAACCTTATCCCAAAGAACCTCGTGATACAAGATTTGAACGCTGGTTCAACGGTATGGGAGGAAAATTGCCTGAACCTTTGGATGAGCGAGAATTAGATATCTGTTTGATGAAAGAAGCGCAACGAGTGGTTCAAGCGCATGGATCTATACAGTTTGAGAACTTAATTTACCGTGGAGAATCACTCAAGGCATATAGAGGTGAATTTGTAACTCTGCGATATGACCCAGACCATATCCTGACTTTATATATCTACAGTTCTGAAACTGATGAGAATGCAGAAGATTTTGTTGGATATGCTCATGCCGTAAACATGGATACCCATGATTTGAGTTTAGAAGAATTGAAAGCCTTGAATAAAGAGCGTAGTAAAGCTCGTAAAGAGCATTTTAACTCAATACCTTAGCCAAAATAAGAGGATGAGGAGAGAGGGCACTTTGTAGTAGAGTTATTGTCTCTCACAACGACAACTCAAAAACCACTCTTGCGCCCATG